>JAPOXG010000127.1 GCA_026707225.1 Chloroflexota bacterium
GTCCAGTCGCTGTGCTCGTAGCCCGGCTCGGCATGACCGCCGATCGTATTCCAGGGCAGCGCCCGCTCCTTCATCCAGTCGATCTTTGAAGCGTAAGCGTAGCCGATCCGCTCCATCAACTCGATCTCCGCGCGCGAGCTGCTATCCAGCGCCAGCCTGGCCGGATCGATATCGCCGCAATCCAGATCGAGATTGTGCTCGATGCTCTCCCGGTCGAGCGCCGGATTGTAGCGGCGGAAATCCATCGATCGGTAAATGGCGCGCGTCATAAAGACCTGCTGCAGCGCGGCGTCATCCAACCCTTCGTGGATGAGATACTCGATCCAGCTCTTCAGCCAGAAGCCGCGACCGGCGCCTTCCTCCTGCACATTCGATTGATAGCCGTTGCCCAGCGAAATGTGGATCAGATTCTCCGCTTTCATATCCAGGTATTCAACCGCTTCGACCGCGGTCGCCAGGCAGGGATTGCCAAAGGAGCCGACGCCGCCATCGACCAGGTTGCCATCGACCGGCGGGAAGAAGAGGGGCGCGGCCACGCTGGCGGCAACGGCGCCGGGCAGGGGCCAGTGCGCGAAGAGCGGCGCGCCCGGTCCCGCGCTGATGATGTAATAAGTGGAGCTGGTGCGCAGGTCTTTGGTCGTCAGCAGGATTACAGGTCGCTCGATATCGCCGACGCGCGCGCCCGCGCCCAGCGGACCAAGCGACTTGAGGAAGGGTCCGTAGGGATAAAGATGTCGCAAGCCGTTGAGCAGAAAGCGCAGCCCGCGAAATCGCTTGGCGCGGTTGAAAGCGTTGGGCAGGCGCTTCTTGTAGACCTCGTCCATGATTTCACGCGCGCTCATGCCCAAGCCCAAGCCCGCGCAAACCAGCGCGCCCGTGCTGGTGCCGCCGACCATCTTGAAAAGCTCAAAGGCCGGCTTGCCGGTCTGCTCCTCCAGCCAGCAAAGCATCGCCAAAGCGATCACGCCGCGCATGCCGCCGCCGTCAATCGAAAGAATCAGGTCTCTGTCGTAAGGGTTGAAGAGGAATTTGTACTGCGGGCTGGCGATCATTGGCTGCTCGCAAGGGGCTGGCGTCAACAAAGTCCATTATAGAAGAGGCGCTCGAGACCGGGCGCGGATCAGGTCGCCAGTTGGCGTCATTGCGCTTCATTCTTGACGCCGGCTGCCGGGCATAATCGCTGCCAGCGAGGCAGCGACATCTTCTGGAACTGAACGTGCCTGGCTCAAAGATTCTGATAAAATAGTGAAACTGCGGATACTAGTCTATGAGCCCGCTCGCTCAGTGAAGCATGACCTACCACCCTCTCACCGAAGGCATGAACCGACAGCAGGCGCGGGCGATCACCGCCCCGGATGGTCCCGTCTTGGTGCTCGCCGGTCCCGGCAGCGGCAAAACCGCGGTGCTGACGCGGCGCATCGCCTGGCTGATCCGCGAGCATCGCGTCCCGCGCCATCGCATCATGGCGGTCACCTTCACCAACAAGGCGGCCGGCGAAATGCGCAGCCGCGTCGAGGCGCTCTTGGGCGAGTATCTGCGGGGCCTGCAAGTCAGCACCTTTCATGCCGCTTGCGCCCGCTTCCTGAGGCGCGAGGCTGAAAGCGCCGGTTATCGCCCCGACTATGTCATCTACGACAGCGATGACCAGGTGGCGCTGATCAAAACCGTTGTCAAGAATCTCGGCATTAACCCAAAGAAGTACAATCCCCGCGCCATCCTGGCGAAGATCTCGAGCGCCAAGAACGAGATAATCCTGCCAACTGAATTCCGCTCCGGCGATTATTTCGGCGAGATCGTCAAGCAAGTCTACGCCGCTTATCAAGAGGCGCTGCGCGCAGCCAACGCCATGGACTTTGACGACTTGCTGCTGAATATGGTGCTGCTGCTGCGCGCCAATGCGCACTTGCGCCACGCCTATCAGGAGCGCTTCGAATATGTGCTGGTGGACGAGTTCCAGGATACCAACCGCGTGCAATACGAGCTGGTGAAGCTGCTGGCCGCGCCCCAAAACAATGTCTTCGTAGTCGGCGATGAGGACCAGGCCATCTATGCCTTCCGCGGCGCCGATTACCGCAATGTGCTGCGCTTTCAGGAGAGCTTCAGCGATGCGGCTGTGATCTTGCTCGAACAGAATTACCGCAGCACCCAAAATATCCTGGATGTCGCCCGCGCCGTCATCGACCGCAACCGCCATCGCAGGCCAAAAGCGCTTCATACCGACCTGGGGCGGGGCGAATCGGTCCAGGTCTTCGAGGCTTTCGACGAACGCTATGAGGCGGAAAGCGTGCTGGAACAGATTCATCGCCTGCGCGCTCAACAAAGTTTGGACTTTAAGGACTTCGCCGTCATGTACCGCACCAACGCCCAATCCCGCGCGATGGAGCAGGCATTCGTCACCGCCACCGTGCCTTATATGCTCATCGGCGGCGTCGGCTTCTACAAACGGCGCGAGGTCAAAGACCTGCTCGCCTACCTGCGCCTGATCCACAATCCCGATGACCGCGTCAGCTTTGAACGCATCATCAATGTGCCGGCGCGCGGCATCGGCAAAAAGTCGCTGGAAGCATTCCTCAACTGGGTGGCGCGCGCTGGGCTGACCATCGGCGACGCGCTCAACCGGCTTTTCTACGATGATCCGGTGCCGCTGTCGTCCGCCGCCAAGAAGAAGTTCGCCCGCTTTGCCCAGATGCTCTCCGAATGGCAAGAGCTGGCCAAACGCGGCGACCTGCTGACGATGTTCGACAAGATCACGGCGCAGACGCGCTACTACCTCCACCTGGACGATATCAGCAAGCTGCCGGAAGAGGGGGCGCAGCGCGCCGACAATGTCCGGGAGCTGCGTGGTTTGCTCCAGTACGCGCTCGAAGATGAACAGCCGCTGCACGAGTTCCTCGCCGAACAGTCGCTGGTCGCCGATGTGGACAGTCTGTCGGCCGATAATGACGCCGTGACCTTGATGACGCTGCATGCCGCCAAAGGGCTGGAGTTTCCCGTCGTCTTCATCACCGGGCTCGAGACCGGCATCCTGCCGCATTACCGCTCGCTGGAAGAGATCGGCGGGATTGAAGAAGAGCGCCGTCTGTTTTACGTCGGCGTGACCCGCGCCAAAGCAAGCCTCTACCTCAGTTACGCCTTTCGCCGCGCGCTATACAGTGGAGCCGGCGGCGTTTCGAGTCCGTCCGAATTCCTCGCCGATTTGCCGCCGCGCCTGCTGGACGGCTCGCCGACCACGCTAGCGAGCTTGCGCCGCGCCCAGAGCATGGAAGCGCAGGCGCAATGGAACAGCCTTCCCCGTCCGCTCAGCCGGCTCGAGCGCGACTTGCAAGCGGCTGCCGTCTCAAGGGCAAATAGCGAACTGCGCAAGAAAATCATACCCTTTCCGGGTCCTTCGAAATCGGCTGGCGAGCGCTCCGGCTTCCAAGTCAATACGGCTGTTTCACATCCACAATTTGGCTTGGGAAAGGTCATCGGCGTAGAGAGCGACGGCGGCATCGTCAGCGTCTTGTTTGACGAGCATGGTCTCAAGAAGATCTTGGCAGACGCCGATGGCTTCAGGGCGCTTGACGAATAATCGGCCGCGCTCCTGTTTTTCGGCTCGCCGACCGACCGCGAGAGAAGCGTCCCGCTCGCCCGCATCGCGTTGACTGGCGCAGCGATTGACGATACCATCATCCGTGCGCGCGTTTGGCAAATCTGTGCTGGATTTACATCCATGCAGGAGATTGACAATGAAGGCAAGGGCATTCGCATTGATGATATTCGTGGTTTTCCTCTTTGCTGCGGCTTTGGGGCGAGCGAGCGACATTGACAACTGCTGTTTCATCGACCGCCACTGCCAGAGCGAGCAGGAATGGATCGATGGCTATTGGGCATACCAGAACAATCAATGCGTTGCGCCCGCGCCATCGCAGACCGTGGCAAGCTCGCCGACCGGCGGCGTCTCCTCTCAAATTGACAATTGCTGTTTCGTCGATCGCCAATGCAGCACTGACCAGCAGTGGTCAGATGGCTATTGGGCATTCCAGAACAGCCAATGCCCAGCGCCCGAACAAGCGCCGGCGTCCTCGGCGCCTTCCCCGTCCACCAGCGGGGTGCTCCTGCGGACGGCAAACGCAGTTGTCATCGGCGACCCAACTGGGCATAGCATCCTGCCTTCAACCTCAAAGACCTTCGATTGGTCGAGCGGGTCAATTGTCTCTTATAACAATTGCTGTCAAGGCAATTGGCAATGCAACAGCGCCTCGGATTGGGCGGCTGGCTATCACGCCTATCGGAACAAACAATGCGGGATTCCGGGGCGGGTGATTAGCATCGTGGGCGATGCCGAATTCCAAGAGTTTTACACGTGAAGGCTTGAGGAGCTGAAGCGCAAGCTGCCGCAACGCTATGACTATGTGCTGCGGGGCTTGGACAAGGTCGAGCAGGACGCTTGCCAGCCATCGTGTTCTTTCGGCGTAAATACAGACATTGCTACATTTCTTGCTTATTGGTGGCCGCCTTACGAAAACGGGTGGGAGATGCGGGAATCGGCGATATTGGTGCACGAAGCCTGCCACGTCCATCGGGACCGAGCGAGGGGCTTCTATCGGTCGCCAACTTGTGATCCGGATCATTTCTGGAGAGAAGAAGTCATCTGCCGCGAGCTGGAGTTGGAGGTGGTGATAGAACTCGGCGCCCCGTCCCATGTGATTGAAAGTACGCGCAACATGGTCGCAAATACTCGCGCAGGGAGCACGGGGGAAGTCCCGTGCCCGGAATGGAGAGAGTAGGCTAACGCCGCTTAAGCCCCCGTCACCGCCCCGTCGTCCGCTTGCGAAACCTGCCGCGCGTACTTCGCCATCACGCCCTTGCGGTAATTCGGATCGGGCGCGACCCACGTCGCCCGCCGCGCGTCCAGCTCGGCAGCGCTGACATCCACTTGCAGCAGCCGTTGCGATACATCGATCGTAATCATATCGCCCTCTTCCAGCAAGGCGATCGGTCCGCCGACAGCGGCTTCCGGCGCGGTGTGGCCGATCATCAAGCCGCGCGTGCCGCCGCTGAAGCGCCCATCGGTGACCAAGCCGACTTTGCCTCCGAGCCCTTGACCGAAGAGCGCCGCCGTGATCTGCAGCATCTCGCGCATGCCGGGCCCGCCGACCGGCCCTTCGTAGCGAATGACGAGCACATCGCCTTCGACAATCTGACGGTTGGAGACCGCTTCGAAAGCGTCCTCCTCGGTATCAAAGACGCGCGCCGGTCCGGTCAGCGGGGCGGGACTATCCTTGAGCTTGACCACCGCGCCGCTGGGCGCCAGGTTGCCGCGCAGCACGACCAAGCCGCCGCTTGGTTTGATGGCTTCATCAAGATCGCGGATGACATCCTGGCCCGGCGTCTCGACCGCGTCGGCGCAGGCTTCAGCCAGCGTCTGCCCGGTCACCGTTGGCGTATCGCCGACCATGTAGCCGCCGTCAATCAGCCGGTTGATGAGGATGGGCACGCCACCGGCTTTGAAGAGATCAAGGGCGACGTACTTGCCGGTCGGGCGCATGTCGCCGATGATGGGCGTGCGGCGGCTGATCGCCTCGATATCGTCCAGGGTGAAGTCGATGCCGGCCTCGCGGGCGAAGGCGAGGCAGTGGAGGATGCTGTTGGTGCTGCCGGCGGTGGCGGCTGAGGCGGCCAGAGAATTCTCCAGCGAGCGCCGCGTCACCAAGTCCGACGGGCGGATATCGCGCTCGAGGATGTCCAGCATCAGCTCGCCGGCTTGGTAAGCGACCGTCTCCTTGTCGGGGTCTTCAGCTGGCACATCGCCCATGCCCATCGGGCAGATGCCGATGATTTCGCTGATCATCGCCATCGTGTTGGCGGTGAATTGGCCGCCGCAAGCGCCCGGACCCGGGCAAGCCACATTCTCGACGTCCATCAGCTCGTCATAGCTGATCTCGCCCGCCTGGAATTGCCCCAGCGCCTCGAAGACATTAACCAAATCGATATCGCGCCCGTTGAGATTTCCCGGATAGATCGTGCCGCCGTAGAGCATCAGCGAAGGCAGGTCGAGGCGGATCAGCGCCATGATCGTGCCCGGGATTGTCTTGTCGCAAGCCGAGAGCGCGACCACGCCATCGAGCATATTCGACATCGCCACCAGCTCGATGCTATCGGCGATGACCTCGCGGCTGATCAGCGAGCCCTTCATGCCTTCGGTGCCCATGGTGATGCCGTCCGAGATGCTGACGGTGTTGAACTCGAAGGGCGTGCCGCCGGCTTCGCGGATGCCGCGTTTGACATCGAGCGCCAGCTTGCGCAGGTGGAAGTTGCAGGGTCCGATTTCGGTCCAGGTATTGGCAACGCCGATGAGGGGCTTGGCCAGGTCGTCATCGCTGAAGCCGACGGCTTTGAGCATGGCGCGGGCGCCGGCGCGTTCGGCGCCATGGACGAGTGTACGGCTGCGCTGGTTGATGGCGGCGCGGACGCCGTTGGTCGTGGACATGGGGTTCTCCTTGGGTGGGTTGCGGTTAGTGCCGCGTATTGTAGCGTAAGGAGTTCAGAATGGCAGGCGCGGGCTGGCGGCGTCGATGATGTGAGAATGCGTATTGATAATTCTCATGACACACCAAATATTTTTTTGTGTCACAAGAATGAGAATCGACGACGGCGGGGCAGGCGGTATGGAGTTGTTAAGCGTCGGTCTGTGGACATTGTAGTGTGGGTGGGGTGGGTAGGGGTGAGTGGATGGTCGCGGTTTTGGTTTCTTACCACCGAAGACACCGAGTCCTAATGAGAATACCGAGTTGGTTTGCTGCCGAGGCGGGGAGGGGCATGGTTTTTCTTTTAGCATAATGGTATGAAGGGTGATCAGCAACTGTTGCGAGCTAGTAAATGATGAGTTAATGTAGCGTAGGTCGAAGCACTGACCTGTCGAGGAGACGCCTTGATGACGGAAAGAGAGAATTCAAGATTTCGGCGAATTGCGAGTCGCCTACTTCGATTTCTGTTTCTGATTTTACTTCTTACTATAGCCGTAGTCATAGGTTCAATGCTTGATCCCTTGACACAGATTGTTGGCGAGATAATCACGACATCAACACACACGCCGACCAATACACCGACGAGCACAAGTACACCGACAAACACTCCCACAAGGCTTGCAAAGGATAGCGCAAAGCTTTCCTACAAAGTACTTGCTCCAGAAAATGCGAAACTTGAATACGATGCGGCGACCGGCCGAGGCACAGTCAATTGGGACCACTCGTACTGGATGCCCACCGAACCCGCAGGAACTGCTGAGATTCGTTATGAATTATCCGTTACTTATCCCGAATTTGTTTTGGGGCCATTCATCATTGATGAAGAGAATTCATATACGTTTACCGCGTTGGACGCTCATCGTTATGAAACAGTTATTGTTTCCCTACGCGCGGTAGGCACACTACAAATTGATAAACATGATTATGAATTTGGCTCCGATATCGTAGAAATAGTTTGGATTAACCCTACCGCAACGCCTTCGTTTACGCCGACCCTAACCTACACGCCGACAGGCACTCCTACGGCGACCAGTACGCCGACTGCAACCAATACACCTTCAGCGACTCACACCTACACGTCTACAGCCACTTCCACAAATACGTCTACGAATACACCTACGCCTACTCATACGTTTACACCTAGCGATACGCCAACTCCAACTAGTACAGATACTCCCAGTAGGACACCAACACCGACCCTATCGTTTACTCCATCCGATACAAATACTCCGACTTACACATACACTCCGAGTACGACCCCAACACACACACTTACACCTACAGAAACGTTCACGCCTAGCGATACGCCTACTTCTACTGATACACCCACGGAGACAATGACATTCACTCCGAGCGCAACATTTACGCCCGACATAAACAGAATGGATGTGCAATTTGAGGTGATCACCGACGGAGTTGTAAATATCAGAAGATGTCCCGGTACGACATGTAATCCGCGTCTGGGTGTTTCCCGGCGGGGTCAGGTGTTTGAAGTCTTTGGACGTGTTGATGGTACAGACGGCGAGTGGTATCTCATTCGATTCGAGAATCGTCCAGCGTATCTCGCGGGTTGGCTGACGACAAGGACCTCGGATGCTACTGCAACTTCACGAGCGGCAACTGCTACTTCCCGCGTAGCGACTTCCCGAGCGCAGTCAACCGCACGAGCCCGGAACTCAAGAGCTACCGCTAATGCACGTGCTCGCAAAACGGAGAGTGCGTTGTCCGATCAAGCAATTGAGACAGACGGAAGAATCAGTGTACAGTTTCGGGATCTTTCAAGTACGTTCTGTGTTGTCAGCCCGACAATTAACGAAGTCGGCAGCAATTTGGTAATAATTGCTGGCGACCGAAAATATTCCGCCGAGCTAAAGATCATACCACCTGGACGCACCGATTCATTGGAGACAACTAGAGAGCAGGTTGGTGAAATTGCTGAAGCCGGATCGGCAAGATTTGTTTTTCTGAATGATGCGCCTTTCCAACCTGGTATCTATACATTAAGGCTGGAGATGGCTGGTACTTATTACAGCACAATCTACTGGAGAGTTCGCAGATCAAGCAATTACACGGTCGTAGCTGCATGCGGTACATGACAGATTGAGCGCACATAAGCAGCATTTACATTGTCACGGTTCGACAAATTCCGCCGCTACAATGATTGAGGGATTTATGCCAATACAACCGATGGCACTTTTCCCAAATGCCCCCACCAACCCATCCACCGCGCCGTCATTTGCCCGACCGTCACGCCGGTGATGGCGATGCTGGCGAGCGGCAAAATCATCCCCGCTTGATTGTCTCAATTCTCAGTTCTAGCCACAAGGCGCTGCTGAGTGGTATAATCGCAGCATAAGCCGCAAGCAGAGACATTTAGGAGACGCGCGTTGGATTTGATTGCGTTGCTCAAGGAACTGACTAGCACCGGCATCTCTGATTTTGTTTTCGTGGGTGTAACTCTGGTGGTGGTGCGCTATTGGTTTAGCGAAACCCGCCGCGAAATCAGCAAAGAGATAGACGACAAAGTTGGCTCACTCAAGTCTGATTTGGAACAATTGATCAAGGAGAATCGTCAGGAGATTGCCGCATTCAAGACAGATTCGCGGCAAGACTTTGACGCAGTCAGGACAGAGACGCGGCAAGACTTCGAGGCTTTCAGGACAGACTCGCGGCAACACTTCGACGCATTCAGGACAGACTCGCGGCAAGACTTCGAGGCTTTCAGGACAGACTCGCGGCAGGAGCTAGGTCAAGTCAAGAAATCTTTGGAGCAGTCGATTGAAGAAAATCGGCAAGAAATAAGTGCAGGCAGGAAGTATTCAGAGCAATCGCATAAGGACATTATGTTGCATCTCATTGACGTCCGCGAGCGGCTCGCCAATATCGAAGGAAGACTCGGCGCGCCAACGCCGCGAATGCCGGCCGTTTCGCCACCGCTGGAAGCCCCCGCCGAAGAGCCATCCGCGCAAAGCTGACCCACCCGAAGAACTATCAACCCATCACCCTCGCCCCCATCTGCCCGACCGCCGCTACTTAATCCCCGAGCTGAGGAAGCTGTTGGTGAACTGCTTCTGCACCAGCGCGATCAGCACGAGGATGGGCACGGCGACGATCAAAGTGCCGGCGGACAGCTGATCCCACTGCGCGCCGATTTCTGAAGACTGCACCAGCAAGGCGAGTCCGACCGTCAGCGGGCGCACCTCAACGCTGCTGGTGATGAGCAGGGGCCAAAGAAACTCGTTCCAGTGATACGTTATCGATACGATGCTGAAAGCCAGCAGCGGGGCGCGCGTGACCGGCAGAAATACGTGCCACAAAACCTGCAGCCAGTTGGCGCCGTCGCTGCGAGCGGCTTCTTCGAGTTCCTTCGGCACCTGCTTGAAGGCTTGGCGCATGAGGAAGGTGCCGAAAGCCGAGGCGATGTAGGGCGCCATCATGCCTTGATAAGAATCCAGCCAGCCCAGCGTCACCAGGGTCTGGTAGTTGGGCAGGATGAGCACGGTGGCGGGCACCATCAACTGCGTAAGAAAGAGGAAGAAGATTTGGTCTTTGCCGCGGAAATCGAGACGCGCCAGGGCGAAGCCGGCTAAGGATATGGTGACGAGCTGGATCGCTAGCAGGCCAAATACCCAGATGATCGTATTCAGATAAAAGCGCGCAAAGGGCGCCACCGACCAGGCTTGCTCGAAAGCGCCAAAATGCAGGCTCTGCAGCCAGACGAGCGGCCCCCCGTTCAACAGCTCAGTCGTGGGCACGAAGGCGGCCGCCAGCGTCCAAAAGAGCGGCACCATCCAAACCAGGCCGAAAGCGCCCAGCGCCACGATGGGCAGGATATCTTGCCAGCTCTTCCTTTGCGCGATCATATCAGCGTCCAGCTCACACTTTGCTTATTGATAGTGAACGCGGCGCTCTAGGTAGACAAACTGCAGAATCGCCATGGTAAGGAGAACGGCCAGCAGGATGACGGTCATGGCCGAGGCGATCCCGGTTTTGAACCACTTGAAGCCTTGTTCGTATACATAATAGAGCGCCAAACTGGTGGCGTTGTTGGGCCCGCCTTGCGTCAGCACAAAAACGTGATCGACTTGTTGCAGCGAATTCAGCACGCCGATGGTTGATACGAAATAGGTCGTTGGAGAAACAAGGGGCCAGATGATATGGCGCAGCTTCTGCCAAAAGGTAACGCCGTCCAGCGTGGCCGCTTCCAGCACATCATCCGGCAGGGATTGCAGCGCCGCCAGATAAAACAGGGAGAAGTAACCCAGCTGCTTCCACAAATAAACGACAAACAAACCCGGCAGCGCCAGGTCAGGATCGCTCAGCCAATTGGAGCGCGGCAAGCCCAAGCCGCCGAGGATATCATTCAACAAACCGACGCGCGGACTGTACATGAACAGCCAGATGGATGCCACGCTGACCATTGGCATGGCGATAGTCGCCAGGAAGGGGAAGCGAAAGAACCCGATATTCTTTAGTCCCTGGTTCATGAGAATCGCCAGCAGAAGCCCGCCAAATACGGACATAAGCAGGCTCAGCGTGACATAACCGACCGTATTCAGAATGACTTGCTGGCTGAAAGGGTCGCTGAAGATCCGTTCGAAATTGTCCATACCGACGAAGATCTGGCTGCGCCCGCGCCGCGCGTGCAGACTGCCCCAGATTACCGACACGATGGGCCAAAGCGTGAACACAGCCAGGAAGACCAGCGACGGCAGCAGGAAGAGATAGGCGACAGCGCCGCTGGATCGCACAATGGAGGGCAAGGCGAGGGAGCGAGGCGAACTCAAACTCGCCTCGCCTCGCCCATTCTTCGGGTACAACTTATTCGGCATGCGAATCAGCGATTGCGCTTACAATTCACAACCGTTCTGGATCAATACTTCGTTGGCGCGCTCTTGAGCCACAGCCAGCGCGTCTTCCGGCGACTGTTCACCAGTATTGACCGCTTCAATTGCTTGGGTGGTTATTACCTGGATTTCTTGGCCGCCGTATGTTGCCGGGAACTCCTTGACGGCGTATTCGAGCTGGAAGCGGGCGGTGGACGCTTGCGGCACTTCGGCGGCGTAGCTCATCAGTGGGTCAACTTCCCAAGCGGCGTTGCGCGGCGCGACATAGCCGCTATCGATGCCCCACTGTCCGATTTGCTCTGGACGCACCATCCAGCGGATGAATTCCCAGGCGGCGTCTTGGCGTTCCGGCGCGATGTCTTTCATGATGTAGTAGTTGCCGCCACCGACGTTGGCGCCATAACCGGCCTCGCCGGCGGGCATAAAGGCGGTGCCGACTTCAAAGGGCGAGTTTGCCAAGAGCGTGCTGAGGCTGCCGGTTGAGTGATAGATCATCGCTGCGGCGCCGGCAATGAAGTCGGCTGGCGCTGTACCCCAGGCGTTGGCGCCGTCCGGCATGACGCCCTCCTCTTGCAGTCGGCGCAGGAATGCCAGCGCTTCGGTCGCCTCGGGCGTATCCAGGTAAACAGCACAGGGATCGTCGCCAAGCGAGCCGATATGCTGCCCCGCCTGAATCGCGAAATTGGCAAAGATCCAGAAGGACGTCGGAACCTCTACCCCCCAGCGCGTCACATTATCGCCATCGCGGACGACCAGTTGCTTGCCGTATTCGACCAGTTCTTCCCAGGTGGCCGGTGGCGTCTCCGGGTCTAGGCCAACCTCGGCGAAGGCATCCTTGTTGTAATACAGAATCGGGGTTGAGCGCTGCCAGGGGATGCTCCAGACTTGGTCATCGGCGATGTTGTTGGCCATAAAGGCGTCGAAGAAATCATCAATGTCCAGTCCATCTTCGGAGGCGATATAGTCATCCAGCGGGATGATGCCTTCCAGTTGGATCAGGGTATAAATGTCGATGCCGAGCAGGATGGCGACATCAGGCGGCTGCCCCGACAGGATCGCGGCGGTGGCGCGCGCCATATTTTCGGCGTATCCACCGGTGAAGACTGGTTCAACTTGAATGTGATCGTGAGTCGCGTTGAACTCCGCCACATAGCCGTCGATGGCTTGCGCCAATGGACCGGCAACCCCGACTGGGTAGAAGAATTGGAGCGTGATGGGCTCCTGAGCGAAGGTCCCGCCAATCAGCAGCGCTGAAGCGCAAAACAATACGAGCAATCGAATAGCTAAAGCGCGATTGAACATCGTTATTTCTCCATATCTGATAGCTTCATCGTTCGTCAGATTTGTCTCGGCTGCAAGTCTTATAGGCAAGGTCCTCCTCACGCAGACAGTTGGGTTGGCGACTTCCCGCTCGAACAGGTGAAGACGTAACGCTGAGACAATCAACAAAACATGACGTGGACTGACTGCATTAAGCCGCAATCGACAGAGCGGTGTGGCAACAGACGCTGATTATAGCGCAATTGGCAGGAAAACAAAAAGAAGGCGGCAGATTTTGAGAGCGGCAAGGGCGACAGCTTTGTCCGCGGGATTCGGGTGGCGGAGCCTGCGCTGGCAGGCAGTCGCTGAATTTGTGCGTCGCTCATGGAATGGTTATAGTAGCGTGGCTGACCGGCGTGAAGGCAGTGCCGTAGGCCGGTCAATATTGCTGAATTGCAAAGAGAATACGCCATGCCCTGCCAGCCCATCAAGCGCGGCGTCATCTGCCCAACCATCACGCCGCTCAAGCCCAACGGCGATATCAACCCGGACATGATCCGTCCGCTGGTCGACTTCCTCATCGAGCGGGGCGTGGCCGGCATCTACCCGCTCGGCAGCACGGGCGAAGGCCCGCTCTTCACGACTGAGGAGCGCAAGGCAGTCGCCGCCGCCACGGTCGAAGCGGTCGCTGGACGCCTGCCGGTCATCGTGCATACCGGCGCCATGACCACCGGCGAGACTATCGCGCTCACGCGCCACGCCAACAGCATCGGCGCCGACGCGGCTTCGGTCATCACGCCCTGGTATTTCCTGCACGGCGAAGAAGCGCTGGAAACCCACTACCGCGCAGTGTTCGAGGCGGTCGCGGGTTTTCCCGTTTGGCTTTACAACCTGCCGAAATTCGCTGTCAACAATTTGTCGGCGGCGCTGGTGACGCGGCTGGCGCGCGCTTACGAGAATTGCGTCGGACTCAAGGACAGCAGCGGCGACTTGATGACCATGTGCGCGGTGAATCATCTTCAAGACGGGCGCTTCAACACGGCGATTGGACCCGACAATCTGATTCTCGCCGGGTTGGCGCTGGGGCTGGATTGCAGCGTCTCCGGCAACAGCAATCATTTCCCCGAGATCGTGGCCGGCATCCACGAAGCTTTTCACGCCGGCGATCTGGCGGCGGCGCGAAAATTGCAGAAGCAGCTCCAGGCGGCCAGCGATGTGATCGGCAGCACCGGCTGGCTGACCGCGGTCAAGGGCGTCTTGGCCGAGCGTGGCTTGCCGGTTGGCGGCGTGCGCCCGCCCATGCTGCGCGCCTCGGACGAGGCGATCCGCGCTTGCATTGCCCAGCTTCGGGCGCTGAAGGTGGATTTGAGCCGGGTGTGATACGAATTCCAGCCACATTTATGCGGAAACTGTAGGGGCGACCTACCAGGTCGCCCGTGTTCGTAGCGCGACTTGTTCGGGCGACATAATATGTCGCCCCTACATTTGTGAAGCTTGACGAGTTATCTGGCCCTGTGTAATTCCCACTACATTACGGTTACAATCTACGCTGAAATCGACACCGCGGATGAAGAAATTGCCCATGCAAATTGACGAGATGCTGCATGACCTACGCGGCGCCATCGGACAGGATCAGGCGGCCGCCGACCGCATGACGCGCGCGCTCTACAGCACCGATGCCAGCAATTATCAGATCATGCCGCTGGCGGTCACCTTCCCGCGTGATGCCGATGATGTGGTCGCCGTGCACGAGATCGCGCGCAAATATGGCGCGCCGCTGCTGCCGCGCGGGGGTGGCAGCGCTTTGGCTGGCCAAGCGGTCGGCGAAGCGGTCATCATGGATTTCACCCGGCGCATGCGCCGCGTTCGGGGTGTCAATGCCGAGGCGCGCGCGGTCGATGTCGAGCCGGGCATGATCCTCGGTTCGCTCAACGCGCAGCTGGCGCCGCTGGATTTGATGTTCGGTCCCGACCCGGCCAGCGCCGAACGCGCGGCCATCGGCGGCGTCATCGGCAATAACGCCACCGGCGCCCACAGCATCCGCTACGGCATGACGGCTGACCATATTGCGCGCCTGCAAGTGGTGACGGCGGGCGGCGACCTGGTCTGGCTGGATGAATCGACCGCGGAGCTGCAGCGCATCCGCGCGACTGTCAGCGACCTGGTTGCCGAGCACAAGCCCTTGATTGAAGCGCGCTTTCCCAAGACCTGGCGCACGGTGGCTGGTTACGCGCTGGACAAGATCGACCCTGACGACGTCAATCTGAATTGGCTGCTCTGTGGCTCCGAGGGCACGCTGGCGACAGTGGTGCGCGCCGAGCTTCGCCTGGTTGAGCGGCCGAAGATTGAGAATACCCGGCTGGCGCTGGTGCATTTCGACACGCTGCGCGCTTCGCTCGAGGCGACGCCGCGCATTCTCGAGCTTGAGCCGGCCGCCATCGAGTTGATGGACAAGTTCCTGCTGGATAAGACGCGCGAAGCCGCTGGCTACCGCGACCGCCTGACCTTCGTCGAGGGCGATCCGGAAGCGATTCTGGTGGTCGAGTTCGTCGGGGCGGTGCGCGAGCTGGATGCCCGGATTAAAGATCTCAAGGCGCACCTGACGCGGCTGGGTTTCAATGGCGCGCTGACGGTCGCCGAAACGCCGGCGCAGCAAGACGATGTCTGGACCGTGCGCAAAGCCGGGCTGGGCTTGATGATGAGCGAACGCAGCGAAGCCAAGCCGGTCTCCTTCATCGAAGACGGCGCCGTGCCGGTTGAAAGCCTGGCCGATTACATCAGCGATGTCGAGCGCATCATCCACGACAACGACACCACTTACGCCATCTACGCCCACGCCAGCGCCGGCTGCCTGCATATTCGCCCGCTGATCAATCTGAAGACGCTGAAAGGGCGCGATCAATACCGAACGATCGCCGATGCGGTGTCGCAGACGGTGAAGAAGCATCAAGGCACGATCACCGGCGAACATGGTCAGGGCTTGGTGCGGGGCGAATTCAGCGAGTACCTATTCGGTCCCGAATTGATGGACGCTTTTCGCCGGGTCAAGCGCGCCTTCGATCCCGACAATATGATGAACCCGGGCAAGATCATCGATTCGCCGCCGATGGATAGCGCGGAGCTGCTGCGATATTCGCCGGAATACGAGGTGATCAAGGTCGACACGCGCTACGATTGGCGGTCCGACAACGGATTCGCCGGCGCGGTCGAGATGTGCAATGGCGCTGGCGTCTGCCGCAAGGAGGGCGCTGGCACGATGTGCCCGTCATATCAGGCGACGCTGGATGAGGCGCATTCGACGCGAGGGCGCGCCAACGCCCTGCGCGCCGCCATCAGTGGCGTTCTGCCGCAGGACCTGAGCGATCCCGCCGTCAAATCGGTGCTGGATCTCTGCCTGGGCTGCAAAGCCTGCGCCGCCGAATGCCCCTCGTCGGTCGATGTGGCGAAGCTCAAATCGGAATTCCTGGCGACCTGGCATGACCGGCATGGCATCGACCTGGCCACCCGCGTCTTCGGCAATATTCACCGCGTCAACAGGCTGGCCGGCGCGCTCCCCAAGCTCAGCAACCTGGTCATGAACAGTCCGCTGGGAAGGGCAGGCGCCGGTCTGCTGGGGCTGCCAACCGAGCGGCCGCTGCCTAAATTCGCTGAGCGCCGCTTCAGTGCCGAGCGCTATCAACGGCATGGCGCGCCCGATGCCGTCCTGATCGTCGATACCTTTACCGAATGGAATCACCCGGAGGTGGGGCGGGCGGCTATGAAGTTGGCGGAGACGCTGGGCTTGCGCCTAAACGTCGAAGGCCTGCCGAGGGCTGGCTGCTGCGGACGCCCCGCCATCAGCAAGGGTCTGCTAGATGGCGCCAAGCAGATGGCTCATGACAACGTGCTCGGCTTGGTCCGCGCGAATCCTGATCTGCCTTTTATCTTCCTCGAGCCGAGCTGCCTCAGCGCCTTCACCGACGACTACTTGACCTTGGTTGATCCCGGCATTCAAGAGGCGGCTCGGTCGCTGGCCGAGCGCTGCCTCAGCGCCGAAGCCTTCTTCGCCGAGAAGCTGGCGGAGCGAGCGCCGTCCCTCGCTTGGCCTGCGGATCCGCCTCGGATACTATTCCACGGGCACTGCCATCAGAAGGCGCTTTGGGGCACATCCGATACGCTCAAGCTGCTGCGGGCGATACCGAACGCGGAGGTCGCCGAGATGAACACCGGCTGCTGCGGCGTCGCCGGCAGCTTCGGCTATGAGCATTACGACTTGAGCATGAAGATCGCCGCGGACCGCCTTTTGCCGACCATCCGCGCGAATCCGGCGGCCATCATCGCTGCGCCCGGTGCATCCTGCCGCGCCCAGATTGACGACGCCGGATTCGAAGCGCGGCACCCGATTGAGATCGTGCTGGCGGCGCTGGAACGGGCAGCGGATTAGCTGCCGGCGGCTGACGGTGGGCCATGGGCGGTCGTCAGTTGTTTGCCTTCCGTCATTTTCATCTCCCTTGCTTCACTGCTGTTTGCACAACAGGGTGCCAGGTTTCAGCGCAACGCCCCCAACTGTTGTGTTACGGATTATTATCTGCTCTATCCAGCGGGCCCGCTAACCTGTGCCTTCATCAGCTTTGGAAAATCATTGGACTATCATTCTGTTTGTGGCACACTCATACTATTCCAAGCGCGCGAAACGGACTCTAGCTTGCCATGAAGGATATCGAACTCACAGAAATAACGGGCCTGCGCGATTTTCTGGCGCTGAACGTGATCCGCGTCAAGCCCAGGCAGCGGCGTTTCACCAAGAATGTCGTGCTCAGCTGGATGCAAACGCGGCATCCGGCGGTCAGCTTCTACCGCGTCGATTGGCAGGGGCAGCTCATCGGCTATGTCATGCTCATTCATGCCTCGCAGCCGACGCAGTGGATCATCGAGCGGCTGACCATTCATCAGGATTTCCAGCGGCAGGGCTTGGGATATGCCGTCACCGATAAGTTGATCGATATGATTCACGGCTTCGAGAACAGCGAAATGGTAATCGCGCGCTATGAACCGGAAAACCTGGCCGCGCGCAAGCTCTTTGACAAGCTGGGATTTGAGCAGCAAGAGGAGCTCTTCCGCGATCGACATGTGGCTGTTTTGAAATTCGAATTTGAAGAAGATGATGATGAAGACGACAGCGATGATGACGATGTGGCTGACCTGGAGGAAGCTGAAGACGATGCGATAGATGACAGCGCCGATTCGCCGGACGATGGCGCCGACGAGGAAGAAGACTAGCCGTGGCGCAAGAACGTGCCCCCGCTCCCGCGCTTCTGCCCGAAGCCATCCGCCGCCGGCTGGAACCGCTGATGCTGGTCGCGCGCAAGGTGCGGGCGGGCGCGATCAAAGGCGATCGCCGCTCGATCAAGCGCGGCTCAAGCATCGAATTCGCTGATTATCGCAATTATGTCGCCGGCGACGATCTGCGCCAACTCGACTGGAACATCTATGCCCGCCTCGAACGGCCATATATCAAGCTGCTTGAAGACGAAGAAGACTTGGCCGTCCATCTGATTTTGGATGCGTCCGCCAGCATGGACTTCCCGCCCGAGAGCGAGGCGGACCAGCGCAAGCTGCTATACGCCAAGCGCATTCTCGCTGGCTTAGCCTACGTCTCGCTAACCAGCAACGACCGGCTGGTATTGACCGCTGTGCGTGGCGGGGGCGCCGCTACCTTCGGGCCGACGCGCGGTCGGGCGCGGGGCATCGCCGCGCTGCGCTTCATACAGGAGATCGCCGCCGCCGGCATTACCGACCTGGACGCCGCGCTGGCGGATTACGCGCTGCGGGCGCGCCGCCCTGGTTTGACGCTGGTCATCAGCGACATGTTCTCCTACGAAGGGCGCTATCTGGACGGGCTGAACGCGCTGCTGAGCCGCGGGCATGAAGTGGCTTTCATCCATGTGCTGGCGCCGGAGGAGGTAAGACCGCCGGTGACCGGCGATCTCAGCTTGATCGATGTGGAGACGGAAGCCAAACAAGAGGTGACGCTGGATGGGGTGATGCTCGGCATTTATCAGCGGCGGGTGAACGCCTGGCGCGATGAGATCCGCGACGAGTGCATGCGGCGCGGCGCGCGCTACTTCCCGCTGGTGACGGATCGTCCCTGGGAGCGCTTGATTCTGTCGGATATGCGGCGTGCCGGGCTGGTTAAGTAGGGGTGGCGTTCGCGTTTTCGATGACTGTTTCGGGGTGGGGCATGTCTTTCATATACATGCCGGAGACCATCGCGATTATGTCGATGCCTTCATCTATATTGGGCCAGTAAACACTGAAGGGATTAAGCTGGCAGTTGTTTCGTTCGTCACCAGACGCGTCCTGAAGCCAAGGGAAAAAGTATAGCGGCATTCCGATAACGCGGCTGTCCGCCAAGTCGATGAATACAAATTCGTCGCTGAATCGGACTCGAATAGGCCGGTTGCGAGATTCGTGGATATTTGGATAGTCGTTCATGATATGAAGTCCCTTTTTATACACCGCTCAATCTCACTAGGATTCATGCAAGCGCGACCATGTTTCCACCAGCAGCGCTTCATGTTCGCGGAGTAATTTGCGGATTCGGCGAAGTTCCCTTTCGTTAAAGCGGTGGTTTTCGAGGATTCTCCAAGTGACTAACTCTATGAGCACTTCGTTGCCACCCCTGATGACATGCACATGCGCGGGTCCGTGGTCCTCGGAGTGGATTACTACATCGTATCCGTGTCGCTGCCTGTACAATACTGTAACCATACTTGCTTGCCAACTCGCTGCGTACCGGGCTGGTTAAGTAGGGGTGGCGGCTTTCGCCTTGCGCTCGGCAATGATTTCCTTCAGGCTTTCCAGATACTCTACACTCGGCTCAATGTAGAGTCCCGAGACTAGAGCAGTCAAGTCCATTCCATCGTCAATATCTTCCCAATATAAGGTAAGACCATGCAACTGGTAGTTTTGTCGTTCCTCGTCAGTTGCTGCCTTAAGTAAGGGAAAGAAATCCAGCGGCACACCGAGTATGCGCCCGTCCGCCAGATCAATCATGGCGTATTCATCGGTGAAGCGTACGCCCTGAGCTTCATTGCGCGTTTCGTGAATAACCGGCTCTTGCATCGTATATCATTCTCCTGAATTATCGTTTCTCAGGGTCAAGCCGTTCCCATTCGCTTAAGATCAACTCCATATGGTGATTAAGCAATTGACGGATTTGCTTCAACTCTCGACTAGAGAATCCCCTATTCTGCGAGAATCGTATGGGCTTTAGGTTAACTTTAACATGCTTTTCTGCTCTGAATACATGCACATGTGCCGGACCATGCTCACGTGTATAGATTCGAACGTCAAAACCGTGTCGCTGTCGGTAGAGTACGGTGACCATGTTCGATATTTGGCAGTTGCTAATGTCAAGAAGCGACGGCGCTGGCTTGTTCAAGAGTCTCTTTCGGAGGTGGCTTATCCTTGATGTACAAGCCGGTAAGCATGGCGACCATGTCAATGCCTTCGTCTAATTCTTCCCAGTCGACAGTGAAGTAGTTGAGTTGGTGGTTTTGCCGCTGGGCCTCCGTGGCATTTTGCAGCCAGGGGAAATAGTAGAGCGGCAGGCCCAAGATTCGCCCGTCCGCCATTTCAATCATGACGTGTGATGTGGTGAATCGCACTGCCTGAGGCGCGCAGCGGTCATCATGCGCGAAGGGTATTTTTTTCATGGTTTTGGATCCTTCACATCGTTCGATGATTGCAATTATGAATCTTGCAGCCGCTTCCAAACGCTCAGTAGGAGACTCTCGCGCTCGCGCAAGAGATTGACGATTTGTCCGATTTCCCGACTGTTAAAGCGGTGGCTCATCGAAATGACAACCATAGTCTCCAAGTCAATCTTGACTTGCCTTCCGCCTTTCCAGACATGAACGTGCGGCGGATCATGATCGTCCGGATACATCCTGACATCATAGCCATGCCGCTGCCGGCAAAGTACGGTGACCATGTTCGATAGTTGGCAGGGGCTTATGTCAAGTCGTGACGGCGCTAGACTGTTCTATCGTCTCTTTCGGACGTGGCTTATCCTTAATGTACAAGCCGGTGAGCATGGCGACCAAGTCGATGCCTTCGTCCAATTCTTCCCAGTAGACACTGTCACCGTGCAAATCGTATCTCTCTCTTTGAGCCCCCGTCGCTCTATGCAGCCACGGGAACCAATTTATAGGCATACCGATAACACGTCCATCCGCCAGGTCAATCAAGACAAATTCATCTTGGAATCGTACATTTTGCGCGTCGTTTCGTGTGGAATGGATAAACGGAATTTTTTGCGTCATATAACTCTCCCGTATTCCCCGAAAGTTCTTTCTCGCTTTACCGATGGATGATTTCCCAATGATCGCGAAGTAACTCCAAATGCAACTCAATCAGGCGTCGGATCTTTCGCAGCTCTCCACTGTTGAATCCATGATTTTCATCAAACGAGATTGGATCCAGGAAAACGCGAACGCGATTTCCACTCTTGAATACATGCACATGAGAGGGCTCATGGTCGTCGGAATGGATGCGTACATCATAGCCATGCCGCTGCCTGTATTAAGATTGTTACCATGGGTTGATTCACTCCAAGTATACAATCTGGACAAACGCTGTCAACGAGTGCGGAAACCTACAGCGCCACCAAGCCGCCATCCAGCGCCAGCGCGTGCCCGGTGACGAAGGACGACGATTCCGAGCAGAGCCACACGACAGCCTCGGCGATTTCTGTCGGCTGACCCAGTCGTCCCATCGGGATCGCTCGCTCCATGATGTGCGCCATCAGCGGATTGGCCGCGATCGCGCTTTGCACCATGGCCGTGTCGGTGTAAGCCGGGCAGATGGCGTTGATGCGCAGCCCCAGCTTGGCGTAATCGACCGCTGCCGACTTGGTCAAGCCCACGACGGCGTGTTTGCTGGCGGTGTAGGCGGCTGCCTTGGGCGCGCCGATCAGCCCGGCCACCGAGGCGATATTGACGATGGAGCCGCCACCGGCCGCGAGCATTTGCGCCAGTTCTTCTTTCATACAGAGCCAGACGCCGCGCAGGTTGACAGCGAGCACCCGCTCGAGCATCCTGTCGTCGGCTTCGTGCAGACGATCCGTGAAGGAGCCGGCGATGCCCGCGTTATTGACCGCCGCGTTGAGGTGACCGAAGGCGTCGACCGCCGCCGCGACCATCGCTTGGACGTCTCCCGCCTTGGTCACGTCGCAGGCGACGGCGATCGCTTTGCCGCCCGCGTCGATGATGCTCTGGGCTGTCTCTTCCAGGCCCGCGCTGTTGATGTCGGAGACGCAGACGGCGGCGCCCGCCCGCGCCAGCGCCAGCGCGCTCGCCCGCCCGATGCCCGTGGCCGCGCCGGTCACCAGCGCGACTTTGCCTTCCATTTGTGTCATTTGTCCATCCCTCTTGATTTCAGATCTTACTGTGAACATATTACAGAACCCGACGCGCAATCCGTAGGGGCGAGCCACCGGCTCGCCCGTACAGCGTCGTTACGGCTGGGACGCGGGAGAGCGAAGAAACAGTTCCCAGCTATGTTATAATCGGCGACACGGGAAGCCGCGGGAGACTGGCCTATGATCGACGATCCGATTCTGCTTAATGACTGGCATGCGGTGCTGCCGCTGTCCCAGCTAGAAGCGGGGAACAACGTGGTCGGCGCGCGGCTGCTGGGCGAGGACATTGTCATCTGGAAAGCGGGCGAGGATCTGCGCGCCTGGAAGGACCTCTGCGTTCACCGGGGAACGCGCCTCTCGCTGGGCGAGGTGCTGGACGATGGGGCGCTGCAATGCCCCTACCATGGCTGGACATACGATGCCGATGGCCAGTGCGTGCGCATCCCGGCGCATCCCGAGCAGAAGCCGCCGACCAAGGCGCGCGCCATCACCTATCACGCGACCGTCGCCTATGACTTTGTCTGGGTCTGCCTGGGCGAACCGGCGAATGAGATCCCGCCTTTCGAAGAGTGGGACGATCCCGATTATCGCAAGATCCTCTGCGGCGCTTATGAATTCCAGGCGGCTGGACCGCGCATGGTGGAGAATTTCCTCGATGTCGCCCATTTCCCCTTCGTGCACCAGGATATCCTCGGCACGCAGGAACGGCCCGAGATCCCCGACTACGAGGTCATCACCGACGACGACGGCGTCACCGCCACCGATATCCGCGTCTTTCAACCCAATCCCGATGGCAGCCACATTCCCAATTGGGTGACCTATACCTACAAGGCGCATCGCCCGTTGGTCGCTTATTTTCGCAAAGAATCGGAAGAGGAATTCGCCATCCTGTTGATGGTCACGCCGATTGAGGAAGTCAAGTCGCTGATGTGGATGTGGATGGTGATGACGCAGGACGACAGCAGCGACGAATCGCTGCGCGCCTTCCAGGACGAGATCGCAATGCAAGACCTGCCCATCGTGCAATCACAGCGGCCCGAGCTGCTGCCGCTCGACTTGCAGGCGGAGCTGCACCTGCGCAGCGATAAAACGGCGATCGCCTACCGCCGTTGGCTCAATGAACTCGGCTTGAGTTTCGGCACGAGTTGAGGTCGGCGGGGGCATGGCTGATTTGCGTAACCGAGCGCCCGCCCCTGCGTAGATTCTTGCGAGCGCCGCCGTCGCAACGCTTGATCGGAGATCCGCATCATGAATGATTCGCCTGGGACGATTGAACGGGAATTCATTCGTCACCGCATTGAAACACGCATGACGGGCCGCCGCGATCTTCTGCTCCACCTGGCGATCTACCTTGCGCTCGCCATCATCTACCTGCTCAATACGCCAGCGCAATTGCCGCAACATTATATCGTGATTGGCGGGCTGTGGACGATACCGCTCATTCTGCATGGCCTGCGCTACTATTACCGCTGCGGACCGGGGGCGGTTGCGCGCGCCGACGAGATCGAAGGCGCGATTGAAGAGCAGGCGAACAGGACGGCGCTGGATGAAGAGGAAGAAATGCTGATTGAAGAGCGAGCCGAGAAGCGGATCAGCGCGCGCCGCGCGGTCGCCGCGCATATCCTGTCGGCGGCGCTCTTGCTCGGGTTGCTCTGGCTTCTGACTGTGATCTGGATTGAGCCGATGTTTAATGTGCCGGACTTGGGCCTGATCAGCCAGTATTGGGGCATTGCGCTGGCGCTGCATGTCATCCGGTTCTGCTTTGTGCATGGCCGCACAGCCGAGGGGCGCGCCCTGAAGATCGACAGCGAGGTTGACAGGCTTTGGAGTTTATCCCGTGAAGCGATCAGCGCGCGGCCGGCTGACCTGGCGGGCGACGTCTTCGATCTCGGAGACGCGGACGGGCGCCGCCTGCGCTTGAACGCCGAGGGCGAATTCACCGAGGACTTCGCCGCCGAAGCGTTGCCCGAGCGGCAATCAAGGGTCCGCTAGCATTCCGGGAGCGAAGGCATGAAAGCGAAATTCAAGCCGGTCGGGAAAGCCGAAATCCGCGAGCGGGTGGAGCATAAGTTTCGCGCGCGCGGCAGCCTGCATTTTCATTTGCTTCTTGTATTGGGCGCATTGTTGTTCCTGCTCTACAGCGCCTTCGACTTTTGGGTCCTATGGGGCGAATTGCAAGGCTTTTCCACGGCGTTCGATAGATATCGCGACAGCGTCAATGCACTGTGCGTACTGAGCACAACTGCCGCGCTGCATGTCATCCATTACTATTTTCGGCACGGTCGCGGCCGTGAGCGGCACGAGGCTGAAACCGACCGGCGTATCGACGAGCAGCTGCGATACACTTCTGGCGACGATCTGGAAGAACAGGAAATGTTGGTTCGGACGCAGATGGCTGACAAGCTCAAGAACCGCCGCCTCGTCTTTTGGCATCTGGCGCTTTATCTTGGCGTTATGACTTCGTTCGTTCTTTTGCATCCATTGAACGCTAGAGCGTTATTTCGGCCCGATCCAGACATCTGGCACGGTCCACTGACCCTTGCCGGTATCTGGGGAATCGGGCTGGGCGCGCATCTGCTGCGGTATGTCTTCGCCCACGGCGGCCGCTGGGAAAAGCGACAGGCGAAGCTTGATCAACTGGTCGAACGCGAATTGCGCCGCGAGCGACGAAAGAGAGCGGACGCGGAAACATCACACGCGGACAAAGACGGTGGGATTAGCCTCGCGGAAATCGAAAGCGTCAGCCGGCCGGTCGGCGCTCAATCGGAGCGGGCGCGATGAAACGCAAGAATCGAACGCAGCTTGAGATCGAAATCCGCCGCCGCGTCGAAGCCAAGTATGACGAGCGCAACGCCCTCCTGATTCATCTCATCAGTTACGCCGGCGTGAATGTCCTGGTGTGGATGATTTGGCTCTTTGCCGCCGGTGGATTCCCTTGGCCGCTTTTCGTCACCTTCTTTTGGGGCATCGGCATGGCCGGGCATCTGCTCGATTATTACAACAAATACGGCGGCGGCGCGCAGAAGCGGGAAGAGCGCATCCAGGAAGAAGTCCAGCGACACCTCGAAAGGCTGGAGGAGCGTGAGCGCGGCATCTATGAAGACGAGGCGACGGAAGCGGCCGATGTCTACGACCTGGATGATGTGGAATTGCGCCATCTGCGGCTGTCGGATGATGGCGAGCTGACGGATTACGCGCCATTGGATGACGGTGATGAGCTGGAGCAGCGGCGGAGTCGATAGTATGAGAGCTGTTTTCGCCAATAAATGGGGGATGCTGGTAGATTCAATCTGTTTTCAATTCGAAATATGTAGGGGCGACATAACCGCAGTGTCGGCGGTCAGTGTCTACCTCACCTACGCGCGGCAAGTGTCGCCCGTACATCGCTGTCTGGCTGACTATGCCTTGAGACGGGTAGGGATGGTGTTAGAATAGGGGAGGGTGGCGGCTAGAGGCTGCTGGAAGCCCGGAAGAAGTTGGAACGCTAACGACGATGATTCGCTTGAAAAGACGCAACACCGCCTGGCTGGTCGCGATGGCGCTGCTGATTGGCTTCGCGCTGCTGGCGGCGCCGGTCTCAGCGGCGGTGCAATTGTCGCTGATTGGCGCGCTGGCGGTTGCCGTCATCGCTTCTATGATTGAGCTTGGTCCGGAGCGGGCCAGCTTGCTTGATGTGCTGCATCGGGCGCCGGTGCAGCGGCGCATCACGCCACAGGCGCGCGAAGCCTCGGAAAGGGCGGCCGCCCGCGCCGGCTATTTCAACCGCAGCGGCATTGTCATGCTTGATATCGGCTTGATCGCCATGCAAACCGGCGTCGAAGGTTTGGCGATGCGCCGAACGCGCAGCATCTCCAAAGATGACGACGGCGTGCGCCCCTTCATCACCTTGCACGTCACGCCGGAAGAAGCCGAGCGGCAAGCGCTGATCCGTTACGAGATTTACAATCATCTCGGCGAAGAACAATATGTGCACGAGATGAAGACATTCCTGCGCGAGGGCGAGCTCAGCCTGCTGGCCGATCATCATCTGCCGCTGGCTGGCAATACCAATGTCGATGGCAACGGCGACTGGGACCTGCGCGTGTATGTCGACAACAGTCTGATCGGCATGCACAATCTGATGCTGGCGCCATCGACGCGCGAACGCCACCGCCGGCTGAGCGGCGACGTCGAACTCGACGCCTCGTTGAATGAGCGCCGCCGCAACTTGCAAGACGCCGTCATTGTCGACGAGGTGGATGAACCGCAGTCGACGCAGCTCAAGGACTTGCTCCAGCAGACCGGCTCGCGGAGCCGCAAGTAACGAAGGACGAATCCATGGAAAACCGCAACACCTGGTTTCTCGCCTTTATTCTGCTGGCTTTGGGCGCGGTGGCGCTGCTGGGCAATAGCTTCCCGGTCATTCTGGTTTTGCTCGGTCTGCTCTTCCTGGTCCGTCAATTCGACAACGACGGCTCGAGCGGCAATGTCAGAAGCGAGTCTTATGACTACGGCTATGAATACGAGCAGCAGCTGGAAGAAGAGGAAGAGGATTACGAATACGAGATTTTCCATCAACAGCCGGCCAGCGCCGAGCAGCGCGTCTACCGTCACGCGCTCGAATCGGTAACCCGCGCGGGCTTGGACCCCGACGAGGTGCAGGTGCTGGCGGTCGACATCGGCTTGCTCACCACCAAAGAAGAAGGCGAGCCGCAGATTTACCGC
The DNA here is from genome assembly GCA_026707225.1 of Chloroflexota bacterium. GTDB lineage: Bacteria > Chloroflexota > Anaerolineae > Aggregatilineales > Phototrophicaceae > UBA6055. The sequence continues at coordinate 26,724 of JAPOXG010000127.1, forward strand.
ACCTGGTCGCTGCCCGATGATATCGACTATATCCAGCCCTTTGTGCAGCTGCGCGTACCGACCGAAGCCAATGGCGATATTCGCTTCGAGATCATCGACGCGGTGGGCGACGCGGTTTATATCCACGAAGACAGCTTCAAGCTGACGCGGGGCCGTAATTTTCTAACGCCCAACACGCGCATGCCCCTGCACGATCAAATGGAGCTGGATGGCAAATGGTCATTACGGGTCATCGCCGATGGCGTCGCCATTGCCGATCACCGCTTTGAATACTCGGAAGCGACCGGCGCCAACATCCGCCGGCATATTGGCGAAGACGGCGAGATCAACACCGAGATGCGCGC
>JAPOXG010000097.1 GCA_026707225.1 Chloroflexota bacterium
CGGAATCTGATGCGGCTCGCCATGCTGCAGCGCCATGTGATAGAGCTGGGCCGAAATCTCGACCATGACGGTGCAGTGAATCGCCTTGCGCAGGCTGTCGCCCACCGCCAGCATGCCGTGATTCGCCCAGACCACGGCGCGCCTGTCGCCCATCACCTCCAGCATGTCATAGCCAAATTGGCGCGAGCCGCTGGGCGCGAAGGGCATCACCGGCGCCTCGCCGCCGACATCAATCAGCGTATTGACGTGCAGCGGCGCGATCGGCTTGTGCAAGACGCCGAAGAGATTGGTGTAGATCGGTTCGGCATGCACGATGCCGAGCACTTCCGGTCGCTTCTCATAAACCGCAAGATGCACCGGAGACTCATGCGACGGCTCGCGAAAACCCTCGATCACATTGCCATCCAAGTCTTGCACCAGGACGTCGTTGATGGTCATCTGGTCGTAAGCGTAATCGTGCGGCGTCATTAAGATATACCCGCTTTCGGGATCGCGCAGGCTGAGATTGCCCTGCGTCAGCGGCACCAGCCCGATGCTGGCGACCAGCGCCGCTCCCTCGACGAGTTCTTGCTTTAGCGCGAGCAAATCTCGATGCGTCCCGATGAGGCTCTCTGACATGGATGCTCCCCGGTTGAAGTCGGCTACGGCGCCGATGAAGCTGGATTCCCGCCGATTGTACTGTTGTCAATTGAAGCTGTCAAAAGGAAAGGGATGGGCAGTGGTGAAAATCGTAGAGATCTGGCATGAAGTTTCTTGCGACCCTAAGCGGCCGGCACCCAAGTGCGATGTCCGCGCCGCAGACTAGGCAGACAGTGGCCGCCGTGCTAGCATGGCGCGCATTTGCCCGGCGCATCCAAGAAGTGGCTCATGCTCGATCGACGGCGGCTGCTCATCATCGTGACGATGATCTTTTCGGCTGCCGTGACGCCGATCGCGATACGCATCACCCAGAGCGAAGGCGTGCCGTCACTGGTGATCGTGCTGATCCGCCTGTGGCTCGTCTCAATCGCCTTGCTGCCCTGGATCTGGCTGCGCTGCCGGCGGGAGCTCCTAAGCCTGACGAGGCGACAAGTTTTGCTTTCCGGCGTCTCCGGCTTTTGGCTGGCGCTGAACCTGCTGCTGTTATTCGTCTCCCTGGAATACACCAGCGTGCTGATGACCAGTTTGCTGCGGCGGACGACGCCACTGTGGATCGTGCTGCCGGAGATTCTGATCTTCGGCGTCATCTTCTCGCGGCGCTTCTGGCTGAGCCTCGCTTTGACCCTCATCGGCGTGACCTTGGTCGGCCTTGGCGGCTTGACCGCGATTGAAGCGGGCAGCGACCCCCTGCTTGGCGGCGCGCTGGCGCTCATCGGCTCATTCTGCTTCGGCGCCTACCTGCTCATCGGCCGGCAGCTCAACAACATCATCCCGCCGCTGCTCTATAGCTTCCTTGTATTCTTAAGCGCCGCGCTGGTGACGAGTGTTTTCGTCGCCTTCAGCGACACGCCGGTCACAGGCTATTCGGCACGGGGCTACCTTTGGGTCATTATCGTGACCATCCTGGCGCAGGCGATGGGGCATCTCATCATGAACCTGGCTTTGCAGGTCTTCACCGCGACCGCGCTGGCGATCATTCTGCAAACGGCCGTGGTCGGCAGTGCCCTGATCGCGCTGTTTCTCTTCGGCGAGATTCCGTCGCTCGTTCAGATCATCGGCAGCGCGCTGGTGATCTATGGCGTCGTCTTCGCCACCATCGAGCAGACACGCGCGCGTTGGAAGCACAGCAAGAAGTTGTAGGGGTGAGAGACGGGCACTGTCGGCGGTCAGTGTCGAAGGGCGATGTCTACGTGCCCTGCGCGACCTACACGCCCCTTGTCTCGCCCTATACCTGCTCTAATAGTTCATGGGCGACCCACCGGGTCACCCCTACAGATTTTTAGCTGAATGCGGTAAAGTATGCCGCTATTGAACAAACGTAAGGATTCAGTAAAGGGGATTCTGCATGAAACTCGAAACGCAAGCCATCCACGCCGGCTACGAAAGCGAGGCGACAACCAAAGCGGTCGCGGTGCCGATTTATCAGACCGTCGCCTACGAATTTGACGACGCCCAGCACGGCGCCGATCTTTTCAATCTGGCGGTGCCCGGCAATATCTACACGCGCATTATGAACCCGACCAACGATGTGCTGGAGCAGCGGGTGGCGGCGATGGAAGGCGGCGTCGCCTCGCTGGCGCTAGCATCGGGACAGGCCGCGATCACTTACTCCATCCTCAACCTGGCGGAAGCGGGCAACAATATCGTCACCGTGCCCCAGCTCTACGGCGGCACCTGGACGCTCTTCCGCCACATGCTGCCCAAGCTGGGCATTGATGCGCGCTTCGCCGATGGCGACAGCCCCGATGACCTGGCGCAACACATCGACGACAAAACCGCCGGCGTCTTCTGCGAGTCGATCGGCAACCCGGCCGGCAACATCCCCGATATGGCCGCGATCGCTGATATGGCGCATGCGCATGGCCTGCCCGTCATCGTTGACAATACGGTGCCGACGCCGGCCCTCTGCCGCCCGGTCGAGCATGGCTGCGATATCGTGCTGCATTCCATGACGAAGTATATGGGCGGGCACGGCAACAGCATCGCCGGCATCCTGGTCGATGGCGGCATCTTCGATTGGGCGAAGCACGCCGAGCGCTTCTACATGTTCAGCAGTCCGGAGCCGAGCTATCACGGCGTCGTCTTCACCGACGCGATGGGACCGGCCGCCTATATCGCCCGCGCCCGCGTCGTCGCCTTGCGCAATACCGGTTCGGCGCTGAGCCCATTCAACGCCTTCCTGGTGATCCAAGGCTTGCAGACGCTGTCGCTGCGCATGGAGCGTCATGTGGAAAACGCGCTGACGGTCGCCAAGCATCTTGAAAGCCACGATCAGGTCGAGTGGGTCACCTACGCCGGCTTGGAGAGCTCGCCCTATTATGAATTGGCGCAAAAGTACACCGGCGGAAAACCGGCGGCGCTTCTGACCTTCGGCATCAAGGGCGGCTTCGACGCCGGCGTGAAATTCTACGACGCGCTGAAGATTTTCAAGCGGCTGGTCAATATCGGCGATACCAAGTCGTTGGCGGCGCATCCAGCCTCGACCACGCACCGCCAACTGACGCCGGAAGAGCAGTTGGCATCCGGTGTCACGCCGGACACGATCCGCCTCTGCGTCGGCATCGAGCATATCGATGACATCATCGAGGATATCGAGCAGGCGATGGCGGCCGCGCGGTAAGCAGCGAAACAGCCGGCACACCAAAAAAAATATTGGGATCAGCCGCACTGCTGATCCCAAATTCATTTGAGCCCGAGTTGCTTGGCAGCCTGCGCCGGTAATAGGATCGCGCCCGTTCTTCGCCCATAGATTAACAAGATGAAGTCAGGCGGCGGGACCAGTTTCACTCATGGCAGGCGCGACAATATTTCGTCTAACTTCAAGTTTTCCAAGTATGTCAAGACGGCGATCATCACCACTGCCACTGCGAGAACGAATCTCTGCAAGCGTTTTTCCACGCGTTCTAGATCTGTTTTGACGCTTTCAAGATCGGCCTTGGTAGCAAGGTGTTCATACGCGCCCTTCAATTCGGCGACGTTGGTCGCGTTGTCATCCCCTCTGTCCTCTATGCGGTCGAGCCGACTGTTGATCGCGTCGGTTGCAATACAGTCCTGTCCTTTCGTACTCGCTCTAGTGTATCAGATTTGTGCTTGTTTCTAAAAGGCCGTGACGCATAGTCACAAGTACGGCCACTTATTTTTCCGCCACGTACTCCGGATCCGTCAAGCCGATCGCCCGCAGCGCTTCCCCAACTCGCTCGACATCTTTAGCATCGCGAGCATCGTATGTCCGCACGCAGAGCAGCCGCGCGTCCGGATCCGCCTGTCCGGTTGCGGGCGCGGTTGATACCTTGGACTTGTACCCCAGCTTGCCCGCCACCGTCAACGCCTTGACCCGCTCCCAAATGCGGTCGACGTTTTTGACCGTTAAGCCGATTCGCCACTCGCCGGACCTGGCCGTCGGCGCCGGAAAGTCGCCTTGGCGCCGCTTCGCCTCGATCCAGTAAACAGCCGACAGCGCCGAGGGGCGCGCCGTCTCATCGTGCAGCATGCGCGCGTTCTGCACCTGTTGGATCAGATCGAGATTGAGGTCGCTCGGATGCTCGCTTTTGGCCATGGCAACGTTTCCGGAATGCGCCACAAGTGATTGCCCCGGCGCGTCAAATGAATTGCTGATGCCCGCTGACGTCGCTGTCAAAGCCATAGCGACCGACCAACGGCACAAAGCGACAGCGCAGCAGCGTACGCGAGCTGAATCTTTCGCCGCGCCGCGTCACCAGCGTCAACTCCTGCAATTCTTCATCGCCGATGGGCAGGATCATCTGCCCGCCATGTTTATCCAGCTGCGCGCACAAGACATTGGGCAAGCGCGGCACGGCCGCCGTCACCATGATGCGGTCAAAGGTCGCTTGGTCGGGCAAGCCCTGGCTGCCATCACCGACATAAATCTCGATGTTGTTGTAACCCAGATCGCCGATGCGCCCGCCCGCTTGATCGGCTAGCCGGCTGACGCGCTCGACGCTGTAGACGTAGTGGCTCAAATGGCAAAGGATGGCCGTCTGGTAACCCGAACCGGTGCCGATTTCCAGTACGCTGTGATGGGGCTTGAGCCGCAGCCGCTCGGTCATAAAGGCGACGATGTAGGGTTGGGAGATGGTTTGACCTTCGCCGATGGGGACCGGGCGGTCTTCATAAGCCTGCCGCTTGAATTCCTCGGGCACGAAAAGGTGCCGTGGCATCACCCGCATCGCGTCCAATACGCGGCGATCGTTGATGCCGCGTTTCACCAACTGTTCGTCAATCATGCGGTTCCGAAACCGCGCATACTCCCGCGATGTTGGCATTCATGGATCCAGACGATACAAGAGCAATTCGTCCTAAAGCTAGCACAAAGACAAAATGCGAGCAAATCATATTCAAGCGGCGGCTGGCAGCCTTCGGTTATGTCCAGGCGCCCCCGTCCTGCTAAGGAATGAGGCAAATCTCGAAATGATTGGCGCGCTGGATTATAGTTGGAGCGCTGAAAGCTGTGACGGTGAATGCGCGTGAACGCTGCGGACCCAGCCGAACAGACCCCGCTCGACAGGCGACGGGCGCTGCCGATATTCGCCCTCGTCTTCGTCGACATCCTCGGTTTGACGGTCATTCTGCCGCTGCTGCATCTCTACGCCGCCGCGTTCGGCGCCGATCCACTGCGAATCGCCCTGGTGATCGCGGCATTCCCGCTGGCGCAGCTCGTCGGCGTACCGGTCATGGGCGCGCTTTCCGATCGTTACGGGCGCAAACCGCTGCTGCTGATCAGCCAAGCGACCACCTGCCTCAGCTTCATTATGCTGGGGCTGGCGACATCACTAGAGCTGGTCATCTTATCGCGGCTGCTTGACGGCTTGTTCGGCGCCAATCTCTCAACGGCGCAAGCGGCGCTCAGCGATATAACCGATGAGACGAACCGGACGCGGGGCTTGGGCATCACCGGAGCGGCTTTCGGTCTCGGTTTCATCTTTGGCCCCGTCATCGCCCTGCTCGCACTGGAATTCAGCGCTTCGCTGGCGGCGCCGGCTTTCACCGCCGCCATCTATTCATTCGTCTCAATTCTGGTCACCGCCTTTCTCTTCGAGGAGACGCACCCGCCGGAATTGCGCGGGCGAGGCCAGCAATTGTGGCTCAGCCCGCTGATGATCTTGCGCTATTTGCTGAAGCCCAGTTTGGGGATTCTGCTTCTGCTGATGTTCGCTCAGCAACTCATTTTCTTCGGCTACGAGAGTTTGCTGGGTCTCTTCACCTTGACGCGGCTGGGCTTTCTCGGGCGCGGCAACGCCCTGCTGTTCCTCCTGATCGGTCTCATTCTGGTGACGGTGCAATTGCGCTATATCGGCCGCTGGAGCGCGCGGCTGGGCGACGGTCGCCTGGCCAGCCTTGCCTTGGGTTTCTTGGCGCTGGGCCTGCTCCTGACGGCGACAACGCCCGAAGCGCCCCATCCTCTATACCTGCGTGATTTGGTGGAGCGGGACCTGCTGAGCGCGCAGCCATCGGCGACGGAAGCGCTGATCGGCGAATTGAGCATAGCGCTCCCGGCCGAAGCCGGTCGTGGCTTCTCTGGCGTTGCCTGGCTCCTGTTCGCCATCGTGCCCGTGTCGATCGGCGCTGGATTGATCCGCCCCGCCCTCAACAGCCTGATTACACAGCGCGTGCCCGCAGGCGAGTACGGGCGGGCATTGGGCCTCAGCGCGGCGCTGGTCAGCGCGGCGAACGCGTCGGCGCCGCTGCTCGCCGGGCTTGTCTTTCAGCAGTTGGGGTCGAGCGCGCCGTTCCTTATCGGCGGCCTGTTGATGGGCGGGCTCTGCATTTTAAGCGCGCTGAAATCACCGCGAAGTCCAGCCGGTGCAGACTGACGGCGCGGCAGGCAGTTTATTCATTTCGGTTGAAATCAGACGACTTCAGTTTCACGGCAAAGACGCATAGCACAGATGAATTTGGCATACAATCTCGATGCGCTTGATGTTCAAGACACCCTTGGCGGCAAAGTTTCTTCCTTTTCAACCGACTTCGATGCGCTGCTGTGAATGAAAGCTATTGATATTCGCGGACGCTACTGATACGATCTAGCGACAATTTCACATAGGAGGATCGACATGAAGGGTGTTCTGGAACAGTCCTCGCAGGCGCTGATGTTGCGTGGCGTCGTCGCGATTATTTTCGCGCTTCTGCTGCTTTTTGTACCGGGCATGACCTTGGCCGCCGGCGCGTTTAGCTTCGTCATACTCTTCGGCGTTTACGCGTTGGTAGACGGGCTTTCGACGATTTGGGGCGCGGTGAAGAATCGCGAGGGGCACTGGGTTCTGATGCTGCTGGTGGGCATCGTCAGCGCCATCGCCGGTCTGCTTGCCCTGGGAAATCCTGTCGTCTTTGGCACATTGACGCTGGCAATTCTGATCAACCTGTTTGCCTTCAAGGCGGTCATCGGCGGGGGGCTGGAGGTCATCAGCGCCTTTCGCCTGCGCGAAGAGATTGACAATGAGTGGCTGCTGGGCATCAACGGGTTTGTCTCTTTGGTGTTTGGCTTGATGCTGCTCTTCAACACCTTCGAGACCGTGGCGATGCTGCTGCTGATCGTGCCCTTTTATTTGTTGGTTGCCGGCGCGATGCAGATTGCGCTGAGCTTCAAAGTGCGTTCATGGAAGCATGAGCTGGCAAAAGCCTAAGCGGCGTACAACCCGCCTCTAAGCATGCGCCCAGCCTTCCCAGCCGCGCGCGCTCCAGGCGGAATACAAGGCGATGGCGCCGGCTGTCGCCACGTTCAGGCTGCCCACCTCACCGCGCATCGGTAGCGTCAGCAGCAGGTCACAGGTATCGCGCACCAAACGGCGCAAGCCCTCGCCTTCGCTGCCCATGACCAAGCCAAGCGCCATGTTGAGGTCGGTTTTATCCAGCGGCGGGATGTTGGGGCCGACATCCAGCCCGACCAGCCAGACATCCTGCGTTTTCAGTTCTTTCATCGCATTGACCAGGTTAGGCACCTGCGCGACATTGGTATGCTCGACCGCGCCCGACGACGCGTTGACCACCGCCGGCGTCACCGCGACGCTGCGCCGCTCCTGAATGACGATGCCATGGGCGCCCACCGCATCGCTGACACGAATCAGCGAGCCGACATTTTGCGGATCCTTCAGCAGGTCGAGCAGCAAGATGAATGGCTTTTCGCGGCGGCGCGCGGCATGCGTGAGAATGTCTTCCAAGTCGCAATATGGGTAAGGTTCGACGCGCAGCACCAATCCCTGATGATTGCCGTTGTTCGCCAGATCATCGAGGATGCGCCGCTGGACCCGCTGCACTGGCACGTTGAGTTCTTGCGCCATGCTGATAGCATCGCCGACCGCGCCGCGTTTTTCAGCGCGCTCGTGAATCATCAGCGCGTCCAGCCCGCGCCGGCCCGCGCGCATCGCTTCAATCACTGCCCAGTGTCCATAAAGGAATTCAGGCATTTGACGCCCACTCTTTGCGTCGCCTACAGATAACGCCATTCATTTGCCTTCCCTTCAGATCAGCCTCCAGATCGTGCCGTCGACTCGATCTTCCAGCATAACGCCCAGCGCCGACATCTGATCGCGAATTTGATCGCTGCGGGCATAATCACGATCGACGCGAGCTTGCGCGCGCAGCTCAATCAGCAACTCAATCAGCGCCGTCTCTCGCTGTCCATCGCCGCTCTCGATTGATTCCCCCGCCGGCGCCAAGCCTAGCACATCGCCACCCAGCGCCGTATAGGTCTGGTCGATCGCCGCCAGCGTCGCGGCGCCAACCTCGGTCCCGCTGTTCAGCAGCGTGTTGACATCGCGCGTCAGGTCTTGCAGGACGGCGATGCCGCGTGGCGAGTTGAAGTCATCGTCCATCACGCCGGTGAATTCAACGCGGGCGGCCTCCAGGCGCTTCAGAAATCCGTTGCCCGCGTCAGACGCAGGCGCATTGTTCAACTGCTGACGAACCAGGCGCAAGGCGTTCATCAGCCGCACCCAGCCGGACTTCGCTGAAGCCAGCGCCTCCTCGCTATAGACCACCGGATTGCTGTAATGCGAGGTCAGGATGAAATAACGCAGCTCCTGCGGGCGGTAACGCCGCAAAGCATCTTTAATGGTGACGTAATTGCCCAGCGATTTGCTCATCTTTACCGGGATGCCCTCGTCCGGATCGAGCACGTTGAGGCTGCCGGTCAACATCCAGAAATTGGCGAATCCGACATCGTTGGCGCATTCGCTCTGCGCGATCTCGTTCTCGTTGTGCGGGTAAATGTTGTCGATGCCGCCGCCATGAATATCGAAGCTGGCGCCCAAGTATTTCTTGGCCATCGCCGAGCATTCGATATGCCAGCCGGGGAAGCCGACGCCCCAAGGGCTGTTCCAGCGCAGGATATGCTCGGGCTCGGCGCGCCGCCACAAAGCGAAATCGGCCGGGTGCCGTTTCTCGCCGGCAACCAGATCGCGCGATTCATCTTGCTGCTCCTCGACGCGGCGGTTTGAGAGCTTGCCATAGTCGGCATCGCTGAGCACATCGAAATAAACATTGCCATCAGCGACATAGGCATGGCCTTGTGTGATCAAGGTGTCGATCATTTCGATCTGCTCCGGCACGTGTCCGCTCGCTCGCGGCGAAATATCGGGCCGTTGCACGCCCAGCGCATCCATATCCTCGAAATAGCTGCGCGTGTAGGTTTCGACCACTTGCATCGGCTTGGCATTCAGCTGCGCCGCGCGAACGAGAATGCGGTCTTCCTCGTTGGCGCGCAAGTGTCCGACATCGGTGATGTTCTGCACGTAGAGCAGATCGAAGCCGCGATAACGCAGGTATCGAGCCACCACATCAAATGAAACGTAGGTCTTGGCATGACCTAAATGCGAATGCTCGTACACCGTCGGACCGCAGACGTACATGCCAACGCGCCCTTCATGGAGCGGAGTGAATGCTTGTTTTTCGCGTCCCAGCACGTTGAAGATCCGCAATGTCATCGTTTGGTCAGTCCCCCGCTAGCTGGCAGCCTCATGCGGCGTATTGTAGCAGAAACCATGCTGTTGTGAACCAGGCTCGCGCAATGCAGCCGCCGGCGACGCCAGCGCTATGGAAAGGATTTGCTGTAGTCGTGGATCTCGTGCAGCTTCTCGAAGCCGACGGAAGCATAAAGCGCGGCCGCGGCCGGATTCGTCGATGGCGGCGCATGACAAACATAGGCGCGCTTGATGCCGCGTTCGGCCCGCATCCGCATCAACACATGGGCCATCAGCGCCTTGCCGAGGCCGCGCCGGCGAAAGTCTGAATGCGTACCGACCGGTTCAAACAGGAGCGAGCGATTGACATCATCGACCCAAACGTTGGTGAAAGCGGCAAATCGACCGTCTGGCGCTGCGACAACGAACTCGTATTCTAAGTGGGGCGAGCGAAAAACCTTGCCATAACTCTCCGCGTTCCACTTGTTGCTGAAGCTGTGATTATGCACATCAGCGAGTTGAGCGGCATCGCCCGCCGCCGCCTGGTGGAAGCGGAAGCCACGGGGCAGCGGCGCGTCCGGCAAGTTTTTCAGGTCGTGCCGGGTGAGAGCGAAGCCTTGCTCCAAAAGCGAGTATCCGCGCGCCTCAACAAAGGCGATGTACGCTGGATCGCAGTCATCCACTTCAACCACGATTTTCTCTAAGCGTTTGCCATTTCGCTCGGCGAGCCGCAGAGTTTCTCCCTCGCAATACTCGAAGATTTCAATGTGATGGTCACATAACCTGAGCGCCGGCGAGACTTGAAGATCAAACGCATCCCAAGGCAGGTCAAGCACCACGAAAGCGCAAATCTCGCCTTCATCATCCAGCCAATAGCGCATCACATCAGCGGGATTGTATTGGAAGCAGCTGTTGAAGAGACGATGGCCCACGTCGCCCTTGTGCAAATAATTGCAGCGCCCGGCTTGGCGCACCCAAGCCATCAACGCCGCTTGCGCGCGGTACAGGTCTTCCGGTCCTTGATAGCGACGCGCCTTCATGTTCGGATAATCCTTCGATCTAGCAACCGACGTTTAAGCGCCGCGCGTAGACACTGCGGGTCAAACACCCCTAGGCGCATGGTGGCTGCGCGCGGGCGACTCACCGAGTCGCCCCTACAAAAGTCGACGCATGCGGGCAAATCAGCGCATCGCCAACGACCGCTCATAAATTGCCAGCATCCGCCGCACTTGTTCGTCCAGCGAGAAATGCTGCGCCAGGCGCTCGCGCCCCAGCAATCCCATCTGACGCCGTCGATCCTCTTCGGTCAACAGGCGCAGCAGTCTATCAGACAGGGCGAAAGTATCAAATGGGTTGACGATATAGCCCGTTTCGCCATCGACTATCGCTTCCCGCGCGCCGCCGAAGCAAGTCGCCACCACTGGCTTTCCCGCCGCCATCGCTTCCAGCGCCACCGTCGGAAAGGGATCCACGTAGATCGATGGCGCCGCCACCACATCGGCCATCTGATAGGCAGCCCGCAGTTCGTCGCCGCTCAGCCAGCCGCCGATGCGAATCAGCGAGTTCAGATGGGCGAAAGCGCCTTCAAGCTGCGAATCGATAGCGCGCGAACTCAAGACCAGCAAACGGACATCGGGCAGCGTTTCTTGGAGCCGGCTCAGCGCGGCTAAAATCTGTCGCAGGCCCTTTTCAGCCGTCAGGCGCCCGGCGATCAAAATCACGCGCTTGTCCAACAGATCCAGCCGTCCGCGCAGGTCAGCGACGATCGACTTGTCAACCGGCGCCCACTCATCCAGATCAATGCCATTAGGCGCCACTTCGACCGGCGGCATGTCGTTGTCGGCGAATGCTTTCGCCAGCGCCTGGCTCGGCGCCGTGCGAATATGCGCGTATCGCGCCAGGCAGCGCTTGATCATGGCGTTGCGGAATGGATTGTAGCGGAAGCGGTTTTGGCGAAGATTATAGCCGCGCGGCAATCGATAGTCGCCGGGTTCGCAAGGTTCAGGAACATCAGGCGAAAAAGAAGCAGGCAGCTTGCCATAGGCGAAGGGCATCGCGTCATGGGCGCTGAACACCACCGCGCAGCCGGCTTCGCGCGCCAGCTTCAGCGTGTGATACGAGAGCAAATCATGAATATTATGCGCGTTGACCACATCGGGCTGGATCCGGCGCAGCAGCGCCCCATAGGCGCCAACAGTCTGCGGGTTCCATAGCGAGAGCCAAGCGCGGAAACGCTCCGGATAACCCGCGCGAATATGATAGGTCGCGATGCCAGCGCGCGTCTCTTCAAAGGAGGCGCTCGCTGTGGTCGTGATGATATGCGTTTCCTGCCCGGCCGCCGCCAAACCCCGCGCCAGCCGCCAGACCACCGACTCCGCCCCGCCTCTGCCTTCCGGCGGAATCCGGTCATTTAAGAGGAGGACCTTCATCTCATAATCTCAGTTGGTTCTTTGGGCGAGCAGCGAGCGACTCGACGCCTTGTCTTGCGTATACATAGATGAAACGCATGAAGTACCAGTGTAACCAATCCAAAGGTGGAGAAACATGGCAAAGACACTGCAAGACGCCGACCGCGACGCGCGCAAGCATGTGAATACTTGGACTACGGTAGCCGCCGGAACCGGATGGCTCCCGGGCAGTTCCATATTTCTGACCGGGGCGGATATGGCCATGATCACTCAAGTAGCAAATGCCTATGAAGTTAACGACTTTGATATCGACCATCTGAAAGCGCTTCTGGGCGGCGCGATAGGGGGCGTGGTAGCGGGAAACGTAATCGCCGAAGTCACGGGCCTGATTCCGTTAGTAGGCTGGGCCGCCAAAAGCGCAGGCATGGCAGCCAAGGCAAAGACTATAGGGGATGCCGTTATCAACTATTTTCGCGAGCGCTCCGACTTGCCGGACGTCAGAGTATCCATCCCGCTGGAATCGTCCGATGGAGAGAAGCCCAAGAACGCTCCCAAACAGAAAACTGATATTGCCGTCGAGGATGAAGAAGCCTGAGCGCCATCTAAACAACCTTCAAACGGCATTTGTCCCAGCGCCAGGAATGCGGTAGGCTTATCGGCGTGCCTCATTCAACCGCGAAGGGCCCGCCATGGATTCCGCTCTGCGCCAGAAAGTCTTGACCCTTTATCTCGCAACATCGGCATTGGACAGCCGCGTGCTGGGCTGGTCGATCTATGACGGTGCCGGCAAAGACTCATTCACCACCGGCGACAGCGACGAGCCGCCCTACGAAACCGGCTTGGATGCGCTGAAAGACGGCTGGCGGCTGATTCAGCAGCCGGTGCTCATCCCGCCCTACCCCGGCGAGGAATACACGACATCGTTTATGAAGTATGGATTTCTATTTGAAAAGCTGGAGGACATCGAAACATGATCGGCAAGCAATATCTGCTCTCTTCAAAACAGATGGCGGAATTTGTCGCGCGCGGCTTCCTGCGCTTTGACGAGCTGGTTCCCGACGAAATCAATCGCGAAGCGATGCGCGGCATTGACCGGCAAGAGATCAAGGGGCATCGGTCGGGCACGCCTTTGTCGCAGTGCTATCAGGGCACATCCATCCGCAAGCTGCTGGACCTGCCGCAGATTCAGGGCTTGATTCAAAGCCTGGTCGGGGAAGACCCGCTCTTCGATCATGACGCCATTCACGTGCGCGAGCCAAATGAGGGCAGCGCCCAAGGGCTGCATGCCGATTCCATCATCGATTGCCGCACCCACTTCGATATCCAGTTGATGTACTTCCCGCACGATGTGCCGCTGGAGATGGGCGGGACGCTGCTGCTGCCTGGCAGTCACTTCCGCCGCGTCAATGAGATGGATGTCGCCGCTTATCAGAATATGCGCGGGCAAATTCCGATGGTCTGCAAAGCCGGCTCCGTGCTGGCGCTGCATCATGGCATCTGGCATTGCGGCCGCCAAAACAAAACGGACCGCCGCCGCTACATGTTCAAACTGCGCCTGAACCCGAAGGTGCGGCAGCTGCGCCTTTGGAATACCGATGACCTCGATGACGATTACCGCCAAGCCAAAGCGATCCACAGCGCCTTTCCCATGGGCGATGATGTGCAAGGCATTCTGGCGCGGCGCGAGCCCTGGTTTGAACAGGCATCGGGCCGTCTGGAGATCGTCAATCGCATCAAGCTCTGGCGCTTCTTGACCGGCGACGAAGCATTCGATGTGCATTACTGGCTCGGCAGGCTGGAGAATATGCCGGCGTAAGATGGGATTTCGCCGCATTGGCATTGCAGGGGCGACCCAGTGAGTCGCCCGAAAACATGCAGGTATAGTACAGTGGGCGACTCACAGAGTCGCCCCTACAGTCTCCCTAGCCCGCACGATGGGGAAACTCACCCTAGCAAAAGCGCTGCATTCCGCTACACTGTAGCGCCGATTTTGAGAATCAGCGGGGTCGAATTGCCCCGCGTCTAAGAGGAATTCAATGGCATCGTATCACGGACCGAAAGCCAAACCGCAGCGCCGCTTCGGCGAGCTGCTGGTGCCGCGCCCGAAATATTCGAAAATCCTGGAAGACCGCGCCTATCCCCCTGGCGAGCACGGACGCGAGCAATCCTTCCGCTCGGGACGGCGCAGCAACTACGCGATCCAGCTGGGTGAAAAGCAAAAGCTGGCCTTCATTTACAACGTGCGCGAAAAGCAGCTGCGCAATTACTACAAGAAAGCGGCGCAGATGCCCGGTCCCACCGGCGTCAATTTATTGAGCTTGCTGGAACGCCGGCTGGACAATGTCGTTTACCGCTCGGGCTTGGGCGCGACCATCTGGGCGGCGCGGCAAATCGTCGGCCATGGTCATATCAATGTGAACGGCCGCCGCCTAAACCTGCCCTCTTATCAAGTACGCGCCGGCGATGAAATCGAAGTCAGCGACAAGATGAAGAAGAATGTGCACATCCAGGAATGGGTGCAGCAATCGGCTTACTTCCCGCCTTATATGACAGTCGACAAAGACAACTACCGCGTCACCTTGGATCGCGCGCCGGAAGAAGGCGAAGTGCAGACGCCGGTCGTCATCCAGCAGGTGGTCGAGTTCTACAACCGCTTGACTTAGCCCCCTGCATCCTAAATCCCAACCCAACACGAAAATGTAGGGGCGACACAGTATGTCGCCCGATAATTCACACGCTTCTCAATCGGGCGACCCAATGGCTCGCCACTACAAGTCTTGATATCGGTGAATTTGCCGCGCTACTTTGGCAGCCCGCGGATTCTCTCAATCAGCCCGCTCGTGCTGTGACCAGACAGGAACTCAATCAATACCACTCGCCCGCCGTAGGCTTCGACGGCCGCGCGCTCGGGCAGCGGCTTGTCGGCGTAGTCGCCGCCTTTGACATAGATCTCCGGCTTCAGCGCCAGCAGCAGCTCATTGGCTGTATCCGCCTCAAAGATGATGACGACGCTGACCGGTTCCAATGCCGCCAGCAATCGCGCCCGCTGACCCTCAGGCGCCAGCGGCCGCCCCTCGCCTTTCAGCCGCCGCGTCGATGCATCGCCGTTGACCGCGACGAAGAGCGCATCGCCCAGTTCACGCGCCTTCTCCAAATAATCAAGATGCCCGGCGTGCAGCAGGTCGAAATGCCCGTTGGTGAAGACCAGCGTCTTGCCATCGCGCCGCAGCGTCTCGCGCAGCGCCCGCGCCTCATCCAGCGTAAGCCGCTCGCCCATCAATCCACCTTCAGCGATCTTCCCGCCGATACACCAGTTTCAAGCCCGACCACTGGGCGTCAATCGCGGCGACCTTGACATCAACCAGCCCGCGGGCCAGCGCCACATCACGCACCACATCTTCCGTGATATCGGTCGGCATCTTGGCCGCCTTCTTGTACCAGGAAATCCAGACCATGCCATCTTTGACGATCGCCGACTTCAGCTGGTCGAAGTCCGCCTCATAATCGGCGCGCCATTGATAAAATGCCTGAATGAAGTCATAGTCGCCGTCCGCGAGTTCAAAGTCAATCTCGAGGGCGGGCGGCAGCTCGCCCAATAACTCAAGGTAGTGAGCGGGCGCCTGAAGCAGCGCGATGCGGCTGCCAAGCTTGATGCCGAGCTTCTTGACCAGTGGCGTGCCGGAATAGCCTGCCGTCATACGATCTCTCAGGCGAACTTCTCAGGATAGAGTTGGCGCGAAAGCGCTTCCGCCTGCGTCACCCAATCTTCGATGACATCAATGCCCTTCCGCCAGAAATCAGTATCGTTGATATCGACGCCGACCTGCGCCAAGAGCCGATCGGGATAATCCGAATCGCCAGCCGCGAGCAGATCGAGATACTTCGGCACGAAGCTCGCGCCCTCTTCTTGGTAGAGCTTGTACAGCGCCAGCACGAGCAGCTCGCCGAAGGAGTAAGCATAGACGTATCCGGGCGTATGCAGGAAGTGGGGCACATAACTCCACCAGCTGCCATACTCCTCGGTGATGGTGACGCTGTCGCCGAACATATCGCGCTGCGTCTCCAGCCAAAGCTCGTTGAAGCGATCAGCTGTCAGCTCGCCTTCTTCGCGGCGGGCGCTGTGCATCTTGTCTTCGAAGCGATTCATCGAGATCTGGCGGAATACGGTGGCGAAGGTATCCTCGATTTTTTCCGTCAGCATCGACAGCTTGACTTCCTGGTCGTCTTCGGCCGCCATCAAATCCTGGAAGACCAGCATCTCGGCGAATGTCGAAGCCATTTCGGCGGTGGTCAGCGGCGTGTAGAGCGCGAAGAGTCCGTTCTCTTCGCCCGAGAGGACCATGTGAATGCCGTGCCCGAGTTCATGCGCCAGCGTGGTCACATCGCGCGTGTCGCCCAGATAATTCAGAAAGACATAGGGATTGGCCGAAGCGACTGTTGGCGCCGCGAAAGCCCCGCCTCGTTTGTTCGGCAGCACAGGCGCGTGAATCCAGTTTCCGTCGAAGAATTGCCGCGCCACCGCCTTCATCCGCGGGCTGAAGCCGTCGAAGGCTTCCAGGACGATATCGCGCGCCGCCTCCCAAACATAGAAAGCCTCGCTCTCCTTGAGATTCAGGGGCGCGTAGCGATCGTAATCGTAAAGCTCCTCATAGCCCAGCAGCGTCCGCTTGAGCCGATAATGGCGCGCGACCAATTCGTAATTGCCGGTCACGGTTGAAACCAGCGCTTCGACGACTTCATCGTTTGCTTTGTTGCTGAGGTTGCGCGATGAGATCCAACTGGGATAGCCACGGCGCCGGTCGCTGTTCGCCTTGTCCAGCGCCAGCGTGTTGAAGATGAAGGTCAACTCCATCGACTTTTCACCGAGCTTGTCGCTGAGCTTGCGCCATGCCATCTCGCGCACATCGCGGTCAGCGTCGCGCAGCTTGTTGAGCACAAAGGTCATATTGACCTCGTCGCCCAGCCAGTCGAAGCGGAAGGCGCTGGTCAACTGGGTGAAGAAGCGCGTCCAGGCGCCGCTGCCGGTGAGGCCTTTCTCGATGATGATTTGCTCTTCCGCCTCGCTCAGGTTGTAAGGACGGTAACGGCGTTCCGCTTCCATATAGTAGCGAACCTTCGCGACGATCGGGTCGTCCAGAATGGCGCTGGCCCCCTCATCATCCAGCGCATTCCATTCCAAATCGAAGAAGACCATCTTCTGGCTCAATGCCGATTCCAGCTCTTCAATGCGCGCGACCGCGGCTTGATAGCCGGCGTCGCCAGTATCCGTGGAGAAGTTAAGGAAGGCGAAGGCGCCCAGGCGGCCGCGCAAATCATAAATCGCCTCCATCGCCTCATAGGCGCTGACAAAATCGGCCGCGCTCAAATCGGCAACCTTACCCCGATAGCGCGCTTGAAAAGCATCCACCTTCTCCGTGAGGCTGGCGATATCGGCTTCCATCTGCGGATCGTCCAGCCCCTGATAGAAGACTGACAAATCCCAGATGACGTCTTCGGCGCCGGTGGGGCGTTCGTTTACGGCTTCGCTCATCGCGACCTCGCTCATGTTGGTGGGTTCGAGTCAGGCGCAATCGTAGCAGAAGCGGTCGAATCGTATAGGGGCGGCTGAGAGTCGCTTCGTTGCCTTATCGAGAGTTGTAGGGGCGAGCGATCTGCAGTGTCTACGCGCCGCACTGGGACGCGCGCCATCCGCGTCATCGAACCAAGCGGGCGACCTGATAGGTCGCCCCTACAGAATTTAGAAATTTGGGGATATAGAAGCTCAGCGCCCCGCCGTCTGTGGCACAGCGAAGATCATGCGGCCCGTGGGCCGGTTGATCAGCTTGGTAACCTCAACGCCGACGCTGCGATTCATGAACTTCTGGCCCGATTCCACCACCACCATGGTGCCGTCATCGAGATAGCCGACGCCTTGGTTGGGATCGCGCCCCGGCTGAATGATGCGGATGTCGAAAGTCTCGCCCGGGATATAAACCGAGCGGACGGCATTCGCCAGCGCGTTGATATTAAGCACGTCGACGCCCTGCGCATCGGCGACCTGATTCAAGTTGAAGTCGTTCGTCACCAGCGAGGCGTTGAGCTGGATCGAAAGCGCCACCAGCTTGGCATCGACTTCGCCGAAGTCTTCCGGGTCGTCATCGACGATTTTGACCGGCAAGTCATTATTGCGCTGCAATTCGTTGAGTTTGGCCAGCCCCCGCCGTCCACGATTGCGGCGCAGCGAATCGGAGGAATCGGCCACGCGATGCAGCTCGCTAAGCACGAAGCGGGGGATGATCAAGGTCCCGCCGATGAAGCCAGTCTCGGCGATTTCCACAATCCGCCCGTCGATCAGCACACTGGTATCCAGCAAGAGCTGTCGCGACGAGGAGGGCTGCAGCCGGCGCCCGCGCCCAAAGACCCGCTCGTTAATGACATCGAGCATCTCGCGCGAGCGCAGGCTGAAGATATTCATGCCGAGATAGCCAAAGATGAGCGAGACGATGGCGGGCGCCAGCTTGCCCAGTGGATCATCCAGCATCGAAAGCGGAAAAGCTAGCATCAGCCCGCCGGTCAAGCCGACCAATCCGCCGAAGATAGACACCATCAATTGCGGTACAGTGACTTCACTGGCGGCGCGGCGCCAACGACGCAGGGGAATGATCGTGATCCAAGGGGTGGCGATGAGACCAGTCAGCGCGCCCAGACCAAAGAAAATGATTGTCGTTTGTTCCACTGGGAGCTGCGTATGAGGGGCGAACGCTTCACCAATGCGAATTCCAATGACGGCAAAAGTGATGAAACCAAAAATGCGGCATATCACATACGCGACCATGGCCTCCTTCCTGTCTTGCTTAGCCCAATCTGTATCCCAGTGATTTCGAATGCAAGCGTGCGAAGGCCGTGGCTGCAGATGAGGTCAAACAACAGATCCTATTTTGTGAGATGACATGTAAACCGGTCGCGCAAGCTTCCGGGGCAACTCGAAACATGCCTCTTAGAAGTCATTATATACATTGAGCACGGCGGCTACAAAAGAAACGGGCGGCAATCGCGGAGAATGACCGGATTCGCGGCTCGCGCAATCGGCATACCGCTCGAAGATACTACGAACTGCGCTGCCACTCCTCAGCGTCATGCCGTTTCGCTGCTCCGCAGTGGCGCATGACCCTCGGGACCAATCAATGCCAGATTCTTGACAGCGGCAGCCGGCTCAGCGCGGGTATGCGCATCACGCATTTGCATCCGCGCGGCCTGCAGGCGGCGGCCGAACTCCCCGGTCAAATAGCCTTGCACCGGGAAGAATAGAAAGGGCGCAAGCGGCAGCAGGAGCAGCAAAATCATGCTCGCCGCTGACGAATAAACCAGCCACTGAAGGGTCAATACGCCGTGGTTGCCCAAGCCCCGCAACAACTTGCTGAACTGATAAAAGGCGCCAGCGTCCCAAGATTCGGCATAATTCACCAGCCCGACAGCCAGCAGCGTCCAAGCAAAAGATAAGTAGATCAGCAGCAAGGGCATGATCGTGGCGAGGACGCCAGCAAAGGTTAAACTGCCGAAAAGACTAACAGCCAACATTTCGCGCGCGACATATAGCAGACCCACGACCAGCGCGAGGGGCAGATGGAAGAGCGCCATCGCCCTCAGGACATGCGCCCCTTTGCCGATGTCCTCCCCGATATGATCCCATTCCGGCAGCGGACGCGGATAATCGCGGCTGACATTGTGGATGATCTCCGCCAGATAACCCAGCAGAGCGCAGAGGCAAAGCAAGCCGATCACTGGTACCGGGCAAAGCGCGACAAAAAGCGCCGTCTCCGCCAGCTTTATCAGCCAGCGCCGATCTTTGAAAACGAATGTGAAGGCGCGCAGCAGTTCCATTAGACGCTTCTATAAGATTTCATATTTGCTTAAACATATCTTAACTTGCTTAACAAATCTGTCAAGCAGCATTTCATCAAGACGCTCTCGCACAGGATTCGCGCTCAGAATATGACAGTTGGAATGCGGCTAGGTTTCACTAGTCCTCAGCGCCCGTCTGCATTACATTCTGCCTAGAATCCGTCGATCCATGTATAAAGGGCGATGCTGTATTCGATTCTGAAGCGAGCCTTTCCGGCAACGGCGATCGTGGGCAAGCCGCGGCGCATCGTCTTCTTGCGACCCTGCTGCATCGGCGATGTAGTGATGGCGACGGCGGCGCTATCGGCGCTGCGCGAGACCTTCCCCGCGGCGCATATCAGCTGGGCGGTCGGTCCCTGGTCGGCGCGCGCCATTGAACATCACCCGGCGGTCAACGCCTTGCTGGACATCGGGGAGGACATGCCGCTGCGAAGTCCGGCGACGCTGTTGCGCTTGGTGAAACGCCTGCGCGGCGGGGACTTTGACCTGGCGGTCTCGCTGGTCCGCTCGCCCCTGATGAGCCTGGCCCTCCTCTTGGCCGGCATTCCCATCCGCGCGGGCTTGGACAGCGGCGGTCGCGGCTTCGGCTACAACCTGCGCGTCGCCATCGACCCGGCTGCCCGTGAGCACGAGAGCGAGATTTACCTCAAGGCAGTCAGCGCGGTCGCTGGCCACCAGGTTCATGCCTATGCCAATCTGCCGGTCACGGAAGTCGCTCTGGCGTCCATTCGCGCGCGCATTGCAGAAGAAGGCGTCGACGCGCCCTTCATCGTGGCGCATCCCGGTGGCGGCGTCAATCCGGGGGCGCAGCTGGCTGAGAAGCGCTTTCCAACACGGCAGCTCGCGGAGACGCTCAATCGTGTCGCGGCGGCACGGGTCGCGGGCGTCATACTGCTGGGAGGGCCGGGCGATGTCGAGTTGGTCGCCGAGGTCGAGCGGCAGTTGGATGTTCGCTCGTTCAGTTGGGTGAATCAGCTGACATTCCAGGAGATCGGCGCGCTGGCGTCCGAAGCCCTGGTTTATATCGGCAATGACAGCGGCTTGACGCATCTGGCGGCGGCCAGCGGCGCGAAGACGGTGATGCTGATGGGACCGACCGATCCAAAGCGATACGCGCCCTACAGCCCCGATCATCTGGCGCTGTGGAAGCCGGTCGAGCTTGGGGCCGGCGGCGCGGTCAATGCGGCGCGCGCGGACTGGCATTGGGCGCGCGATGGTGTCAGCCCCGAAGAAGCGGTCGCGCGGATTCTGGCTTTCCTCGATCGCTGACCGTCGTTGACATAGACGCGCAGGAGACGGGCGACCCAATGGCTCGCCCCTACATGTCGTCAAGGCGCAGGTGTAACGTGGTGCGGCGCTTTGTGCTAGGATAGCGCCATGCGAAAAAGGGAGCGCGCGAAAGGATCATCTCATGAGCTATGAATATATACTCGTTGACCAGCCGGCGGAAGGCGTCGGGCGCGTGCGGCTGCATCGGCCGAAAGCGCTGAACGCCCTAAGTTCGCCGCTGATGGACGAGGTGAACGCGGCCATGCTCGCTTTCAACAGCGACCCGAGCATCGGCGCGATGATCCTGACCGGGGACGACAAAGCCTTCGCCGCCGGCGCCGACATTAAGGAGATGGACGGCATGACGCCGATCGACATGCTGATGACGGTCTCGCTGATCGAGCGCTTCGAAATCCAGCGGCTGAGCAAGCCGGTGATCGCCGCCGTTTCCGGTTACGCGCTGGGCGGCGGCTGCGAGATCGCCATGGCTTGCGACATGATCGTCGCTTCGGAGACGGCGCTCTTCGGGCAGCCGGAGATCAACCTGGGCATCATCCCCGGCGCCGGCGGCACGCAACGCTTGACGCGCGCGGTGGGCAAGGCGCTGGCGATGGAGATGATGCTGACCGACCGCAAGCTCAAAGCCGACGAAGCGTTGCATTACGGCCTGGTAAATCGCGTGGCGCCACTGGACGAATACATGGATGTCGCCATTTCCATCGCCCAGAAAGTCGCGCGCCGCTCGCAAATCGCCATCCGCCTGACCAAGGAGGCGGTGAACAAAGCCTACGAGATGACGCTGGAAGAGGGCTTGGCATACGAGAGGCGCAATTTCCTGGTCGCCTTCGGCTCGGAAGACAAGGTCGAGGGCATGCGCGCCTTCATCGAAAAGCGGCGGGCGGAATGGACGAACCGCTGAGACTGACCCTGCTCTACAGCGCGAATATCGCCGGCGACCTGAAGCTGCTGCCGCGCCTCTATACCTTCCTGCGGCAACTGCAGCCCCTGGAGCGCCAACATACACTGCTGCTTGACCTGGGCCGATCGTGCCGCGCCGACATCGCCCACTGCCGCGAGACCGGCGGCCGCTCGACCCTGATCGTGCTCGATGGCATGGGTTATCACGCGGCCAATATCGCCGGGGCGCTCGACCGCGAGAACCGCGACAAGCTGGCGGAAATCGTCACGATGGGCCTGGTCGATGAGACGGAGGAATGGATTTACTGCGTGCCGCCCATCCGCGACCCGAGCATTCGCGTTACCCTGCGCCCGCGCGACGATGGAGCGCGCCTGCAGGTCATCCTGAAGCCCGCCGCGTCCACGCGCATCGAGGGGAATGCCCTGTATCTGGAGGAGGTCGGCGCCGGGCAAGTGGGCGAAGCGGTCATTGATCTGCGGGGCGCGCCCTGCTTGCTGCGAGCCAGTATTCATCCGATGCCGCCCGACACGCCGCCGAATCCGAGCATCGCCGGGGCGGTCGAGTTCGTCGAAGCCGAGGCGCGCTACTACGCCCGGCAGGCGCGCTAGACGCGGACGATTTGACAAATCGGCTTATCGCAAATACACTGCGAGCAACACAGGGAGATGACAGCATGGTATTGGACACGACCGAGACCCGGCTCAATCGCGTAGAAAACGATATTGAGACGCTGCGTACTACACAGGCAAAAATTTTGCTTCACCTTGACAGCTATTCCAAGACGCTGAACGAAACGCGCGACATTGCCGACGAGAATCGACAGCGGCTGGACCGCATTGAGAACCGGCTGAAACTGATGGACGACCGGCTGAAGCAGATGGAAGACCGGCAGAATGAAATGGCGAACGATCTAAAGCGAAATACCGACCGACTGGATTCGATAGAGAGGGTCACGTTGGAAAACAGCGCCGCAATACACGAAAACCGCATCATCCTGTTGAGCGTCGCCACCAGCATGGGCCTCACCTTCGAGAAGCCGGGCGGCGACGATTGAGCGGAAGGCAAGCGGCAAAATGACAGTGACGGACGACATTGGCAGCGAAGGCGCGGTATGCGACAAGGACCAGCACGCTGACCCCGTGATAGCGTCAATGGACCGGACGATTGCTCAGATGGACCGGATCATTCAAATCGCGCGGGAATCCAACGCCGTGCTGCGGGATAACCGCGCGATTGCGCTCGCCATTGCCGAGCACTTGGGCGTCACCATCGAGAAGCCGGGCGGCGAAGACTAACTGGGTGCCCGCTCCAGATTGAGCGCCAGCAGCCGCCGCAGAATTTCTTCCTCATCAGCCAGAATCGCAGAGTCCCAGCCGTAGGCGGCGCAGACGGCGCGGTCGAGCTCGCGGTGGAGTTGGTCGAGGCGTGGGGCGAAGTCGGCGGCGGCCGGCTTGGTCTTCATGCTGTCGCGCCCGCGGAAGACGGCCAGGGCGTTATAGAGATTGGTCAGGGTGCGGCTCTTGAGAGCGGCCGGCGGCGGGCGACTCACAGAGTCGCCCCTACAGTCTTCTTCTGAGGAGTAGGGATTCAACCAGGCAGCGCGCTCTTCGTGCAGTTGCGCGGCGGCGGCGCTGATGCGAGCGTGCGCGGGGTGGGACGTGTCTTCCTGCCCGGGCGGCCAGGGGAAGGGGAAGGTCTCGAAGGTGGTGGAGTTGTTGTAGCGTGGTCGGTCTTCGAGCGTCGCCCCCTTCCGCAGCGCCCACGCACCGTGAATCTTCGAATGCAGCATGCCGAACATATAGTCGTCGTCCCTGGCGATGGCGACTACCGTATTGGCGGCGCGCGCCTCGCTCGGATACCACACAAAAAAGCGATGCTTTGCCGTTAAGGAGGTCATCATTTGACGAGATTTACCGCGTAGGGCATTGACCATTCCGGACCTAGTTGCCTCAAAGAGCCACCAGTTTTGACGAAGTCTCTCGTTACTGTGGTTATCCCTATAAGGTTTTACATTCTCGAAGAGGTATCGTATTGGATGTTCGAATTTCATAGCCTGGGGCAAATCTAGGCCAGTAAAATCAACAATCCATTGCAAGCGATCTCGGGAAGTTATGTCCTTGCCACTGATATATCGACGTAGAACAGCGATATTTTCATTATCAGCCAGCAACATATTCTGGGCAATGTCATTGGAAATAGGGAAGTTTCCAGTTGGCGAAAGACCCATAAACGAGATATTTCTATTTTCTTCCAATCTAAGCGCGCCCGAAATGTAGTCCGTTCCGGTTAGGTCTGGATTTATCTCATTAACGACTACACCATCCAAAGCCTTTGTCGACTCGCCCCCGTCGTCAAATCCAATCATCGACACGCGAACCGCAGCGCCATCCAATATCCATTCTCTATCAGACCATGCCATAAAGATGTCGCCCGTCTCTTTAATTCGGTCTAGAACTGTTCGACTGCGTACTCCTCGAATGCTGTTCGTACTCAATAGCCCTGCACGTTTGGCTTGTGCGTTTTCGACTTGCTGTCGAGACTTCTCAAACCAATATGTTGATAAGTCGGCCTCGCCATGAATCTGTGGGAAATGCAAAAAAAGCCGCTCAATATATTCATCGCCAAGTTCACGTCTCTGCTTCTTGCCACCCAAGAAAGGCGGATTGCCGACGATGACGTCGACGGCGGGCCAGTCGACGCGCTCGTCTTGCGGGCGACCTGGTAGGTCGCCCCTACAGTCGCCATTTGCGGGCATGGATGGCGCGCCTTCCCCCTGATTCATCGGGGGGACCGAGGGGGGTAATATCGCGTCTTGGCAGACGATATTCTCTTCCAGTTCTTCCAGAATCGGCTCGGCGAATTCTTGACCGTAGCCGTTGTTGATGCGCCACTGAATATAGCCGATCCAGACGACAATGCTGGCGAGGGCGTGGGCGATTGGGTCGATTTCGATGCCGTACATCTGGCGCGGGTGCACTTCCCGCGTCGCCATTTGCATGCCCGCCCAAAGCGGATGATGGATGACCTCTTTCTCCAGGTCCATCAGCATTTGCAGGGAGACATAAAGGAAGTTGCCGCTGCCGCAGGCGGGGTCGAGCACGGTCGTTTCGCGTATGCGCTTTAAGATCCGCTCGCGCAAAGCCAGCAGTCGATTGCGGGCGCTGGTCTTGGCGCGTCCTGTTTCCGCCGAGTCATAACGCTGGCGGATTGGCTGCGCTTCGCTTTGCACAGCCGCCCATTCGTCACGCAGGGGCTGCATCAGCACCGGCTCGACGATGAGCAGGATGTCTTCGCGCGAGGTGTAGTGGGCGCCGCGCTGACTGCGTTTATTCGGGTCCAGGCTGCGCTCAAATAGGGTGCCGAAGATGGACGGCTCGATGGATTCCCAATTGAGCTTCGCCGCTTCCGCCAGTTCTTCTATCGCGTTCACCTGGAGCGTTTCGACGCCGACGACTTTGAATAGCGTGCCGTTGAAGTAAGGGATGTCGCGCATGAACATGCTGCCGCTTTCGTTCATGGCGATGAAAAGATTCTGAACATACTGTTTGAAGACGCCGGGCTTGCCGCGCGAATGCTCAACAATGTAATTGAAGATGCCTTGCGCCTCGCCATGCATGGCGGGCAACAAGCCGACATCTTCGGCGAAGAGGCAGAATACGAGTTTGGTCAGGAAATAGGCGATGCGGGTTGGCTCGGCATTCCAGTCGCGCATATTGTCGGCGATCAGTTGAAAGGCGTCGGCCGCCTCTTTGGTGACTTGCTCGGTGTTGCGGCCCGGGTGCAGGCGTTCCGGCGCGTGAAACATGGAGCGCAGCCAGCCAAATACTTCGTTTCTGGTGGCGATTTCGTTGTGGCTGAAGCGATAGACGCGCTTCTCAGTATTGGGAAAATTGGTATGGATTTCCCAATGGTTTATATCGGTGACGATCAATAGCGGCGGGTTCTTCAGGTTTTCGCGGTATCGTTGCAATTGCTCGTAGGCGGCGTTGAGGTCTTTGTATTTGTCCGGCGATTTATATTCGATTGCGAAATGGTTTTCGTAATAGACATCAGCGAATCCGTGTCTGGCGGTCCCTTTTAGCGATTGTTCAAAGACGAAGGTTTCGCCTCTTTGGGTTTTGCCAGCGCCTGCCGGCATTGACAAACCGACCAGCTTGCAGACATCAAGAAAGTGCGTCTGAGCGATCTGCTTTTCGCCAAGTTCGGTGTTCGCCCATCGATTGACGAAATCTTGCGGGGTCATGCGATTCCTTGTGAAGACAACGGCACTATGCTATCATATGGGCGAGTAAGAGGAGAGACAAGCATTGGCTGACCAAGACCAAATTACACGGCATGAACGTGAAATAGGCGAATTGCGGGGCAAGCTGGATTCGCTCGCGACAAAAGAATATGTGCGCGAAGTCGTGCAGGAGCAGACTCGCGAACTGAAGGCGGAGATGAATCCAAAGTTTGACCAGATTTTTACTGAATTGCGCGCGCTTAATGCGAAACAGCGTCGTATCACCGGCGCGGCCGATATCATCAAGACCGCTGTGCCTTTGCTCGTCAGCATAGCCACCTTGATCGTTTTGATCATCAGTTTGCTGGCAAGCGCCAGCGCATAATTTCCCGCTGCTAGGCTACGTAAGAGATAATTCCTCGTCGCCCTCTGAGCCGGCGGGCTGTGTCTACACGTCCTCTTATTTGATAAACCCCCTTGCGCGCGCGAGGAGTGGGCTTGTCATTTTGTG
>JAPOXG010000113.1 GCA_026707225.1 Chloroflexota bacterium
TAGGGGACGTAGCTCAGTTGGGAGAGCGCCTCGTTTGCACCGAGGAGGTCAGGGGTTCGAGTCCCCTTGTCTCCACAAGGGGATATAGCTCAGTTGGGAGAGCGCGTCAATCGCACTGACGAGGTCAGGGGTTCGAGTCCCCTTATCTCCACATGGATTGCAGCAGGCTTCGTCTGGCTCCAAACGCTACATCTACCCGCCTACTCGTAAGTCAAGGCTGGTCTACGTCACGAATTTCAGCCTCGACAACATCGTCTACATCGTCCGGCCCTGCTGTACGCCTAACAGCGAAAGCAGTCGTGTCATCCAATTTTGGAGCGTCGCCAGGGCGTCCAAGATGAAAGCGACGAGAATCGGTACGATAAGACTGTCGGAAACGGGGCCGAGGTACGAGACCAGTTCGCGGAAGATGGCAATCCGAAAGCCTGCCTCGACAATGAACGATGACTTTCGCATGGCGGTTTGCCCAACCATTGCAAGTTAACAACTAATTGCGCGCGAATTCTTCAGTAACATCCTCTTGCTTGAATGGCACGCCCCACCCGACCAGCAACTCAATCAGCCGATTATCTAATGGCGCGCGATCCGCTCCGAAAATCTCGTTCAGGATTAGAGGAAATGAATTAATCAGCGTATATTGCGCCGGTATTTCGATCGCAAACGAATCCGGCAGGAAGTAGGCGGCGTAGATATCAAATAGCGTAGGTCGATTTTCTGGGCTCGACATGTGTCCGTAGATGCTGCCGTGGTCCGCCTGGAAAATGATGACGGGCTGGTTTTCCGAGCCTTGCAGAATCATGTCGATCATCTCGAGAAACTTGGCGTTGACATATCCAAATTCGGCGAAGAACTCGTCCGGGCTCGGCTGGTAAATCCATTCGATTATTTCCCCATTTTCGTTGAAGCTCACCGGGTAGTGGGGCTTAAGCAAATGGACAATGGTGAAGGTCGCTTCAGGCATCGCGACTATCGACTTGACTTCGTCGATGGAAGCGAGGAAACGCTCGGGCGCGCTGGCGTCGTATGGCGGCAACGCAGGTCCCCACCGAAGTTTCTCCAACTGGGAACGGATGATTCGTAAGGCGGTGGTATCGATGTACGTAGAGATGAATGGCATCCTGAAAAAGAAATCGACTTCCCAAAGTGCTGTCCCCGATTGACGAAGGCCATTGAGCGCCTTTGCGCCCAGGTTTGTGTCTTCTCTGTGGATGTCAATCGGTCCGCTAGGCGTAAAGTCTCGGTTTAAATCAGCAAGCGGGCTGGGTGAGAAGACACCAGACACGAATTGCACATAAGTATAGCCGAGTCGCTGAAGCTGGCGAGCGATGTCGGAGGCGGCGATAGACAGGCGGAGATAGTCGACATCGCTGAAATTCGACGGATTGTCTGCATAGTATCTCATGTTCAATACGGAGGCGAGGGACAGCAAAGAGGCGCCGTAGTTGCTTTGGGCATGATCGGCGACAGTAAATCCGCGATCTTTCAAGGCTTTGGTGAACTCGGAGTTATCGTAATTCATTGCGGACAGAAACCAGGCGTCACTGGGATAGCCGTCTGGAATGATGTAATAGATGTCGGGCCGCGCCGGCGAATCATTTACTTTCTCGTTGGTTGATCGCGCGGCCCCTTGCCAGGCATCGGCAGTGCTGACCAGATCATAATCCCGCGCCACGACCATTCTGCCCGCGAGGGTGATGATCTGCATAGCAATCAGGGCAGCTGTGATCAGGTTAAACGGGGCGGAGAACTGGGCATAGCTTTGCCGCGGCAGCGACTTGTGAAGCGCAATAATGAGCAGGATGAGAACGACAGCCGAAGCGACATCCCAGATCAAGAGCGATCTAGGCATGAATATCATCACGTAGACATGCCCGCTCAACGAGAAAAACAAACTGAATAGTGAAATGTAGAAGGCGCGCATGTGTCGATCGCGAATCACTCGGCTCGCAATGGCGTAGACGAGCGTCGTGCCTAGAATCATGGCGAAGACTGTCGGGGGGATTTCGGAATCCCTGACGAGGCCGAAGTTTTGCAAATACAAGTGCAGTATGGGATAGAGGCCGAGAAGCCAGAGATAGAAGGGAAAATGTAAGAGGCAGTGTGCTATTTTGCGCATGGTTTCAAATCTCAGGGCAGTATTGGTTTGAACGTTGTCGCGCTTGCTGCTCAGTGTACTATAGGCTGT
>JAPOXG010000033.1 GCA_026707225.1 Chloroflexota bacterium
TATTTCTGGAAACCGATGGCGCGCGGGATGGCGCGGATGACGCCCACGACGCCGCCGGCGATCTTGCCCGCTTCGCGAATCGGCTCGATCTGCGTGCGTTCGCCGTCGGTCGGGTCGAATTCTTTGACTTCGCGCACGCCGCGGTGCGCCAAGTAGAGGAAGACGGCGATGCCGCCAGCCGCCAGCGCCAGCGAAATGAATATGATCAGAATGAAGCCCAGCAAAACGGTGAATTGGCTGGCGCCCGCTATCGTTTGATTGGCGAAGTCATCGGGCGGCAGGACGAGCCCGAGGATGTCCTGAACAGGGATGACAAAGTCGCCGAAGCCATTGGCGAAGAAATCGGCGTTGGGCTCGGTAGAGATTTGCAAGCCCAATCCGTGCGGCAGCAAGGCGAAGGTGAATAGCACGACGGTGGTGATGACGGCGATGGTCAGCACCAGGAAGAGCTGCCCGGCGTAAAAGGCGATCGTCTGCCAGAGGCAGGACAGGGTCATCAACAGCGCGCCAAGCGTGCCCGGGATGCCGGCGATTGCCATCAGCAAGATGCGCCAGAGGGCGAAACCGATGGCGAACCAGATGATGAACCAGACGATATTCACAATCCAATTGATCAGGAAGAAGCTGACGTTTAGATATGGAAATGCCCAGGGCTTAGCGCTGTCGTTGATGATGTACCAGGCATATTCCCAGAGGCGATTGCCGGCGCGGAAGACGGGACCGGTGGTGCGCAGGGCGAACTCTTTCTCCGGCGCTTCCTTCTCATGTTCGTCGGTGTGGTCGCCGTGCTCGCTCATTTTGGGATCGAAGGCGCCGACGCCCCACATGAAGGTCGCCATCGAGACGAATGCCGCCAGCACCATGCCGACCTGCGCGCCCTCGCTGGAATCGGCGCTCATCCACACGGGGTCCATATTCTGCAAGACACGCACGGCGTAGACGAATGCCAGCGAGGCGATAAAGCCGATGATCAGCGCCGGAATCGCCCTGGAGAGGCCCGGTTTATCCATGCAGCGCTACTCCCTTATCTGTGAGCCGAGTATACCACCGCTCATTGCCAAATAAACTTGCCGCCCGCCGCGCTCAGCGGATCCAGTACAGGACGACATAAAACATGATCCAAGCCACCGTAACGAAATGCCAGAGTTTGGCTGTGCCTTCGACCGCCCAAGAATCATGCTCATCACCGCTGTAGCGGCCCGCGGCGCCGCTGCGATAAACGCGAATAATGATCGCCAGAATCGCCAGCGCGTGCACGAAGTGAAAGCCGGTCATCAAGCGCATCGTGAGGCCGTATTGCGTGGCCATGGCGGCGTCGGAAACCGAGGCGAATTCGTAAACAATGATCGCCATGAAGGCGATGCCGAGCGCCATCGCGCCACGCCAGCGCATGAGAAATCCACGCGGGCTTTGGGCGCGCAAAGCGTCTAAGCCGCGCTTGATAAGGAGCGAACTCAGCAGCAGCGACAGGGTCGCGGCGGAGGGCAGCAGCGGATCGAAGGGCGCGACGCCGGCCGGGGGCCATTCGTTATAACTGAAGCGCAGTTGCCAATTGACGACGATCAGCGCCAGGAAGACCATGATCCAGCTGATTTGGAAGATGGTCATGCCGAGGCGATTGTTTTTCAGTCGCATCTCGGCGACGCCGAGTTTCGGCTTTTGCCCCTGATGAACGGTGCTGGTCATGGCTGGATCGCCGCATCATTCCGCATTGATCGGAGGGAAAGCATCAGTGACCGCCACCTTCGGCCGGCGCCGCGCCGCTGAAAGCTTCGTCTACCGCGTCCAGGTAGGCGGCCGACGCTTCCGTGCCGTAACCGTAGGGGTCTTCAAAGGGGATGGGATCATCGACGAAATTGGTGGCTGGCGGCGGCGAGGTCGTTTGCCATTCCAGCGTCAGAGCGCGCCAGGGATTGGCGCCGGCGATGGGACCGTGATAGTAAGACTTGATGACGTTGTAGATGACGATGAGGCTGGAAAAGCCGAGCACAAAAGCGGAAAAGCTGATCAGTTGATTCCAGGGCTGGAAAGCCTCGACATAAACGGCGACGCGCCGCGGCATGCCCAACATGCCGACAACGTGCATGGGGAAGAAGGTGAAGAGGAAGCCGATGTAGGTGAAGAGAAAGTGGATTCTTCCCAGGCGCTCGTTCATCATCCGGCCCGTGACCTTGGGGAACCAGTGGTAAAGCGCGGCGTAGACGGCGAAGACGCTGCCGCCGAAGAGCACAAAATGGAAGTGGCTGACGACGAAGTAGGTATCGTGCACATGAATATCGAAGGGCAGGGCGGCCAGCATGACGCCGCTGATGCCGCCGATGACGAAGAGCGATAAGAAGCCGATCGCGAATAGCATGGCGCTGGTGAAGCGAATTTTGCCGCCCCAAATCGTGCCCAGCCAACTGAACATTTTGATGCCGGTCGGCACAGCGATGATCATGGTCGTAATCATGAAGGGTATGCGCAGTTCGGGCTGTAAGCTGGTGAACATGTGGTGCGCCCAGACGGTGAAACCGACGAAGGCGATGCCCATGCTCGACAAGCCAACCATGCGATAGCCGAAGACCGGCTTGCGGCTGTGGACGGAGAGCACCTCGCTGAGCACGCCCATGCCGGGCAGCACCATGATATAGACGGCTGGGTGGCTGTAGAACCAGAAGATATTCTGCCACAGCAGCACATCGCCACCGCCGGCGGCGTCAAAGAAGGTCGTGCCGGCCACGCGATCAAGCAGCAGCAGAGTAAGGGCGCCGGCCAGGAAGGGCGTGGCCATAACGGCGATGATGCTGGTCGCCAAGACAGCCCAACAGAGCAGAGGCATGCGCCAGATGGTCATCTCCGGCGGGCGCATATTGAATATCGTGACGATGAAGTTGATCGAACCCATGATGGAGGAGATGCCGAGCAGGTGCGCGCCCAATGCCCAGAGCGTTTGGCCGTCTCCGCTGAAGAGCGTTGAAAGCGGCGGGTAGGAGGTCCAGCCGGCTTCGGCCGGGCTGACGAAATAGCCGAGAAGCACGACCACGGCCGCGGGCGGAATCAGCCAGAAGGCGAAGGCGTTCAGCCAGGGGAAAGCCATGTCTTTGGCGCCGAGCTGCAGCGGCACGACAAAATTGCCGAAAGCGGCCCACATCGGAATGATGAAGAGGAAGATCATGATGGTGCCGTGGATGGTGAAGAGGCTGTTGTAGGCGGCGCCCGAGATCATCACATCGAGATCGGGCGTCCACAACTCAAGGCGGATCAGCATCGCCATCGCGCCGCCAATGATGAAGAAGATGAAAGCGGCCACGCCGTACTGTACGCCGATAATCTTGTGGTCGACGCTCCAGCGCAGGTATTCGCTGAGCGCCGGGCGCCGCAGCGCTTCAGTCTCTTGCTGTTCTCCCTGTGCCCCCAAAGGGACGGCAATTGTCGCCATAGTTGCGCCTTCTCACTCCAGTACGCGCGTTATCGATAAACGAGCGCGAATCTCGTGTAAGTCAAATGGTCCGGTCCACTTATGCGGAATCGTCGCTTTCGCCGTCTGTCTCAGTGTCCGTCTCTTGTTCACCCGCGGGCGCGGATTCATCCTCGCCGCCGTCCATGCCGAAGGTAATATCGACATCGTAGCCGAAGACGGTTTGGATGGCGTTCGGAATTGCCGTGCCGGCATTTTCCATATCACAGTCGGAGCTCTCGCCCTCGGTGCAGAGAAAAGCCACAATCGCGTAGAGCTGCTCGGGCGACATGACGTTGGCGGCTTCCACGACATCGGGACCGAAGGCGGCCATTTGCTGGTCGTAACCGGGGACGCGGAAGGCGCCCGAATTCCAAATGGAGGTGGCGATATATTCTTCCGCGGATTGCCCGGGCACGCGTTCACCGGCGCGGTCGGCGATGCCGTTCAGCGATGGGCCGGTTGTGGCGGTCCAGTCGAGACGGTCGAGGATGTGGCAACTGTTGCAGATGTAATTCTGGACTTCCATCTCGCCGCGCAGCACCGGATCAGCCGGCGGATTGAGAATGGCGTGGATGGCGGGCTCGAAGAATTCCGCGAGGAATTGGGATTCGTCTTCATAGACGATGACCGTGCCGCGCATTCGACCATGCCCATCGCCACATAGCTCGGCGCAGACTATTGGGTATTCGGCCGGGTAGGAGCGGCCTTCCACGCGCACTGGCGTGAAGCGCAGCTCGGTGGGGCGGCCGCCTTTGGCCGGGTCGCCGGGCAGCAGGTCTTGCTTGACGCGCATGGCCGGTACCCAGTAAGAATGGATGACGTCTTGCGTACCCAGGGTCAAGTCTACATTTTGGCCGATATAGGTGTGCAATTCGGCGCCGCTGTTTATGATGATTTGATTGCCGTCGCTATCGAAACGTTCGGTGACGTAGGTATGCGTCCAGGCGTAGCGCGCGCCATTGACGTTGATGGCGATGCTGTGCCCGTCCACCATGTTGACCGAGGCTTTGGGTTCGGAATTCTGCGTCCAGATGTTGTAACTCACGACGGCCAAAAAGACGACCACCATGGCCGGGATGATCGTCCAGACGATCTCCAGCAGCGGATTGCCGTGGTAGGTGGGCCCATCGCTGTGATCGCCGGGGCGGGCGCGAAAGGCGATGACCGAGATCAGCAGCATGCCTTGTATCAGGAAGAAGACCACGCCGCCGATGATCATGAGAATGTAAAAGAGTTCATCGACGCTTTTGGATTCAGCCGAGGCTTGTTCGGGCAGCACCACGGGCACAAAGGTCGCGAACCAGTTGATGCCGATGACGCTGACGAGCAGGAAAACGGCCGTGACGACAACCGCGGCCGGGCTAATCGATGGCGTGTTGGAACGGGTGTTTTCCATACGGGACTACCACCTGGTATTCACGGGTCCGCAAACGCGGTGGATTTCCCCACCTTTTGCGCAGGACGGCGCATTGACGCAAGGGTCCCGGAACGATTGATTCCTTGAGTTGCTCCGCTTGTTAAAATTATCACAATTCTAGCGAAAAGCCGATTCGTTTACAAGTTCAGGTCTGCCTAGTCGAGTTGAATATGTTGGCTTAGGTCATATCTGACCCCACCCCCGACCCCACCCGAAGCATCAGGGGTTGCGTAGACAGTGACCATCAGATGCCCGAGTCCAATAGCCTAGGAATTCGACGGGCGAGCCACCGGCTCGCCCCTACAGACTCCCTTTCATGTGGGTTCGTCTGTTGTGTGAGTCAAGTCCTGATTTGCCAGCGGCTTTGGCAAATACAGTTAGATATACGCGAATGCAAGTATCACGATGTAGTCGCCACCCATTCAATCACTGTGCGTTGGAATGTCGCGCTGCCTGAGGTAAGATCATCAGGTGTGATTTCGTTTGAAGGCGGGGTGATGAAAGCGAAGCGGAACAAGCGTGATTATTTCTGGCTGGTGTACGCCGCGCTTAACTCGGCTTTGCTTGCTGGCGCCGTTGTTCTCGGCTTTGTCGCCTTTTTCCACTCGCTGGAGATCGTGCTTTCGCTCGGCGCCCGGGTGATTTGGAGTTCGCTGGGCGATACGGTTCAGGGCAAGTATGCCTTAGCCACCTTGCGCAACGTTTGGCTGCTGGTCGGGGGCATCCTTTTTCTGGTGGTGGTCATATATTGCATCAACGTCTTCTTCAAGCGCTGGCGCGATATGCGCGTTCAACGCGTACACATCCTATTATTGGTGGCGGAGGCGCTGGTTATTCTGCTCGCCCAGGCGCTGACCTGACTCAACGCGCGCCGAAGTAGTAATATTCGAGGATATCGCGGGTCAAGGGCGCGGCAATCGTCGACCCTTCGCCGGCGGTCTCCACCATGGTGACGATCACAATCTGCGGCTCCTTGGCCGGCGCGTAGGCGATGAACCAGCTGTGCGGCGGGTTGTCCTCGCCGGGGACTTGAGCGGTGCCGGTTTTGCCGCAGACGCCGATATCCAGCAAGGGCGAGCCGTAGAATTGATGGGCGGCCGTGCCCGAAAAAGAATTGACGACATCACACATGCCGCGGCGAACGATGGCGAGATTGGCCGGGTTCAGTTGGGCGTCGACCATGACATCGCGTTCGGCGACGCGGGTGCGCTGATCGAGGATGCCCCGTTCGCGCAGCAAATGGGGACGCAGGAGATAGCCGCCGTTGGCGATGGCCGCGTAGAGGCGCGCCATTTGCAGGGGCGAGGCTTGCACTTCGCCTTGGCCGATGGACAGGTTGACGGCGTGCGCATAAGACCAGGGCAACCCGGTGTAAGTGGCAACGTTTTCCGGCGTAGGGAGGATGCCGGCGACTTCCGGGATCGAATTGATGCCGGTAAGTTTGCCCAAGCCGAGCAGCCGCCCAAAGGATGGCAGCAGCCAGGGGTCCCTGGCGTTCAGGCTGAAACCGGCTTGGTAGAAAAAGGGATTGCAACTGTTGGTGACGCCGCTCTGGACGGACATGATGCCGTGGCCGCCGCGCAGCCAGTCATAACGAACGTCGGTTCCGTAAGCCCAAGTGCCGGTACAGTTGTAGCGGGTGGTTTCGTCGTAGACGCCGCTTTCCAACGCGGCAATGGCAGTCAAGCCCTTCATGACCGAGCCAGTGGTATAAGCGCCTTGGGTCGTCCGATTAAGCAGGGGCTTGCGCTCGTCTTCGACGATGGCTTTCAGTCCGTCCGCCGCTTGGGCGCGGCCCGTCGCCGGGAAGGGATTGAGGATGTTGCCGTCGTAGGCGGGGTGACTGTACATCGTCAGGAGCTCGCCGTTGTTGACGTCCATGATGACGACCGAGGCGCCGTTGGAATTTTCGGACCAGGGGCTGCTCGCGTAAGCCAGCTTCAGCAGACGGGCTACCTCCGCTTGCAAGCCGGCGTCGATCGTGAGCCACAAACTTTCGGGGATGCGGGAGCGAACTTCGCTGAGCACGCGCAGGCGGGTTCCATCGGGCGCGACCAAGGACAGGCGTCCACCGGGGCGCCCGGCCAAGATGTCATTCATGCTCGCCTCGACGCCAGCTTTGCCGATGATCGTCTCGGCATTGAAGCCGATGGCTTCGAGCTGCGGGATTTCCTTCGCGTCCGGGTAACCGACATGGCCAATGACATGCGGCAGCAGCGTCCCTTGAACGTAGCGGCGGGTCGGCTGCTGCCGGAATTCGGCGCCGCAATAGGCCTTCATCAGCTCGTTGTTTTTGATGAAGACATCGGGCTCAATGAGTCCGGCGTCTACCAACCAGTGCGAGCGCGAGCGCAGGTTGAACAGGTCCGTGATTTCCGCCAAGGGTTTTTCCAGCGCATCAGCCAGGATCTGAAAGCAGACGTCGCGGTCGGGGATGCGCGCGTTGTTCGCGAGGACGCGCACCATGCGTCCGTTTTGATCGGCGAGGGCGTCGCCATGGCGGTCGTAGATGTTGGCGCGGCTGGGCACTTGCGCTTCGAAAACCAGACGGGCGCCTTCGCCCATTTCGGCGAAGATATCAGCCCGCGACCAAGCGATGCGCCAGCCGCCCGCCTGCGGGTCCAGCACCAGGTGCAGTCTGCGATTTGGGTCGGTGAAATGGCCCAGGTTGCGCGTATGGAAGGTCATATCATATTGCAGCGCCAGCCAGCGCTCGTCGCCGGTCAGGCTCCTGGGCCGGTATTCAATGCGCTCGAGCGTCAACTGATCATGCGTCGACCGGTAGGCGGCGCGGAATTCGTCCAGGGGCGTCAACTCTCGGTTGCGGAAGGTCAGGAGGCGGTGCATCTCGGCGAAGTCGCTGTTTTGCCAAGCGTCGAGGAAGCGCCGCGACGCCTCTTCTGCGGACGCGAGGTCGGCGCCGCGTGTGGGCTGTGCTTCCATGGTGGGCAGGGGAAGAGCCGATTGCTCGGCGCTCCCGCGGCAGCCGGCGAGAGTCAGGAGGGCGACGAATAGAAACAGAACGAGTGAAGGCATGGCAGCCGGTTGGACCAAGAATCTGCACGACCATTTATTATAGTGGCATTGGAGGAATTGACGCGCCGCCGCGCAAGCAATCAAAAGAGCATATCGCCGGGCGCCGACGGCCGATCAAGAATCTGAAATTGATCAACAGTCGATGTGAATCGTTAGGCGCTGCGTGTGGCCAGCGCCGATGTATTCGGCCAGGTTCTGGTATTCTTGCTCTTCAATACGCCGCGACTGGTCAAATCGATCTCTAATGAGCCGGGCCTCGCGGCTGAAACCGCATCTACGCGGATAGCCGCTTCCGCATCTTGTACCAGCTCGCTGGCGCGCCGATCGCCTGGTCATCGCCGCGCTGTTCCCAGAGCAAATTATGGTGAGGCGCAAAAGCGGTCGCGATCGCCCGCGGATCCCAGCCGACCGTCGAGTCGGGCCGCGGGTGGCTGGCGTAGAGCATGAACAGGCCGCCGGGCGCGAGCCGTTTGGCGATGACGCGGGCGTATGCTTCAATGGTGATCGTGTTGATGCTGTGCCCGCAGCCGATGTCGATGATGAGATTGTAGTTGCTATGCAGAGCCGGCAATTGGTTTAGTCGCGTCACGTCATGGCGGAAGAGCCGGTAGGTTTCGGCGGGGAAGGGGCTCAGCTTGGAAGCGGCGATGTCGATCGCCCGCTGCACGAAATCGACCCCGTCGGCGCGCCAGCCCCACCGAAGCAAAGCGCGGATCACCGTGCCGCTGCCGCAGCCGAGGTCAAGCGCCCTTCCGGCGGGCAGTTCAGCGAGCAGTTCGACGATTTCTGGTGGCGTGATGCCGCTGTCCCAAGGCGTATCGCCGCTGGCGTAGCGCTCGCTGAAGCGGGCGTAACGGTTTTCGGTCATGGCGAAATAGTGCGGCGGGCGACCCAATGGCTCACCCCTACAATTGATATATATGCCGCGAGACGTTTCACGTGATCGGCGCCATGTGGATGACAGTGACGCCGGCGCCGCCTTCTTGCTGCTGGCCCTGGGTCACTTTGCTCACGAGCAAATGCTCGCTGAGGTAGCCGCGCACGGCTTGGCGCAGGCGTCCGGTGCCTTTGCCGTGAATGATGCGGCCGAAGGGCAAGCCGGCGTTGTAGGCGGCGTTGATGTAGCGGTCAAGTATTTCCAGCGCTTCATCGACGCGCTTGCCGCGAATATCCAGCTCCATGCCCGGCGATTCGGACTTGGGAAGCTGCGCTTCGGCTGGCTCGTATTGGCGGACGTGGCCGCGTTCCGCCGCTCGTTTCTCGCTGCGGCTGCGTTGGCGCATATCACTGAACTGCGCTCGCACGCGCAGGGCGCCGACTTGCACCTGCGCCGCTTTGTCATCGAGCTCGGCGATGGTCCCTTCCGCGTTCAGGGCTTCGAGGAAGACGGTATCGCCGACGCGCGGCACCCAATCGATGTCTTCGAGATGTCCGATCTCGTCGGCATCGTCCAAGGGCGCGTTGGTCCAAGTCGCCATTTTGTCGGCGGCCGCTTTCAGCGCGTTGAGCGTCTCGGCCGGCATGCCAGCAGACCGCAGCTCGACCCGCATTTTGCGCAGCTGTTTGTTGAAGTCGGTAAGATCATCTTCCGCGTGGCGGCGCGCGGCGCGGATGACATCGCGCCTCTCGTCTTCGATATTGTCGAGGCGCGCTTGCAGTTCGTCGCGCTGCTGGGCCTGCTGCTGGCGCATAAATTCCAACTCTTCGTGCCGCAGGCGGATATCGGCGCGGGTGCGTTGGATTTCGTCGAGCAAATCGTCAGCCGCCAGATCTTCGGTGGCGACCATGCCGCGGGCGTCGGCGACGATGGCAGGGTCTAGCCCGAGCCGCTCGGCGATCGCCAGGGCGTTGGAGCGGCCCGGCAATCCGACGATCAGGCGATAGGTCGGCTGCAGCGTTTCCAGGTCAAATTCAACGCTGGCGTTGCGCACGCCCGCTGTCTCCACACCATACACTTTCAGCTCGGGATGGTGCGTAGTGACCAGGGTGGTGACGCCGCTGTTCCTGAGACAATTGAGCAAAGCGCGCGCCAGCGCAGAACCTTCGGTCGGGTCGGTGCCGGCGCCGACTTCGTCGAGTATCACTAGGGACCGGTGGTCTGCTCTTTCGAGGATGTCGATGATATTGGTCATGTGCGAGGAAAAGGTGGAGAGCGATTGCTCGATGCTCTGCTCGTCGCCGATATCGGCGAAGACGCCCTGAAAGACCGAGAGCGCCGCTTCGTCGGCCGGCACGTGCAAGCCGCATTGCGCCATCATGACGATTAAGCCAACGGTCTTGAGCGCGACCGTTTTTCCGCCGGTGTTGGGACCGGTGACCACCAGCACCCAGCTGTCCTCGTCAAAGCTGAGATCCAGCGGCACCACGTGGCCCCGGAGCAATGGATGCCGCGCTCCCTTGAGGTGAATGGTCGTGCCCGGGTGGGCGAAACTATTCGGGCGTGGTTGGATGCCGACCATCTTGGGCTGAACGCAGCCGTGGTCGATGGCGTAGCGCGCTTTGGCGATGGTGAGATCCAGGTATCCCAGCAGCTGCACCGTGCGCGCGATGCGCTCGCTTTCGCCGGCGATCTCTTCGGTGAGGTCGGCCAGGATGCGGCGGATCTCTTTCTCTTCGTCCACCTGTAATTCGCGCCATTTGTTATTGAGTTCGACGGTTTCCAGCGGTTCGATGAACACGGTGGCGCCGGAAGCGGATGAGTCGTGCAAGATGCCTTTGATTTTGCCCTTGTGCTCGGCTTTCAAGGGGACGACGTAGCGGCCGTTGCGCATGGTGATGATCGCTTCTTGCAGTTTGCTCTGATTTGCCTTATTGGCGACGATGCGATTGAGTTTGTTCTGCAAGCGATCGAAGGCGACTTTCAGATCGCGGCGCATGATCGCCAGGCGGGCGCTGGCGGTGTCTTTGATTTCAGCGTTGTCGTCGACCGTCTTTTCGATGGTATGCTGCAATTCGAGGCATTCTTCGATTTCCTTCGCCAGCTCGGCGAGCAGGGGAAAGGTCGCGCCCATGCGACCGAGCGTGCGCTTGAGCGTGGAGCCGCGCCGCAGCGTATAGCGGATATCGAGCAGAATGCTGGGCTCGACGATGACGCCGCGCTGGGCTTTGATGACCGGCTCGCGGACGTCGCGCGCGCCGCGCACGGTGATATTGGATCGCTCTTCCAACAGGGCGACCGCTTCCGCCGTTTCCCGCTGCCAGAGCTGCACTTCTTCCAGCTCGGTCGAGGGGAAGAGCTCGATCGCGAATTCCGCGCCCGCGCCAAAAGTGGTGTAGGATGTGAGGTCTTGCAGGATCTTGTGCAATTCGAGGGTGGCGAGCGTTTTTTCGCTGATCATGGGCAGGGTTGTCCGCTATGATTCGGCGCCATTCCCAATCTGGAAATGGGCGCAGGTCATTGTATGGCAAGGCATTGGCGCTGTCAATCAAGGGTGGGTGGGGACCCAGGCAATCGATTCAGATTGTTTCTTAGCACCGAGTACACCGAGTTCACCGAGTACGCCGAGGTCAATTCGTTTGTCGGCAAGAGTGGATTAATGTAGGGGCGACCTATTAGGTCGCCCGCTGCAGATTTCGTGATTATTCGTCGGGCGACCTGGTAGGTCGCCCCTACAGATTCCTCGTATGGGACGATGTCACCCTAATTATGTCTTATCTAGTTTGGTCGGTTGCCCTGGAATATAGAAACAGCAGGTTGACGGTCGCTAACTCTTAAACAGCGATGCCCATCTCGCGCAGGCGATCGACGGCTTGAATGAGATATTGGGTTTCGGCGCGGCGGGGCTCGACTCCATAATGCCAGTCGGCGGGGAAGTCAGGATCGCGCCGGGGGGCGGCATGGACGACGATCTCGACCGTGCCGCTCAAGCTTTGGATGCGCGCGCAGAAGTCTTCGACTGACTGCTTCATGCCCCCCTGAATCGCGGTCAAATAATCTGGCATGTTGAAGGCGGCCTGTCTCGCCTGGCGCTGCCGCCGCAGAAAAAAATTATGCGGGGAGATCGTCGCGCGGAAGTCATGGGCGCGCACCCAGTCCACTGCGTATTCGGTCGCCAGCTCGTGCACGATGCGGCGCAGCAAGGGTATCGAATGGAAATGATGATGGGTCGAGATGTGCTGTGGCCGCAGCCCGGCAGCGGAGAAACGGCGCACTTGCGCGTCGAGCTCGTTGCGAATCCAGGCGATGGCATCGGAGCGGAAGAAACGCGAGCGCAAATAGAGGCTGAGATTGTTGCGAAAGCTGAAGTCTTCGTTGAGAAGATGCGGATGATGTTCCTCGTCTTCGCTGACCGGATGACCGTCGGTGAGCGAGAGGTGGATGCCAAGATCGAGATCGGGGCAGGCGCGGAAAAGCTCAAGCGCGTGCTGGTGCGCCGGGTAGTTGGTCATGACGCTGGCGGCGCTGATGTAACCGCGCTGGTGCAGCTCACAGGTTTCTTGGTTGATGGCTTCGGTTAAGCCGCAGTCGTCGGCGGTGATAATCAGCTTTGGCATGAGCCTTGATTGAGCCGATCAGCCCAAGCCGCGGCGAAATCGTCGAGAACGCGTTTTTGAATTTTGTTCAAACTGATGAAGGGTCGCGCCTTCTTTATGAATTTGAGCGCCTCTTTCCGCGACATCCCGGTTGAAATCAGGTAGGCGGCCGCCATGGACGGCGCCCGTCCGCAGCCCGCCCTACAGTGGATATAAACTTTGCCATGGTACTGCTCAATTTCTCGCCTGATAAAATCCACGCCTCGCATCAAGTCTTCGATACTTGGCGGGGTATGGTCTATCGTCGGCAAATGCAAATGACGCTCGCCGCCGATGCCCTTTTTTTCGTCGCTGTACTTTTCCTCGCGCATGTTCACGATCGCAGTTATGCCGCGCTTGAGCAGCCGTTTATATCCCTTCCTGCGATGCTGGCCGCCGACGTGCAGTTGCGGCGTGATTTCACTATGCTTGCGACGCGACGCGCCGTACGTTCGTCGGTGCAAATCGTCCTCCAAGCGCAAACGTATGGCGTAAGGCCCAGTTTGAATAAA
This sequence comes from Chloroflexota bacterium, assembly GCA_026707225.1. Lineage (GTDB taxonomy): Bacteria > Chloroflexota > Anaerolineae > Aggregatilineales > Phototrophicaceae > UBA6055. The sequence continues at coordinate 12,920 of JAPOXG010000033.1, forward strand.
CTTGACGATTCTTTTTCCAGGATTGGGTGGTTTGAATTTCTTGCTCATACCCGCATTATAGCATAGGCGCGCGCGGCGATAGAATCGGCACGCGGCTCTCGAAAGGGAGCGGGCTTTGTGCTAAGTTAAAAGGCGCTCGCACCCCCGTGAAAGGAAAGGCCATGAACCTGATGGAACGCTTGGCGGAATACGCCGAACCGGTGACGCGCCATCCATTTATTCTGCGCGTCCGCCGCAATCATGGCTTGGAACATGCCACCATCCACATCTTGAATGGGCGGAATTACAAACTGTCCGGGCGCAGCAGCGAGGGCGGTTTCATCTTGCTGGGCGAGGCGCCGACCGAGCAGGTCGAGAGCGCGGTGATCGAGGCACTGGAGCGGATGAAAGCGGGCGAGCATAAGCTTGCGGTGCATCCGAACTGCGGCACCAATCTGGTGACGACGGGCTTTCTGGCGGCGGCGGTCGCGTTTCTAGGCTTTGCCGGGCGCGGATTGCGAAAGAGCTGGGAACGTTTTCCGACCATGATGGTGGCGATGATGGCGGTCGTTTTGCTGTCGATGCCGCTGGGCATGAGCCTGCAGCGACACTTCACCACAGAAGGCGACCTTGGGGATATGGAGCTGGTCAGCGTCACGCGGGAGCGGAAGACTGTGCCGTTTAGCGGCCAGCGAGTGACCCTTCATCGCATCGTGACGCGCCAGGGCTAGCCGCATGAGCGCCACGCCGACCTTCTACATCTTGCACGGTGACGACAGCATCAGCCGCGAGGCCGCCTTGGCGCGCATGCGGGAGGCCATGGACGAAGATGGAGGCCTCAACCGCGCCGAATTTGATGGCGCTCAAGCCTCGGCGGCTGAGGTGCTGGCGGCGGTTCGGTCGCTGCCCTTCCTGGCGGAAAAGCGTCTGGTGATCGTCAAGGGCATGATCAGCCAGGTTACGCGAAAGGGCGCGGGCCGGGCAGAGGCGGACCGGCTGATCGCCGAGCTGCCCGGCTTGCCTGTTTCCGCGCGGCTGGTCTTCAATGAAACGGAGCCCTTGGAGAGCGGCAACAGGCTGCTCAAAGCGGCGCAAGAAATGGAAAACGGTTACGTTCGTTATTTCAGCGCGCCGGAGAATTTGCGCGACTGGCTGCGTTTGCGGGCGCAAGCCTATGGGGCGGAGATAAACCCACGAGCGGCGGCCGCGATCAGCGATTTGCTCAGCTACGATGAGCACAGCCGACAGGCCCGCGGTAGGAACGCCGCCCGCCGCCGGGCAGCAATGCAGGCGCGCGCGCTGGCTTTGCGGGCAGCGGATAACGAATTGCACAAGCTGGTCTGCTACGTCGATGGCGAGCGCGAAATCGGCGAAGAAGATGTGGCCGCTTTGACGCCCTACGTTCCCCAAGCGAATGTCTTCGAGATGGTTGACGCGCTGGCGAATGGCAATGGAGGGCGGGCGCTGGAATTGATCAGTCAATCGCTGCATGACGATCCGAGCGACCCCGGTTTCAGGCTGTTTGCGTTGATCGCGCGCCAATTCCGCCTGCTGTCGATGACGCGCGACCACCTGGACCGGGGCGGAGGGCAAGGCGGGGCGATCGCGCAGGCTGTCGGTGTATCGCCATTTGTGGCGGGCAAGCTGGCGGCGCAATCGCGGCGGTTCAAGGCGGCGCAATTGGATGCGATCATCAAGCGCTTGCAGCGTTATGACCAGGAGATGAAGACGGGGCGGATCGCGCCGCGTCTGGCTTTGGACTTGCTGGTTACGAGCTTGGCAAGCGGCTAGTCTGTCGGTTTTGGAATGGGATAAAGGATGAATGTTATGCTGGGAGAAGATGGCAAGCAAATGACTGAAATCGAAACGGAAATGGCGCCGGACGCGAGCGCGGATGCTGGCGCGGTCGAGGTTCGCGAAGTCACGCAAGAATTGATCGAGAGCCTGACCGGATGGCGCGATGAATTGACCGATACGCTGGAGCAGCTGACCACCGATGCTTATCAGCGGTTGATCCTGCAGCTGCTGGAAAAGGATGGCGTCGGGCAAATCGAACTGAGCAGCGCCAACGACACCATTGAGGGCATCGGCATCTTCGGCGGGGGCGGCTTCCTGACCTTCCGCGTGTCTTTCCGCTGCCTGCGCGGTGGCGGGCGCATCAGCTCAGCCGAGGTCGACGATTTTCGCCGCGGGGTCATGGTCGGGCGCGCCGACAAGGGACTGCTGATCACGACCGGGGGCTTCACGCAAGAGGCGGAGTTGAAGGCGGCCAGCGACCGGGCGCCGGAGATCCGGCTGATCGATGGCGAGGAGCTGATCGGCAAGCTGAAGGAATTGGAATTGGGCGTGCGGACGGAGCAGGTGACGGTCGAGCGGGTGGTGATTGACCGGGAGTGGTTTGGTGGGGTTTAGCATCGAGTTTGCCCGAGCAACATACAACTAAAACTTAGAGGAACGAATGCCTGGAACATCGCTTCCCAATACCGAGCTCTTCAATCCGACCCTGCAGGCGCTTCACAGCCTGGGAGGTTCGGGAACCAACATGGAGATTCATGATGAGGTCGTCAAAATTCTAGGCTTGACTGACCAGCAGATTCAACTGCTGCGCGATCCGGGCAATAGTCGCAAGACTGAGATTGCCTCTCGGTTAGCTTGGTCAAGAACTTGGCTCAAAAGATATGGAGTCATCGATAACCCGAGAATGGGAGTCTGGATCCTGACATCGCTAGGGCAAAGTACGCGCGAGTTGGATCCGGCAGAAGTCGTGGCAAGCGTTGCGCGGAGAAGAGAAAATTGGAAGTACCATGCAACGTCTTCTCGCATTGGTCTAGATGTTGCAGAGGACAGTTCCGATGAAATCGAAGATGACGAACAGTGGCGAGCTACAGTTTATGATTTGATTTTGCGAATGAAGCCAGATGCATTTGAAAGGCTTGTTCAACGGATTCTTCGGGAAAGCGGCTTTGATCACGTTGAAATCACCGGACGCATGGGCGATGGAGGTATCGACGGTATCGGTGTCGTTCGAATTGGCGGATTCTTGTCGTTTCGCGTGCTATTTCAATGCAAACGCTGGAAGAGTTCGGTCGGAGCGCGAACTGTGCGCGACTTTCGTGGGGCAATGATGGGACGAACTGACAAGGGACTGATTGTTACGACGGGAAACTTTACCCAAGATGCGATGCGAGAAGCCAGACGAGATGGTGCGTACAATATAGACCTCATCGACGGCGAGCAGTTGATAGACAAGTTGAAAGAACTTTCGCTCGGTGTAACTACGAAAGAATTTGTAGTCGAAGAAGTCACAGTCCACCCCGACTTCTTCGCCAATATCTAGCCTCTCACTTCAGCCGCCAGGGAATCCCCGCCACCAGCAGCAGCACTTCATCCGCCGCCTCAGCAAGCCGCTGATTGGCTCTTCCCAGCATATCGCGATAGTGAACCCCCAAGCGCGTCGGCGGGACCACGCCCATGCCCACCTCGTTGCTCACCAGCAGCCAGGTCGCCGCCGAGCGCTGATGCAGCTCCAGCAGGCGATCCACTTCGCATAGCGCCGCCTCATTCGCCTCCTGTTGCGAGACCGAGTCCGGCAGACTGAGCAAGATATTGCTCGTCATCAGGGTGATGCAATCGAGGATGAGCGTATCGCGCTCGAAGCTGGAAGCGGCGATCCGCCGCGCTGTGTCGACGGGCGCTTCCAGCGTGTGCCAGTCTGGTGGACGGGAGGCGCGATGGTCGGCGATGCGCCCCTCCATGTCGGCGTCGGTTGCCTGCGCCGTGGCGACGAAGAGCACGCGTTTGCCATGCTCGCGCGCCGAGGTTTCGGCGAAGTGGCTCTTGCCGCTGCGAGCGCCACCGAGCAGAAGAATCAGCCGCCTACCCATAGAGGCAGCCGATGAAAAGCAGGCAGGTCAGCTCGCTCAACTCGCAGATGGCGCCGTAGACATCGCCGTTCAACCCACCGCCGAGGCGCCGCGCCGCCCAGCCGCCGAAGAGCGTCGCAAAGCAGAATATCAGCAGCCAGAGGGTGCCGATTTCCGGGCGGGTGAGCAAGATGGCTACCCAGGCCGAGGCGATGAGCAGCTCGCGCGCCGACAAGCCTTCGCGAAAGCGCGCGCCCAGACCCTCGCTCCGGATAGTGGGGAAATGGTAGGCGGCCCAAACCATCGCCCAACGCCCGAAGACCGGCGCCAGCGGCAGCCATTCAGGCGCGATCGATCGCAGCGCCAGCCATTTGCCCAGCAGCAATAGCGTCAAGCCGGCCGCCGCCCAGACGCCCGCCCGTGGGTCTCGCATAATGCTGAGGCGTTTCTCGGCAGGGACGCTGGCGAGCAGGCCGTCGCAGCAATCGCCGAAGCCGTCCAGGTGCAGCCCGCCCGTGAGCGTCACCCAGACCAGCAGAATCAAGAAGGCGCTCAGGTCGCGGTTGAAAGGCGACATTTGCGCGACGGCCACCAGTATGGCGCCGATGCACAAGCCGACCAAGGGAAACCAGGCGAGGGCGCGTCCCGGCTTGCTGTGGACCGCTGAGCCGAATGGCAGGATCGTCAAGAAGGAAAAAGCCGCGCGTATTTCACGAAGCATCATCAGTGCTCGGGTTCTGGCTCATCGCGCTATCAGTCTAACGAAAAGCGGCGCCCGGGCAAAGCGCGGCATTCAGCGATTGGATTCGCCCTTGGCTGGTCGTGATATAATAATTTCCGGGACGGGCTGAGCGAGGCAAGTGGTATGACGGTGGCAGTGTCGCTTCTGCGCGGCATCAATGTCGGCGGGCGAAACAAGATTCGGATGGCAGACTTGCGGGATATGTATCGCGGCTTGGGACTGAGCCGAGTTCGGTCTATCCTGCAGAGCGGCAATGTCTTGTTTGAGACGGCGGAGGCGGATTTGGCCGGCATCGAGCATGAGCTTGAGGCGGCGATACGCGCTGCCTTCGGTCTCGATATTCATATTATCTTGCGCTCATCGGCCGATTTTGACGGGATCTTCAGCCGTCAACGCTTCAGCGCCGCGCAATTGCTGGCGCCGCGAAAGATCGCGGTCGTTTTCTTGTCTGAAGCGGCGGATTCGGCTGCCGTAGACCAGCTGCGCGAGAGCAATCCGGGGCGGGAAATCGTTCAAGCCGCTGGACGCGAATTGTATATTTTCTACACCGATGGGATGGCGCGGTCGAAGCTGGACAGCAGCCGCATCGAGAGGGCGCTCGGCCTGCATTCCACCGCCCGCAACTGGAACACTTGCAACCGGATCTCGAAGCTGCTCAAGGAATACGGCGCCTAAGAGAGCTGATCGACGTAGCGCCGCGCGTTGTCGCGCAGCCGGTCCCAATCGCGATCGGCGACCGCTTCATTGTTGATCAGCGATGAGCCGACGCCCAAGGCGAATGCGCCATTATCCAGGTGCTCGCGCATATTGTCGAGGTTGACGCCGCCGGTCGGCATCAGCCGCAAATGGGGCAGGGGCGCCAGCACATCTTTGATATATCGACGACCGAGATGATTCGCGGGAAAGACCTTGACGGCGCTCGCGCCCCATTCCCAGGCGCGCAAGATTTCAGTGGGCGTGAAGGCGCCGGGCATGAAAGGCAGCTCGACTTCACTGCAGGCGCTGTTGACCTCGCGCTTCCAAACCGGCGACACGACAAACTGCGCCCCGGCATCCGCCACCGCCCAGACCTGCTCCGCGCTGATGACCGAGCCGGCGCCGATGGCGACGGAGGCATCGACGAGTTTGCGAATCTCGGCGATGGCGGCGACGGCGTCGGGATTGGTCAGCGTAAATTCGATGGCGCGAATGCCGCCGTCGGTCAACGCCGTCGTGAGTGCGTTCGCATTCGAGAGATCGTCCAGCCGAACGATGGCGACGAGCTTGTGCTGCGCGATAATTTCCAGTGCGGTCATCTTGTGACTTTCTCGTGATTGGATATGGGGAGATTATAGCGGAAAGGTCAAAGACGGTAGGATTACCGTGGTCCGAATGATCCAGTCAAGAGGGTCTGTCAGATTGCTGAGTCGCCGCGGGCTTGCTGCGCTCAGCCTCTTTTGCGTGATTCTGCTTTTGCTGGCGGCTATGGTTTTTCTGTTCTGGCCGCCGCTCCCCGAGAGTTTGACGTTGGCGTGGGCGGCTGGATGGCTTCGCGCTCCAACCGTGTTGGAAGCTGGACAAACGCGAAACGCAGCTGATCGCTAGCAGTTTCAGTCGCTGACGCGGCGCGCTTAATTCGCATCCTCAAAACTCTCGGGCGCCGCGGCCGGGTCGAAGTTAGGGTTCATCGGCGTCCAGATCGGGTAGCGGTCGGCGGGCGCTTCGACGCTTCGCCGCGGACGCAAAGCGATGATTCGGCCGCCGGTCAAGCTGATGTAGATCCAGCCGCGCGGATCGACGGCGACCGCCAGCGGCTGCTGCGGGTAAATGCCGAAGCCCGACTCGCTGACAAGAATAAAGCGCTGCCAATAGAGCCCTTCGCCGCGATAGGGCAGGTATGCCTGCCTTAGGGAATTGTAGCGATAGGGGATTAGTATGGTGGACCCGAGAGGCTGGTTGTCTTCGTCAAGCGTGATCATGATGACTTTGTAGCCGACGAAATCAATCTGGCGCGGCTCGCCACTAAGCACGACAATCAGCGTGTCTTCTGTGCCGGGCAGCGCGTCATGGGGGAAGGCCGCCAGGCTGATCGGCACGGCGCCGCTGCCGAAGCGCATGACCGGCGATACGCTGTCGGCGCAATCCACATCGGCGCTCGCGATATGGTTCTCGCCTGCGCCAATGCAATGTGGGAAGCCATACCAGCCGCCTGGCGCAACCCGGTTCAACTCATCGCGCGCGTGCCGGCCAGCCTCATAAGGCGCGCTGTCGAGGGTCCAGAGCTGGTCGCGATAAAAGGCGACATCGGCTGGCTGCCGGAATCCAGTCGCAACGATTTGACGATCGCTGCCATCCAGGTTCATGCTATGGATAGCGCCGCGTTCTCGCTCCTCAAATTCGCAGCTGCTGCAGGGCGCGCCAAGCGCTACATAGAGCCGCCCGTCGCTTCCAATGGCGAGCCCGCCGGTCCAGAAACCGGCGCCGCTTGGCAGGTCGTCGACGATAATATCGACCGCGCCCGTCGGCGAAATCCGATAGATGTTGGCGCCGCCGGAAACGTAAAGATAGCCGTCGTGATATGCGAGGCCGTTAGGCGTCGTCAGCCCATCGGCGAAGGTCTCCATGGCGTCGGGGAGTTGGTCGCCGTCAGTATCGCGTATTGCCATGACCGCGCCGCTCAGTGGCCGCGTGGCGAAAAGCGTTCCATCGGGCGCCACTTCCAGCGCGGTGAACGAGAGCGGCTCAAGCCCCCGATCGTGCAGAACGCTCTCGACGCACCAGCGCATATTATCGGCATACAGCTCGCTGCCGATCGCGGTCGGTCGTTCAGCGCATCGTACTCGTTCCGGCGCCTGCGCGCGCGCGACGAAAGTTCCGCTGGCAAACGCGAAGAAAAGCGCCAGCGCGCTCAGCGCCAGCCGTCGGCTCAATAACGTAAGGACAGGCATGTCAAGCCGCCATCCATTTTCACAAACTCGCTTAGATCCAGGGTGATGACGCGCCCGCAATGTTGTGATGCGGCTTCAAAGGCTCGCGGGCAATTGGCGGCGATGAAGAGCGTGTCGTTCACCGGCATGACATCGGCGGCGTATCCCTCCTCCGGCGGCAGGTCGATCACTTGCGCCCAGCCCAAATCGTAGTCGGTCTGCAGCGCCGGGTCGCGAATCAAGATGCCGGGCGCTAATTCGGTCAAGCCGCTTTTCAGATGCAGGAGGCCGCTGAAGGGCACGGGGTCGACGCGGATGTCGCGCTTGATCGAACGCAAAGCCGCTCGCAGCGCCATGAAGCCGGCGCGGTTGCTGCGCGCCGAGATGCCGACGAGGACGCGGTCGGCGCAGAAGAGCACATCGCCGCCGTCGATGCGGGCGTCGGGCGGCGGCTCGACAATCCGCAGGCGAGCAAGATGGGGCTTTAGCGATTCGCCTTCTTGCTCCCGCGATGGCGCGCCCGAACGGCAATGGAAGGCCAGGTCACGGAAGATGACAAAGGGATCTTCGACAAAATGCCCATCGGGAAAGCGCTCATCGGGTCGCAAGATGGCAACCTCGAGCCCGCAGTCGCGCAGCGCTTGCGCGTAGGCATCGTGCTGCTGCAGGGCCAGGGCGTAGTTCGGCGCGCCCAGATGCCCAGACGATGTTAAGCCCTCGCCGAAGTTGGCCGCCGGGCGCCGCATCAGAGCGCGGGTGAAAGGTGGGAGCAAGTGCATATCAAACACAGCATATTGACGGCGTGACAGACATAGTTTAGCGGAAAAACGTGAGAGCGTGACGGCGAGCGCGCCTGCGGATACACATTTATATTTGCTCACTTCGCGGCTAAAATGAGGCGGGAGCTACCGGGAATTAGCAACCATGCCAACGCACAGCAGGTATGAATTCGAAGTCGAGGCGCACCGCGAGCAGTTGATCCCGCTGCTCAAAGTCATCCTCGAAGCGCCGAGCCGCCTGAGCTCGCGCGAGCATCAGCAGTTGATGCGGCGCTTTCCGAAGCCCGCTGGCGAGGGATTCTACAGCCTGGCGAATCTGGTGCAGGCTTGGCGCGCCTTTGCCGGGCAGGATGGCTTGCCCGAATTCGACGAGGCGCTGCTGCACAAATTGCGGCGGAAGCCGGTTCGCACGCTGTCTGGCGTGACGCCGCTGACCGTCTTGACCAAACCGTTTCCCTGCCCGGGCACTTGCATCTTCTGCCCCAATGACATCCGCATGCCGAAGAGCTATCTGGCGGATGAGCCGGGCGCGCAGCGCGCCGAGAAAAACGCCTTCGATCCTTATCTGCAATCGTATATGCGCTTGCAGACCTATCACAATCTGGGGCATTCGACCGACAAGATCGAAATCATCATATTGGGCGGCACCTGGTCCTTTTATCCGGAGACCTACCAGATCTGGTTCGTCAAGCGCATTTTGGACGCCTTGCATGATTTTGGCGCTGGAGTTGATCGGCGGGAAGCGGTCAGCGCCGCGCTGCGGGAGAGATCGCTGTTCGCGGGCGAGCCAGTCAGCAATGTGACGATTGCGGGCGCGCAAATGACGACATCATACAATCAGACCGTGCAGGAAATCTACGCCGACGAGATGGTTCGCTCGCGCGGAATGGCGGAGGAGATCGCGAACGGGCGGCGCCAGCGAAACGTCGTCGACGAATACGCGACCTGGGCCGAGCTTGAGGCGGCGCAGCGCGAGAATGAGGGGGCCGCTTGCCGCGCCGTCGGTCTTGTGATTGAGACGCGCCCCGACCATATCAGCGAAGAGGAAGCGCTTCGCGTCCGGCGGCTGGGCTGCACGAAGGTGCAGATCGGCTTCCAGAGTTTGAACGATCGCGTGCTGGCATTGAACAAGCGCGGGCACGATGTGGCGGCGACGCGGCGCGCGGTCACGCTGCTGCGCAAGGCGGGCTTCAAGATTCACGCGCACTGGATGCCCAACCTCTACGGATCGACGCCGCAAGATGATCTCGAAGATTATGACCGGCTCTTCGGCGACGCGGATTTTAAGCCCGACGAGTTGAAAATCTATCCCTGCTCGTTGATTGAAAGCGCCGAACTGATGCAGCAGTACCAAGCGGGCGAATGGAAGCCCTATACCTATGATGAGCTGCTCAATCTGCTGGTCGAATGCTTCAAGCGGACGCCGGAGTATTGCCGCTTGACCCGCGTCGTCCGCGATATTCCCGGTGCCGATATCGTCGCTGGCAACAAAGTGACGAACTTCCGCCAATTGGTTGAGCGCGAGCTGGAGCGGCGGGGCGAACGAAGCGTCGATATTCGCGCGCGGGAAATCGGCCGCAAGCGCGTGCGCCACAGCGACCTGCAAATGGTTCGGACGAATTATGAATCGAGCATTGGCGAAGAGTTCTTCTTGCAGTACGTCAACGACGAGCGCGATATCGCCGGCTTCCTGCGGCTGTCGCTGCCCCGTGCCAGCAAGGCGCCGCTGACGGAGGAGCTGCGCGGCGCGGCCATGATCCGCGAGGTGCATGTTTATGGGCTGGCGCTTGGCATCGGCTCGGAGCAGGCCGGGCGGGCGCAGCATGCAGGGCTGGGAACGCGCTTGATTGAGACGGCGGCGGAAATCACAGCGGCGCGCGGCTATGAACGCTTGGCTGTCATTTCTTCAATCGGCACACGGGAATATTACCGCAAGCGAGGCTTCGTCGACGGCGAACTGTATCAGTTCCGCGATCTGAAAGCGAGCGCGACGCAGGATGCGGCAACTCCGCTAGAATAACTTTGAAGCCGGCCGGGACGCCGATTTCGCCGATTCTCGCCCGTGAGCCTTCATTTGATGAGAACCATCGACGTCGTGCAAAGTCAGAGCGAGCGCAACCAATGCTTGCGCCTGCTGATGCTGTTGATCATCGTCGGCACCTTTCCCTTTTATGGCATCGCGATTTTCATAATCGGCAGCGCCCCGGTTGAGATCGCGGCGGCGAAGATCACGCAAACGGCATCGCCAGCGCCGAGCTTCACGCCGCTGGGCGCCGGACAATCGCGCGCGCCTACCTTCACGCCGCTGGCCCGCCCGCTCGCCACCAATACGCCGCTGCGCGCGCTGCCGGCCACGCCCGCTCAGTATGTGCCGCCGACGCCGCTGCCCGCGCAGACGATCGTGGCGCAGACGGTGGTCAGCCCGTCGCCCATTCCAATCGAGGAATCGGCAAAGCCCGCAGCCACCGCGACGGCGGCCATTGCCGACGCCGATCTCGATGGCTTGCCCGATGCGGATGACCGCTGCCCGCAGGAACAGGGCTCGGCCGACAATGATGGCTGCCCTTGGCCCGATGATACAGATCGCGACGGCATTCGCGACGCGGATGATCGCTGCCCCAGCGAGTTCGCGCCGAATACGCCGCGCGGCTGCCGCGACTTCGATGATGACGGCTTGGATACGTCGGAAGACGATTGCCCGGCTGAACGGGGACCGGCGTCCAATCGCGGCTGCCCGCTGGAAGCGGTGGCGGGCGGCTAAATCCGGCGGAGATCGCGGCTTCGCCAATTGGTTACATGCCCTCTTGATTTACGCGCTGCAGATTCTGCGGTAAGATGGAGCGACTTCCCAGCGAATCGGAATGATCAACTTATGACGATTTTGGATAAAGCCAAGGAACTGAATGATCAATTGGTCGCCTGGCGCCGCGACATCCACATGCACCCGGAGCTTGGCTTCGAAGAACAGCGGACTTCACGGCTGGTGGCGGATTCGCTGCGCGAGATGGGCATCGAGATTGAAGTTGGCGTAGCGGAGACCGGCGTCGTGGCGCGCATCGGGGAAGGGCGGCCGGCGGTTGGCATCCGCGCTGACATGGACGCGCTGCCGATTGAGGAAGCCAATGACGTGCCTTACAAGTCGCGGACGCCTGGTTTGATGCACGCCTGCGGGCACGACGCGCATACGTCGATGCTGCTGGGCGTCGCCAAGCTGCTGAATGACTTGCCCGACCGTCCCGCCGGCGAGATTCGGCTGCTGTTTCAGCCGAGCGAAGAGAAATGGCGGAAGGAAGACGGGCATAGCGGCGGCAGCCTCATGGTCGAGGAGAAGGCGCTCGACGGGCTGGACGCCGTGCTCGCCTGCCATGTCGCCAGTGGACGGCCCGTCGGTGAAGTGCGCGTCTGCGATGGGTTCTCGATGGCGGCGCCCGATGTCTTCGAAGCGAAGATCATCGGCGAGGGCACGCATGGCGCGTCGCCGAATCATGGCTTGGATCCCATCTGGCTGGGCGCGCAGGTGGTCAACGCCTTGCAGGCGATTCGCTCACGCCGGCGCGACCCCACCGAACGCTCGGTGGTGACCGTCGGCACCATCCATGCCGGCATCGCCGACAACGTCATCCCCAAGGAGGTCGTCATGACGGGGACGATCCGCACCTTTGAGCAAGCGGCGCGCGAGGAGATCCATCGCTTGGTGGAAGAGGCTTTTGCCCTGGCGCGCAACTTCGGCGGCGATTATGAACTGAATATCTCGACCGGGTACCCGGCTTTGTACAACGACCCTGGCGTCGCGGCTTTGATTCGGTCGGTCGGCACGGAAATGCTGGGCGAAGAGCGCTGCGGCGAAGGCGAGCCGATTATGGCGGGCGAGGATTTCGCCTACATGACGCAGAAGGCGCCGGGAGCGATGCTGCGATTGGGCGCCCAGCTCGATGAATTGAACCGACCGCATCACAGCCCCATCTTTGATATTCATGAGGGCTGCCTGCCGATCGGCGTCGGCGTCATGGTTGAGAGCGCGCTGCGTCTGCTGCGGCAGCATGGGGGTTGAGGCGCTCGCAAAATCTACCTCCTCGGTCTCCTCATTAAATGGGGGAGGCTAATATCTTCCGCGCCTGCCTTTTTCGACGCTATCTCTGCCCCATTTGCATCTGTAGACACACGCGCGACTATGTCGCCGCCGACGCAAAATACCTTGCTTCTCGCTGTCGGCAAGAATCTGGGTGAATACAGTGCTCGCAAGGTTAAGCTCCCCCTCCCTAGCTCGCTGGAAGTCCGCCCCCCGTTGAGCGGGGGGACCGAGGGGGGAACCGGGGCCGGGGAATGGGGTGCGCCGCGCGCAACGTAAACAGGGGTGAAAATTGTGTCGCCCTCAGCCGCGCAACCACCTAGACTTCGTACGGACGAGCCGACGGCTCCCCCTTCTCGCGCTTGGATGATCGTGTGTCTCCCGCCCATTCTACTTTGCGCTAGGGCTCAGCCGCCGCAAGTCCATTTGCTCGCGGACTTAGTCGTCCAGCTCGACTCTGATCTTGCCGCCCCTGCTGCCGGCGCTCTCACTCTCTTCTTCTTCAGCCGACAGATTGGCGCGCGCCTGCGCCTCATGCTCGGATTCGCCAGGCGCATCGTGATCTTCCATCTCGCTGG
>JAPOXG010000046.1 GCA_026707225.1 Chloroflexota bacterium
CGCACGTAAGCCGGCGGCGGCGCTGACCATGCCGCCCGCCGTTCCGCCAGTTCGGCTTCGGAGACGTGCAGCTGCAAGCGGCGCTGCGCCACGTTCAGTTCGATCATATCGCCATCGCGCACGAGCGCCAGCGGACCGCCGATGGCTGCTTCAGGCGCCACGTGCAGCACGATGGCGCCATAAGACGTGCCGCTCATGCGCGCGTCAGAGATGCGCACCATATCGCGCACGCCCTGTTTGAGCAGCTTCTGCGGGATGGGCAGATTGCCGATCTCGGGCATGCCCGGTCCGCCGATGGGTCCTGCGTTTTGCAGCACCAGCACATGATCGGGCGTCACCTCCAGCGCGGGATCGTTCAGGCGCGCCTTGACATCGTCGGCGTCTTTGAAGACGAGAGCCGGTCCGCGATGCCGGCAAAGCGCGGGCGTGGCGGCGGCATGCTTGATGACCGCGCCATCGGGCGCCAGGTTGCCGCGCAGGATGCTCAAACCGCCCTCGGGCGCCAGCGGATCATCAAGCGGCCGGATGATGTCCGGATTGCTGACCTCGGCGTCGGCGACATTCTCCGCCAGCGTGCGCCCGGTCACGGTGAGCGCATTGCCATGCAGCAGCGGCAGCAACTGTTTCAGCACGGCCGGGATGCCGCCGGCGTAGAAGAGGTCTTCCATCTGGTACTCGCCCGCCGGCCGCATATTGGCGATGAGGGGACTGCGGCGGCTGATCTCGTCAAAGCGCGAAAGGGGCAAATCGACGCCGGCGCGCCCGGCGATGGCAGGCAGATGCACGATGGCGTTGGTGCTGCCACCGACAGCATTGAGCAAGGTGATGGCGTTGTCGAAGGCTTCGGCGGTCAGGATCTGCGATGGGCGGATGTCCCGCTCGACCAGTTGAACGATCTGCCGCCCGGCGGCTTGCGCCAGTTGCAGGCGGCGCGAGTCGGACGCGGGAATGGCGCCATTGCCCGGCAGCGCCATGCCCAGCGCCTCCATCAGCGAGTTCATTGTCGACGCCGTGCCCATGACCATGCAATGCCCGGCGCTGCGCACGAGGTTTTGCTCGACGCCCTTATAAGTCTCGGCTGTGATCGTGCCCGCTTCGTATTCGGCGCTGTAGCGGCGGCAATCGGTGCAGGCGCCCAGGATCTCGCCCTGATAATGCCCGTTGAGCATGGGACCGCCGCTGACCATGATGGTCGGCAAGTCAGCGCTGGCGGCGCCCATCAGCGCGGCTGGGGTCGTCTTGTCGCAATTGGTGAGCAGCACGACGCCACTGAGCGGATTGCCGCGGATCATCTCCTCGGTGTCCATCGCCGCCAGGTTGCGGCAGAGCATCGAAGTCGGGCTGAGGTAGACCTCGCCCAGCGAGATGGTGGGGAACTCGAGCGGGAAGCCGCCGGCCTGCAGCACGCCGCGTTTGACGGCATCGGCGACGTGGCGCAAGTGGCTGTTGCAATGGTTGAGCTCGCTGTAAGTGTTGCAGATGCCAATGAGCGGGCGCGTCATGTCATCGCGATCGTAACCACTGGCGGCGGTGAAGGCGCGGCGGATGAGCCCGCTGACGCCCTCGGCGCTGAAGAAGTCTTGTGAGCGAGAAGCGGGTTTGGACATGGGGGAGCCTTTGGTTTTTCTTTGTTTTACCACCTAGAACATAGAGGACACAGAGCGAGGTCGAGTTTGGGCGGCGGCAATTGCCGAGGGGAAACTCTTTTCGGCGGTTTGGCGGCGAAGTGGAAATCAGCGTTGCTTGCACGTTCTATTGGACAGTCTAATCGGACGGCGTAATATTTTCTGTCTAACAGATAACACGATTGTGACACCCAAACGAAAAAATCACAAAGCCCAGCATAGACCTGGCTATCAGGCTGTGCTCAATCCACTGCGAGAGCGCATTGAAGGCGTCTTTCATGAACTTCAGAACACCGGACGCGATTTGGAACGGCTGTTAGCGAAGACGGTGATCGGTTTGACAACCCGCCTGATTGCAAAAGTCACCACTCACCTGTGAAAGCATATCTTGCGTCTTCACTTTCTTTGGTGTGGATATAGTCAAGTTTCAATGGACATATGGACTATTCAGTCCTATCTGCTTAGAATTTGTACAAAGTTTATTTGATTTCATATC
>JAPOXG010000074.1 GCA_026707225.1 Chloroflexota bacterium
TAAGGACATTGGCTCATCCCTTTAGTATGACATATCCAAAAATATAGACACTCCCATTCCGCTTGGATATCCGCCTGGCAACAGTGCATATAGTCCTCCTCAAGAGCGGCCCTGCGGCAGAGGCGGGCGCCGTTGTCCTTCCGCCTGGGAAGAGTTCGGCCAACCCGCGGGCCTGCCGCTCGGGCTGTCGCTGGGCGTTCGCATTGAAGAAGCGGCATGACGGCGCGGTTGGCGAAACGGTCGGCAAAATACCCGGCACAGCCGAATAACTGCCAGCGCGCAGGGAGGCTTCAGCGGGGTTCACTTCAAGTGTAAATGGCTAAAGCGCAGGTGGGAAAACCGCGAATGGCCGGATTTGCCTGCTATTTGTCCTGGTTAGTCATAATATAGATGAGCTATTTTGGCCTCCAGGCAGATTCGGTCGCCTTGCAATCGGCACATTTCATTGGACAACCGCACTACCGCCTCCAGGTCGCTGACTCTCGCCCCGAGCCCATTCGGATCAAGCAGCTTATATATCGCTACGCCGGGTAGCCCGCACGCTAATTCTTCTTGCGCTTGTCCATAGGGGAATACAGTTCCAGCTTCATAGGTGTGTATATGGCAGGCTTCATGCGAAAGCGTGCCAGCCATGACGATTGGATTGCTAAATCCTGCATAAGAAAGGCGGCATGTTTCTATTGCAACTCTTCTTGCAGCCACATGCGCAAATGCGAAGCAAAGTCCGTCATCCCGCGAATTCGGGATCTCGACGATTGTGTCAATTGCGCTAATCACATAGTTGTACCATTCTGGCGCCTTGTCCCTCAGCAAATTAAGCGATCTTTCAATCACGTGGACAAAGCGAGCTGAGCCTTCAATTTGCGGTCGAGAAGGCGTGATCGCGGACGATCGAGTTGGCGCGGGGCATTGACTGTTTTGGAATGCCCAATAGCCGCTTAGCCAGTCCGCGTCGCTTTGGCATTGGCGGTCGACGAAACAGCAATTGTCTACGGCTGCCGGCTCGCTTGCCACGGGCTGTGCGGGCGCAGCGCATTGTCCATTCTGATAAGCCCAGTAACCGGCTTCCCATTCCGCTTCGCTCTGGCATTGGCGATCTACAAAGCAGCAGTTGTCGATTGGCGCTGTCGGCGGCTGAGATCCCTTTGGCTCGCTGCTGTCGAGGCGGCTGAAATTGACCCAATCCGCCAGCCAAACTTCCCTTCCATAGCGGTCGATCTTCAGCCAGCTGCCGGACGCGCCCACGACCTGCAGGATGCTGCCCGATGTCACAGTGTCGGCGATGGCGGCATTGCGACTGGGCGCGGCTCTCACATTAAGCCCGCGATTGGCGCGAATCGAATATCCCTGCGCGGACGCGATGCTGAGCAAAACGGCAAATGCGACAACTGCCGCTATTGCTTTGGATGCCATTAGAATCTCTCCTTGTCGCTCGAAGTTCATTCGGCGCTCCTCGCTTTCGTGCCGAATGAGACATAAAGAATAGCAATTATATCAATCATAAGCAAGCCATGGGCGAAGCTGCCGGCGCGTCGATCCAATCCGTTTGGCACCCAGCATATAGCCGGACAATGCGGCATCTGGCCGACCTGAGCTTCTGCCGCCTGGGAACAGCGCATATAGTCATATGCGAGAGCGGCCCTGCGGCAGAGGCGGGCGCCGCTGCGTTTCCGCCTGGGAAGCGATCGGCCAACCCGCGGGCCTGCCGCTCGGGCTGTCGTTTGGCGTTCGCAGTGAAGAAGCGGCATAGCGGCACGGTCGGCAAGATACCCGGCACAGCCGCACAATAGCCAGCGCGCAGAGACGCCTCAGCGGGGTTCACTTCAAGTGCAGATGGCTAATTCTTCGCTTTGCCTTCGAGCGGCGTTTCCTGCAGTTCAATGTCGAGCTTGATGCCCCCGTGAAACCTGACGCTGATGTTGTAAATCAAGGTCAGAATGGCGGCGCCGATTGCAGCGGAAATGGCGTAAAGCAGGGGAATGGCGAGCGCGCCAGCCAGGGCGGCGAAATTAGGGCCGGGCGGCGTCCGGCCGAAGCTGGTTGTTGACATTGAAGTGGCGGCCCAAAATACGGGAATCATAGGAAGCGTAGAGATAATCAGGCAGACAAAAGCGACTTTAGCGGCGGATCGGATGCCTATCCGCCTAATCGTATACGTCATGGCTTGACCTCCTGGCTTTGCGCTTCACCGCCAATAGTATTTGCTGCGCGCCGGGCTTTCGAGGGCCTTGTGAAATCGCACCTTCGTTTTTCGCATTGGCATACAATGGCGCTGAAACACCAAATTGCCCCTAAACCGCGGTAAACAGCCATTTCCCTTGACAGCGCCCAATTCTGTTTCCGGTAAAATCCGGAGCGCATTCCGCGGCGTGAATTGCCCCCGAAAACAGATCTTGTCCTTCCGCGAGCCCGCTTACTGTCGTTGGCGGTTGCGGCTCGTGATTTTTTCGGGGGCGGGGGTATTTGTTGTTGTGGTAAATGGCGCTTTACGACAATCGGCGGGCTGCCGATGGGCTGCAAGCCGGCTGCCGCTGGGATCGCGCGGCGGCGGCGCGGCGCTGCGGACTGGGATCGGTCTGGCGGGCGCGGGCGCGATTGAGCGCGTCGCCGGCGTGGGCGTCGCCGGTCTCCGCTGTTTTGCATAGGCGAGGCGGCCTATTTTTTTCTGTCCGCGAGGGGGCTAGGCTGTGCGCTAATCTGGCGGCGCTTTGGCTGGATATTGGCGGCGGCTCCGGCGCGCTGCGCGGGCGATATGCCGATGGTGCGAAGAGGCGATTTGGCGGGCAAGTGTCCAGGCGACTGTGTGTAAAACGCGGCGCGGTCGTGATTTGCGCTAGCGTTGTCCAGGAATGGCGCTGGCGAAACTGCGCCGACGGCTGGCCGGCCTATGATTCTGACTATATGACGCGCTTCCGGCGTGGCGCTGTCCGGGGTCTGTTGACGCTGTTTCGGGGGTAGTTATATGCCCTGTGGCGTCTGAAAATCGCTCTACGGGCGTCCTGGGGCGTCGATTTTCGGGCGTTGCCGTGAAAATGCCGGTTTTGGCGCTGATCGCGGCTTTCCGCTGCGGCGATACGCTGATTGCGCGAAGAGGCGATTTGGGTCGGGGTGGCGGGCGTCGGTCTGACCGACGTCCGCCGATGGTGTGGCTTAGGGCGCGGCTGGCTGCTGCGCCAGCTGCTTGCCGGTCTGCCGCGCGATTGTGTTGTTGTAGGTCTGCAAGCGCTGGCGGATGGTGGTGATCGTGTCCTCGGTGATGCGCTCGGTCATAAAGGCCGAATGCTCCTGCTCGACCTGGTATTGTCCATCGGCCGGGCTTATGCCGTCGGCCCTGAGGCGTTCAAGGCGGCTGTCCAGTCCGTGCTTGTGCAAGCTTACCGTTTCACGATGGGCGTCCAGGGTCTTGGCAAGCTGCTGGTCAAGTCGCGCGCGGCTGCGCTTCTCGGCGCTGTTGGGTCTCATGCTGTCCTTTCTCGCTGTCGCGATACTTCAATCTGGGGAAGAGGCGATTTGCTGCTGGTATTCGGGGTGGTCTGGGTATTGGTCGGGATCGCCGGTGTAGTAGTTCATGATCTGCCGTTCGTGGTCGGCCTGGCGGTAGACCATCCGGCGGTAAACCTTCTGGTACTCCATAACTTCCATGTCCTCGGCGCTGATCTGGCCGGCGCTTATGGCGGCGTCAACGGCGGTCATCGCGTCTATGATGCCGTCGTGCCATTCGTCCAGGGCGTCAATATAGTATTCCAGGCCGTCGTCGGCCGGCTCTGTCTCCGGCTGCGGCGGCGGGTAGTCGTCTGGGTTGTATGACGGGGTTAGGGTATTGACGGCCTGGAAGTCCAGCATGACGCGGTAGCGGGATAGCTGGCCGGCGATGGCGCTGCTGTGCGCTTGCTGCAATAGCTGCGCGATCAGGTGGCGGGCTTTGAGCGTCACGGGGTCGCAGTAGCATCGCTGGCCGTCCGGTAGGTGTTCAATGCGGGTGACGTCTACTGTCCAGGGTCGGCGCTGCGGGCTTGGGTGCCAGCTCATCCATTCGCTGGCGGGTATGTCTTGGTGGCGGGTGCGCACAATCAAGGGCTTGCGCTCGGCTGGCGTGCAGGCGCGCAGATATCCGCTGATTGTCGGCTCATAATCGGCGGCGGCTTCGGCTTCGCCGGTCTCCGTATTGATAATCGTGTAGCGGGTGGCTTTGCCTTGCGGTTCTTTCATGCTGTCCTTTCTCGCTGCTGCGATAGTTCACTTAGACGAAGAGGCGATACGCCGGCGCGGGTGCGCCGGCTTTGGTGATCGTCGGGCGCTTTAGCGCTGGCTGGTTGAATAATGTCCCTGCTTGATGGGCGCGGGCCTGATTCCCTGGGCTTCGGTCCAGTCGGTAAAGCTGATCGCGTCTCCCCCGGTCTTCATCGGTATGTCGCTGGCGCGCTGGTAATGGCGGTCTTGGGGCAGGGCGTTAAGCAGGTGGCGGGTTGGCATGGGGCAGGCGGCAAATGAGGCGCTGACATCGTCGGCGGTCTGGTTGTGGCTCAAGGTCTGCGTCTGGATATAACCGGGGCTGCCGTAAACGATGGCGTATAGC
This sequence comes from Chloroflexota bacterium, assembly GCA_026707225.1. Taxonomy (GTDB): domain Bacteria; phylum Chloroflexota; class Anaerolineae; order Aggregatilineales; family Phototrophicaceae; genus UBA6055. The sequence goes on from JAPOXG010000074.1 coordinate 4,577, forward strand.
TGGGGGCTGCTCATTGGCGGGTGCCTGGGCGCGGGCAAGCGGTCGGCGCGGTATCTGGTCTGGCCTGCTGCAGGGTGCGCTGGCGTTCCTGGGCTGCGTAGTCAATCCAGGTATGGATGTATTCGCTTGTCCACATTGTCAAGGTGATCACGATGGCGGCGATTACAATGCAGTGGATGGCGCGGGCGATAGGGTTGCGGGTGGGACTGTAGGGCTTTGATTCCATTCGGTTTATCCTTTCTCGCGGTGGCGATAGGCTGATTGCGCGAAGAGGCGATTTGCGGGGGTGTGGCGCGCCGGCGCATCTGCGCCAGCGCTGCCTGGCTTATTCCAGGGTCTCGCGCCAGGCGTCGGCGGCGTCTACTGCGCCAGTCCTCACATCGGTGGGGCTTAGCGCGGCGATTTGGTTCAAGCATTGGTTCAAATGCGCGGCGATAGAGTGGCATGGCGGGTCTTCGGCGTCGGTGATCTCGGTTTCCAGTCTCTCCAGGTCGTCCGGCGCATGGTTAATCATTTGCTGCGCGATTTCCTCGGTTAGGTCGTGCATCGCTTCATGCGTCCGGCTATTGTTCGCGTTCGGTCGTATGATGTTCCGCAAGTGCATCGTTGCCAGGTGTCTCGCGATTTCATGCGACAGGGTGCGGGCGTCGCTGGGCGCGACGCGTCGCCGGTTGCGGCGGTCTGTCCACCAGGCGGCGATTGCTGCCGGCGGCGGTGGCGGCTCCGGCGGCCTGAATACGATGTCATTGGTGATGCCGTCAACGGCTGTTTCGGCGGTGTCGTAGTCGTCGGCGTCCCAGGGGTCAAAATAGCTCTCGTGCGGATCTGTCATTGGCTCTTCCTTTCTCGCTGCTGCGATACGCTGATATTGCGAAGAGGCGATTTATCCGGCGGGTTCCGGTTCCATCTGCCAGCTGTAAAGCGCGGTTTCAAAGTCGCTGCCTGGGTAGCGCGCTTGCCAGTCGGGATATTGGGCGTCCAGGGCATTCACGATGATCACGGGATCGCGCCTGGCGGCGGCGGGGTCTATGCCGTTGTCTGCGACGCTGGTCTTTATCAGTGCGGTCAAGTCGCCGATGCGCTGATAGTAGTCCTCTTCCCAGGCGACAAACTCATGCAGATTTTCTTCGGTGATCGTGACGCCTAGCTTAGGGGGCATATGTCGGCTTACCTTTCTCGCTGCTGCGATACGCTGATATTGCGAAGAGGCGATTTATCCGGCGGCTTCCAGCTGCGCCGGCGCGGTCAAGGCGTGGGTGAAAACGGTCTGGCGCGTCCAGTCGCTGATCGGCTTCATCATCGGATTGTCGTCGTGCAAGTCGGCGTTGACTGCCGTTTGCACGGCTAAGATGACCTGCGCGGCGCTGGCGCTCTCTGGCAGCGTCTCCAGGGCTTCCACGACGGCGACGCTAAGTGCGCGGTACCATTGCCTGGCGCGCGTGATATTGCCGCCGGTCGGCGTCGGCATTGCTTTGCTGGTGCGCGAGTATGGCAGAAACTTTTCCAGCTCGGCGCGAAACCAGGCCGGCTTTGGCGTCGCTGGCCATTGCGCGGGGTGCGCCGTTGGCGGCGCGATCATGATCGGGGTTTGTAGCATAGCCTGTCCTTTCTCGCTGTGGCGATAATACGGATAAGCGAAGAGGCGATTTTCCAGCGCTGCAGATCGCGCGGTTAAGCGGGCGCCAGTTCGCGGCGGCGGTCAAGCTCGGCGGCGATGGCGTCAAGCTGGGCCTGCAGGCGTTCCGTTTCGTCGTGTTCCGCTAGCGTGCGCCGGCGGGCTTGCATGATCTCGTCGTGTAGCGCGCGGTTTTCGTCGCCCAGCTGCCGGATTCTGTTGCGCTTGATGGCGATATCATGGCGGTAGCGCTCCAGGATTTCGGGGATATCGTCGGCGCTGTAGGCGGGCAAATTGCGCTGCAGTTCGTGCTTGCGCTCAATCAGTCGCTTGCGCTCGCGCCGGCGTTCTTCGGCGCGGCGGCGGTCTCGACGGTGATCGCGGTCGCCGGCCAGAGGATATCGCCACTGGCGGTGGTGATCGCGTCCTCTATAAAGGCCTGTCCGCTGCGCCGGTCGTAGGGCGTGATCACGATGTGCGGGTATTCCAGCGTCAATTTCACGGCCAGGGATGGCAGGCGGCGCGCTTTCGGTCCGGCGCTGCGGTAGGGCGTAATGGCCTCCTCAAGCGCGGCGATATTGATGATCACGTCAAAGGGTGCATAGGGATCGGCGTCCAGGTTGTAGGCGTCAAGCGGGGCTTCACAGCTGCCGGTCGCTATGCTGAGGTCGGCGGGCTGGCCTGGCGGCGCTGCGCGGCATACCAGGCGGCATTCTTCGGCTTTCCTTATCGGCCTTACGGCATTCAGGATCGTTTCGGGATAGGCGCATAGCGCGGGCGCGGTCTCGCTGACCTGGGTAAAGTATTCGACCTGTTCTTGCACCGGCTTGCCGTCCAGCGCCTGGATCGTGATCGTCAGATCAGGCAAAAAGAAAGATAGGCTGTGGCACTCGCTGGGCATGGCGATTCCATTTGGCTGCTTGCCGCCAATATGCGGCGTCAAAGTGGTGATTAGCTTCTTCAGTGGCTTGGCCGGCAAAACGCGGGTCGCTTCCAGCACCGGCGGCTCGGTGTCTCTCCAGGCTTCGTTGTCCGTCAGGCGGTCAAAGGTGTATAGCGTCTGGCTGAAGCGCGCGCTGCCATCGGTGGCGGCCAGCTCCAGGGCGTCGGGTGCGGCGATAAAGGCGATTCCTTCCAGGATCGGCCGCCAGGGTTCGCGTCCGGCGCTGCTGATCGTCGTCCTGAGCATGTGATACAGGGCGTCGGCGCTGATCTGGAAGTCGGGCGCGGCGGCGCGGTTCACCGGCGGGTATTCATCGGCGCTGGTTCCTCTGAGGTTGAAGCGTCCGAAATAGTCTCGGATTCGCAGCGTGTGGCTTTCAGCGGCGGGCGCTTCCATATAGAGGGGGCTGCGTCCGTGGCCGGCGGCGTTGGCGGCGATCTCGTCCAAGGTGCGCGGGCAGATGCAGATTGCGCCGGCGCTGATGATCTGGGCTTCGGCGGCCAGCGGGCTGCTCTCCAGGTGTTCTTCAAAGTCGGCCGGGGGTTACATCGTCGTAAGTGGCCGGCACGGTCTTGGTGATCGCTGTTTCCAGGTCGGTATAGCTGATATGCAGGCCGTGCTGGTCGGATTCGAGTAGCGCGGTCGCCAATATAGGCAAAGCCGCGTTGCGGTTGTGACTGCGGATGATCGGCTTCAGGGCTGCTCTGAGCGCGGCGGGATTTATGCGGGTCTGCAGCGCGGCGTCTTGTGCCATCCAGTCGGCATTAAAGGCGCGGCGCTGGCCGTATTGCTGGCGGTATTCCTCGGAAGTGCATGTCATGATGGGGTGGTCTGGCGGCGGCTGGAATTTTTCCATCCGCTCAAGGGCGTCTTTAGCGCTGATGCGCTGATATGGCATAGGCGGGTCTCCTTTCTCGCTGTGGCGATTGTACGGATAAGCGAAGAGGCGATTTGACGGGCTCTCTCCTTTCTGCTAGGCTGCCTTCGCCCAAAAAGCCCGCGCTAAGCGGGCTTCGGGTCTGTGTGCGGCGCGGCGGGTCTAGTCCGCTGCGCCGTCTTCGTAGATGTCGCGCTTCAGCGCGCGGCTGATGCGCTGGTTCATGCGCTTGGCGAGGCTCGCGACGTGTCTGGCGTGGTTGTCCATCTGCTGCAAGCGGCGGGCGATTTTGTTGGCGCGGCGCTCGGTCCTGCTCAGTTTCAAGATCATTGCTCTTCTCCTCTCGCTCTTAAGAGGCGTTCAGCGCTAGATACCTGGCGATAAAACGGTCTTCCTCATCCTAGTCCGTTTCCCATTCGGCCGCGGCGCTGTCGTCCTCGTAGAGTTCAATGATGCCGGGTTCAAAGTCGGGATCGTCGGGCGCGTCCCCCCAGTCGGCGCTAGTCGGATAGTTCGGCGATTCGTTCATTGATGGCCTCAAACTCGGCTTGATGCTCGGCCAGCTGGGCTTGGATTTCGGGATCATTGGCGCTTCGCTCCAGGGTGTCGGCCTGTTCCTGCAGCTCGGCGATTTCGCCCTACAGGCGGCTGATCTCGGCCTGCTTGCCGGCGATTTTCTCGCGCTTGCCCTTCAGGCTCTTGTCGGCTTTGGCGATGGCGCTGGCTTGCGTCTTGCGGGCGCGCTTGATCTTCTTCCTCAGGGCAAGCTGGCGGGTGACAAGCTCGATGTCGTCCATCTCGGCGAAGTTGTAGACAACTTCCGGCTGGCTGTCCGGTTGGGTGTCCGGCGCGGCGGTCTCGATCGCGTCGACGACGGCGGCTTCGGGGCCGTCTCCGTTGGCGCTGATCACGGCGGTCTCGGGTCTCGACATAATGGCGTCTCCTCTCCCTATGCGGTCGCGCTGGCGGGGTATCCGCCTGCTGGTGGGAGATACTAGCAAATAAAGTAGCCCCTGTCAAAGTCTCATTTGGGATCGCGGCGGTCGTATAATGCGGGCTTCCAGGGTCGCGTCCGGCTGTCGCCCGGCGGGTTGCGGCCGCTGGTATATGCGTCTTAACAATCGGTAAAGCGAGTGCTGCCGAGGTATTGCGGCGTCAGAAATGGGCGCGGCGGCGTGTAGGCGATCTGCCGATCGCTGCGCGGATGGGGTCTCTGAGAAGCCGCATAGGGGCTTGGGCGATTTTTTTCGCACAATATCATATAATATTCTACATCACCATTGACATGGACTGAACGCTGTGATATCCTGCGCGCAGGCTGAGAGGAAGGAGCTGCTGGATGGAGATTATTAAGCACAATGGAAATAGCGAGAGCGCGCTGGAGGCCGCCCTGGCGGAAAAGCGGAAAGAAACTGTGGGGCGCTGGCTGAACGCGGGCTTTGAGGAATGGACGGCTGCCGTTTTGAGCGACAATAAATTGAGCGAGCGCTCCCTGCGGATATACCGGCGGACCTACGAGCGCTGGGCCGCTTTTTGTGAAGCGGATGAGGAAATCGAGTCGCCAAAGATGCTGAACCTGGAGAATATTGACCGGTTCATCAGCGCGCAGACTTGCGGCCTGCAGACGAAATACTTCATGCTTTGCCACATGGCGCGGCTGCTGAGTTGGGCGGGGGGCCTGCTGCGCGGTTATGAGATTGAAATGGCGCGGCTGAAGAAGCGGCGCGAGGGCTTGCTCAAGCAAGTGCGGCGCTTGAAGGTCAAGCACAGCGAGAAGGGAAAGCTCAGCCCGGCGCAGATCGCCGCGCTGCTGACGGCCTGGGACGGCGACAGGACTTATATCGGCGCGCGGAACGCGGTACTCATCCACTTGATGGTGTATACCGGCTTGCGCCGCTCGGAATTGGCGGCGCTTCGCTGGGAGGATGTCTTCCGGATCAACGAGGAGTGCGTCATCCGGGTGGCGAAGGGCAAGGGCGGGGTGGAGCGTGAGGTGCTGGTCTTTGATCCATCGCCGCGCACGCTGGAATTGATGGCGGGCTTGCAGCGGATGCAGTGGTGGGGCGAGCGCCGCTTCATCTTCACCGCCGCCGGCCGCGACCGGCATATACACGAGAACCAGGTGGCGAATATTCTGAGCCGGACGGCGGAGCGGGCGCGCGCGCGGGGAGCCGCGATGCCGGACCTGACGCCGCACGGACTGCGCTCGGAATTCGCCACGATCGCCAACCGCAGCGGCGTGGAATTGTTGAGCATCCAGGCGCAGCTGGGCCACGAGAATCTGCAGACGACGCAGGATTACTTCAAAATTGAAGCGGCTGCCGAGCGCCGCGACCGCAGCCGCTTCCCCGATCTGGCGGCGCGGTAGAAATGAGTGCGGGCGCCCGCAATGGCAGCCATAAAGTCATGAAGCTGGAGAAGATCTTATGCAATCCGGGGACCTGGTCTCAGTTGTGCAGTTCAACGGCTACCGCTTCGAGGATGTATTTCTGTCGCAGGCGCTTAGAATCCAGAACTTTATCGAGTTGGGCGCCTGGTTCGCCCGCTATTTCGGCGTGCCCGTGAGCCGCCAGGCGATTCACTACCACGCCGTCTCTTACGGCATACAGGAGGTCTATGTCGATTACAAAGAATACGCCCGGCTGGCGGAGAAGTACGGCTTCCTGCCGAAGCTGCGGGAGCGCCGTCACGAAATGACCTGGAATTCGTTGGTGCACGGCGATCTCGACTGGCGGGTCGAGGCGGATGACCGGGCTGAACTGCGGCGTTGCGTCTTTGGCGCGCTGCTGCAGCACCAGTCGGTGGACCGGGCGCTGGAGCGTTTGAGGAGGGTCGATCACTTGCCGGTCATAAAGCGGAAGCGGCTGACCTATTTGAAGGCGAGGATGACGATAGCGCGGGTCCAGGTCGACCGCGGGGAATATGTTTATCTGGCGGACAAGTTCGGCTTTGAACCGGCCCCCCACACGGATGCCTTCCGGCCGCTTGTTTGGGACGGCGCCAGGCACAATCCGGGGATGTGGAAGCAGCGGCTCGGCATTTAATGATCGCTCCCCCAAACTGTCCCACTTAAGTATTTGCTCTTTAGTAGTGCGGTGTCCGACAGTGGTGCACCGGCCATTTCAGGCTCGATATCTGACGCGGCTTGGCGGCGCTCGCAAACTGTCCCACTTAAGTATTTGTCCTTTAGTACTGTGGTGTCCGGCAGCGGGGCGCCGGCTATTTCAGGCTTGATATCGGGCGCGCCCTGGCGGGTCTGGCAAACTGTCGGACTTAAGTATTTGTCCTTTAGTAGTGCGGTATCCGGCAGCGGCACCCCGACGATTCCACACCCGGCGATGGCGCGGCCTGGCGGCTCAGCCAAACTGCCGGACTTAAGCATTTGTACTTTAGTACTGTGGTGTCCGGCGGCGGCGAGTCGAGCATTTCAGGCTCGAAATCGGGCGGCCTGGCGGCTCGCGCAAACTGTCCCACTTAAGTACTTGCTATTTAGTAGTGCGGAATCCGGCAGGGGTGCGCCGGACCTTTCAGGCGCGCTTGCCTGTAGGCGCTGCCCCCGAAGTCAGACGCCAATCGACGCTGTAAAACGCGACGGCATCCCGTGAATAACGGCTGTTTGTCGCTAAACATCTACGATTGTTCACCGTGTTCTGTTTTTGTTTTCAGCGGCTGATATTGACAGGCATCTGGTTGATTGCCAAAATAAACGATATAAACAATATACTTTCTCTCTCAGTCCACTAACTCTCACACGAAGAACTGAATAACACTGACGAGGGAGATCAGCATGAAATTCATAGAGCGGCTTTTTGACTGGTTCTTCGAACTCACCTCACCGGGCTGGCGCGAAACGTGGGACAATTTCGAGCGTTGGTTGGAGGCTGAGCGCCAGAGCGAGACACGGTACGAAGAATACATCAATGCGGCACCGTTGGAATGCCAAGAGCGGTTGGGAAGGCGTCATAAATGAGCCTTAGCTCACTACCCCAGTTTGCGAATCTTCAACCGAGTAGAGGGAAAGTACTATGTCCAAGAAAACCTTCATCTCATGCTCCACGCTATTGATGCTCTCTGAGGAAGGCCTCAAGCCCATGTTTCATAATCGGGCATTTAACGTCAGCTTCTTGCTCATAGCCATCATCGCGTTTCTTTTCCTCTTGCCGGCGCAGCCAGTCTTGGCCGCCGATATCACTGTCGGCGGCAATTGCAGCCTGGCGGACGCCATCACGGCCGCCAACAGCAACAAGAAAGCCGGCGGCTGCCCGCGCCGTCGCGACACAGACACGATCATCTTAACCGGGTCGATCACGCTGAGCAGTCAATTGCCTGAGATCACGTCGAATATCACCATTAACGGCAAGGGCTTCACAATCAGCGGCGGCGGGAAACATCGCATTTTTTGGATCAACGGCGCACGCAAGTTTAGAGTCGAGAATCTGACCCTCAGCCATGGGTACATTGATGTGGATTCTCCCGGAATCGAAGGTAATTTTGGCGGCGGCGCTATTGGGTGCCATTTACCTTTAAGTCAAAGACCTGCGGTCGTAGTTCGCAACAGCGCCTTTAGACATAATTACGCATTGGAAAATGGCGGCGCGATCGGCTGCGTTGAGGCGTCTGTGGATGTCCGCGGCAGCATATTCGAAAATAATTCATCAGGCGCAGGCGGCGCGATCTTTACGATTCGCAACTTGGATGTTCGCGGCAGCAGTTTCAAGAACAATTCAGCATACACCGGCGGCGCGATCGGTAGTACTGGCCTCGGCAAGGTGGAGATTCGCAACAGCACCTTCCGGGGCAATAAAGCAGATAGTACCGGCGGCGCAATCTCGATTTGTTGCGCCTACGGGGAAGTAGTAGAGATTCGCAACAGCACTTTCCGGGGCAATGAAGACAAGGGTTCGTGGCGCGGCGGCGGCGCGATTTACGTCGATACAAGTATTACGGTCAGGAAAAGCGTCTTCAAGAATAATCGAACAGGTGGAAAAGGCGCCTCGATTTACAGCTGGGACGGCAGCATAACGGTTGTCAACAGCAAGCTTGGCGCGGCGGGGGCAGGAGGCTTCTACAGCGAGAGGGGAACAATCAGCATCCAGTAGCGGCAGTCTCTTTCCGCCTCAAGTCTTGGAGACCAGACCATGCCACGCTGAAACACAGCGTGGTAGACCGCGCGGGTGGGCGGGCCCATGGCGGCGCGGCTGTGATTATGTATTTGGGCACGGCTACGGAGAAGAGCGCGACTAGCGCCGCCACGCGGACTCTCAAAGGATGCGTTCAGGCCGCCTGTTTGGGAAGAGGCGCGCCGTGCCTGAATTGAAAAAGGTGCTGGCGACCCTGCATGAAATGGGTGTGAAAACGCTGGATTCTGCGGCGGACGCGCTCGATGGAGCCGCTGGCGAGGTCCTGCACTGATGGCTCTGCTTGAGCCGCGCTTCGGCCGGAACTCCTTCATGGGGCGATATCGCCGCTACCTGGCGCGTGCCCGCCTGAAGTCACAATGGAGAGGGTGATGGGTGGCAGTTGGTATAGGCGTGGCGAGAGGCGGGCGTGGGTGTATTCGTCGTCCCCTGATGTCGGTTACGAAGAAAAGACTCTTGATGTTGATAGTGAGCAAAGCGGTGTGCGAGGCGGACGACGGCGCAAGCGGGGGAAGGCTAAGGTAGTCCGAGAGGATGAGCAGCAGCGCAAGCGCCCCCGCCGCACCACCTACGACATCGTCACAGACGACAGTAACCAGACCTGCGGCTGCCTACTGTTAATCGTCATCGTCCTCTTCTGCCTATGGCTGGAGGGCGTCCACATCAAGAATTCAGCCAACTCCTACATCGACGCAGTATACCGCGGCATGCAAACCCATGGACCGACACTCCAAGCCAAAGCCACAAAGAACGCACAGGACCTAGACGAATACATGAAACAGATCTATGCAACCGCCGCACACACCGGAGAGGACCCAAGCGAATTGGTTAAGCGGCACTTACCTACGCTTTTCCCCACAGGTTGATGATTGCTCTGGTCGATGAAAACGCGCGTCTGCGGGCTGAGAAAAGGAGCAGCGATGATGTCGGTTCTTAAACGTATGGCGGAGTCTGCGGGGCCTGAGAGGGATTGGCCTGACGGGATTGGGTCGGACTCGGATCGGTCGGCGGCGCCATCGTGGTTAAAGGCAGGAGCAAGGCAAAGTCTGTCCCATGCGCAGGCGGAGCGCTGGCAGATCGAAAATACGTTTAGCTTCTTCCGCGCCTTGCGTTTTGGTCTGGGGTTTGGCATTGGTCTCATGTTGGCGATTCCCATCGGCGCGTTTATCGTCATTGTGACCGCGCTGGCATTTGGTGGCGCGCTGGCGGAGATGCCAATAGGCTACTGAGCGACCTTGCGCGGTGGGGTAGGGGGCTGCACGCGCCGATCGCGGCCTTCGCCTGGTCAAATTCACGGGCTGGCATGGCGTCTCGGAGCGGCAGATCTAAAACATTAGATTACGATTCTATGGGCTTATTGCGGTGAAGAAGCGACCGAAGTGGTTGAAAATCAGCGAGCGCCATGTAGATCGACTGCTCTGGTTGGCGCTGCTTTTGGCGGCGGTGCTGATTGTGGCGGCTGTCTTCTATCCGCAGGCTTTTAATTGAGTTTCAGTCTGTTTGAGGAGGATGGAGTGATGGAAAAGCCGATGTATGTGGTGAGTCGGACGGTGGTTAATGATGAACAGACCAGGGACATGGTTTACAAGTTGTTGAAGGTGGAAATTGAAGCGGTGGCGCGCGAGGCATTGAAGGAGTCTGAGTTGTGGGATTCTGGGTGGAGGCCTGGTGACATTCGTGTTTGGAATAGTTCATCAGGCTCGGACGGTGTGAGCAGGGTTAGTCGCCGGTATCTATTAAAAGTTTTGTCGGAGGATATGTTGGAGATTCTTGGAACGTCACGGTGAGGTTGTTTAGGGAAGGCGGTGTGCAATGAATGTCTTGAGAATGGCGTTGCTGGCAAGTTTGTTCTTGATTGGCGTCTGCGTTTGGGCGCAGTTGCCGGAAGCGGAAGACTGTGATCCGTTCGCTGTGGCAGTGATTGAATCCCCCGAGCTTGGTTATGCGCATATTGCGACGTGGGTGAGTAGGAGCGTCGAGAGCTTTGATCTGGCTGGTGGATGGCGTGATTGGTATGAGGCGATGGGGACTGCGCTGGAGTACTCTATGCTGAGCGAGAATTGCGGGGAAGTGCTTCACGTGTGGAGATCGGCTGAATTGACGGGGTTCGTGACAGGTGTGTTCTGGTCGGTGTATGATGAGCCAGCGGTGTGTGATCGGGTGGCCCGGGAAATGGTCGAGTCTCCGAAGTTGGGCTTTTTGCGGATTTCGAAGTGGTTGATGGCGAACTTGGTGGATAAGTTTTTAGAGGGTCGTGAAGATTCATATGGTCCTTGGGTAACGCGGGAGAAAAGGTATGCTGAATGGCTGGAATACGCATTGTTGAGTGAGAATTGTTTGGTAGTGGAACAGCTGTTCCGGTTTGTGGCCGGTTGGGATTCTGTGCATGGCGATGCCTTGACGGCGGGCTTCACCGATGAGTCATGACATCGTTGTTTGGAGGGTGTACTTTGATCGTTAGATCTAACTGACGGACAGTAACCTGGCGGATTATGATGCGGGGCTGGCGTCGGACTTCCGCTATCAGCGGGCATCCATGGTATGAGACGCTGGCGGCGACTCTGGAGTATGCGCTTTTGAGTGAGCATTGCGGGGTCATCGAGCAAGTGTGGCTCATCGTGGCCAGCCTTGATCCAGGTGGCTATATTTTGACTGCTGGCTTTGAGGACGCGTTTTAGTGGAGCGCCCGCCGCTGGAGTGATTTCAGACGTAGCCTGGCAGCTCTCGCAAACTGTCGGACTTAAGTATTTGTCCTTTAGTAGTGCGGTATCCGGCAGCAGCGCGCCGGCCATTTCAGGCTTGATATCGGGCGGCCCGGCGGCTCTGGCAAACTGTCGGACTTAAGTATTTGTCCTTTAATTCTTGCGGAATCCGATAGCGGCGCGCCAGCCATTTCAGGCTCACGATCGGGCGTGGCCTGCAGCTCTCGCAAACTGTCGGACTTAAGTATTTGTCCTTTAGTAGTTGCGGAATCCGGCAGCGGCGCGCTAGCCATTTCACGTCCGGCGATGGCGCAGCCTGCCGGCTCGCCATCGATATAGACTGCCGCCTCCGGCATTCAAAGTGAGTAGTGATTGCGTGGCACGTGATAGGAGATGTCGCTGGGACTATCGAATCGCGCTCCGCCAAGCGGCAGGCCGCCGTGGAAATTCCAGCGTCTTTTTTGACCAAAATCTCAGCAGACCATCGTATGAAGTGCCTTGGTCCAACTGATTCTGCAAGCGCTCAATGCGCCATAGCGTCTCCGACCGCGATCGGGGCTCCTTCCAGCGCCTCCGCATCTCCACCGCCCTGGCCTCCCACATTGAGAACCGGAGTCTGCATAGGGAGTATCAGCTGCTCGCTCATGTAAAGAATCTGTATCCGGGATAATCGCCTTCCTCATGCTCATTATCGGCGACATCGTCGAGTACGTTTATTAGTATTTCGAGCCGCTCTCCCAACCTTTGCAATTCTCGGCGCTTCATTTGCAAAACTGCCCGGTTGATAGAAACACTGGTGCCGCGCCCTTTTCCCCGACGAATCAAAATCAAATAATCCCGTTCATTCATGCTATTGCCTACCACCACTTCACCGCCACGACAAAAGTCAACAGCAGAACCGCATAGAAAATCTGATCATGCACCGTTCGCAATCCCAGAATCGGCGCTGCAGCCCATAGCATGAAAAGCCCAATTAGGACCGCCGCAAGGAAGACCAGCCGCCATACCATCTCAGTATTGCTGCGCTCCCTCTCTTCGCCCCTGTGATACGTCTCAATCGCCCGCATCTTCCGCGTGTCTAACGCTCTGTCTTCGCTGCTCTGGTACGGGCTGCTAAGTGCCTCAGCGTGTCCTACGCCGCGGTAGTCCTGAATCGCCCGCCGCCTGCGCTCGTCTAATTCATTCATTTCGGATGCACGACTCAAAAACCCATCCATAATTCACGTCTCCCATCAATCCCCCAGAATCACCATATCATTCGTCCGCGCCCGCTCTCTCGAAAAGCCCGGCCGCGATCACCCCGGCCTTTAGCACGTCAATCCGGGACTTCCACGCATGACTCCCACTGAATCTGTCCTGGCTCGCGCTGAGGTTTGCCCGGGCTGGCGATGCAAGCGCCAGCCCGGCGCCTGAACAACCGCATGGTGCCGACGAACGGCATGCTCAACTGCCACGATGGATGAGGCGGCGGTCGCCACGACTGGCTTGCCTCAACGCGACGCTGACTGCCAGCTATTCGCTCGCCGCATCCAGTTCCGCCTGCTGCTCGGCGATCATCTCCTCGGTGCACCGCAGGCCAGCGAGGTAGTCTCTGTCGGCGGCTATGAATTCATCCGATTTTCTGCCCGCGACCAAAAACTCGACGAGCTGTGGCGGCAGGTTCTTCAAGACAGCGCTGAGGTCCTGCGGATTTGATCCCTCCATAAGCGCTAAGGCCATTTGCGTCATCGTCTCATCCGTGCCAAGCTGCTGCATGTACTCCAAAACCAATTCGGCAGACATCGAGAGCGAATTGCCTTCAAGCACCACATGAGCTTGCTCAAGCAGCTCATCGTCTATCTCCAGTCCCAGGGATTCGGCGGCATCCAGATTAACGCCGACCGCTACATCGCTTATGCTGTCAATTGCCGTCGTCGCGATGTCAAGCTCGCCATTCAAGTAGGAGGTCAGCATCACGCCTAGATAGGCCTTGGGCGAAATAACGAGAAAAGCCCGCGCTGACCGCCGCGCCATAAGCGACCGCGCCCGGAGAATCCGCATGAAATATAGGTATCAGGTTCTCATTGGCGACCTGAGTGATGATCGGCAAGCCGAGCGGGACGGTATGATCAACGGGCAGCACAATCGCTTCTATCTCCTTCGATACCAGGCCTTGGACCGCCGGGCGCAAATCACTGAAGCCGATGACCGCGGCGCTCTCCACTTCCAATCCATAGGCTTCGGCAATTTCGATGAGCGCTTCCGCGCTGGAAACGCTGTCCGCGTCAGCCGAATTGTAGACGGTGCCAACACGTTGAATATCCGGATACTGGATTTGGAAGATCCGGAAAATTTCTTCATAGGTCGGCGCGTTCACTGAACCGGTGACGTGAGTCGGTTTAATGCAGGCGGATTGCGCGATGCCGGCCTGATAGGGGTTGTAGACCATGCCGAAAATAATCGGCGTCGGCTCGTCTTGATCGAGCGTCGTGTTGACCGCGATTTGCGTCACCGGCGTCGACAGGCTGATGATGACATCAGCGCCGCGGTCGAGGGCGGCGGCAACCATGGTATTGGCAATCGTCAAATCGAAATCCGCGTCTCCCCAGAAGACGTTGAGGTTTTCTCCCTCGATATCCTCGCCCGCTTCAAGTTTGAAAAGTTCATCGGTGGTGATGAAGTCATAAACTTGCAGCATATGCAGGATCATCGACTCGATAGCGGCAAAGACTGGGCGCTCTCCAAAGCGCAAAAGGGCAACGGTCGCTTTATCAGCTTGGGCTAGCGTGGATGGCGCCATCAGCAGCGCCAACAGTACAAGAACGATCAGGTATTTCTTCAGCATAGGACACCTTTTCTAATCTCATTATCAAACGGACATGGAGTGTTATAAGCGACTCTCATATACGCATATGGCTATGTATTCGAAATCCGACTACTGCGCAAGCGCTGCAAAAGCAGCTGGACAAAAGGGGCAATCTTGGACAATTGCCCTCGGGATTCGATTGCACGCTGCGCGGCGATCATCTCCCCGGTGCATTTCATGCTTGGATTCTCTTATCAAGGAATTATCGACAATTGAGTGACATAAGTAATGTAGCAAGTATATCACTTATGTCACTCTAGGGAAAAATATTCATGCCGGGAATTCTGTCGCGGGCCTGTAGGTGGATGCAGCGGAAGCCCTGGCCGCGATGATCACACCGAGCTTCGGCAGTGCCTCTTTGGCGCGCTGCTGCAGAATCAGACGGTAGACAAGGCCGTGAAGCGCCTGACGGATGGCAGGATCGCATCCCTCGCTTTGCCCTGTTTCAATCCTCCCAAACTGTCCCACTTAAGTATTTGTCCTTTAGTAGTTGCGGTCTCCAGCAGCGGCGCGCGAGCTATTTCAGGCTCGACACCGGGCGACCTGGCGGCTCGCGCAAACTGTCGGACCTAAGCATTTGTCCTTTATTCTTTTGCGGTGGCCGCGGGGCACAAGTTCGGCGCCAATGGATGTGTCGGTCAATCACCTGGTCGAGTCCAACTACGCGTTCATTCGCTGGCGTCTTAACCACATCAATGACCACGCGCCCGAGCAGGTGGCACAATTCTATTTCGACCCGATCGTCACAGGCGCCGAATCCAGTACGCTGACTCTTCGCACGGACAAGCCTCTCCATCCTCCTGGACAGCACGAAGACTAAATCAGCGCCCCAAAAGCAGCATGATCTCCCGGCACTGTGTCGAAACCAGCGCTCCCGAACGTGCGGAGCGTTTTGTTTGGCTGCAGGAATTGAAGCCCCTCTCCCTGTCGATTGACGCCGTTGAGCCTGCGCGCCATCGGAAAAATTCTAAATCAGGCACAGATGTGGCTACACGTTACCTGACGAATCGATATAATTGCGCCTATCTCTGTATCAATGATTGCGTACATTCTCTTATATCAGAAATTTTACACGGGCCGGTGCGGGATCGGGCAGGAGGCGCGAGCGGGAACACCAGGCGGTTGCTGGCGCAGAAAGAATCATGAAGGGGACTCTCAGCAAGAAATCCATCGCGGAGACATTCGTCGCTGTCGTAGCGCTACTAATCTGCACATACGTTGAACTTCATATCGCTGGACTGCTATGGCGATTCTATTGGGGTTAAAGGATCGAGAAAGAAGGGAGGCCTGTCTCGATGGGTCGGCGTCTCTTGGTGGTGATTGCGGGACTTGGGCTATTGCTGCGCGTTGTGTATGTCTTAGCGGCTTTTGATGAATCCATGCTGGTTTATCACCGCGGCGACTGGCCGGAGTATCGGATCGCGGCGGAAGCGATCATGGCAGGCGATTGAGAGTTCCGGCATAGCCATTTCTTGGTTCGACCGCCGCTGTTTCCACTTTTGGCGGCGCTCCTCAACATACACGAGTGGTCCATTATCTTGGTGAACACTCTGATCGCAGTCGGCATCATCCCGACAACCTACGCTCTCGCTCGGCGCCTGCGCGTCGGGGTCAATGCTGCGCTCGCGGCCGCCTTCATCGTCGCTATTGATTTAACCAGCGTAAGATTGTCTGGCGTCTTGCTTGCGGAACCGCTCGCCAATCTATTGCTCGCGCTGGGCTTCGTCACGACGGCCGCTCTTAGAGATGCTGACGGGCGCCGGCGCGTCGCTGTCCTGGGGATAGCGGCGAGCGTCTTTATCCTGCTGTCCGCCTTCACCCGACCGGCTGCTTTCCTGCTATGGATTCCGCTGACGGTTTGGGTGTTCATGTCCCGGAGCGATCTGCGCCTAGTCGCGGCGCTGGCGTTGGCGCTTCCGGCTGGGCTGGGTATCTTCGGCTGGTCGCATCACAATCTGGTGTACTTCGGCAACAATACCTTCTCGACCATCGGCACCTTCAACCTGCTGTATTATCGCGCTGCAGCCGTGCATCATGTCGCGCACGGGCGCACGGGCATGGCCCTCACCTACACCGAGCTTGCGCGGCGGGTGGAAGAACGCATGGGAAATGACGTGGCTGATGTCGGGCCGAACCGTCGCTATAACCATCGCGGGCCGAACGCGAAACAGGCTGCCGCCATGCGCTCGGTCGCACAGGATCTCTTCCGGGAATATCCGCTTGAATACGTGCTGACGATTCCAGTGGGCTTGTATCGAGCCTTGATCAAGGCGAGCAATATACCGTGGGTCGTGGCGGTCTGCTGGAATCTGATCTTTTTGCTGGCAGTCGGCGCCGGTGCATGGCGGCTCGTGCGCGAGCGGAAGTGGTCGCTTCTGGCCTTCCTATGTCTGCCTTGCCTCTACTTCATCGTCGGTACAGTTCTCGTGCAGACGTCGGGGATCGACACTCGCGCCCGGGTAATGGTGACGCCGCTAATGGCCTTGCTCGCCGTCCTGGCATACAGGCGCTTGCTTCCATCCAGCGCGGATATGAGGTAATGCTGTGTTTTGGGTTGCTATGGGGCTAATGGGAGGTTGAGTCGATGGAGAGTCAAACGTATGCGGTGGTTCGGAGGGTCGTGTGGGATGCTCATGCCGAGAGTCAGCTTGTTGAGGAGTATCGCGATTGTGGCGATGTGGATATGGACGCGCTGGCGCGGGTGATTCTTCGTGATGCGGATTTCTGGACGCATCCGATGTTCGTGGGCAAGGTCTGTCGTTGCATAAGGCATGAGATGATGTACGGCGCGGAGAGGCGAGTGACTTGCTTGGTGAGAGTGATCGGGAGTGATGAGGTGGAGATACTTGGTGCTGCTAATGTTGGCGGACCGATTTAAGAAGCTGGCAGCGATGAAGAAGGATCCTAAGTGGCGTGAAAGCGACCGGCGGTATTTGGATGCGCTGCTGGCTGTGGCGCTGCTGGTGGTCTTGGCGGCCGTCTTTTTCCGGAGGTATTTTGGTTTGCTATGAGTTGGCTTTAAGGGGTGCCAGCAATGAAGGCCGTGAGAGTGTTGTTACTAGGCATTCTGTTCTTTATTGGCTTCTCGAGCTGGGCGCAGTCGCCGGAAGCGGAAGACTGCGACCCGTTCTATGAGGCGGCGGTCGCCACGACTGGCTTCTCTCAACGCGACGGTGACGGACACTTCGCCCGCGTCGCGCTTCAAGCGCCTGCTTGGTCAGCCCCTTGTATCCGCCTTTGATGGCGGCATACTGCGTCAACGGATCAAGGCCGAAGGGCAGCACCGCCAAAATCGCCGCTCAGCGTGTCCGGGTATGTCGGGCTGTTCACCGGCGTGGCGCTCAACTGGACCTTTAACTCAACGTCATTCCAAACTGCCATCGCTAGTCCTCCTCCAACGACTCTGACGACGGATCAAGAAAGTTCCAATACCACTCAGAAAAAGTAATCAATACGATCCATCCGTTTTCACTGAGCTCATTGATCAACGCATCCGGCTTTTCCCTACCCAGTGCGCTGTAACCTTTGAGTGCGATGAAGTTATTCAATTTTCGGAAAGCCAGGTCATTCTCGATGGCATCGATCAGCATGTCGTATAAATCGGTGTCCCACAAGTCCTCGGATTGCAGGGCGACGCGCAAATCGGCCATGACGGTCTTTAGATCAGCCACCGCAAATCGCTGAACTTGATCACCGCCCGGTCCATGTCGTCGCCTTCAATGTTGGCTTCCGGCTCCAGATCGCCACTCGCTGCTTTCACATTCTCGATCGCCATCCGGACGGCGTCCTGCAGCAAGACATTTTGCGTTTGATCGTTGTCCTCATATTTAGCGTACAGCGTCAGTTCGTAGGTCATGAAGTTGATTCCATTATCGGATTCGCTGCCGGTCGCCTTGATCTCGAAGTGAATGCTCTCACCCCACTCATCAAGAGGAAGCCAGCTGTTGGCTCGCAAGAAAGCCTCGAGCTGGTCAACGAGAGTTAGAAGCGCCATCACCCACCTCATTCAATAATCCAGTTGCAGCCTTGGTTTTCTCAGCGTCCATGCCACCCAGACGCAGCGCCTGATAACTCCGAGCCTTCGCCGCGATATCGCGCTGGCCTGCAGCTAGGGAAAACTCAATTTGACATCCAAGCCGATGTCCTCGGCCGCCTGCGATATCACTGGAGATGTCGCTGTGACTGTCGAATCGTGCTGACTACCAGCTATTCGCTCGTCGCGGCCAATTCCGTCCGCTGCTCGGCGATCATCTCCGGCGTGCATTGCATGTTTTCCAGCATAGCCATATCATTCGCCCGCCGTTCTTCCAAAGGCACGACATTTCCCATACGAGCCAACTGCCGCGCGGGCGCGCCCGACAGGTTCGTTTCTCCGTCTCGATTAACGATGCTCGCCCGTACCAGCAAGTCGGCGGCAATATCCACTTGCGATTCGCTTCATGCTTAGATTCTGTCTTTATTCAATTGTCGCCAACGGAATGCTATAATGGCACTATATAGTGTCCCGCTTATATCACTACAGGGCAAATTATTCATACAGAGAATTTTGTCGCGGGCCTGTCGATGGATGCAGCAGCCTAATCTCTCGGACTTGACGATGAGAAGCGCGAACAGTTTGGCGCGCTGAAAGCGGCGGCAGAGCAAAGCAAGGATGGGTAAAGATATGAACACGGACCAACGGCAAAGACTCATTTGCGATCTGAAGGAAAGCAGCAGCTTTTTGAACACCGCGGCAGATTTGCTCATGTTGGTAAACGAAGCGCCCGAAGAAGAAACGTCAGCACCGGACTGCTTGAAAATGACTTTGAACCGGTGTTCGGCGCGAAGCAGCTATTATCATCGGGCTAGAGCGAGCGATGAGGATGAGCTGCGTGAAGCGATACTCGACATCGCCGGTCGTTTTCCACGCTACGGCAGCCGCAAAATCAAGAAGCAGCTGGAGCGTGCGCCCTATCGGATAGTGGTGGGTCGACATCGGGTTCGGCGATTGATGCGCGAGATGAATCTCCTGGTCAAGCCCAAGCAGCGGCGCCTACAGACTACGGACAGCCGACACGGTCTTCGCCGATTTCCGAATCTGGTACGGGGTGTCAAGGCGAGCCGGCCGGATCAGATCTGGGTAGCCGACATTACTTACATTCGCTTGCCTTCGCACGATATCTACTTGGCTGTCATCATGGATCAATACAGCCGGTCAATTCGCGGACATCACTTAAGCCGGTCACTGGGTCAGGAATTAGTGCTGCTGCCACTTGAGCGAGCTCTACAGCAATACCCGGCGCCGGACATCCATCATTCCGACCAAGGGACACAGTACGCCGCAAAAGCCTATGTCAAGCGATTGCAGGCTGCTGGTACGCAGATCAGCATGGCAGCCGTTGGCAAGCCGAGCGAGAACGGCTACGCCGAGCGGCTGATTCGCACCATTAAGGAGGAGGAAGTGTACTTGAGCGACTACAAAAACATGGCAGACGCTCGCCAGCAAATCGGACACTTCATTGATGTGGAATATCAATACAATCGCATTCACAGCGGCCTAAACTTCCAGACGCCGGCAGAAGTCGAGGCAGGGTGGCAGCGTAACCCTCCCTCTACATCCTGATTTTCGTGTCCAATAAAACAGGACCACTACAACCCCCCCGGCCCCCTCCCCAGCGAGCTAGCTGAGGAGCGGACACGTTTTCAGCACAGACGTCTATCCGCAACAAATTGGAGTTT
>JAPOXG010000041.1 GCA_026707225.1 Chloroflexota bacterium
CACCCGCTCATAAGCCTCGCGCGTATCGATATCCAGCAGCACGCCCTCGTCATCCACATTCACCAGCCGCAGCCGCTCTCGCGCGCCCTCTATCACCGCCCGCGGCTTCGCATCGGCCGGCAGCTCCAGCATCGCCCGCCAATAAGCCCGATCCAGCAGCACCGGATGCCCGCGCCGGCCATCATATCGCGGCGCCACATTCCAGCCCGCCTTGTGCGTCGACGCCAACTGCCCGATCACATCGAGCGGCACAGCGGGCATATCAGCCGGCTGAATGAAGCAAGCTGCCAATCCGCCCGGCAGCGCGCGCAGCCCGACCTTCACTGACGACAGCATCTCGCCTGTCGCAAAAGCGGGATTGTGCGCGCAGGTCACGTTCAGGCCGTCCACGGCGGCGCGGACCAAAGCGGCGTCGCGCCCGGTGACGACGCAGACTTCGCCCGTTGAAGCCTCAAGGAACATTGACGCGACATGGCGCACGATCGGGGCGCCATGTCGCCAGGGCAGCAGTACTTTGTTTTCAACCATTCGGGACGACAAGCCGGCCGCCAGGATGATCGCACCGTAACCTTCCCCCCATTGCGATGGGGGGACCGAGGGGGGTTGGCTCTCAGCCATCCGTCATGCTGCGCGGCATCGGGCGCTCGGCGATGTCTTTCAGCAAACCGCCGTGCCCCATCGAAACGAGATTGGCGCGGGTCAAGCGTTCGCCGCTGAGCAAGCGCGGCAGAATCCAGTCGATGACATTGGTCTTCGGCGATTTGATGCAGCCCGGCGCGCCGACTACCGGCGCCTCGCCCAAATAGCCCATCATCAGCAGGGTGCCCGGATCAACCGGCACGCCGTGCAGGGTGATGCTCCCGCCCGCCAGCGCCAGCGCGGAAGGCACCACGTCATCCCGATCGATGATCGCGGAGATGCTCGCAATCAAAATCATGTCTGCCGATGCCTGCCCGCGAATCGCCTCCGCGACTGACTTGGCATCGTGCAGGGCGAAAGTCGGCGTCAATAACTCGCTGCCCCAGCCTTCGATCCGGCGGCGCACCGGTTGATGAAAGCTCTTCATCAGTCGAGCCCGCGTCGATTCTGTGCCCGAGACAATCAGCGCCACCCGCTTTCGCAGCAGCGGCCGCACGTGCAATACGGAACCCCCCTCTTCAGCGATGCGCTCGACATCCACCACTCGCGCCGCCGGTACGCCAAAAGGCACAACCTTGACCAGCGCCAGCATCTCGCCGACATCAACGAGAGCGAATGCGCGCAAGGTCGCGACGGTGATGCCGTCATAAATATTGTTGATCAATTCCAGTCGAGGCACATCGACATGCAGGACGCCGCGTTCGGAAGCGCTGAGATTCGCCCTGCCGACACCGGGCGCGCGCAGCCGAACGTGAACGCCAGAGATTGCAGCGCCGATCCGCTCGGCAGCGGCGTCTTCATGCAGGTCAGCCGCGCTCAACTGGGTGACGGTGACGCGCTCCAGCCCAAGCTGACGAAGCGCGTCCAAGTCCGACTCGCTTAGCCGGCGTCCTTTATTCAGGATCAGCTTGCCGTCTTTATCGTAGAGTTTATGCGCCAGTATCGCGCCAACTGCCTCGTCGATCGGCGCCTCGCCGAATTTCATCGCTCACATCCCGTTTCGCACTGCGATGATCTCCGCCAGGATGCAGACGGCGATCTCTTCCGGCGTCCCCGCCCCGATATCAATGCCGATCGGCGTACGAATCCGCGCGATGAGCTTGTCGCTCAAGCCCGCCTCTTTCAAGCGAGCCACACGCTGTCGATGAGTGCGGCCGCTGCTCAAGACGCCAACATAGGGGATACCGGCCGGCAGCGCCGTAATCAGCGCCTTGTCATCGATCTTGGGGTCATGCGTCAAGACGGCGAGATAGGTGCTGCGGTCCAGTCCAAGCTGCGGCAAGGCTTTGTCGGGATAGCTGTGCAGGATATTCGCCACATCGGGGAAGCGCTCTTCGGAGGCGAAAGCCGCCCTTGGATCGATGATCGACACGCGAAAGCCCACTTGCGTCGCCATCGCGTACAGAGGAATCGCCACATGCACGCCGCCGATGAGGATCAGATGGGGCCGTTCAATCTGCAAGTCGACCATGACCCGCGTCTCACCCATAACGGCGATGCCACTCTTCTTGCAGCTGGCAGCGGCCGCCTTCATCTTTGAAAGAAGATCAACGTCCAGAACCGGACTGCGATACAAGACAGCGCCGGCGCCATCAAGCAAGACTTTCTCGCCGATATGCTCGCCCTCCATGATCGCAATCGTCGCGCCGAAGCGATCTTTCCGCGCCAGTTCTGCCAGCGCGTCCCACCACATAGCATCGAGCGGCTCAACAAATACTTCGATGCTGCCGCCGCAAGTCAAGCCGACCTCCCATGCCAGGTCGTCAGCCACGCCGAACTTCAGCAGACGCGGCTTTCCATCGCGCAAGCCGGCGATCGCTTCTTCGACGACTGCGCCTTCAACGCAGCCGCCACTGACCGAGCCGATCATTGACGGCGGGGCTGTGTCGACGCGCCCCATTTCGCCGCTGACGCCCATCTTCGAGCCTTCACGGCGCGGCGCCGATCCCCAAGTCTTGACCACCGTCGCCAGCGCCACATCACGCTCTTCGGCCAGCCAGCGATTGATAGTTTCCAGAATATCTCGCATCATCCCTCCCGCTAGGCCAGATATCGCCGGCGGTAGACCTCCGCGCTTGGGCGGCCCGCCAGGTTTTGCAGCGCCTTCACGATCACCTCCAGATTCGCCAGATTGGTGATCGGCAGAAAGTCATGCACATAGGGCAGCAAGGCCTGCGCGCCACGCGTCAAGGGCTCGTATTCCGGCACATCCAGCAGCGGATTCAGCCAGATCAAACGCCGGCAGGAAAGCTGCAAGCGCGCCATCTCTCGATGCAGCAGCGGGATATCGCCGCGATCCCAGCCATCGGTGATCAGCATCACCACCGCGCCCCGTCCCAAAACGCGCCGCGACCAAGTCCAATTGAAGCGGTGCAGGCATTCGCCCGTCATCGTGCCGCCACCCCATTGCAGCACCGTCCCGCCGATATCTTCCAGCGCGTCATCCACATTCTTCTGCCGGATCTGCCGCGTGATGCGCGTGATATCAGTGCTGTAGACGAAGGACTCGACTTGATACAGCGAGCCGGCCAGCGTGTGCATAAAGTGAAGCAGCACGCGGGTATAGCGCTCCATGCTGCCGCTGATATCACAGAGCAGCACGACGGGACGCGGCTTCTCTCTGCGCCGATGGGTCGGCAGCCGCGTCACATCGCCGTTCATGCGGATCATGTCTTTCATCAGGCGGCGCATGTGGATCGCGCGCCCTTTGCCACTTTCGAAGCGGCGCGTCCGGCGCATGCCCAGCGATTCGGGCATCTTGGCGATGACGCGCTTCGCCATCTCCAACTCTGCGGCCGTCATCTCGGCGAAGTCCTTGTGTCGAAGGCGCTCCTGCCGGCTGTAGGTCGGCACTAGCGCGATCATGCTCGAATCCAGCTCTTCGGCTTTTGCGCCATTCTCGCTCGGGCTCGATTCCAGCGGCGGCAGAAACTGCGTCTTTTTCTTGCGCCGCTCTTCGCCCAGCGATTGCAAATTCAGCGTGGTGAAACCCTCCGACGGTCGCCGCCAAAAGATCTCAAAAGCTTCGTCAAAGTAGGCGAATTCCTTGGGATGGTTGACCAGATGACTGCGCAGGGTGTAGTAGAAATCCTGCTTGCGGCCCAGCTGTATATGCGCCAGCGCCCGCCCCACCTCCATCATGCGGTTGGGCGTCACATTCATGCCCAGCGCCCGGCAAACACGCCCGAAGAGAATGAGATTATGCGTCAGCTTGCCGCCGTGATAATCGTAAGGCGCCTCGGCCGGGCCGAGAAAGACGCCTTTGATCGGACCATTCTCCGACATGCTCAGGCTCGCTGCGCCTCGACTTTGGCGCGGTCGATCATATTCTGAATTGTGGTGGGGTCGAGCATCTCGACATCGTCCTGATACTTAAGGATCACGCCTAGCGTATCTTGCACAGTCTCCAGCGAAAGCTCGTTCTGATCAAGCGCGATCAGGGCGGCGGTCCAATCCAGCGTTTCGGCGATGCCGGGCCGCTTAAAGAGCTCCATCGAGCGCATGTCTTGAATGAAAGCGGTGATCTGCCGCGACAGCATCGCGGGCACATCGGGCACCTTGCGCTCGACGATCTGCAATTCCTTATGGAAGTGAGGATAATCGATCCAATAATAGAGGCAGCGCCGCTTGAGCGCGTCGTGAATCTCGCGCGTGCGATTTGAGGTCACCACCACGACCGGCGGCGCCGGCGCCCGCAAGGTGCCCAGCTCCGGTATTGAAATCTGAAAGTCCGAGAGCAGCTCCAGCAAGAAGGCTTCAAACTCCTCGTCGGAGCGGTCCAGTTCGTCGATCAGCAAGACGGGCGCTTTTCCAGCGCGGCTCTGTTCGATCGCCTGCAGCAAGGGCCTTTTGAGCAGGAAACGCTCGGAAAAAAGCTCGCTCTCCATCGCCTCGCGCGCCAAGCCTTCGTTTTCCATCAAGCGCATGTGCAGGATCTGCCCGGCGTAATTCCATTCGTAGACAGCCGTGTTCACATCCAGGCCTTCATAGCACTGCATGCGTATCAAATCGGTCGATAGCGCCGTCGATAGCACTTTGGCGATTTCCGTCTTGCCGACGCCGGCATCGCCCTCGAGGAACAGCGGCTTGCCCGTCTTCAGCGCCAGATAAATCGCCACTGACAGCCCGCGCTCGGCGATATAATCCTGCTCGTTCAGCGCCGCTTGTAATTCGTCAACTGAGTTGTACATTTAATCCTTCGATTTCCCGTTGCGCGGGGTGTCCTTCTAGCGTAAGCCCTTATTCTAGCTCACAGCTTGGCGGATTCGCAGGGCGCATTGGCATATATGGGAGCCTTGTAGGGGCGAGCCATCAACTCGCCCGTACGCACATCATGGCCCATGTGGGAATGTCTATGCGCCTTAGGCGATCCGAGATGAGTATCGACGCGACCTGCGCGACCGACGGTCTGTGTCGGCGGTCTGTGTCGGCGGTCTGTGTCGGCGGTCAGTGTCTACGCGACCTACGCGACCCAATCTCGCCACATCTGCGTCCGTTCTTTCCCCATCGCCTTGAGGTAGACGCTGACCTTGCCGTAGAAGATCAACAGCGCCTCGCGCAGGATATCGAGGCTGATATGAACCGGCGCCTCGTAGCCGTCGCGATCCATCTTCTTGTTGGCAACGTCCTCATCGGTGACGGTCTCAAGCACCGCTTCAAGCTGCTGGTCTAGCTCGGCGTACCAGGCTTTGAGCTTGGCGACGCTGCCTTGATAAGAATCGTCATTCACGCGGTAGCCGAAATCGATCTTGAAGCTTTTGAAGGACTGCACGTAGGCGTGTTGCGTTTCGCCAAGTTCGCGGCAGAGCGCGCCCAGTGTGGGGTTGTCGCCACCGGAACTGAAAGCGAGGTCGTCGTCGGTCAAGCTCGCCATCAGCTCGTCGCGCAACTGCGTATACATGCGATTCAAATTCCAGAACTGCTTTATGTCCCCGTTCATCATGCCCTCGGTGTCCATCTCATTTGGCGACGAATTGTAGAAGCGAACGCTGCCAACCGAAAAGAGGCGGCCAAAGGCGCGCCTCCAGACTTCAATTAAACTGCGGGCGACCTTCTAGGCCGCCCCTACAATTCTGCACTGATCGTATTGCCTAGCCTTGCGCTGCGGCGACCGCGCGTTTCAGGAAGACGCCCGCCATTTGCTGACGGTAGCTCTCCGGATAGGCGATGTCGCCCGCCAGCCAGTCGCTGATATCAGACTTGATCGCCTCGGCCGCCGCATTTAGCGCAGCGTCGTCCAGCGTCGTCCCGGCCAACGCCGCTTCCGCGCCGGCGCACTTGACCGCCTTCACCGTCGCGCCACCGACCGCCACATCCGCCTGCGCGCAAGCGCCGCCATCCATCTTCAGGCAGACGGCGACACCCACGATAGCGTAGCGTGAAGCGGGATGCGGGAACTTGACATAGGCGCATTGGCAGTCGCTGCAATTTGGCAGGCTGACGCTGGTGATCAGCTCGCCGTCCTTCAAGTCCGTCTCAAACAGGTCGACGAAGAAATCTTGCGCGCCTACACTGCGAGAGCCGTCGGCGCCCTGGATATTGACCGTGGCGCCGCAAGCCACCAGCACCGTTGGCGGGTCGGATGCCGGGTCGGCATGGGCGATATTGCCGCCGATGGTGCCGAAGTTGCGCACACCCTGGTCGCCCACCTGGCCGCAGGCGCTAGCCAAAGCGCCGCACATCGCCTGAACATCGGCTGAAGTCGCGATGGCGTCGTGGGTTGCCCCAGCGCCAATCGTCAAGCCGCCATTCGCGGAAATGCCCTGCAATTCGGGAATCCGTCCGATATCGACCAATTGCTCGGGTGCATCCAGCCGCAGCTTCATCACCGGCAGCAGACTGTGACCGCCCGCGAGAAACTTGCCATCATCGGTGATCGAAGACAGCGCTTCGTCCACCGATCCCGCCCGCACGTAATCAAATTTGTTGGGCCACATAGTTTAGCTTCCTCCTCCGTTTGCGTCTTGTATCGCGCTCCACACCTTCGCCGATGTCAGCGGCATGTCAATTTGCGTAACGCCAAGCGGCGCCAGGGCATCCAGCACCGCGTTGTATACCGTCGGCGTACTGGCGATTGTGCCGGTCTCGCCGACGCCCTTGACGCCGACTGGATGATGTGGCGACGGCGTCACCGTCTCGCCCAGCTCAAAGTTCGGGAACATATCCGCTTTCGGCATGCAATAGTCCATCATTGAGCCAGTCAGCAATTGGCCATCGTCACTGTAAATCGCGCCCTCGCAGAGCGCCTGCGCCGCGCCTTGCACGACGCCGCCATGTATCTGTCCGGCGACGATCTCCGGGTTGATCTGCGGCCCGCAATCATCGACCGCGATATAACGCTGCAAGTCGATCACGCCGGTCTCGGCGTCAACTTCGACGATGGCGATATGCGTGCCGAAGGGATAGACGAAATTCGGCGGATCATAGAATTGCGATTCCTCGAAACCAGGATCCATGCCCTCGGGCATATTCCAAGCCAGATGCGCCATCAGCGCCACATCCTGGATGCTCTGCGCCTGGTCGGGCGAGCCCTTGACCGAGAAGCTGCCATCGGCGTATTCGATGTCATCGACATTCGCTTCCATCAGATGCGCCGCCAAGACGCGCGCTTTTTCCTTGAGCTTGCGCGAGGCTTGCGCCAGGGCGGCGCCGGTCACCGGCGTGGTGCGGCTGCCATAAGTGCCCCAGCCCATCGGCGTCTCGGTTGTGTCGCCGTGGATGACTTCAATGTCATCGACCGGGAAACCGAGCTCTTCGGCGATGATCTGCGCCAATGTCGTCTCCGAGCCTTGACCATGCGGCGAAGCGCCAATCAACGCCTGCACCTTGCCCGTCGGCGTGACGCGCACGGTCGCGCTCTCCCACAAGCCGCCCTGGAAGCCGACCGCGCCCGCGACCTGGCTCGGACCCAAACCGCACATTTCGGTGTAAGCGGTCACGCCAATGCCCAGGTAGCGTCCCTGTGTCTCCGCCGATTTCTGCTGGCGGCGGAAATCGCCATAACCAGCCATATCGAGCGCTTTCTCAAAGGCCGCTGGATAATCGCCGCTGTCATAGATCAGCGTGGTCGCGACTTCGTAGCCATCTTCAAAAGCCGGGATCAGATTCTTGCGCCGCACTTCAACCGGGTCCATGCCGATTTCGCGCGCGACATTATCGACCATCCGCTCAAGCAGGAATGTCGCTTCGGGCCGTCCGGCGCCGCGATAGGCATCGGTCGGGGTGCCATTGGTCATCACGCCGATGGATTCGCAGAAGACGCTTCCCATCGTGTAAGGACCGACGTAGAGCAGCCCGTGCAAAATCGTGGGGATGCCCGGCGCCGCCGTCGACAGATAGCCGCCCATACCGGCGTAGACCGTCGCCCGCACGCCAAGCAGCGTACCATCATTCCCCGCCGCCATCTCCACATGCTGCACGTGATCGCGCCCATGAATGGTGATCAAGTAATTCTCGGAGCGCGTCTCGGTCCACTTGACCGGCACACCGAGCTTTATCGATGCCCAGCTGACCAGAGCTTCATCCGGGTAGCAGGGGATCTTGCTGCCGAAGCCGCCACCGACTTCGGG
This sequence comes from Chloroflexota bacterium, assembly GCA_026707225.1. Lineage (GTDB taxonomy): Bacteria > Chloroflexota > Anaerolineae > Aggregatilineales > Phototrophicaceae > UBA6055. The sequence continues at coordinate 8,208 of JAPOXG010000041.1, forward strand.
CGCGATAACCCGTACCTTATTCTCGTTCAAGCCGGTCACCGCGCTGATGATGAAACGGTGGATATGCGGGTTCTGCGATGTACACCAGAGCGTCAACTCTTGCGTCGCCGGGTTGTATTGTGCCATCGCCGAGCGTGGTTCCATCGCCGTCGGCAGCAGGCGCTGCTGCAAAATCCGCTCCGAAACAACCACATCAGCGGCGTCAAAGACCGCATCGCTGGCTTCGCGATCGCCCATCACCCAGCGGAAGGCGATATTGCCCTCGACATCGTCATGGACCAACGGCGCGCCTTCGCCGGCCGCCTCTTCCGGATCGATCACCGCCGGCAGCTCTTCGTAGTCGACGACCACCGCGTCGGCCGCGTCCTGCGCCCGATAGCGGTCATCCGCCAATACGATCGCGACGCCGTCACCGACATAACGCGCCTTGCCCTTCGCCAAAGCGGGATGCTCCGGCGTTTTCAAGTCGCTGTCGGGGATCAGCCAAGCGGTTGGCAAGCCAGCCAAGCCGTCACCGATGTCCTCGCTGGTATAAACCGCGACCACGCCATCCATCGCCTCAGCCGCTGAACTGTCGATGCTGACGATATTGGCATGCGCGTAGGGGCTGCGAACGACCGCCATGTGCAGCACGCCCGGAAGCTTGATGTCATCGGTGTAGCGCGCTTCGCCGGTGATCAGGCGCGGGTCTTCACGGCGTTTTATGCCACTCCCAAATATGCGAGTGCTCATTATCCGCCTCCTAGCTTCCGGCGGCGGCGTCCGCCACCTGTTTGACCGCCTTGACGATGTTGTGATAGCCGGTGCAGCGGCAGATGTTTCCTTCGAGATAGTGGCGGATCTCCCCTTCGGAGGCGCCGGGGTTGTCGCGCACGAAGGCGGCGCTCGCCATAATCATGCCCGGGGTGCAATAACCGCATTGCAAGCCGTGATTCTCCCAGAAAGAGGTTTGCATCGGGTGATGCTCGCCGTTTTCCGCCAAGCCTTCAATGGTGGTCACGTCCGCGCCATCGGCTTGCACGGCAAGCAATGTGCAAGATTTCAGCACCTTGCCGTCGAGGTGGACGGTGCAGGCGCCGCACTGGCTGGTATCACAGCCGATCTTGGTGCCCGTTAGATCCAACTCCTCACGCAAGAAATGAACCAATAGCGTGCGGGGGTCGACATCTCGTTCTTGTACGACCCCGTTAACAGTGATTGCGACTTGCATAAAACCCTCCATTTCGTTTCCAGTATCTACTGCTGCGTCAATAAGGTTCGCGCCATTCCAAGTTACCCTGCGCGAAATCGCAATGCGCCCGCTGCAAATTCAAATTTGCCTGGAGCAAAACGACAACTTGAGCTAGGTAAATTGTATCTTGCTTTTGTCAATTTGGCTACAAGTTGCTAAACCGGGGCGTCGTCAACATATTGGCGGTTCACGACAAAGGACGACGGGTCAAGCGTCTCCGCGGACGAGGAATTCCGCCAGATGATGCTTCCACAAACCCGCTAGTGTATGCGTGCCATGTCCGCGTGTATGTTCATCAATGGGAAGCAGCACAAATCGGCCGCGCTTCACGCGCTTTATCGCCGCTTCCAGGATCCCCAGCTCAGGCGGATTCACTTGATCATCAGCGGAATTGATCGCCAGCAGCGGCGCCTGGATCCGCGAAAGACGCGGCGCCGGATCGTAGTCTTCCGATGCGGCGAAGGCATAGAGCATGTCATTGGCGTCTAACGTACTGGCATAGCTGCGAATGCGTTCCGCCAGAAAGGCGTCGGCAGCCTCTCTCGTCCCCGCTTCTTTGCGCCACTGCAGCGGCGCGCTCGTCATCATCAGCAGCAGATGAATCGCGTGGATCAAGCTCGGCGGCTGCTCGACGTAATTTCCATCATGCCAAGCGGGATCCAGCCTGATCGAGTCCATGATCATTTTGCGGATCATGCGGTTGCGCCCGGCGATCTCGGCCGGCAGCGAAGCGAGCGGCGCCAGATAATCCATGCAGTCTGGATAGTGAATGCCCCACAGCCAGGTCTGCATGCCGCCCATGGATGTGCCCATCACCAGCTTGAGATGATCGACGCCCAAGCCCTCCGAGACCAGCCGGCGCTGCGCCCGAATCATATCCAGGTAGCCGTAACGCGGAAAGTTCATCCGCATTCCATCGCTCGGCCTGCTCGACCCGCCATGGCCGATGCCATCGGGCATAATGATGAAATGCGCTTCGGCGTCTAAGAGCTGCCCGCGTTGAAACAGCTCGTCAGCAAAGCTGGAGCGCAGAAATTGCGCGCCGCTGCCCGTGGTGCCGTGGAGTATAAGAACGGCATTGCTTACGGCGCCTGATTCGTCGCGCAGTGGCTGCCCCAAGGTGCGGTAACGAAGGCGCAGTTCCGGCATTCGATCGCCGCTGTTGAAGAGGAAATCGCGAATGATGAAGTCGTCCGCTCGCGGGACCACGCGTTTCTGATCTCAACCTGATCGTGTCAAGCGCGGCAAATTGTAGCGTTTGACGAAGGCGCGCCCGTCGCGGATCATCACAAGATTGAATCCGCCCGGCGTGAGCGGATCCGCGATGCCCTCGCGCAGGCCCGGATAACCGGCCAGATTGGACCAGGTTGACGGGCAGCAGACGTAGAGCACGCCATCTTGCTGCGTTTCCGTCTGCTGATGAATATGTCCGTGAAAAACGCCGGCCAGCTGGTCGCGATGCGCCCGCAGAATGCGATGAATCCGGTCGCCATTTTGGATGCGCATTTGCTCGTCCAGCCAGGGAACGCCCGTCTCAATCGGCAAGTGGTGCATGGCAGCGATGATTGGCGCGTCGCCAGCCGCATCCAGCGCATCAGCGAAAAAGGCGATCTGTTCGTCGCGCAAATAGGGCGCGTGGACATCACCCGGTCCACCACTGTCCAAGGTGACCAGATGATAGCCACTCAGTTCAACCCGCGCGTCGCGCAGGACATGCAGCTTTCGTCCGTCGTGCAGCGTGGCTTCCAATAGCTCGGCTGAATCATGATTGCCGGGTAGAAGATACATCGGACTAGGGAACTGAAGCAGCAACTCGCGCGCGCGCAGATAATCCGCCTCATGGGGGTCAGCGCAGACATCGCCCGTGTGGAGGATGAAATCGAAGGAGAATGGCAGCGCCTGAATCGCCTGCAAGAGCAGCTCGGTCCCGCGATTGGGGTGCGCGACCGACTCCGGTATCCAGGGCGGGTGATAGTCGGGATCGCCACTGATATGGGTATCGCTGATGTGAAGAAAGGTCAGCATCTTCAGAACCCTTGAGTTCTACGCAGGTAAGCTGTAACGCCGCAAAAATGTTCCGCCTTCGCCGATCATCACCAGATTGAAGCCGCCCAGCGCCTCCGGATCAGTTATCCGCTCCGGCATCCCCGGATAAGCGACATTGTTGTAATAGGTCGATGGACAGCAGACATAGTGTATGCCATCCAACTGCGTACTCGCCACTAGATGGACATGACCGAAGAAGACGCCTGCAATAACGCCGCCATGGCGCTTGAGTACATTGTGAACGCGGTCGCCAATTTGCGGCCGCATTTTGTCATCAAAGTATTCTACACCGCTCGATACCGGCATGTGATGCAAGGCGACAATCGCGGGTTGATCGCCAACCGCCTGCAGCCGCTCTTCCAAGTAGTCGATTTGGGAGTCAGCCAGGCGCGGCAAATGGGAGTCGGCATCGGTGCTATCCAGGGTGATAAGATGAAGACCATCCAACTGAACATGGTCATCGCGCAGCAGGCGCAGCGCCCCCCCGTCATGCAAGACATCCAGCATAAACGCGATCGAGTCATGGTTTCCCGGCAGCACATACATTGGACCCGGCAGCTTCGTCAGCAGATCGCGCGCGCAATAATAATGGTCCTCGCAGGGATCGTTGCACACATCGCCCGTGTGCAGAATGAAGTCAATCTCGAAGGGCAAAGCGGCAATGACGTCCAGCAGCGCTTCCACGCCGCGATTCGGATGACCATGACCTTCGGCTACCCAACGGGAATGGCCAGGCGGATCACTGGTGATATGAGTATCACTGATATGCAAGAATGTGATCATCTTTCAGTCGGCTGCGGGAAAGTTGACAGATTCTACCGCCGCGTCCTCACCTTAGCAAAAGGGCATCGTTTTCGCTACTGTCCTGTAGCGCCCGTCGAATCTATTTTCAGTCGACTCCCCAGCAGCTTAAGCGGCATCTGCCACGCGCGGGCGGCAATCGACGTAGAATGGACGGAAACGAAAGCAAATCATCCATCCAATGTTAAAGGCGGGGTCAATGACGGCAGCTCCCTTGTTTCAACCTATCTCGCTCGCGTCCGATGTCCAGGCGCTGCGGCAGGCTGATCGCTCTCCATCCGCGCTAATTGATGATCTCGAGGCGCGTTTCGAGGCGATAGAGCCGGTCATCAGCGCCTACCTGCCCGTGCCCGCTCGCTTCGACCGGCTGCGCCGCGACGCCAAATTACTGGAACAGCGCTATCCGAACGCGGAGACGCGTCCGCCGCTCTATGGCGCATTGCTAGGCGTGAAGGATATCTTTCACGTTGAAGGCTTCACGACGCGCGCGGGAACACAAGTGCCGCCGGAAGCGTTTGCCGGCGACGAAGCGGATATCGTGACGCGATTGAAACGGGCTGGCGCGCTCATCGTGGGGAAAACGGTCACGACCGAGTTTGCATACTTTGAGCCCGGTCCCACGCGCAACCCGCAGAACCCCGACCACAGCCCCGGCGGAAGCAGCAGCGGGTCAGCCGCCGCTATCGCCAGCGGGCTCGCCCATGTCACCGTCGGCACCCAGACCGTCGGCTCAGTCATTCGACCAGCCGCCTACTGTGGCGTTTTCGGCTATAAGCCGTCTTTCGGGCGCGTGGACACTTCCGGCCTTGTCGTCTTCTCGCCATCGGCCGATCATGTCGGCTTCTTCACCGCCGATGCCGCGAGTATGCAGACGGCCGCCTCGGCCGTGATCGACGATTGGCAGCCGACCCTAGACCGACCGGCGCGACCGGCGCTGGCGCTGCCTGTCGGGCGCTATCTGGAGCAGTCGTCGGCGCTGGCTGCCTTTGAATCGCAGGTCAAGCAGTTGACACAGGCGGGCTACGCAATCCAGCGCATCCCCATGTTCGACGATATTGAGGCGATAAACGAATGCCATCAAGATCTGATCGCCGCCGAGCTGGCCTGTCAGCACCGCCAGAGGTTCGCGCAGTACAAGCGCCTTTACCGCCCGCGCACGGCCGCCCTGATTCACCGGGGACAGGCCGTCTCCGATCAGCGCCTGCGAGTTGCGCGCGAAAGCAGACTGAAATTCCGCCAGCGTTTGCATCGGGTCATGGATGAAGAAGGAATCGACCTTTGGATTTGCCCGTCAGCGCCTGATGTCGCGCCGCGCGGAATCGAAACGACGGGCAGCCCGCTGATGAATCTGCCTTGGACGCACGCGGGCGCGCCGGTCGTTTCTCTGCCCGCCGGGCGCGGGATGCTGAGCCTGCCACTTGGTTTGCAGCTGGTCGGGCGCTTCGGCGAAGATGAACCACTGCTCGCTTGGGCGCACGCGATCGAGCCACTGTTCGCGGCATAGCGGTCAGGCGATGGCGATGGGATTCACCCATGATCCGGTAGCGCCGGTCAGTTTCAAGGGCGCGATGATCAGCAGGAATTCATAACAGGGGACCGCCGCCAATTCATCAAGATTGAGATTCTCCACGTGCGTGATGCCGTTATGCACCAGCAAGAATCGGTGCACCGAATGAACCATCGGCGGCATCGCTTCCACCGCCATATTGTCCGCGCCCACCAGCGTCATGCCCTGCTCCACTAGATATTTCGCCGCTTCCAGGTTCAAGCCCGTCTGCGCATCGCGGTAAACCGGATCTCCGTCACGCAACAGCGCATACGCGCCCGTGCGGATCAACACCGCCGTATTCGCGCCGATTTCGCTGCTTTGCGCCTCCAGCGCGCCACGAATATCGTCCGCGTCAATTGGATAAGCCGGCGGCAGCATCTCGACGCCTTTGTACCCCGCCACGTCAACCAGCACTGCGCGCGTGACAATTGGCGGCATCTGCTCAATGCTCAGGTGCGTCTGCCCGGCGGAATTGACGCATTCGCTGGCGAGGACCGTCGCGCCCGCGCCATCATAAAGGCGTGGCTCCCCGTCACTGGCGGGATTGCCGTCCGCATCCTGCTTTTCCCCAATATGGCAGAGCGCGTCAATATGCGTGCCAACGTGAATCGACATGCGGATCGTCTCGGCCGCCGCCGTGGCCGGATCAATCGTCGATGCGTCGCCGTGGCGCAGATGCGGCGCGATCGAATACGATTTCATCGCCGCTCCCGGCGTTAACATGCCTTCCTGAAAGTCGATGCCCAAACTGAATACCTGGCCGGTTTTCACCAGGCGCAAAAGCTCGGGCGTCAAACGCGGAACCGGCAATCTCCCGTAGGCGGAGGCGCTCATATCCACTCCTCAGATGCTGAATAAACTCGCTCTAGTGTAGCAAATCTCGCGCGCATTGCCCGCGCCGTTGAAAGCACTTAGCGCGGGAGGGGATCGAGCGGCAGCCCGCTCGGCACTTCGCTTGGCGTGATATGGCTTAGATCGCGCGCCGCCGGATCGGTGAGCGACTGCAGAAAAGCCACCAGATCGGCGACGTCTTCTTCGCTCAGCGGCAGCCCCGCCTGCATCGGCCAGGCAACCGAGTGCGCCTGGCGTTCAAAATCATAGGGAAGCACTTGGTCTTGAAAAGCGAGCGGCAGCTGCCGGGACGGATCATAAACGATATTGGCGCGCCAGGGATCGGCGTGATGCCAGATGACATCGGCTAGGTTCCCGTAAGCGCCACTATGAAAATACGGCGCCGTCAACTCCACGTTACGCAGGCTCGGCGTGCGGAATCGATACTGGTCGCGATAATCAAAGCTGACATTGGCCCGCCCGACATCGTCTTTGCCGTTGGGACCGTTGGCCTTGCCCGGTCCCAACTGCGGCGCCAGCAGATTATGGAATCCCAAGTCCGTGAAAAGATCGCCACTGTGGCAAGCCGCGCAATTGACTTCTCGCTTGCGGGCGCCGTAGAACAGCAGAGCGCCCCGCTTCTGCCGCGATGTCAGCGCCATTGAATCGCCGGCCACATAATCATCCCATGATGATGCGGTGAATATCAGCTGATTTTCAAAGGCAGCGATGGCTTCGCCCAACTGACGAAGGGTGATATGCGGACTGCCAAAGGCGCTGGCGAAGCGAGCCGCATATTCTTCGTTGCCGCGCAGACGCTCCAGCAGCAGCAGACGGATGACCATCGGTGAAAAGTCGCCAAAGGTCACGCCGGCCATTTCGTGTTGAGACGTAATGGGAAACAGAGCCTGCGCCAGCAGCGGATCTGCCAGATCCAGGTCATTGATAGCGTCTTCCAGCGTCCTAACGGCGTCTTCCGCAGGCTTCTGTTCGACGCGCCCATCCCAGAATTGACTGCGCAGCAGGGCGCTGTTGATAACCGTCGGGCTGTTTCGCGGGATGAAGACATCAATAAAGGGATTGATGATAGAGTCGCCATTGGCGGCGCCCGCGGACGCGTTCGTGTGGACCAACTTCCTGAACGAGCGCTCTCCGCCCAGCCCATGCCCGCCCGCGCCGATCGGCAAAACGCGCCCATCCGTCATAGCGAATGCCGGATGGTGACAAGTGGCGCAGGCGATGTTCTGATCGCCCGAAAGGATGGGATCGAAGAACAGGTCGCGCCCCAAGCGCGTCAGTTCACTATCCGGCTCAATGCGTTCCCGTCCCGGATAAGGTCGTAAATCATGCGCGTCGATCACGCGGCGCAGGGCTTCATCCAGGTCGTGGAACTCCACTGTGGTCGCCTCGGGTTTCTCTCGTGGCGGGAATCGTTTCGGCGTAAGCGGTTGCGGTTCGAAGCTCACATGCAGGACGCGCCCCGCGTAGGTCTCCGTGACATAGAGCCCGCCATCCGGCAGCGGCAACAAGCCAGCCGGGAAATGCAGATCGTCCAGAACCGTCTCCAGCGCGCCCTGCTCGTTGATGCGGCTTAGCCGACCGCTCGCCTCCTGCTCGGTCAACCCGCTGAAACAACTGGCGCGAGGCGCCATCGCCGCAAACTCCAGCAACCATAGGCCGCCAGCCCGGTCCACGGCAACATCAATGGGCATATTCAAACCGTCAACAACCGTGCGCTGGCGTCCATCGCTTGTTATTTCGACCAGTTTTCCACTGTTGGGAACATGCGGGCAGCCGCCAAACAGCGTCACATAGGTGGAGTTGCCGACTCGCGCCAGCCCTGTTGGCAGCGCTTCCAGCCGGCCCCCGGCATGATCGGGGTTTTCCAGCGCCGCAAAACGATGCAGGTAACGGATTGCGCCATCTTCGCCTTCTACAACCAGCCCACTGCCGGCCGCGTCCGTCGCCATGGGCGCGCCATTCTCGTCAAAGGCGATGTCGAAAGGATGCAGCAAGAAAACGCCGCCGCGAGCAGCCTGCCGCCTGGTAAGATCAGCAGGACCCAAGGCCGAGGCTCTCAAGTCCCCGGCGCGCGCGCTGGGCAAGCCATAGAACTGCGAGCCGGCCAAGGCGATCAGAAGCGTCTCATCGTCCGGCGAGACGGCCAGCGCCGGCGCGCTCAGTAGATTGTCTTTGGAAAAGGCGCTGGGGATGCCGGAGATTAGCCGCCCCAATCGGTCGTCCGTCTTCAGCAGACTGATGCCCGCGCTGCGCTCGCCATGCCCGCCCGCCTCGGCGACCAAGACCGAGCCATCCGGCAACAGAGCCATTCCCGCGGGAAAATAGAGGCCCTCGGCAACTGTGGCTGTCCACACCTCGTCTTGCGCCTGGCCAGCGAAGCCAAGCAAAGCGAACAGTACTAGGAAAACGAGTGTTCGGAATGGCATTGCTTTAGCCCGAACCCACCGCCGATAAATCCAAGTTTACCACAAAATGACAGGGTACTTTTCTGCGATGAGACCCGGACGCTGCTGGCCGCTTATCCCGCCAGCGGCATTTTCGGCGCCAGGGACATCGTCAGCCCATCAGCGGCATCCGCATCAGATTGCCAGTGTAATCCTCTTTCAGCCAGGCATAATCCGGATCGTCATAGGGTGGCCTTTGGCGATCGTCGTCAATCAACTCGCCCGCGAGATAATTCAAAAAGTAAAGATTACTGCCCGGCGCCGCCGATGTGGAATGGAACCCCTGCGTGACCAGGACCAAGTCCCGGTCGCGAACGGCGAAGATCTCTTCAAAGTCATTATCGCGCCGATAATTTCGATGGAGCGCTACGCCATTCGCCGGATCGGTGCGGAAGTAATAAGTCTCGTCGAGCCGCGCCGAGCCGCCATAACCGTCGTGACAATGCGGCGGATAACCCGACCAAGCGCCGCCCGGCACGTAAACTTCATAGAGAATAAGGCGCTCGGCCGGCATCGGATGGGCGAGCGTGTGATGCACCTGCCGCCGCGCCGCCCCGCCGCCGCGCAGCTCCGACTTAATCTCATCAGGCTTGAACAAGCGCAGGGGATATTTGCCGACAGCCGGCGCCGCGCCAATCGCAAACTCGAAACGGCTCTCGCTGACGACGCCGAATTCCTGCCCCGGCGGAACATAGAGTACGGAAGGCTTCTCCTGAAAGACCCCGGCGCGGCTAAGGGCATAATCGCCCGCCGTCGTCTGCACTGTTCCCGCGCCTTCCAGCGGTACCAGCGCGAGCTCAGTTCCTTCGGTATGATGGATGTATACTTGTTGCGCTGCGACTATGACTATGCGAAACGAGAGGTAGAGCCAATTCGCTGTTTCGGGTCTGACATCGAGTGCGATCATCTGATTGCAATTCGACTTGAGATGATGACTCATGCTACGCTCCTTCGCTCTCCGATGAACGCTTCGACTTCCGACCGATAGGGAAGCGCTCGCGCGCAGCCATGCCGAGACACGACCAGCGCGCCACAGGCATTGGCGAATCGCGCCGCCTCTTCCCAGCCCCAGCCCTGAGACCAGCCATAGATGAATCCGCTGGCGAAACCATCGCCCGCGCCTACCGTGTTGACGATCTCGACCGGATAGCCGGGCGCGTCCCGCTGCGTACCGTTCAGGTAAAGGCGCGCGCCGCGATCACCACGCTTCAATACCAGCACCGCATCATGCTCCCCGGCGCAGTCCTGCATGCGCTTATGCAAGTCCCCCATATTCGTCACTTTTTCGCCCGCCATGACGGCTTCGGGCCTGGGCGAAAGCGCCGCGTAGAATTCCTCCTCCGTGCCGATGATGACGTCACAGAGTGGCATGATGCGCCGCGCGCGCAATCCGAAAGCCAAGGGATGCGACCACTGGTCGGGACGCAAATCGAGATCGATGAATGTCATGATTTCCCGCGACGAGGCGCCCTCCGCCAAGAAAAGACTGACATCATGGGCGCCGCCATGGCTCAGCGCCGTCCCCGATAAGGATAGAGCGCGCGCCTCTTCCAGCGGCAGTTTCTTCGCGTCTTCAATCGTCAGATGGATGTCCGCCGGGTTCTCGCGGTAGAAAAGCAGCGGGAAGCGGTCGGGCGGCTGCACACCAACGACCGCCATGCCGGTCCGCCTGCCCGCTTTGACCGGGATAAACTCAGTTATCACATCCTCATTCCGCAAGAATTGTCGCACGAAACGGCCGACCTCATCATCGCCGACGGCAGTGAAAGCAATGGCCTTCAAGCCCAGCCGGCTCGCCCCGATGGCGATATTGACCGGGCTGCCGCCGACGCCCGTTTCGAAGGCGGTGATGTTATGGAATTCCGCGCCGATATCGCGAGCGAAAAGATCCAGTGAGACCCGCCCGACGGTGATCAGATCGACCGTCATGAGGCGGTCCGCCGCAGCAGCGCGAGCAGCTCTCCCGCCTCGATTTCCCGCAGGGTCTCAGTGAGCATGGGCGCCAACCCGGGCAGGTCAGTCAAATCACATTCCCAGAGCGCCTCATTGCCCAAGACGCGGTAAACGAGCGCGTCAAGCGAATCGGCTTCCGCCCATTGCGTCTTGAACCAGGTTAGCACCTCGGGGTCGTCATTCAGGCCAATTGAGCTGCCTTGCCACTCGCCGCGATAGAGACGGACGAACGCGGCGAAGGCGATGACCAAGCGCTCGGGCAGCTCGCCCGTCTCGGCAAGATAACCATGCAGCGACGGCAGGAGGCGCTCTTTCACCTTGGAAGCGCTATTCAGCGCTATCGTCAGCAGGCGATGATGAATATTCGGATTGCGGAAGCGATCGAAGACGTCTCTGGCGAAGACTTCCAGTTCGCCGCGCGGGATTTCGCTCACCGAGGGGATGACCTCCTGGAAGATCAGATCGGTGATGAAGGTCGCCAGCGCCTCATGCTCCATCGCCTCGCGCACGGATTCGATGCCCAATAAGATACCGAGCGGCGCCATGGACGTATGCGCCCCGTTCAGAAGCCGCACCTTGATCGTTCGGTAGGGCGCAGCATCATCCACCACTCTGACGTTGAGCGCGGTCTCTGTCTTGTCGACGGGAAATTCGTCCAGCAAGCTGCGGTCTGCTTCAATGATCCAGCTATGGTAGATTTCACCAGCGGCCAGCAGTCGATCTTCATATCCCAACTGGTCGAAGACGCGCGCCGCGTCCGCTTGCGGGAAGCCCGAAATGATGCGGTCAACCAAGGTGTTGCAAAAGATGTTGTGGGCGGTGATCCATCGGCTGAATCCGGCTTCGAGGCGCCATAGCGCGGCAAACTGCAAAACGATTTCACGCAGGCGCGTCGCATTGTCGACGATCAGCTCGGTCGGGATGATGATGCAGCCCCGCGCCGGCGCGCCGGTAAAATGCTGATAACGCTCGTACAGGAAGCGCGTCAGTTTGGCCGGAAAACTCGCAGGCGGCTCATCCGAGAAGCGATCAGCCGCGGAATAAACAATGCCGGACTCGGTCGTATTGGAGAATATGAAGCGGAGCTCCGGCTGGCGGGCGAGCGCCAGATAAGCGGCAATGTCTTGATAGGGATATACACTGCGATTGACAGCGCTGATCAACCGCGTCTCTTCCACCAACTCGCCGGCTTGAATCACGTGCAGGTAGGTCGTGAACAGGCAATCTTGTTCGTCCAGCACCTCATAGGTCCCCGGCGTCGCCTTCACGATTACGATACCGCCCCCGAAGTCGGTTTCGGTATTCAGCACGTCCACCACCCAATCGACGAAGCCACGCAGGAAATTGCCGCCGCCAAACTGTACGATGCGCTCCGGATGGCGCTCTCGTTGCGGGCAGAAACGGTTGGATAAAGGGGCAGGCATGATCAATCATCCAATCGGTAAGTTTGCTTTGCCAAGTCATAGGCGAGGGCGCGAATCATTTCGAAGGCGTCTTCTTCATCGATGAAGCCGCGCGCGAGTTGCCCAGCCAGCCAATCCGCGCAGACCCGCCGCCAGACATCATGCCGCGTCGGGATCGACGGGTAGGCGCGCGTATCGTCGTTGAAGCCGGCCAGATTATAGATGCCAGCCGTTTCCACAACCGCGTCCAGGAAGCGGGTCATGCCCAGCCAGCTATCGAAGAACCACCAGGGCGGTCCCAGACGCAGAATCGGATAATGCCCGGCCAGCGGCGCCAATTCGCGGCTGTAGGTCGTCTCGTCTAAATTGAAAAGCACCAACGTTAGCGTGGGGTGAAGCCCAAAGCGATCCAGCAGCCCCTTGAGATTCTTGGTGAACTCGCTGCGTATTGGGATATCGGCGCCCATATCGGGACCAAAGCGGGCGAAGACTGCGGGATTGTGATTTCGATATGAGCCGATGTGCATCTGCATGACCAAGCCGTCTTCGCTGCTCATACGCGCCATCTCGATCAGCATGTGCCCAGTGAATCGGGCGGCGTCCTTTGCGCTGGCTTCGCCCTTCAGCGCCCGAGCGAAAATCGCTTCGGCCTCGGAAGCGGTCAACGATTCGGTGTATGCGCTCAGCGCGGCCTGGTCGGTGGCGGTGGCGCCCATCGATTTGAAAAAGGCCCGCCTGTCCTCCAGCGCCCGAATGAAAGTCGCGAAGTCGCGAATATCTACGCCGGAAACATCACTCAGCAGTTCGATATTCGCCCGCCAGCCAGCGCCCGCGATATTCACCACGGCGTCGGGCCGGAACGTCGGGATGACGCGCCCGCCCCAGCCCGAGTCGCGAATCGCCCGATGATGTTCCAGCGCGTCCGTGGCGGCGTCGGTGGTCGCCAGCGCCTCGATATTGAAGCGCTCGAATAAAGCCCGCGGACGAAATTCAGCGCGAGACAGGCGCTCTTCCAGGGCGTCATAGATCGCGTCGGCATTGCGGCTGTTGATCTTGAGCTGTATGTCGAAAACTTCAGCCAGTTCATCGCGGAGCCAGATGCCGGTCGGCGTCGCCCGGAACAAATGCCACTTGGCGCAGACCTTCCGCCAAATCTCCCGATGATCCATCGCGGTGACAGTGTTTAAGTCTCCCCTTAATTCATTGGGGGGAGATTTAGAGGGGGGTAAGATCGGAATCCCAAGCTCATCCAGCGATATGCCCTGCGAATAGAGCATACGAAAGATGTAATGATCGGGGATGATGAGCAAATCGACCGGGCTGCCGTATGCATAATTCGAGTCGGCGAACAAGCGCGGATCGACATGACCGTGCGGGCAGATCAGCGGCAGATCCGCCACCGAATCGTAGAGCGCGACGGCGGCGCTATTCTGCGCCGGGTCCGATGAGAAATAGCGGTTTCGCATAGAGGTATCACGTCACGCCAGCCGGGCAAGCGGCGCTATTGTACCACCATGCCCGCGCATTGCGAGAAAATGTCGGGGCGCCCTAGTAGGTCGCCCGACAGATAAAGCGGAATGTACAGCGGGCGACTTAATAAGTCGCCCCTACAGACTTCTTTACGGGCGGTGTTCATAAACTATGAGACGGCGGCCGTTTTCATTGTAAAGGTAACAAGCGACCGTCTGCCCGTAGCCACTAGCATAATTGCCCGGCCTTGTCTCGCACTCGTCCATTCTCTGGGGACAGCGATGACGGAACAGACAGCCGGCGCGATCGCCGCCCGGCGACAATTCCTCCAGCGGAATCTCAACCGTGCCCTCCCAGCGCCGCTCCGGGTCAGGCCGCGGAATGGAAATCACCAGCAGTTGAGTGTAGGGATGCTGCGGATTCTGGATCACCGTTGAGGCATCGCCCACTTCGACCACGCGTCCGCGATAAAGTATGAAGATTTGATCGCTGATCTGATGCGCGGTCGCCAGGTCGTGCGTGATGTACAGCAGCGAGATGCCGAATTCATCGCGCAGTTCCTTTAGTTTGGACAAGATATTGGCGCGCAGCGAGGCGTCGATCATCGACACCGGCTCATCCGCGACGATGATGTTGAGCTGCAGCAGCAGACTGCGCGCGACAACGATACGCTGACGCTGCCCGCCACTCAATTGATGCGGGTAGCGCCCAAGCACTCCCCCCGCGCGCAAGCCCACCTTGTCCAGCGCTTCTTCCATCAGTTGCCGCGCATGCGCCCGATTCTTCGCCAGTTTGAAGCTGCGCATCGGCGTCATCAGCAGGCGATCAATGGTGTAGAAGGGATTGTAGACGGCAAAAGGATCCTGGAATATCGCCTGCACTTCGCGCCGGTAATCCCGCCGCTGCTGATTCGTCATCGACCATAGATCCTGCCCCTTGTAGATGACAGTCCCGCTGGTCGGCTTGATCATGGCAAGCCCCAGCCGAGCCAGGGTGGTCTTGCCGCTGCCGCTTTCCCCAGCGATAGCGATGATTTTGGGCTCGTCGGCGCGGATCGTCAGGTCGAGGTCTTCCAAGGCAACCACGCCATCCGGGTTGCGTATGTTGCCGCCAAAAGCCATGGTGACATTCTTGAATTCAAGCAGATTCTCTGACTTTGATTTCATGAGCCCTGCTCTTCCACCAAATGGCAGGCGGCGCGCCGTTCCCCGCCGACGATTCTCAGCAGTGGAATCTCCTGTCGGCAGCGGTCTATAGCTAGCGGGCAGCGCGGGTGAAAGGCGCAGCCGGGCGGAAGCTCAAGCAGCGACGGCTGGCTGCCCGGTATCGCCGTGAGTTCCCGCTTCTCTTCAGGCGAGGGCAGCGAACTGATGAGTAACTGGCTGTAAGGATGCTGTGGGTCGCTGAAGAATGACCCAATTGGCGAGACCTCCACCATCTTGCCGGCGTACATCACCGCCAGGCGATCGGCTGATTGCGCCATCAACCCCATATCGTGTCCGATGATAATCATCGCCGCATTCAGTTGTTCCTGCACGTCGTTCAACGTCTGCATCACCACCCGCTGCACCACCACATCAAGCGCGCTGGTCGGCTCATCCGCGATAATGACGCTCGGCTCCAGAATGATCGCCAAGGCGATGCAAACGCGCTGCTTCATACCGCCGCTCAATTCATGCGGATACATCTCGGCCACGCTATCGGGAAGGCCAACGCGACCCAAAAGCTCGCCGATATGCTTGGCAATTCGCTCTCGCGTCCAACCGCGCTCATGCGCCTCGATCGCGTCCGCCATCTGATGCTTGATCTTGACCACGGGATTGAGCGAGTTCATCGATCCCTGTGGGATCAGCGACAGTTTGCTCCAGCGCGTCTGTCTCATCGCTTCACGGTTGAGCGCCAGGATATCGCCGCCATCCAGAATCGCTTCGCCGCCTCTAATGTAAGCTGGCGGCTTGTGCAGCATCATCAGCGCCAGC
>JAPOXG010000099.1 GCA_026707225.1 Chloroflexota bacterium
CCGCCGATACCGCCCACGCCATCGAGATGCTCAAGCGCGGTTATGAATTTGTCACGGTGATGAATGATGTCTCGCTGATGGCGAGCGCCGCCTCCGCGACGGTCAGGGCGGTGCGGGAGAGCCTGGGTTAGATCAGCAAATCGCGTCGCCCAGGCAGATCTCCAAATCTTGCGCGGCTTGCAGCCAAGGGTGATCCAGCGGCACATTCTTGCGCAGGCCCACGACATCTTTGAGCGGCACCGCGGCCGTGCCATCACCGCAAACGCCAACCATGATATCAGTCAGCCCCTCGTTGATGTAATTCGCCGCCGCCGTTCCCAGCTGCGTCGCCAGCAGACGATCGCGGGGCGACGGCACGCCACCGCGCTGTACATGCCCCAGGATGGTCACGCGGGATTCCAGACCGGTGAGTTTCTCCAATTCGTTCGTCAGCAGCTGAGTGCCGCCGCTGCGTTCCCGCTCGATCTCGTCGAGTTCGGCGCGCGCCATTTTGCGCCGTCCGCGCGCTTCCTTCTGTTTCGCTTTGTCGCCGTCGGCCGCGGCGATTTCAGCTTCCGCTTCTGCCACACGCGCCCTGGCGTCCTGCAGTTTCTTGCCGACGCGCTGCGTCATCGCGCCTTCTGACACCGCCACGATGCTGAAGCGCGTGCCGCCGCGGCTGCGCGCCCGTATCGATTCGGCGACATATTCGATGTTGAACGGAATCTCGGGGATGAGTATGACGTCGGCGCCGCCGGCCAATCCAGCGCCCAAAGCCAGCCAGCCCGTATTATGCCCCATGATTTCGACCACAATGATGCGATGATGGCTGTGCGCGGTGGAATGCAAGCGGTCAATCGCCTCCGAGGCGATATTGACAGCCGTATCAAAGCCGAAGGTGACGTCGGTGCCGCTGACATCGTTGTCAATCGTTTTGGGCAGGCAGACGACGTTGACGCCCTGCTGTGAAAGACGCCAGGCGTTCTTCGCCGTGCCGCCGCCGCCCACGCAGATCAGCGCCTCGAGATCATGCCGGCGATAATTTTCCACCATCACATCCATCATGTTGCGCGTCTTGCCGCCGATGGGCATCTTGTGCGGCTTGTCGCGGCTGGTGCCGAGGATTGTGCCGCCGAGCGTGAGGATGCCGCTTAGCTCTTCCGGACCCAGCCACTCAATGCGGTTCTGCATCAGACCCCGGAAGCCATCGCGGAAGCCGATCAAGCGCATGCCGTATTTGTTGAGCGCCACTTTGCCAACGCCGCGGATCGCCGCGTTCAAGCCCGGGCTGTCGCCGCCAGCGGTGAGGATGCCTATCGTTTTGCCAATCATAATTGTGAGCCTCAATATCATTTCGCTCTATTATAGCGAATGCGACCGGCTCTTTGCAGCAAGCCCGCGAATGGCGCGGTGGGAAAGAGGATGCAAACCGTGTTATGCTTTGTCTACGTGGAGCGATGAAGCGAGTCAATCATGGAAACCAAACAGCGGCTGTGGGACATAGACGAGGTCTGGGAACTTTATTGCGATCGCGCCAACGACCACCTGCGCTTTGAGCTATTCGACGGAGAACTGATTGAGATGTCAGGACCGGGCGGGACGCATGGACGGATTGCGATTAGACTGGGGACCTATCTCTTTCTCTGTGCTGAGGAGAACAACTTGGGCATCGTGACGGGAGAAACGGGCTATCACCCGCCCGACGACCGCTACAATCTGCTCCTGCCCGATGTCGCCTTCATCAGCTTCGGCCGCGCGCCCGACCCCTTTCCCGATAAACTCGTGCCGGTCATGCCCGACCTTGCCGTCGAGATCCGCTCGCCTAGCAACACCCTCGCGGAAATGCGCGAGAAAGCGCAGCGCTACCTGCGGCTGGGCTCTACGCTCGTATGGGTCATCTTGCCCAAGGATCAGACGGTTGAAGTCCACCAGACCCAGACGCCAGTAAAGACTCTTGAGCTGGGCGATTCGCTTTCGGGTGAAGATGTTCTGCCTGGCTTCGAGCTTGAGTTGCGCCGGCTACTCCCGTGAGGCCATGCCCACCGAGCAACGCGTCAATAAGCTGAAGCGCGTCGCCGAGGCGCGTCAGGCCGGTATTACGGTCGTCATGGAAGACGTCTATGACCCGCACAATCTGGGCGCGATCAGCCGCAGTTGCGATGCCTTTGGCATTCAGCGGATCAACGTCATCTTCGAGACGCATCCCGCGTTTGACCCCAAAGAAGTCGGCAAGAACAGCTCGACCGCGACCAACAAATGGCTGGATTACCGTGTTCATCACGGCACGGAAAAGGCGCTGAAAGCCTTGAAGGACGAAGGCTGGACGCTAGTCGCGGCGGCGCTCGATCCCGCCGCCGACTCCATCTTCGAAGCCGACCTCTGCCTGCCCCGCATCGCCCTGCTTTTCGGCAACGAAAAGACCGGTCTGTCGGCGACGGCGCTGGCGCTGGCCGATCGCAGAGTTATGATTCCCATGCGCGGCATCGCCCAAAGCATGAATGTATCGGTCTCGGCGGCGCTCTGCATCTACGAGGTCACGCGGCAGCGATTGACGCGCTGTCCGGAGGTCCTCCAAATGGCGCCTGAGGAGATCGCGCAGACGCTCGACTACTTCCTCGAAATGCACGAGCGGCTTGGCAAACGCAATAAGAAGCGGCGGGTGGAACGGGCGAAGAAACGCCTTTCCCCGCCAGCGAATTCCACATCGTAAGGGCGAGACTTAGCTCGCGCGCTCGGCGCTTTCAGGCACGCGTGAGCAGGAAATTAGCGTGTATAATGGCATCTGTCCGCCTCATTTGGACAAGGAGTATGGTGATGGCTGTGCAGCAAGAGACTCAAGAAATTGAAATGCCGCCACACTTTGGGGAGTGGCTGGTAAAAGCGACTGCTAATTTGTCCCAGCGCAAGGACGAAGCATGGGAAGAGCTCGCCGAAACACCCCCCCACGCGGCCGCTAAGTCAGCCCAGAAGTCTGACACACCCATTCCAATAACAGAAATGGTCACTCAGTTTGAAGGAGACGTCACTCGTTGCGAGGAGTATATCAACACGGGAATCGTTGGCTTTGTAGAGTTCGTTCGGCAGGCCGGGCTTGACGACGATGTTGCCCTGAAGTTTGATAATTGGACAGTTGATTTGGACCTTGCGCAAACCTTCACAATGATTGAGGAACAACTGGCGCCCCACATCAAAGCGCAAACTGCATTCCTTCGCAGTATTGCAGGGGACTGGCATCGTCGAGCCAGAGCGGGCGAAATCATGCCGGACCTTCCGCAAGAACTTGCAGAGCGGGTGAGTCAACTGGATGCCTGTGTCAAAATGCTGACGCGACAAGTTTCCAAAAGGGAGAACAACGAATTGATCGCGCGTCTGCTGATTCGGGTGGGCAATCACCGTCCCTTAACCGCAGCCGAGAAGATTCGTCTTTCAGATGCTGTACGGACGAAAGTCAAGTACAGAACGGAGCCTCCTGCGCATCGAGAGGACTGGTACGGCGACAATGTCCGCTAATGTGTTTATCGATACCGGCGTTCTCCTGAGATTCACGCTCACCGGTATGAAAGACCCGAGAGACGAAAGGAAATGCAAGGATCAATTGAATCGGTACTTTGAAGAGGGGACGGAACTGTGGATTAGCAACCAAGTGATCCGAGAGTTCTGCGTACGCGCGACTCATTCTAGAACTTACGAAAAACCATTGAGTGGCAAACAAGTAATCCACAAGGTTCTGTCATTCCCTGGACGGTTTCGCATTGCAGAGGAAACGCCGGCGGTGCGTCAAAAGCTCCTAGAGTTGATAGAATCTTACGGCATGGAAGGCGCGCAGATCCACGATGCAAATTACGTCGCAACCATGCTGGAATATGGTGTCGATACAATTTGCACACTGAATTTAAGACATTTTAGACGCTTTGAACGGAGAAAAATCATCCGAATCGACGAGCCGCGCGCCAACCCCAGATGACCATGCGCAACTGGCCGTGACCCGTTCTGATGGAAGATAAATGGGTTGGTTGCTCCACATCTTCGAATTCCACGGGGCTGGCAATCCTGTCTTTCCGTACAGTAAGAGGCGGGATTCGAGGCGGCCTCAAGCCAGCGCGAAGATGCCGACGGTCGGCCGGTGATCGGTCAGGTCATCAAAGGGAATATTGCTTTGAATATGGCAGGAGATGACTTCAAATTGATCGGCCGGGTCGTGCAGCAGAATGTGGTCAATCAGGATGCGATGCGTATTGTGCGTCCAAAACTCGCTGCGTTTGTTCTCGGGTTTCAACAGCCGAAAGTGCCGCTGCAGCATTTCCATCTCCGGTGAATGGGGCTGGGCGTTGAAATCGCCGACCAGCAATATAGGGCGCTCCGGCAGTTCATTGTATTCATCCGCCCGCTTCAACTCGTCAATCACATTCAGGATTTCGCTGACCTGCGCCTGACGGATTTGCGAGGCGCTGCGCGAACGCTCATAGCTGGCGTCCCGCCGGTCCTCGCCGATGAGCAGACCGAGGTGCGTGTTAAGGCAGTAAACGGGAACGCCGCGATAATTCAGCGACGCCACCATCAGGTTGCGCGGCTGCGTATCGCGATTGCCGCTGCTGTAAAGCGTGGCGCGGCTGATGGCGGTGTGGCGCGCCCAGGCGCCGGTCAGGCCGCAGTCGTCATATTCGGGGTAGCTGCCCCAGGGCCAATCTTCCCGCGGCAAGTTGGTTACGATGGCGTTGCCTTCAGCCGCGCCCGTCATGTTCCGATAAGCGGGGCGATCCCACAAGTTCGGGTGCGGATGATCACACATGGTGACTTCAGGCGCGAATGAATCGCAGTAATCCGTGCCCAGAAGCTGCGCCATCTTGCGCCCGACGTTGCGGCTATGCCCATTGAGCATGGCGACGCCCGACTCTTGCAGGGCGATTAAACTCGGTTGGCTGGGCGTTATCACCTGCCGCAGCGTACTGTAGGCATCCACAGCCAGTTTCTCATGATCGTGCGGCGCCGGGCGCATGCTGCGAGCGCCACCGATGTTGAAACTTACAACCTGTAGCATCTTCCAATCCCGCACCTGCAAATTGCGTTGCATCATATCACAAGATTTGCAGAAATTTGAGTGCGAGCGCGGCATGAATTTCGCGGCGGACGGGCGACCGAGACAGGACCCTCTACAACTGGCGGAGGCAGGTTTATCATGGCGCCGATTTACATCACCAGGGAGCCAAGCGTGACCGCAACCGATGACAAGACCGCCTTGCTCATCATTGATGTGCAGGAAGGGCTGGACGAGCCGCGCCTCGGCGCGCGCAACAACCCGGCCGCGGAAAGCAATATGGCGCGCCTGCTGGCTGAATGGCGCGCGCGCAAGCGACCGATATTTCATGTGCAGCACATGTCGACCGAGCCCGATTCGCCCTTGCGCCCCGAGCTGCCCGGCAATGCCATCAAGCGCGAAGTCGCCCCGATCGGCGACGAGCCGGTGATCCAGAAAACCGTCAACGCCGCCTTCATCGGTACCGACCTGCGCGAGCGGCTGCAGCAAGCCGATATCGACTCGCTGGTCATCATCGGCTTGACCAGCGATCATTGTGTCTCGAGCACGGCGCGGATGGCGGGCGATCTCGGCTTCCGCGCCATCGTTGTGGCCGATGCCACCGCCGCGCACGAGCGCCTCAGCTACGATGGCGCGCGGCATTCGGCGGAGACAGTACACGAGCTGGCGCTGGCCAATCTGCATCAGGAGTTTGCGGCCATCCTTACCACCAATGCAGTCCTGGGCATCGGATGAGCCATGGAATTCGCCATTCGACCGGCGCGACCGGCGGCAGCGAATCGCGCCGAATAGACTGCGCTTGGTGCCCCGCGCCCACTATAATATGACTGTTCCCGCATGCATGGAGACACGATGCCGATAGCGGTCATCTCTTCACTGTATCGCTGCGAGCGGCATTTGCCGGCTTTCTCCGCGGCTGTCTTCGGCTTTGCCAAGCGGGTCAGCGAGGGCGGCATCCCGCTCCACTTTCTGCCCATCGTCAACGACGCGACCCGGCGCGAGCGCGCGGGGATTGACCGGCTGGCGAGCGAAATCAACGCCCATTATTTCGGGCGCATGACCCCGCAATATGTGCCGCGAGAAACGCTCTACGCCTCCTGGAATCGTGGGCTCGCTTCAACGCAAGCGCCTTGCTTCACCTTTTGGAATGCCGATGACTTTCGCTCAGCCGCCGCCCTTAGCGAAGGCTACCGCGTCCTGCAAAGTGGCGCGACCTTGGTCGACTTCGATTACACGCGCGTGGCGCAAGCCAAACGCTATGGTCTCTTCCCGCAAGAGCGGCGCATTCCGGTGCCCTGCATGTTTGATGGCGCGGGCATCACGCGGCGCTCGGGCATTGGGCCCTTCTTCATGGCGAGTCGGTCGCTCTACGAGCGGGTCGGGCAATTTGACGCCAACTTTCAAGTGGCCGGCGATACTGAATGGGCGAGCCGCGCGGCGCCCTATGCCCGGTTTCACCGAGCCAGCGCGGAGGGTGGCGACTTCATCGTGCACGGCGACAACCTGAGCAACACCGGCGGCGACCGCGAAGACATTGAAGTCAATATCATCTTCCTGCGGCTCGGCGCCTGGGGGCAGCTGCGGCCCGCGAACCCGGTGGCGATGCGCGACGCCTGGGAGACCTGGGGCAATCCGAGCCGGGTCGTCATTCCCGCGGCAGAAGCCGACTTCCTCTGGGGACCGGCGGCGGAATCGCGCTGGCGGCGGTTTCAAAGCGAGCGGCGTCAGGGACCAGTCCGGCGGCGGCTGCGGCTGGCGCTGGCTTCGCGCGGGATAATACACAGCGTCGAATGGGCGATGGCGCAGCGGGGGCGCGAAAGCCTATGATCGCCCGCAACTGGAAACCGGTCGTCGCGCTCAGCCTGCTCATTGCGCTCAGCCTGCTCTTCTATCATCAGTTGGCGTTCAGCGGGAATATACTGGCGCGCGGCGATACTTATGAGTACTTCTACCCTTATTGGGATGCGCGCAACGACGCTTTCCGCGCCGGGCGGCTGCCGCTTTGGACGCCCGATCTCTTCATGGGCGTACCCCTGCTGGCGAACCCGCAGATTGGCGCATACTACCCGCCCAACTGGCTCACCGCGCCCTTTCGCGCGCCTGGCGCCATCAGCATCAGCATTATCCTGCATAGCGTCTTGGCCGCGGCCGGCGCCTGCTGGCTCTATCGCGAAGCCGTCAGCAAGCGTTGGATTCCCGCACTGGCTGCCGGTCTTGTCTATGCTTTCAGCGGGCAATTAGGCGCGCACGTCGAACAAATCAATCAGTTCCAGGGGCTGGCATGGCTGCCGCTGCTCGTCGCCCTGTATCACCGCAGCCTGACGCGGGACAAAATGGCGCGCGACTGCCTCCTGCTGGCGCTGGCTTGGGCGCTGCAAATCTTCAGCGGCCACACGCAGACCGTCTTCATCAGCGGAGTGGGACTTTGCCTCTACGCCCTTGGGGCCGCATTCAGCGATCGGCAGCAACCCCTGAAGAGCGCCGCGCGAGCCCTGTTCATTTTGGCCTGCAGCTTCGGCATCGCCGTGCTGCTGGCGCTGCCGCAGTTGCTGCCCAGCCTGGAATTGCTGCGCTTGTCGAATCGGGGCGGCGGCTTCGACATGGGTAGCGCAACCGCCTTCTCGCTCCCGCCCAGTCTGCTGGGGCGTTCCCTGCTGCCGAGTTATGACGGGCAGCTATTCGGAGAATATATCAGCACGATTGGCGTCATCGGCTTGGGGCTGGCGCTATGGGCGCTGCTGAGCAACGGGAGACCAAACCGGCGCCAATGGATCTGGCTACTGATCGCCGCCGTCGGCTTGGCGCTGGCGCTGGGGCGCTATAACCCGCTCTATTGGACCCTGGCCGAGCTGCCGCCCTTCAGTCTTTTTCGCGCTCCGGCGCGCTTCCTGGCGCTGTTCACGCTCGGCATGGCTGTACTCGCGGGCATGGGCATCGAGTCGCTCGCGCCTGAAGGGGCGGGAAACAGGCTCCGGATCGCCCTGGTCGGGTTTCTCATTGCGCTGCTGATCGCCCTGACCGCCTTCGTCCTGCGACCGGATCCGGCGCTCATCTTTGGCGACCCCGACATCAGCCGGGCTGCGGTCGCCTACTGGGTCGGCGCCCTGTTCATTCTCATCGCGCTGCTGCTGTTTCAGCGGCGCTGGGCGGGGTCCGCCGCTCTGGCGCTGCTAACGTTCGAGCTCTTCTTTTCGTCGCTGCGTCTGCCCTACAACGACCTGGCGCCGCCGGAAGTCTATCTCGGTCAGCGCTTTACCGTCAGCCAACTGCTGGCATATCAGGCCGACGAACAGGTCCCGAGCCGGGCGCTTTCGATCAGCCAGCTCTATTTTGATCCGGGCGATATCGCGGCTCTGCGACGGCGTTATGACCGGCTGGGGCTGGACGCCAAAGCCCAGTTCCATGCCCTCGACGCGGTCAAAAAGTCTGAGATGCTGATGCCGAATCTGTCGCTGACACGGGGCATTCCCACGCTGGATGGCTACGGCGGCGGCATCACCCCGACGCGGCATTACGCGCTCTACAGCTCGCTGCTGCTGCCTGCCGGGTCGGAAATCGCGGTCGATGGCCGGCTTGGCGAGCGCCTGGCGCAACCGAGCTGCCGCGGCGCCTGCATCCCCGATCTCCGCTGGCTGCGCGCGACCGATACACGGTACGTCATCACCGACAAAGTCTACGACATCTGGCACGACAATATCGCTTACGACACGGCACTGGCGCGCTTCTGGAGCGAAGTCGCCTCCCTCGACCTGCCTGACTTCGAAACCGATCAGGCGCGCATCCTGCATGGCGCGCCGCCGAGCGATGCGGCCGGCGCCATCGAACTTCCAGATGGCCTCTGGCTCACAGTCGCCGACTTCGGAGACGCGGAAGACCTGCATGCCAGCATCCAAAGCCGCGACAGCATCCTTGCGGTAACGCTGGTAAACAGCCGCCAGCCGCAGCTCTTCTTTCAGTTGCAGCCGCCGCCCTTTGAGCGCGTCTTGTCCAGTGATATCAAAGTCTATCGACTGCCGGCGGGCGAGCGCGCCTTCCTCTCCGGCTCAGTCCATACCCTGCCCGATGACGACGTCGGCTACCTGGAAGCGCTGAATCTGCTGCGCGCTGGCGAATCACTTGTATTGCACGGCGCCGCGGAAGCGCGCTCGCTTGATGACGCGAGCGGCGGTCAGGTGGATTTCGTCTCCTATGACAGCAGCCGCATCGCCCTGCAAGTCAACGCGCCTGCGCCCGCCTATTTGGTCTTGAAAGAAGCCTTTTACCCCGGCTGGGAAGCGACAGTGAATGACAAGCCGGCCCCAATTCTGCGCGCCAATCTGCTCTTCCGCGCCCTTCCCGTGCCCGCGGGCGAGAGCGCCGTCGTCTTTCGCTTTGACCCGCCACTTTGGCGAGCCGCCCTTTACATCGGCGTCGCCATGTGGATGATTGCAGTTCTAAGCTTGATTCGACTGCGATCGAAGGAGACGGCGCCATGAAACTGGGCAGCTATGTTGAGATTCTGCATTATGTCGCTGATACAAACGCGGCCGGCGATTATTATCAGCGGCTCGGCTTGGCGCCGCTGGGCGATGATGTTTATACCGATGGCCGCTACCATCTGCATTTGCTGGACGGCGCCGGACCCAACCCAAGCCTGCGCTACTTCGGCTCGGACATTGAGGCGCTGAGAGCGGAAGGACTGGACATCGTTGACGACCGCCTCGTCAGCCCGGCCGGCATCCACATTCTGCTCAGCAGCGATGCGCCGCCGCGTCAACTGCCGCACGACAATGTGGCGCGGGCGCCGGATATCACCCGCCTGGGCAAATTCGGCGAAGTTTCCGCCTTCATCCCCGATATCAATGTGGAGCGCGCCTTCTGGGAAGCGGCCGGCTACGAGACCCTGGGCCGCTACGCTCAGCCCAGCCCCTGGGGCATCTGGCTGGACCAACTCATGCTCATCGGCCTGCACCAGGACGATGTCGACGAACCCTTCGCCATCTGTCATTTCAGCCCGGATATGAAAGAGGTCAACGGGCAGCTGAAGGCAGAAGGCTTCGACTTGCAGCCCTTCGATACCAGCAGCGCCCCCGACGACCTCAGCTGGCAGAAACTGATGACGCCTTTCGGCCTGATGTTTTATCTCTTCACCGGCGATATATCCGAGGCGCAGCCTTAACTGCGCAACAGCCGCGGAGCACAACAGTCAGATCTAGGCAAAAAGCACGACGATTCCAATGAATACGCTGTATGGTCGACACGGTGGGCCGCCCCTGCATATTTTGAAGATGCTGCAGCTAGAAGCAGGCAGGTTTCACAAGCAGGGGAAGACTCCAGCATGAGCGAGACCGCCATCACTCACATCACCGACGACATCGTCCAGGCGCAGATCCCGCTGCCCTACAAGCTGAACATCGTCAACTGCTACCTGCTGCGCGGAGCGGACGGCTGGACCCTGCTCGATACCGGCTTGAATACGGCGCCGGCGCGCGCCCAGTGGATGACGGCGATGAAAGCGCTGAATATCAAGCCCGACGACCTTGAAAAGATCGTGCTCAGCCACATGCACCCCGATCACTTTGGCATGGCCGGCTGGTGGCAGCGAGCCGCGAAACGTCCCATGCCCGTCTACCTGCCCGAGCGCGAAAAGCCGCAAGCGCAGATCTTCTATCGCCGCGCCAATACGCCGCTCTATCATCAGTGGATGCTTGATTGCGGCGTCGACCAGGTCATGGTCGATACGATCGAGAGCGCTCTGCAAAACACTCGCGACTTGACCCAGCCCCAGCCGGTTCAGCAAGCGTACCTGCGCGAGGACGAGACCGTGCGCCTGGGCGCGCGCGACTGCCGCAGCATCCATGCGCCGGGCCACAGCGACGGTCAGCTGATCTTCTACCACGAAAGCGACCGGCTGATGCTCTGCGGCGATCATGTGCTGATGAGAATCACGCCCAATATCGGCAGCTGGCCCCACAGCCAGCCCGATCCGCTGGGGCGTTTCCTGGCGTCGCTGACGGAATTGAAGGCGCTCGATGTCCGCTTGGCGCTGCCCGGCCACAAATGGCTGATCACCGACTGGCGCGGCCGAATTGAAGAGTTGATCGCTCATCATCAGCAGCGCCTCGAGCATACCTTGGAAGCCGTGGAAGGCGGCGGCCGATCTGTCTACGAGGTCGCCGCGCGGCTCTTCCCGCTCGATCGCTTGACCGCGCACGAATGGCGCTTCGCCCTTGCTGAGACGCTCGCCCATCTCAATTGCCTGCGCGAATGCGGTCAAGTTGCCTGTGCCCAGGCCGGCGTTATGCGCTGGGAGTTGGCTTAGCGAAGGGCGCGGGCGACCCAAGGGGCGCGCCTACAATTGGGATTTGTGGGGGATGGGGGACCAAGGCGGGCGACCTGGCAAGTCGCGCCTACACGTCTTCAGTTAAGACTAATACGGCGCGATCACCTCCGTCCCATTGTCGATGACGCTGTTGTCCACGATAACGAAGCGCGCTGAATCGGCCGCCTCCAGCGTCCAAGTTACTTCGTGGCGCGTCCCGCCAGCGCTCACCTGATGTTCCTCGCCAACGATAAAGTAATCGCGCGCGCGGTGCTCAGTCTGCGACTCGCTGACGCGAATGCGGTCGAAAAGAGCCGCCGCTAGCGCCGCTGGCAGATGATCGCGGGCATTGACAGCCAGCGTCTGAATGCTGCCGCGGGGATGCTTGCGCCGCGCCAGTTCGTAATCGGCGAAAGCCTGTGCCGTCTCGAAATCGGAGAGCGCCGGCAGGTTCAGCGTCAGCCGCTTCAGCCCGTGGACATGCATGCCCTCGCCGTCAGCCGCGCCGACCTCAAGCGGGGCGCTGCGATAGAGCGGCCGGCCATACAACTGTAGCAGGGTCAGATACAGGTCGTCCCGCGAATCATTGGACAGGCGCAGCTGAACCGAATTTGTGCCCAGCTGCAAGATTTCGGCCGCGCCGCCGCCAAGAACTTGCCGGCTCCCGTCCTCCGGCGCCGACTGAAAGCGGGTCGCCAATCGGTCGAATTCCAGCAAGCCCACCGGCTGATCGCGCTCATCGACCAGCCGCAGGGTTATCAGAAGCTCGCTTCGCCGCCGGATGCGCAGCGGGCTTCGCAATTGCCATATCAGCGCGCCGCGTTCACCAAGCTCGCGCGGGGTCATCAGCAGCGCGATCTGATTCAGCCGGCTATCGCCATAGCTATAAGCCATGCCGCGCATGTCGTCACGGAATTCGGCCGAGATCTTTCGCTGAATCAAGGTATGATGCCGATTGAGAAAAACCGCGTCGCCCTTGCGATCGACATAGAAACGCCCGCGTTCACTGGCGGCGATTTCGCCGATCGCCTCGCGCGCCGAAGTTGAATCCTGCCACCAATCGCCGACATAGGCAAAGCGCGACTTGCCCGGCTGCAAGCGCCGCCCGACATTCTCCGGCGGGAAGATGCGGGCGCTGTCGATTCGATTGTAGCCGGCGATATCGATCAGGCAGAAACCAGCCAGTCGGGAGCGCCGCAAAGGCGCCGCGTTCAACAGGCGCGCGATAACCTGATCGGCGGTCACATTGATCTGCGGGCTCAGACGAGCGGGGCTGTCCGCCAGCCAGGGCTGAATATCCTGCAGATGTATCAGCGCCTGCTTGCGCCCGAAGTCGCCTTCGTCGGGTTCAATTTGGCTGATGCTGCCGGTGAAATGCGTACGCGGGACGCCGGCGTAGACGCTCTGAATGCGCAGGCGCGCGCCGATCTCGAGCCGGCTGCGCTCCGGCGAGAAGGCGCCATCGGCATTCAGCACCGTGATCGCCGCCCAGCCAGCGTCAGCCATGCTGTCGTAGGCTTGGCGCATGCCCAGCCGCCAGCGCAGTTCGATCACGCGCTCGTTGATCTGCTCATTCGTATCATCAAAGTCCCCATCATGATTGCGGTCAATGCCGATGCGGTAGCGTATCGTCATGGCTAAATCTCCAGCAGCCAAGTATGACGGAAGGCGCAGCCATAGAATTCGCGTTCGCCATAGGGATATATGCCCGGCTCGACGCCGACCCTCGCCGGCGCCAGCAGTTGATCGCCCAAGGTGACATCCGCCGACAGCGCCGCGGTATAGCCATCAATCAAGTCCACCAGGCTTGGCATGTGACTGCGCAAGCCCAGCCCCGCTGCAGCCGGCGCCGCCAGCAGCAGATGCGTCACGCTGTAGTAGACGGACTTCGTCCCGCCACTGAAGGCGGCCGTCTGCAAGCTGTCCTTGCGCTCGCGGAAGAGGCGCTCGGCGTTCAGCTCGACGGGCATGACCAGCAGCGCCGGCATCTGCGCGCTGTGCAGCGAGTTCGGCAATTCATCCAAATCGTAATTGTTGCGCACGCCGCGCACTTTTAGAGACGACAACTGCGTCAAGGCCGCGCGAAAGCTCGCCATCGGCTTCTCCTTTCGGTTATTCGGATTTGTTCCAAATGAGATGTAGCGTGTGGGTGCGAGCTATCTGGTCGCAGCCTCCACATGTTTCGCTAAGTGCGGGCTGTAGGGGCGAGACTTGTCTCGCCCGCGATTCTTACATTGCTCCGGCTATGTAGGGGCGAGCCACCGGCTCGCCCCTACGAAGTCTGATATTTGAGAGGACGCCCCAATAATCAAATTCTCCCGTTGGCAGCAAAACTTGAGGGCCAGCCCCCCTACCCGGACAGCCTGCCTCGCCGCCGCGCCAGCGCCTCGTCTTCGGCCAGCATCCGCTCCAGCTCCGCCGTCTCGAGCGCGTCGACATAATCCTCAATGACGCGCTCCAGGTAGCCCGGCAGCTCCGGGTGGATGTTCTGAAAATTGGCGATGAACTCCGGATGCGAATTGTATAGCTGCCCCAAGCCGCGGAGTCGATCCAGGCTTGGCTCGTAGAAATGGCGCAGATGCGCCTGCCAGCGCTCCAGGATCTCCCGCACTCTCTCGTCGTCGGCCTCCAAGTCCGCCGCCATCGCCTCGGCGAAATCCTCATAGACCCGATCGCCCTCGGCCAGGATCGCTGCCTGCTCCGCCTTGCTGTAACTGTTCCAGCGCCCAATCGTCTCGTTGACCTCGGTCGGACCGTATTGCAGCCGCGCCTCGCGTTCGTACTGCTTTTGCTCTTCGCCGCTATGCCGCTTCAAGCCGCGTTTTTTCTTGCTCACAACATGCTCCTCCCTCATTGCGACAGCGTCCGCCTCAGGTCAGCCGCGTTATTGTAGCGCCTGATCGAAGGAAATCGCCAAGCCACCCACAGCGCCAACAGCGCCGCCGCCAGCCCCCCGCTGAATATCGCCAGCGGCGCGCCCACGATCGAAGCCGTCAAGCCCGCGCGCGCTTCGCCCAGTTGCGGACCGGTCATGAAAAACATCATATTGACCGAGACCATGCGTCCGCGCAATTTGTCCGGCGTCATCAACTGGCGGATCGTGCCGCGAATCACGCTGGAAACGATGTCGCCGGCGCCGGTCAGAGCGAAGACGATATAGGAAAGAATGAAGCTGGTCGAGATGCCGAAAGCCGCCGTCGCCAGGCCGTAAACCGCGACGCTCGTCAGAAAGATGATTCCCTGCCGTTTCAGTTCGCCGCGCAGCGACAAAAATAGACCGCCCAGCAAGCCGCCGACCGGCTGCGCTGTCGCCAGCATGCCGTAACCGACCGCGCCCAAGCCCAGCACCTCGCCCGCTACAATCGGCAGCATCGTCCGCGAGGAGGCGAGCAGCGTGGCAAAAAAGTCCAGCAGCATCGTGCCCATGATGATGCGTTTGCGGAAGGTGAACCGGATGCCCAAAGCCAAGGTTCGCCAACTGATGCGCGCGCCTTTGACGATCGCCCCGCGATAGCGAATTCCCGTGATCGACAGCGCCGCGCTAAGAAAGGCAGCCGCGCTGATGCCATAGACCAAGCCGATGTTGAATTGCGCCAGCAGCAAGCCACCCAGCGCCGGCGCCGCAATGGTGGCGATCTTCGTGACCAGCATGTTCAGACTGATGGCGTTGCTCAGGTGACGGGCAGCGACCAGATTCGCCTCGACGGACTGCCGCGCCGGGTAATCCAGCGCGATGGCGGCCGCGCCCAAAGCCGTCAAAAGGTAAATCATGCCCACGCTGATTTGCCCGGCGAGGGTCAAGGCGGTCAATGTCAGAGCCACCAAAGCCGCCAGCAGACGCATCGCCATCATCACGCGGCGCCGGTCGTAGCGATCGGCTAGCAAGCCCCCGGCCAGCGCGAACAGCAATACCGGTATGACCCTCGCCAAGCCCAGCATGCCCAAGCCCAAGGCTTCAGCGCCTATTTCAATCGCATTGCCCAAAACATTCACGCTGAAACTCCCCCCGCGCAGCAGCTCAAACACATGCCAATTGATGGCGAACAGCTGCATCTGCATGCCGGCGGTCGACGCCATCTCGCCGAACCACAAGAAGCGGAAATCGCGATAGCGGAAGGCGGCCATGCGGCTGAACGGAGGGGCCATGGGCGGGCTCTGAAACGGGCGGGCGACTCGTGCGGCAACCTTAGCCGATAGCCCGCTGAGTCGCCAGATTCAATCGACCGCGCCCACGGTCATCATGCCGTCAGGCGGCGCATGCGCGCCAGCAGAGGCGACGAATCCAGGTTCAGCGGTCCGGCCGACTTGAGCATCAATTCGGCGTAGCGGACAACAATATCGCCTATCGCTGGCGCTGGCGCGTAGGTCTCGATTTTCGCGCCGCGCAGATGCGCCGTCGCCCGCGTGCCCGCCACCCCGCGCAGCACCGTCATGCGGTTGGTGCTTCGGTCTATCGCCGTGACGCGCAGATACTCGCCGTCAACGCGCAGCAAATGCCCGACATGAAATCGCGGACGACCCCCATACTCGTCGGCGCCTTCGCTGTCAGTTACATCAAGCTGGGTCGCGCTCACGCTCAGCGCATGCTCGCTGACCTGATCTCGGCTATCCCGCCAAGCCTGCGACCAGCGGTCGTGCCAGCCCCAGACGCCACTGACGCTCACCGAGCCAACCGGGCTGAGACCAAGGCGTAAAACCGCGCCCGGTTTAAGCTGCAGGATGCTGGCCGGCTCATCGCCCTGTCGCGGCAAGGCGACCAGATCCGCCAGGTCAATCGCCCCGCCGTCGTCATTGACCGCGCGCAGCTCCAAGAGATCATCGGGCAATATCAAAGCCGACGGATTCGACCGATCGGGCTTCACTTCCAACGTCTCGACCCGCGGACAATAGCGCCGCAGCGTCGCTGATTCGATGAGATGGCTCGCGTCCTGCAGCGCCCGCAACAAGGCGTCATCGCTGCCGCTGTCGCCGTCGCCGAGATTGAGATGCCGCCGCAAATCTTCCAATGTCGCAATCGTATACATGGTATTCCTTTCCGCTCATCGCACCTGTTCGTTGATAAGAGCGCGCTCCGCCGCCTCCCGGCTGTCGCGGAATGCGCGCTTGTGTTAACTTAAGTGGAACTAGCTGAAAGCATGGCAAGATGAAGGCGCTCGCCATCGCTCCCGACGAGTTCAATGCGGAGCTGCATCGCTTGCCGATCGCGGGCGAGCTGCTGCTGCCCGGCGTGCAGGCCTATGTGCGTTCGGACGGGGTGGCGCTGGCGCTCAGGCAGGCGCTGCTGCCGAGCGCGGTCTGCGGCACGGTGGTGGAGCTATGCCGCCAGGGCGAGGGCGTCGAGGTGGCGCTCCATGCGGAGCAGCAGGAGGATGGGGGTTTCTTCTTTCAGGCGCTCTGGGTGCTGGAGGGCTGAGGGGGAGCGCTATACGACGTAAGCTAGCCGTCCCGAATGGATTGCATTGGGGCCACTGACGCTGTAACCACTGCCTAGCGATAATCTATTATGCGCTACTGTCCGCTTGCTTGAGTTCGTGTCACAAATATCGCGCACATTTATGGTGGTATGACGGTCAAAGTTTTTTGGTTCGGGCACAGCCAGTTCATCTTCTAGCATGAAATAGATGAACTCAACTTTCACTTCATTGAGCAACTTGAGGGCTTCCTCTTCGGTGTTGCCATGCGTATGGCAACCGGGCAACTCTGGTATCAATGCGACGTAAACCGATTCGCCGTCTGTCGTCTTGTCCAGAAAAGTTTTCATTTGATATGTACGATTTCCCAGTTTCTCAGCTTGCTCTAACAATTGTCTGTTCACCTGTCGGCCCCTCCAATGCTACTTGTGCTAGTCCTCATCACTGTAATTGGCATCCTTACATTTTTTCAGCCTTTCAATTAGACCAATTGCGTTTCTCACACTATACTCCGAAACAGTTCGGCTGCGCTTTAACGTATCTCTCAATTTTGGGTATTCTGGGTGCTGATAATAATCATGTTTGGCGCCATGTTTCAATATGAAACCGAATCCCTCGTATAGTGTTTCCAAATCTCGACGCTTCCATCCCGACTTGGATCGCCGCATGCGCTTCAGCAGTTTTTCCGCTTTGCGCGCCGCCATTTACGCCTCTTGCGCCAGGACCTGAATAAGGGTCGATGCTTGCTCCACGCCATCGTCCACGTCGACGTTAAAGCTGTACATTCCCTCCTGATTGAATTCCAACTGATTGAACTCTAAGACAAAGTCACATTCGGGGTAAACCCCGGATATTGTAGCCGACATATCGAAATTACCCGAGATCTCAACCAATGTCACTCCTGATGGATCGGTTATGTTTACCTTTAATCGGTGTGTTGAGGGGACATCCGTCTGATCTCCCCTGATCCTCGTCACCAAATAAACGCGCACAGGTGATTCAGCATCTGATTCCGGTTTGAATCGATTATACACTCCGAGGATGTTCAACTTGCCAGAACCTGATTCAACCGCGGCATACTCAGCGGTCAACAGCATTACGATTTTCACCATAACCCTCGTCATCAATTTTTCGCCAAAGCGAGCCAATTCTACCACACACAAAACAGGGCGGAGGCCCCCACACCCCCGCCCAGCAACACAGCGCCTAAACGCTGATGTTGTACAAGCAGCTCGCCACCTCGTCATCAAAGCGCACGAAAGCCAGCCGCACCGTCGCCGTCAGCTGATACGAGTCGTAATAAGACAGGTAATCGACGCTGACCGCGATCTTGCGCCGATAACCGACATACCAGCCCGGTCGGTAAACGCAGAGCGCTTGTCCCTTGCTGTTCGCCCCGCCGCCCACCTTGCCATCGGCTTCCGTCAGCGACATCTCGGCCGATACGAAGACGGGAATCCCATCCACGTAGCCGATCTGACCGGTCTGCGCCGTCGCCAGCGGACCAGCCTTGTCCATGGTCAGGAACTCGCTGAGATTCAGCAGCGCCGCGTAGGTGCCGCTGTCCACGATCCACGCCAGGTCCGACGGCCTCGCGGCGTACTTGCCCGACATCTTGAAGCGCGCCTGGCGCAGCTTGGCCAGGGTCGGCGCGCCGTTCATGTTGACGGCGTTTTCCGTCTTGTCCACCAAGGGCAGGCGGCGCAAGCCATTCAGCGCCAGGTATTTCTCCGTCTTCGCCGGCCGCGCCGCGTCGCTGTTGATGTTGCCTTTTGCGCCCGACGCGGTGTCGCCGTTGAGCAGCACGCTGTCGATGGCGTCGGCAATCGCGCGGACCGCCTGCTCGCGATAAATGTTGAGCACCGGGATCACGGCGTCTTCCACCAGCTCGCTGCTGAAGCCGACCCGCAGCGCCAGCTTCTTGGCGTTCAGCGTCACTTTGCCGCTGCCGATCTTGCTATCGGGGATCGGATTGCCCGCATCCAGCGTCAAATGCGCCTCGTCCTGCGTCTCGGGCACGAAATACACCGTCGGGTCCGCGCCTTCAATCGGCAGCTCGAATGGACTGCTCGGCATCTCCACGCTTTGGAATAGGGGCAGAATCGTATTGTCCTGCCGCGCCTTGTGCCAGATCTGCTGGCTCCACAAATCCGGCGCCCACTCATCGCCGAAGCCGGTCTGCGTGCTGTAAGCCAGCTCGTCAGCTTTTATCGCTTTGAGCTGCGCCCCATTGACCTTGGCCGCCAGCGCGTTGCTGTAACGCTCGCTGACGCCGCGAAAGCTCTTGGCCGAGCGCAGCAGCATGTAGCCGTGCAGCATGTCCAGCGCATCCAAACCATCGAACTCGCTGCCGACCTCGATACGCGCCATTTTCAGCGCCTCGCGCTCATCCGCCAGTGGCAGGCGCTTGAGCGGCGTCTGTGTCTTTTCCGTCATCGATTGTCCTTTCGTTCTTGCGGTTTTTGATTCCGTGGCGCCCGCGTCGCCCAACCCCAGCCGCGACATGTCCAGACCCAGCGCCTTGTACGCGCTCTTCAAGGTCCGCACATCCGTCCGCCGCGGCTCCGCCGGGGTCGGCGTCAGGCTGCCTTCGACAATGGGCCAGCGCTTGATCCGGCCCCCATCTCCCACATCGACCAGGTGCGGCAAGCTGCCCGAAGACCAACTCAGCATGCCCTGATCCACCAGGTGCCGCACCGCTCTCACATAGCGCTTGCGCAGGTCCAGCTGCGCCTCCGCCCAAAGCCCGATCTCATCCGGCGCCAGCGTATCGATGACGCCGATCACCGCCGCCTTCAAGGCGCCATCAAGACCGTGGTGATAGAGCACGGGCCGGCACTCATACCAATCGAGGCCGACATCGGTCTCCGGCGTAAAGTACTCGCCCTGCATATCGGGCTGATGCGCCTCGCCCCATGTGATCAAATACCCACCAACGCGGCCGGCCTGCTCATCGATCATCTTCACTGTTGTGATGGATTGACTCACACTTCCTTCATTCATGCGCAATGTCCCTCGCTCACCAGAACGGGATACCTTCCAGGTAACGCTGCCTCGGTCCGTCCGCGCGCGGCTATCGAGTGGCGCAGGGGCGGGCAGCCATGCGGCGCGGCAATTGCCTCCGCCACCGCCCGAAAGCGAAACCGCGAAGAGCGAATCCCGTGCCTTGTTAAGCGTCTGAGGGCAGAAGCCGTCAGACCACATCTTGGACAGGATAGCACATTAGTTCTAACCATGAAGTGAACATTTGCTCTTGCATTGGAATTTTCTAACGAAGTTTCTGGAGAGGGCGCCGCGGCAGTGACTCTTTAGCGAGCAGATGCGGGCGACGCAGCCGCTCGACGAGAAAGGGCGGCGACCCGGTCAGACTATATCCGTCGCTACGATCGCCCCGCCTACAGCGGCAGAAGCCTGGGAAGCGTCAGGCTGCGGGCGTTGACGGCAAGGAGGCCAGCCCCAGAACGCGGAGATGGCTTTGGGCAGGATTAGCGCAGCGCCTCCAAGGTGTTTCGGACGCGCGTCCAAAGCTCGTTCTGCCAGCCCGATTGCAGTTCCGACAGCACGTCGGAAGCCGAGCGCTTACCCTGGAAGGCGTCCCGCACCGCAGTGAAACCCGCCACCAGGTCATCGCGGCCCGTGGTTTGGTGATGCGCGATCTTCGCTTCCACTTGCGCCAGCAAATCGGCGTCCACCTGCGGAGCGGGCGCGGGCGTATTGGTCGGCGGAGGCAAGGGCGTATTCGTCGCCGTTGGCGGCGCAGGCGTGTTGGACGGCGGAGGCAGAGGCGTATTGGTCGCTGTTGGCGGCACGGGTGTGTTGGACGGCGGAGGCAGGGGCGTATTGGTCGCCGTTGGCGGCACGGGTGTGTTGGTCGGCGGAGGCAGGGGCGTATTCGTCGCCGTTGGCGGCACAGGCGCATTCGTCGGCGGCACTTGATACTGTGACAGCTCGGTCAGCATGACGCGTATGCGATTCCAGATTTCGCTCTGCCAGTTCGGGTTCAACTGCGAAAGGACCTCGGAAGCGAGCCGCTGCCCCAGCAGAGCCTCGCGCGCGGCGCTGAAACCGGCCACCAGGTCAGCGCGGCCCGTAGTTTTATGACGCGCGATCTTTTGTTCGATCTGCGTCAACAGGTTCGGCGTTTGTGTGTCGGCGGACTGTTGCGCGAGCGCCACAGGCGCGTCCGTGTCATCAGTCTGCTGATCCTGAAGCACTGGCGCCTCCGTGTCAGTCGCGGTGGACGATTCCGTTGGCGTAGATGTATTCGTCGGCGGCACGGGCGTATCCGATGGGATCGCGGTATTCGTCGGCGGTATCGGCGTAGCGGATGGGCTTCGCTGCGTTGTCGCCTCCTGAGAGCCTCCGCAGCTGCCGCTTCGAATTGTGTGGAGCGAAACCTTTGTTTCGGCGTCGATGCTCAAGTTTGCTTGCGCGCCGGCAAAAACGATGTGGTTTCCGTATCGGTCGGCTTCGTTGCCGCTGAAGACAGAGTTTGTGATCTTGAGCAAGGCGCAGCTAATGGCGGGTTGGCCTTGGGATCTTTTGCCAAAATAGATGGCGCCGCCATACCAAGTAGTCTCATTGTCGCGCAGGGCGCTGCCGCTTATGCTCAGGTTGCCCTCGCTGTATATCGCGCCGCCATACCAACTGGTTTCATTGTCGCGCAGGGTGCTGTTGCTTATGGCAAGGGTATCCGCGTTATAGATGGCGCCGCCATAAAAGCTGGATTGATTGTCGCGCATCGTGCTGTTGCTTATGCTCAGGGAGCCTTTGTTATAGATCGCGCCACCGTAATGGGCGACTCTGTTATTGCGCAGGGTGCTGCCGCTAATGGTCAGAGCGCCGTTGTTATAGATCGCGCCGCCATACGAGACGGCTTCACCATTGCGTAAGCTCAGGTTCTTGATGGCGACGGTGGCGCCGTTGTTGATTTTCAGAAGGCGGAATGCCTCAATCACTTCTTGCTTTGTCCCATATCGGCTGAGGCTGAAGCCGCTGCCTTCAAAGGTGATGTCGGAGCTGATGTTGGGCAATTCGCGGCGCAGGCTGACATCGTCGCGGAAGATGATGGTATCCGCCCCATTGCCGGCCGGGCAGCTGCCGGCCGCGGCGTCGCTGTTGGCAGCGGTGATGGCGTCGGCCAAGGAACAAGCGCTGCCGTTCAGGCTGACCGGGTAAAGAACCGGCGTCGAAGTTGGTATTGGGGTGGCCGTGGGCGCGACTGTTGGCGCGGCTGTGGGCATTTGGCTGGCGGGAGCTTCATACGCGCCGATGTCGCAGCCATTGCCTTGCGGCCGCTTGACATTTCTTTGGTCGACCGTCAGGCAGTAACTTGAATCAGCAGCGTCGATGGCCGGGCTATTCGCCAAGAGCGGAAAATAAACCGGCGATCCGGTCTTGTCGCCCAGTTTGGGGTCGCCGCCGACCAGATTGCCGGCTTGCTTGATCCTGCCAGCCTGGGCGGTGATTGATCCGCCAAGGATGCTGTTGCGCAGGTTGAGCGTGCCCTGGTTGGTGTAGAGCGACCCGAGAACGGTGGCGTGCGTGACGGTCATGCCTGTAGCGTAGTTAAAGAGGGCGCTGCCTCGGCCCGAGGCGGAATTCCCAGAGTAGGTGCTGTTGCTGACGGTAAGAGCGCCCCTATTTGCATAAACGGCGCCACCATGCCCCTGGGCGGAATTACCGAGGAAGCTGCTGCCGCTGACCCTGAGATCGCCTGCATAATTCCAGATCGCGCCACCATCTCGGTAGGTGGCATTGCTGGAGAAGCCACTGCCGCTGACCGTGACATCGCCTTCATAGCTGTAGAGGGCGCCGCCTTTGCCGGCCGCGGAATTGCTGGAGAAGCTGCTGCCGCTGACCATGACATCGCCTTCATAGGCATAGATGGCGCCGCCTTTACCAGCGGCGATATTGGCGGAGAATTTGCTGTTGCTGACGGAGATAGCGGCGTCATAGAGATAGATCGCCCCGCCGTTCTGAAGGGCGACATTGTTGATGAAGCTGCTGCCGCTGATATTGAGCGTGGCTCGGTAGCCATTGATCGCGCCGCCTTCGCTGCCGCGGCCATCGCGCAAGGTCAGGGCGTTGAGCGTCAGCGCTCGGTTGCCCAAAATGTCAAAGATGGCCGTGCTGCCGCCGCCGCTTATGGTGAAACCAGCGCCTTGGATGATGATGTTCGATTTGACCGTCAGAGGCTTGCTGAGGGTGATGACGCCTTTTGTTGTGCCGGCTGCCGTGATGGTGATGGTATCGGCGCCGCTGCCGGCCGAGCAGCCGCCAGTCGCCCAATCGGTATTGGCTGCGATGATGGCATTCGCCAGGCTGCAGCCGGCATCCACCGTGATGCCCGCCGCCAGGACGGGCTGAGCGGAGAGAAAGACTGCCAGGATGAATAAGGATAAAGTCAGGATTCGCTTAGATTCCAGTTGAAGGGGCGAGACTGCGCATTTCATTTGGACTCCCGGAATGTTTTTCTGCTATGAACCTAGTCAAACGCTACACCAGCAACTGGGTAGTGTCAAGCAAGCTATTGGTGGCGGCGCAGTCCTCCCACTGGGTCCAGCCAGCGCTAAGCGAGATTGCCGTTACAATAGAGTGGCAAGCCAGACGATGGATACGCGCATGCTCGAACGACTCAAAGGCGCCATCGAGCGGATCACCTATTACAGCGAAGACAGCGGCTACAGC
>JAPOXG010000052.1 GCA_026707225.1 Chloroflexota bacterium
TACAAGTATGCTGTGGTGGTGGCAATATCTTATCGTTTGGGGTTATCTTCAAGACTGGCGCGAAACTTAGTCGGTGCAATTCTCGTTACAATTGCGTCCCGCCATCTGCTAGAATCGCGGCAAATGACCAAGGACGAGAGAAAGCGACTGATAGACGATGATGAGAATTAGCGCCTTCGGCGACGAAATCGCGGTCGATTTTGAAGAACAACTGCGCGTCTTGAAAGCACTCGAGATTCCGCTGATAGACATCCGCGCCGCCTGGGGACTGAACTGCTCTCAATTCACCGATGAACACATCAGCCGCATCACGGCATTGCGCGCCCGATACGACATCGCCGTCAGCTGCATGGGCAGCCCCATCGGCAAGTCGCCCATCACCGATCCGATCGCGATCGAAAGCGAGCGACTCAAGACCATCGGCGAAACGGCGCGCCGGCTCGGCACGCGCAATATCCGCCTGTTCAGCTTCTATCCAGAGCGCGACATCGACGAGGCGGAACTGCAATTGTCAATTGAGCGATTGGGCGCGCTCAGCGAGATCGCCCGGGAGCAGGATCTTCAACTGCTGCTCGAAAACGAGAAAGGCGTCGTCGGCGATATCCCGGAACGCTGTCTGACGCTCATGCGCGCGATCGATTCGCCGCGGCTGCGCTTCATTTGGGATCCAGCCAACTTCGTGCAGTGCGGCGCCGTCGACCAAGTCGATCGCTGGTGGGACGAATTGCATCCCTACATCGGCTATATTCACATTAAAGACGCGCGCATCGCCGACAAATCAGTGACGGTGGCCGGCGATGGCGATGGGCAAT
Organism: Chloroflexota bacterium; assembly: GCA_026707225.1. Taxonomy (GTDB): domain Bacteria; phylum Chloroflexota; class Anaerolineae; order Aggregatilineales; family Phototrophicaceae; genus UBA6055. The sequence goes on from JAPOXG010000052.1 coordinate 813, forward strand.
TGCTGAATCTGCTGAAACGTTTGCGAGACGGCGGCTACCAAGGCGTGCTTTCGCTGGAGCCGCATTTGCTTGAGGCGCGGCATTCGAGCGGGTTCAGTGGCGCGGACGGGATGGAGGCGGCTGTCGGCGCGCTGCGCAAACTAATGACGGAAGCTGGGATTGCCGAGGGTTGAAACTCTTGGCGCCTCGTCCCGCAAGCCGCAGCTAGACGGGCGGCAGCAACTCGAAGAATGGGCAGTGGCGCGGGCGGTAGATTGAAAAGTCGCGCCGGTCAAAGGTGGCGATCCGGGTGATGTCGAGTCGTTCGGCGATTGCCATTATGCAGCAGTCGACGATGTCGAAGGCGGACGTGGCGTATCGCATAGTAATCGCTCGCATTTGTGGAATGTCATCAGCAGTAATTGGTACATACCGGACATCGAACGACTCAATCAATTCGAGCAACCGATGTATGCCGGCGTGTCCAAAATCACGCCGGAACAGATAACTGAGTTCAGGCAGGACTACGTCCGGCATCAGTAACTCATCAGTATTCGTAAGGGCAAAACTGACAGCGTCAAAATGGCGAGCCTCGCTATGATTGAAAAGCGCGTAGATAAAACTTGAATCAACGATTACTGGCATGAAGTGCGGCGTTTCTTAAGGTAGTCGGCGTATTCGGTGTTCAGTATCTCGCGACTTTGGGCGGCAGTATCTACTCTTTCTTTCGAAGCCATTCCAGTTTTAACCGCGACCTGCGCAAGCCGTCCCATGGACCCCGGTGGATACTCCTTCTCAAGAAGTTTGGACAGATATTCGGGCGAGACTCCGCGTTCATTTGCCAGTTTTGCCAAGTAGGGCGGGCATGCCCCCACCGTTTCAGACTCAGACGCATCAACTTCAGCGTGGTTATCCGTCACCTGTGCCAAGCCGATGCAATTGCGAACAACGTCAATTTCATCTAGCATTGCGCTTATCAATTCATCAATTGATTGACTGCTCTCTTTGGCGAGTTGCTCCAGTTGCAGACCAACTTCATCCGAGACTTCAATTTTCATTGATTGCCCCCGGTTGCCGCTGTCGCCAGCCTTCTTTCACATTATACAAGTAAAGCCGGAAAGCCTAGAGATGGGCGGCTAAGCCTCTTGCGGCGCAGATTCCAATATCATCACATGCACCTCGCGCGGACCATGGGCGCCTTTGACCAGTTGATGCGCGATATCAGCCGTCTTGCTGGGACCGGTAATCAACGTCGTATTGCTCGATTCGGTAAAGGCTGGGTAGCCGGCATCTTTCTGAGCTTCCTGCCAGGTCTCCAGATCGGGCCGGATCTGCTCAGCGCGCATCAACGCGATATGCACATCCGGCAGCAGCGAGGCGCTGCGATAACGCCCGGCGCCACTCTCCAGCACCAGGCTGCCGGTTGCCGCCAGCGCCGCATTCACCCCGCTAATGCCCACCCGAACATCGCCGTCACTGTGCTCCGCCACCGATACTCCGAGCGACTCCAGCATCCCGTGCAATCCCGCAAATGGCAGCTGGCTCTGCGCCCAACTTAACACGGATTGGTCGTCGCCGATTAGCTCCATGATCTGTTCAAAAGCCGCGTTTTGGTCGAGTTGATAAACAAAGCAGCCGACAGCTTCCGCCTCGTCGATGAAGAGCTGCAGCTGCTGCCGCGTATTTAGGTCTTGCCGCGGGATCATGTGGCGGCGTTCAGGAATCGGCTCAACTTCCGTGAAGGGCCGGCGCGCTTCCCGCAGTTTGCCCAGTATCTTGTCACGCGCGTTCACGTCTACGTTCCTTCCACCGCTGCCGAAAAGGCTTGGGCGCAAAATCGGGAAAGTCCCGGTGCTTGCTCCAATTGCCCAGCGGTCCCGGCATGTAATCGCCCATGATGGCTTGGCCCGCGCGCGCCGCCTTCCCGCCGAGAGCGAAGCGCCGGGGTGAGGTCATGCCGACAGCCCAAAGCTTCATCGCCGCGTCCCAGCTCGCCTGCGATTCGCCTTCGCGCACCAAATCCCAGCGCAGATCAAGCAGCATGCGCGGCAGGTCGATATCCACCGGACAGACCTGCTTGCAGCTGCCACAGAGGCTGCTGGCATGCGGCAGCGGCGTCGCATTCTCCAAGCCGACAAACAAGGGCGTCAACACCGCGCCGATCGGACCGCCGTAAACCCAGCCATAGGCGTGGCCACCCATGGTGCGATAAACCGGGCAAGCATTCTGACAGGCGCCGCAGCGGATGCACGACAGCACCTCGGCATATTTAGTGGCGTAGATATCGGTTCGTCCATTGTCCACCAATATCACATAGGCATGCTCGGGTCCGTCGCCTTCTTCTTCGCGCCCGGGTCCGTTGAGGATGTTGGTATAGACAGTCATCTTCTGGCCAGTGGAGCTGCTGGGCAGCACCTGCGTCAGCGTAGCGTAGTCCTCAACAGTATCGACCACCTTTTCGATCCCGATCAAGGCAACATGCAGGCGCGGCAGCGAGGCGCACATGCGGCCATTGCCTTCGTTCATCACCAGACCGATCGATCCCGTTTCCGCGATGAGGAAGTTGCCGCCGGAGATTCCCATATCGGCGCTGAGGAAATCTTCACGCAGCATCCTTCTGGCGAATGCCACCATCTCCTCGGCATTATCGGTCGGCTCCATATTCAGTTCGCGCACGAAGACATCGCGAATTTCCGCTTTTGTCTTGTGCATGACCGGTCCGACAATGTGGCTGGGGGTTTCGCCCGCGAGCTGGATGATGTATTCGCCCAGGTCCGTCTCGACCACGTGCAAACCTGCCGCTTCCATGACCTGATTGGTGCCCAGCTCTTCGGTCAACATGCTTTTGCTTTTGGTGACCGTCCGCACCTGGTGACGGCGGGCAATATCCAACACCAGTTGATTCGCCTGCGCCGCATCTTCAGCCCATTCCACCTGATAGCCGTTCTTCTTGAGATTGCGCTCCGTCTGCTCCAGCAAGTCGGGCAAATCGCGCAGGGCCCGGCGCTTTGCCTCGGCCGCCTGCTGCCGCATGGATTCGCCATGCTCATCGCTATGGGCGAACATGGTATCCAGGCGCCGGTAGTAAGCGGTTCTGGTGCCGTCGCCAATGGCATGCTGCAAATCCTGATTGCGCAGCGCGATATCGGCCAGCGCAATGAAGTTGTTGGATTGCGCTTCCAGCGTCATGCGCGCCCGCCTCCCAGCCCCTTCGCCAGCACATCGGCCAGGTGCATCACGCGCTTCCCGGATCTGTGGCGCGACAAGCCGCCGTTCATCTGCGTCAAGCAACTGACATCACCGGTCACGATCGTATCGGCTCCCGACGCATTGATGTTATCGATCTTGCTCTCCAGCATCGCGTTGCTGATATCCGGCATCTTCACACTGAACAAGCCGCCAAAACCGCAGCAGACCTCGCACTCATTCAATTCCTCGAATTCAGCATTGCCCAGATGACCGATCAAGTCGCGGGCGGCGCCCCCCAGCCCCAAGCCGCGCAAACCGTGGCAGGCATCGTGAATCGCGAAGCACTGCTTCTCCGGCAGGGTCAAATCGAGATTGACGATGCCCAGTCCATCAACCAGGAATTCGCTGAACTCCCAGGTGATGGATGCCATTCGCTGCGCCTGCTCGTAAGCTTTGCCGTCCGCGGGAGTGAAGAGATGCGGGTACTCGTGCCGCACCATAGCCGCGCAAGAACCGGAAGGCGTGACGATCACCTCGGCGTCTTTGAAGGCTTTGAAAAAGTGCTTCGCCACCGTGCGCGCCTCATCGCGATAACCGGCATTGAAGGCGGGCTGGGCGCAGCAGGTCTGGTCGGGCGGAAAGTCGACCTCGGCGCCGACGTGCTGGAGGATGTCCACCACCGACATGCCGGTGTCCGGATAAATCATGTCGACGATGCAAGTGACGAAGAGGGAGACTCGTTTGCCGATTGGCGATTCGCGCGCGGGTAGCGCCATGCAGTTCGCTTTCGCTGGAAGTAAAGGGTCTAGGCTGATAGTGTAGCGGAAACCTGTGTGACAAGCGACAACAGTTTTTGTTACAATCGGCGCTATATTGATCTGAGACAAGGACCTGAAGATGGCGGATTACACACCAAAACCAGAACATAAATTCACCTTCGGCTTGTGGACCGTCGGCAATATCGGGCGCGACCCCTTCGGCGAGCCGACGCGCGACCCAATCTCGCCGGTCGACATTGTGCGCATGCTGGCGGAGGTCGGCGCTTGGGGCGTCAACCTGCACGACAACGACCTCGTGCCCATCGACGCGACCGCCGCCGAGCGCGACCAGATCGTGGCCGACTTCAAGTGGGCGATGGACGAAACCGGCATCGTCTGCCCGATGGCGACCACCAACCTCTTCGCCGATCCCGCATTCAAAGACGGCGCCTTCACCAGCAACGACCCGGCCGTGCGCGCTTACGCCCTGCAAAAGACGATGCGCTCGATGGACCTGGGGGCGGAGCTGGGCGCCAAGATCTATGTCTTCTGGGGCGGGCGCGAGGGCGCCGAATGCGACAGCGCCAAGAACCCGGCTGAGGGCGTAAAGCGCTTTCGCGAGGCGATCAACTTCCTCTGCGAATACTCCAAAGACAACGATTATGGCTATCGTTTCGCCCTCGAGCCCAAGCCCAATGAACCGCGCAGCGACATTTACTTTCCCACCGTCGGCAGCATGCTCGGCTTCATCGCCACGCTCGATGATTCCGAAATGGTCGGCGTCAATCCCGAGGTGGCGCACGAACACATGGCCGGCTTGAATTTCCTGCACGCGGTGGCGCAAGCCTGGGAAGCGGGCAAGCTCTTCCACATCGATCTGAACGACCAAATGTTTGGCCGCTACGATCAAGACTTCCGCTTTGGCAGCATGATGATCAAACAGAACTTTCACTTGGTGCGCTTCCTGGAAGATGTCGGTTATGACGGCAGCCGCCACTTTGACGCCCACGCCTATCGCAGCTCGCAATACGAAGACGTGGTGGAATTCGCGCACGGCTGCATGCGCTCCTATCTCGTGTTCAAAGAGAAAGCGGCGCAGTTCAACGCCGATGGCGAAATCCAGGAGCTGCTCGCCGAGATCAACGCTGATGATGGTCGCTACGCTTATCTCAACAGTGGATACAGCCGGGCGGCGGCCGACCAACTCAAGGCGACTGAATTTGATCGCGCCGGCATGGGCGCGCGCAACCTGCCCTACGAGCGGCTTGATCAGCTGACCTTCGATGTCTTGCTGGGTGTGCGCTAGGGCATCCAAGCCCTCCCCCCGACCCCCTCGCCGAAGCATCAGGGAGGGGGACACAGAGCACAATAGCGGCCGAGAATATTGAATCCATTTTCTACGAAGAGTATCAGGAGCAACATAATACAAGCATAAGGAATCAACATGCCCTACTTGATGGGACTTGACATCAGCACCACCGGCGCCAAAGCGCTCATCATAGACGAAACGGGCGCGGTCATCGCCGTCGCCAATGCGCCCCAGCCGATCAGCCAGCCCAAGCCGCTCTGGAGCGAGCAGAACCCTTCAGACTGGTGGGATGGCATCAGCGCAAGCATTCGTCAGGCGCTCGCTGAATCGGGCTTAAGCGGCGATGATATCAGCGCGATCGGCCTCACCGGTCAAATGCATGGTCTGGTCTTGCTGGACGCAAATGGCGAAGTGCTGCGCCCGTCCATCCTTTGGAACGATCAACGCACGCAAGCGCAATGCGACGCCATGACTGACCTCATCGGCGCCGATCGGCTGCTCGAATTGACCGGCAACCCGGCCGTCACTGGATTCACCGCGCCCAAGATCCTCTGGGTGCGCGACCATGAGCCGGCGGTCTACGCAAAGGCAGCGCAGGTTTTGCTGCCCAAAGATTACATCCGCTATAAGCTGACCGATACCTACGCCACTGATCTGGCGGGCGCCGCTGGCACATCGCTGCTGAATGTCGCCGAACGAGCTTGGTCCGCCGAAGTGCTGGAAGCGCTTGAGATTCCCGCCGAGTGGATGCCGGCGGTGCACGAAGGCACGCAAATTACCTCGACGATCAGCGCGGCCGGCGCGGCGGCAACCGGGCTCAAGACGGGTACGCCCGTCGTCGGCGGCGGTGGCGATCAAGCGGCCGGCGCTATCGGCATGGGCTGCGTAACTCCGGATATCATCGGCGTCACCGTCGGCACATCGGGCGTCGTCTTTGCGCCCCTCGGCAGCTACGCCTACGAGCCTGAGGGCCGTTTGCACGCCTTCTGTCACGCTGTGCCCGAAACCTGGCATTTCATGGGCGTCATGCTCAGCGCGGCCGGCAGCCTGCAATGGTACAAAGACAGCTTCGCGCCGGCGCTCGATTTCGAGGGGCTGCTGGCTGAAGCGGCGAATGTTCCCGCCGGCAGCGAAGGGCTCTTCTTCCTGCCCTACCTCACCGGCGAGCGGACGCCGCATCCCGATCCTTTGGCGCGGGGCGCCTTCATCGGCATGACGACTCGGCACAGCCGCGGCCACCTGACCCGCGCCGTCCTCGAGGGCGTGGCATTCGGTTTGAAAGATTCATTCACATTGATCGATCAAGCGGGCTTGCCGGCGCAATTTGAAGTAAGAATCAGCGGCGGCGGCGCCAAGAGCCCAATTTGGCAGCGGATCATCGCCGATGTGCTGGCCGCTCCCCTGGTCAACATCAATACCACCGAGGGCGGCGCCTTCGGGGCGGCGATTCTGGCGTCGGTGGCGGCTGGGGTTTTCGATGACGCGTCTTCCGCCTGCGAGGCGATGATTCAAACGGGCGAAACGGTGGCGGTCGGCGCAGATGCCGATGCCTATGCGGAGCGCTATGAGATTTATCAGTCGCTGTATCCGACGCTAAAAGACACCTTCGCGCGGCTGTGACAACAAAGAGCGAGCAACCTGCTCGCCCATGCGGCGTCAATTGAAAACGGTCTTAGCTGTCGTCTCCGGGGAGTACGCCAGCAAGACCCAAGCCTTCCAGCAAGCCAGCGACCCGGGATTGTTCAGATTCAACAGCACGCAGACGAGTGTCAAGACCATCGACTTTTGTCTCTATGCGCCTCAGATCACCTTGCATATCGGAGCGAAGCTGCTGCATATCATTCTTCATATCAGAGCGAAGCTGCTGCATATCATTCTGTATATCGGAGCGAAGCTGCTGCATATCATCCTTCATCTCGGCCCGCAGTTGATTCACGTCGCCCTTCATCTCGGTGCGCAGCTTGTCGATTTCTTTCCGATTTTCTTTAATGTCATTGCGCAGCCACAAGAATACGCCAAATATGGCAGCAAGCATGACAATAGCTTGCGTCCAATCGCCTTCCATAGCGGGTCCTCCGCCTTCTCGATTATTATCGTAGCATATTTGCGCCAGCAGTGGCAAACAGGGCGCGATCGCGTTCACATAGCGTGCGTCAAGACCAGCACCCGGGTTGACTCCGGCAGATCCTCCCTGCTCAGCTCCACTTCCCAATCCGACTGAAAATCGATGTCGGCATCGTTGAAGTGGCGCAGGAATGCGGTGATCCATTGCATGTTGCGCGGCTTGTAGCGCAGCGTGCGGAAGTGCATGGGGATGACCAGCTTGGGCTGAATGCGGTCGATCCCCTGCTTGAGATCGGGCAGCCGGATCGTCGGCACATCACCCGCCAAAACCAGGAAAACATCCAGCCCGGCAAAAAAGGCGATTTCCTCGTCGGTTAAGGGATTGCCCACGTCACCCATGTGCCCGATGCTAATGCCATCCATATCCCAGCGGTACATGGCGCATTTGTCCGGCTCGTGATAAGGATGCTCGTACATCTCTGACGATTCGATGCCATTGAACACTAAGCCCGCCGCTTCAATTTCGCCGCCACTGCGCGCCACTTCCAGCATATTGATCCGAACCGGCTCGCCCAGAATCAGGTCGGAGCGATCATGAAAGTCGTCATTCAGCGACGAGGTCAACACGACATCGGGAATATCGGGAATCGGCTGATAACCCGACGTCTCAGGCGTATAGGGATCGGTAATCACCGATGTGCCGTCGCCCCCGGTGATGATAAAGGCGGCGTGTCCATACCATTTGATCTTCATTCGTCTAAGCTCCGTCTATTGCTGGAATTACTTCTTCAATGAACATGCCGATGATCGCTTCATCAGGCGCGTCGATAATGTCAATCATGAAATAATCGACCCCTTCTTCGACAAAGTCGCTCATCTGCTCGGCGATGTCTTGCGGCGTGCCGACGAAGGCATTGTCGCGCGTCCACTTGTTTTCGCGTGACAGACCGCGCGCCACCGCCTCGTCTTCGGTGCGACCGATGGCGACGCGCCCAAACCAACTGCAGCGCAGCGTGGCCGGATCACGTCCGATATCGTCCAGATGTCGCCTCAGGATATCTTGGCGCTCCACAAAGGGACCGAGAGGACAATCGGGATAATTCCAAATGTCGGCGTATTTGGCGGCGTGCTTCATCGTCGTGTAACCGCCGCCGCCAACCAGGATGGGAATCTTCGTTTCCGGTTTGGGCTCGCACCAGGCGTCTTTGATACGGTAGTGCGCGCCTTGGTAGCTGACCGGCCTGGGCTCTTCCCACATCTTCTTCAGGATGATCAAGGTCTCTTCCAGCTGTTGGACACGTACCCGTGGCGATGGGTAGGGATAATCGTAGGCGAGGTATTCGTCTTCTTTCCAGCCGGCGCCGATGCCCATAATGAAACGGCCGCCGGAGAGCGCCTGCAAGGATGCCGCCATCAGCGCCAGCAGCGCCGGATTGCGATAACTCTGCCCGAGCACCATCGGCCCGACCTCGAACTCAGGGTAACGCGCGGCGAGATAACTCAGCACGGTCCAGGCTTCAAACGTGGGTTGGCCTTCCCACTGAAAATGATCGGTCATCCAGATGCTGCGGAAGGTCCCCTTCAGCTGCGGCAGCGTCTTGTCCAGGTCCGCCAGGAATTGATCATTCTTTCCCGCCGGCGGCCCGTGCAGCAACCCCAATCCGAAATCGACCATTTCATCGCTCCTTACTCGCTATCCGTCCGAATATTGTACCGCTTTTCGCCGAAAATCTCCGCCTGTAGTCTTGGGGCGAATTTGCCGGGAAAGCGATAATATCAACGAGCGGAATGAACAAGACGCCAGGAGTCAGCCCATGCCCTCTCGCCCCAACATCCTTTGGTACTGCACCGACCAGCAGCGCTTTGATACGATCGCCGCCTTGGGCAACCCGTACATTCATACGCCCAATCTCGACCGCTTCGTCGAAGAGTCGGCAGTCTTCACTCAGGCATTCTGCCAGTCGCCGATTTGCAGCCCGAGCCGCACCAGCTTCCTCACCGGCATGTATCCGAGCGCCGTGGGCGTGAATGGCAACGGCTTCCGCAGCTTCCCGCGCCATTTTGAAGATCGCCTGATCTCGAAGGCACTGCGCGACACGGGATACGATTGTGGCTTGATAGGCAAGCTGCACCTGGCGAGCGCCTTCTTGCGCCGCGAAGAGCGCGTGAACGATGGCTACGACACCTTTCAATACAGTCACGATCACAAAGGCGGGAACGAGCGCGGCAACGAATACGTCGAATGGATCAAGGGGCAGGACATTGATCACAACACGGTGCTGCGGCCCCGCGGCATCGCAACGCTTGAAGACTATCGCAACTCGCATGAGCACATCGGATTTGGTGGCTTCATGGAGCCGACAGCGGAAGCGGACAACGTGCCGCCCCATCTGCATCAGACGCACTGGTGCACGGAGAAAGCGATTGAATTCATCAGCCGCAACCGGGAGCCGGAGATGCCTTGGCTGCTGAGCGTCAATCCCTTCGACCCGCACCCGCCCTTCGACGCGCCCTATGAATATTATCGGCGCTACAACCCGGAATCGTTGCCGGGCGCCCACTTTGCAGACGGCGACCTCGAACATCAGCGCCGGCTTGAATCAGCGAATATCGACTTCCAGAATCGGGCGCGCCACCCCGATGAATTGCGGCACAAGCACATTCAAGCCTCGTATTACGCCATGATCGAATTCCTCGACCACGAGTTTGGCCGGCTGCTCACTTTTCTGGACGAATCAGGCCAGCGAGAAAACACCATCATCATCTTCATGAGCGACCATGGCGAAATGCTGGGCGATCACGGGCTGGCGCTCAAAGGCTGTCGCTTTTACGAGGGCTTGGCGCGCGTGCCGCTGATGATCTCCTGGCTCGGCCGGATCCAGCCGCGGATTCACGACGATTTGGTGGAGCTGGTGGATATCGCGCCGACGCTCTATGAGTTGGTAGGCATGGAAGTGCCGCCCTGGGTGCAGGGGCGCCCGCTTGCGACCTGGATTTGCGGCGGCGAGTTGCATGCGCCTCATCGCGAATTCGTGCGCGCCGAGCATTACGCCGCCACCAATTTAGCGGACGGGACCCATGCCACCATGTATCGCGATCGGCGTTGGAAGCTGGTCGTCTACCACCAGAAGAAGCTCTGCGAATTATTCGACTTGGAGAACGACCCCTGGGAGCACAAGGATCTGTCGCAAGATCCAGAATATGCGGCCCTGAAATGGGAGCTTCTGCAGCGCAGCTATGACGCGACGGTCGATGCCCATCCGGCGCAGACCGATCGATACGGACCGTTCTGATGAACTGATTGGCGCGCTTGTGGCTCATAAGATACATTCTGTCCCACGATGGTTGACGAGGAAAGGAAGCCGAATCATGTCAATACCGACACTCCCCGGCATCAACGCAAGAACGATCACGACGGCGCGGATCACGACGCGCGTCCTCTCCGCCGGCGACGAAGACGGGTCGCCGGTTATTTTCTTACATGGCAACTTGACATCGGCCACATTTTGGGAAGAGACCATGTTGGCCATGCCGCCGGGAATCCACAGCATCGCGCCTGATCAGCGGGGCTTCGGCCAGTCTGACCCGGCCGCAGCGGTCGATGGCGCTCGCGGTTTGGCTGATATGTCCGAAGATGCGCCCGCGCTGATGGACACGCTCAACATCGAGGCTGCGCATGTGGTCGGGCATTCGATGGGCGGCGGCGTCCTTTGGCGAATGATGATGGACGCGCCTGAGCGCCTATTGAGCGCCAGCTTTATCGCGCCCGTTTCGCCCTTTGGCTTTGGCGGTACGAAAGATGCCGAAGGGACGCTCTGCGCAGCCGACGCGGCGGGGTCCGGTGGCGGCGTCGCCAACCCGCAATACACGCAGATGCTAAGAGACGGAGAGCGTGGCGACGGCGAGATGACACCGCGCCAGGTGATGAACAACTTCTATTGGAAGCCGCCCTACACATCAGAGCGCGAAGAAGACTTGCTGACATCCGTGCTGCAAACGCATACCGGCGAGCGCGATTATCCCGGAGATTTTGTCACTTCGGAGAATTGGCCGGGTGTGGCGCCGGGCAGGTGGGGCGTGCTCAACGGCATGGCGCCCAACAATCAACCCGATGTGAGCCGACTCTACGCCATCGACCCGAAACCTCCAGTGCTCTGGCTGCGCGGCGACAGCGACCAGGTCATCGCGGACATGTCCATGTTCGATCTGGCGGCATTTGGCAAGCTGGGTGTGGTCCCGGGCTGGCCCGGCGACGAAGTCTGCCCGCCCCAGCCCATGATCGCGCAGACGCGGCGCGTGCTTGACAACTATGTGGCGGCGGGCGGCAGTGTAAAAGAGGTTCTCATCGAGGATTGTGGCCATACGCCCTTCATCGAAAAGGCGGCGGAGTTCAATCTGGCATTGCACCGCTTTCTCGTGGCGCAAGGTTGAGCAAGGCGCTCGCTCGCATTCGTCGATCCCGCTGCTTTGCGTCTTCGCGGTGGCGATGCGGCAGTTCATCAGCGGCTTGACCAGCGGATCGATCAAGGCTTGAGGCGATAGCGAATTGGCATTGGAGAGTGCAGCAATGATATAATCTTGTCGGTTGCGCGCGCGCTCGAATCGTTCTTCATGGGAGGGACGCTTGAGCGATACGCAGTGATTAGCTCAATTCTGTAAGTCACCATAGGGAGATTGTCATGAAAAAGCTGAAAGTCTTGCTTCTGTTATTGGTCGGCGTGATGCTGTTCAGCGCTGTTGCCCCGGTTGCGGCGCAGGAGCTGGAGCTCTGGGCCTTCGTCAATACGCACGCCCGCTGGTTCCGCGAGCAAGCGGAGCGCTATGCCGACGAGGTCAATCCGGATTTCTCGCTCAATGTCATAGAGATCGCTTACGGCGATTTACACGACAGACTACTGATTTCAATACAGTCGGGTGGGGTCGGCGCGCCGGATATCGCCGATGTCGAGCAGGGGCGCTTCGGCAGCTTCTTGCGCGGCGGCGGCGATCCAGGCTTTGTCGAGTTGAACGCCCTGCTTGATGAAGGCGGACATACTGAAAACCTCGTCGCCGCGCGGCAGGCGCTTTATACATCAATGGGCTCGGTCTACGGCATTGAACACGCTTTGACGCCGGTCGTGCTTTACTACCGCGCCGATGTCTGGGAAGGCGCCGGCTTTGACCCGCAAGAGTTCGTCACTTGGGATGACTTCGCGGATGCCGCGCGCGCCATCGTGACTGAGAATCCAGATGTCGTACCACTGCCAATCTTCTCGCGCTTACCGGTGTTACTCTTGCGGCAGCAAGGCGCCGACTGGTTCAATGCCGATGGCGAAGTCACAATCGATTCCGCAGAATCAATTGCGATGATGGACTGGCTGCTGACTCTGAAAGACGAAGGCATCGCAGCCCAGACGCCAGCGGGTGACGCGCTTTGGGCGGCCTTCAAGGATGGTACGCTGATCTCCATGGTCGGCGCTGACTGGTATGGCGGCTTCTTCAAGGACAACGCGCCTGAACTTGCGGGCAAGTGGAAAGCGGCGCCACTGCCAGCCTTTGAAGATGGCGGCCGCCGCACCAGCGTATATGGTGGCACCGGCGCCACCGTAGTCGCGACAAGCGATCATGTCGAAGAGGCGCTTAGCTTTCTCGAATTCTCCATGCTTTCAATTGAAGGCAACGTGCGCCGCTTCGAGATGACTACGCTGTGGCCGCCCTATATCCCGGCGATGGCTGACGAACGCTTGCATGCTGCCGACGAATACTTCTCGGGCCAAGACCTGGGCGCGCTCTTCGCCGATGTTGGTCCCGAAGCGCCGCCGCAATGGCAGAGCGCGTTTCGTTCGCAACTGAACAGCCTCTGGAGCGCCGCTTTCCAAGATGTCATTGACGGCAACCGCAGCCCGGAAGAGGTCTTCACCGAAATCGCCGATACCATCCGCGACGAGATGGAATTCGAAAGTTAGATTCAAGGTTTGTTGTGGTGGCGGGCTTCGGCTCGCCACCAATTTTCATTTTCACTTGAGGAACTGCGATGTTTGGACGCGGTCGTAAAATCGCGCCTTATCTCTTCATAAGCCCCTTCTTCATCGGCTACGCCATCTTCTTTCTGTACCCCGTCATCCAGTCGCTGCAGCTGAGCTTCTACCGCCAAGTCGGCCTTACCAATCCCCCGCGCTTCATCGGCGTCGACAACTACGTCCGCCTGGTCACCAAAGACGACCTGTTCATCAAGGCATTGACCAATACCACCTATTACGCCTTGGGCAGCATTCTGATCATTGTGCCGCTGGCTTTGCTGCTGGCGCTGATTCTGCATAGCCCCCGGCTGCGCTTTCGTGAATTCTTCCGCTTTCTCTATTTCACGCCCAATATCACCGCCGGCGTCGTCGTTGGGATCATCTTCGGATTGGTATTCGAAGAGCAATATGGCTTGATCAACAACCTGCTGCTGGCGCCGCTTGGCGTCGACAATGTGCGCTGGCTGCGGGAGGCGCGCTGGGTCATGCCAGCAGTCATCCTGCTGGGCGCCTGGAAGTGGACCGGCATCAATGCGATCTACTTCATGGTCGGCTTGCAGAATATCCCGCCCGAGCTCAAAGAGGCGGCGCGCGTCGATGGCGCCACCCGTTGGCAGGTCTTCTGGCATGTCACCCTGCCGCTGCTGCGACCGATCCTCGCCTTCGTGCTGACTATCGCCATCATCGGCTCCTACAATCTCTTCGCCGAGCCGGCGATCCTGGTGGGGCTTGAGGGCGGACCCAATAACGCCGGCATGACCATGACTATGTATCTCTATACCCGCGGCTTCCGCGAGCTCAAGATGGGTTATGCCTCAGCCATTGGCTATTCGCTGGCGGTCATCATTCTGGTCTTGAGCGTGATTCAGCTTATTCTGATTCGCGCTTTTCGCGAGGATTAAGACGCATGAGACTCGCCATATCGCCCCCCTCGGATTCCGCCGTGCGCAAATCACTCTATATGAAGCTGGTCGAAGCGACGGTTGTCTATGCGGTACTGTTCTTCTTCGCGCTTCTGGTCGGCATCCCCTTCCTGTACATGTTCACCGGTTCGTTCAAAACGAATGGTCAACTCTTCTCCTGGCCCGTCAATCTGCTGGCGCCCGAGCCAACCATGAACAATTACGAGCGCCTCCTCAGCGGCGAAGAGATTCCCTATCTGCAACAGATGGGCAACAGCGTCATCATCGCCGTCAGCCAGAGCGCCTTGACCTTGCTATTCGCCTCAATGGTGGGATGGGGCTTCGCCAAATACGAATTCCGCGGCAAGACCTTCCTGACCATCTTCCTGCTGTTTACCTTCGCCATCCCCTTCCAGGTGACGCTCGTGCCGCTCTTCCAGATGATCGTGCGGCTGGGCTTGCTGGATAGCTTCCTGGGCGTCATCCTGCCCAGTTCGGTCAGCGCGTTCGGCGCCTTCTTTATGCGGCAGGCGATGGTGTCGATTCCGCAAGAATTGCTCGATGCCGGGCGCATCGACGGCGCCAGCGAATGGGGTCTCTTTTGGCGCATTGGCATCCCCTTGTCGCGGGGCGCGTTGTCGATCCTCTGCGTACTCGTTTTCTTGACCGCCTGGAATGATTACCTCTGGCCGCTGATCGTCTTGCGCACGCCGGAGAAGTTCACTTATCCGGTCGGGCTGGCGACGCTGAAGGGCTTGTACAAGATCGAATACGGCATGATCCTGGGCGGAGCCTTCATCGCCACGCTGCCGATCGTGCTGATTTTCGTCGCGGGCCGCAATCAAATCCTCGACAATCTGACCATCGGCGCGGTGAAGCAGTAGATCAGTCGGTCTCGAGGTGCAGCTCCATGTAGTGCAGATCGTAGTAGCGCCCGTCCACTTTCTCTTCCCGATGTGCCGTGCCGACAATCTCAAAGCCCAGCTTCTCATAGAGCCGAATCGCCGCGGGTGCCTCAGTATTTACCATCAAGCTCACCTTCTTGATTGGTGCCATTGAGCGAAGCTCAGCGAGGAGCCTTCGCATCAAACGTGGCGCCACTCCGCCGCCACGTTGATCAGGCGATACATAGACGCCATATACCTCCGCTACGTGGCGCAGCTTGGCTTTCGCCGACCAATGCGCCCCGGCCATGCCAACGAGTTTGCCATCCGCTTCGGCGTAAAACGCCATATTCCCGTCGCGCTCGTATGCCGATTTGGAGCGGGCGATCCAAACGTCATCCGGGAAAGCCACTTCGTCTTCGTAACTCGAAGCGAAGGCAGCCGGCTCGGCGAGCAGGGCTTCCAGGCGCAGCTTTTTCGCTTCCCGCCAGCGTGCCGGCGGCAGTGTGATTATCGAGACTTCAGGCATTTTGCCCCAATCTTTGACTTTTTGCGTGGTCATCGTTAAGCTTGCTTAGTACGTTGTCATCGTACCTTAAAGGACATCTCAGTCATACGTCTTCGGTATGGATTTTCTTGGGGGGGGGATATAATGGAGCCTGATGGTGCAACCGTACCTCACTAAGAAGCAGCCATCATCGCATCAAGGTCGTGGCGCAAACTGCGCGGAGCAGGAGGTGAAATGCGAACGGTCAAACTTTGCAATCAGCACCAAATGAAATGGAATCAATATTCAAGGAGATAACCATGTCCGAAAAGAAACTTTCACGCCGCGACTTTCTGAAGGCGGCATCAACCGCGCTGGCGGCCAGCGGCTTTGCGGCGCTGCCGGTCGGTGTGGTCCGCGCCCAGGACGAAGAAATCAATCTCGTGCTCTGGGGCTTCGCCAGCAACCGCGTTGAATGGATGCAGAACGTGGTTGACGAACTCTGGTCCGACATGCATCCCAATGTCGGTTTTACCTTCGAGCAGACGCCCTATTGGGATTTGTGGCCCAAGCTGACGGCGGCATTTGTCGGCGGCGCCGGCATCCCCGATATGGTCGATATCGAGATCAACCAGACGGGTCAATACGTGCGCGAGCCGGGCAACGAGCCCTTCGCCGCCATGAATGACCTGCTGGGCGAGGACCTGGACGACCTTTCGATTCCCTCGGCCACCGCGCCCTGGACCGTCCGCGGCAATATCTATGGCCTCGGCAACGAAGTGAACCCGCTGCTGATGCTCTACCGCAGTGACGTCATGGAAGAGCTAGGCGTTGACGCCGAAGCGCCGGTGAGTTGGGAAGAATGGATCGAGCAAGTTGGCGGTCCGGTACAAGATTCGGGCACGGCGCTGGCGGAATTTAACCGAGCCGCGCAAAGCTGGCGCGAATTGAACAACGTGCTCAACGCGGCTGGCGGCCAATTCTTCGATGCCGACGGCAATGTAACGGTGCTGGAAACTGACTTGGCTGTCGACATCTTGCATTGGCAGAAGAGGCACGTCGATTCCGGCTTGTTCCTGGTATCGGACGCCGACTACTGGGGACTGATAGGCGATGGCGCCTACGTCACCAAGTACGCCGCGCCCTGGTTGCAGGGTTTTATGAAGCAAAACGTGCCCGACATGGAAGGCCAGTGGCGGATGCGCCACCTGCCGAAATGGAGCCCGGACAGCCCCAAGACCTCGCCCTATGGTGGCACCGGCATGGGCATCACCGCCGCCTCCGAAAACAAGCCCGAGTCCTATGAGTTCATCCGCGTCTGCAATATCACCGCCGAGGGTTCGCTGTTGGCCTTCCGCCGCATGAACCTCTTCCCGTCCTACACGCCGGTCTGGGATAGCGAGGAATTGCTGCGCTCCGATGATTACTTTGGCGGGCAGATACCGGGTCAATTTATCGCCGAAGCAGCCGCCGAAATGGCTGTCATCAACGTCGATCCCTATTGGGGCCTCTTCGGTGATATCGTCAATCGCGTGGTCATGGATCCAGTCTTCGAGGCGGACGCCGACCCGCGCGCCGCGCTGGAAGAAGCGATCGAAGAATTCGAGTTCAGCAAGTAACGTGTTCTTGAGGGTCAGCCGCCGGCGTAGTTCTGTGTCTACGCGACCTGACCCGTACGGTTTGCATCAGGCTGTATGTTGTACGGGCGACCCGCCGGGTCGCCCAAAAATGTTCGTTGTTCCAGGCAGGTCATCCAAGGAGACCAGTGCTTGTCCGCTCACACACTGACCACTGCTGACAATTCACAGCCGTTCTCCCTCGCGGACTGGTGGTCGCGCAACCAGCGCAAGGTCATCCCCTACATCTTTCTGGCGCCTTTTCTGCTGTCATTCGCCATTTTCACCGTCTACCCGGCCGGCGTCTCCCTCTTTTTGAGCTTCCAGCGCACGCGTGGCTTCCAACAGCCGGAAGAAGGCGGCGGGATCGTGCTCGAATACAAGGGCTGGGCCAATTACGAGCGCCTGCTGACCAAGGACAAGCGCTTTCGCGAATCCATGATCAATGGCGTCGAATTCTGGCTGGGTACCTTGCTGGTGCAGATGCCGCTGGCGCTGGCTGTCGCGCTGGCGCTGAACTCGCCGAACATACGCTTCCGAATATTGGGGCGATTAGCCTTCTTTGCGCCCTATATCACCTCGGCCGTCGTTGTCGGCTGGATATTCCGATTCGTCTACGACCAGAATTTCGGCTGGATGAATTCGGCGCTGGCACAACTGGGCATAGAAGGTCCCGCCTGGATTCGCGATGCCAATCTAGTAATGCCGTCCTTGATCATTCTCGGTTTGTGGACCTGGGTCGGCTTTAACTCGCTCTTCTTCCTGGCCGGCTTGCAGAATGTGCCCGATGATTTGAAAGAAGCGGCGCGCATCGATGGCGCCACTACCATCCGCGTCTTCTGGCATATCACTATTCCCTTCCTGCGCCCGGTATTCGTCTTCGTGGTCGTCACCGGCGGCATCGGCTCCTTCAGCCTGTTCAGCCAGCCCTACCTGCTTTTGGATTTCCCCAACACCGGTCCCTTCGATAGCGGCTTGTTCCCCCTAATGTATCTCTACGACATGGGCTTCTTGAATATCCGTATGGGTTATGCTTCGGCGATCGGTTATATCTTGACTGTGGTCATTCTCATCATCACCGGCATGCAGCTGCTCTTGTTCCGTCTGTGGAAGGTCTGAGGCGCCACGATGTTTAAGCGGAAGCGGGAAAGCGCAATGGGCGCCAGCCGGGTCAGTGTCATGACGATGAACACCATCGTTCTTGTTGGCGTTTTGCTCTGTGCGATTCCCTTCGTCTATATGATTTCCGCCAGCTTCCGCCGTGAAGGCGATCTTTACAAGCTGCCGGTGACGGTCTATCCGCGCGAATGGACGATGCACAATTTCCACACGCTCTTCGAAAAGACCGAGTACGTCCGCTGGTACGGCAATACCATTTTCACCGCCAGCATCCGCACCGTTCTCGGCGTCTACTTGGCTGCGCTGGCCGGCGCCGCCTTCGCCAAATACGATTTCCGTTTCAAGCGCTTCTTTTTCTTCCTGGTGCTGGCGACCCTGACGCTGCCCTTCCACATGCTGCTGATACCGCTATTTCTATTGATGCGCGATTTTGGCTGGGTGGACAACTACCTCGCCATCATCGTGCCCGGCATGGTGAACGTCTTCAACATCTTCCTCATGCGCCAATACATCGAGTCCGTGCCCGATGAATTGATGGACGCCGCGCGCATCGACGGCGCTTCCGAGATCGGCATGTTCCACCGCATCATCCTGCCGCTGGTGCGCCCGGCCCTGGGCGTGGTCGGCATTCTCACCTTCGTCTGGACCTGGAACGATTTTCTCTGGCCACTGGTCGTCCTGCACGATGACGCGAAATACCTGCTATCCAATGGTATCGCCACCATGGACGGTCCCTACGAGGTCGAGACCGGCGCGATCATGGCCGGCTCCTTCCTGGCCACCTTGCCCATCATCGTAATCTTCCTCTTGATGCAGCGACAGATCATCGCCGGCCTCACGCAAGGGGCGATCCGCGGTTGAAAAAGCCACCCCCCTCTAAACGCCCCCCTCGGTCCCCCCGTCCGTCGGGGGGAAGCTTCCCCAATCAATTAGGGGGAGACTCGGTCCCTCGCCTGGTCTTTCAGCCGGATGCGTCCCTCAGCCTGCAGCGCGGCATCAACCTGATCGTCGATGCGGTACGCCCGACGCTGGGTCCCATCCCGCGCACGGTCGCTGTCAGCCAAGCGCTGGAAAACAAGCCGCCAGACTTGCTGGATAAAGGCGGCTTGATCGCGCGGCGCATCAGCGACCTGCCCGACCGCGACGCCGATATGGGCGCCATGCTGCTGCGGCAGATGCTCTGGCGGCTCTATGAAGATTGCGGCGATGGCACAGCGACCGCCGCCGTTATCTTCCAATCAATTTATAACGAAGGCCTGAAAGTGATTGCCGCCGGCGGCAACGCCATGCGCTTGCGTCAGTATCTGGGCGAATTCCTGGATATCGCGCTGGCTTCGCTCGCGGAGATGACTGGCCCGATCCGCGGACAACAGCAACTGGCGCAATTGGCCGAGTGCATCTGTCACGATCCCGAACTGGCGGAGAAGCTGGGCGAGATCTTCGACTTCATCGGCGAGCACGGACAACTCGATGTGCGGCGCGGGCACACGCGCGCCATTGAGCACGATTACATGAAGGGCATGTATTGGAGGCGGGGCGCGGTCTCGCGGGCGATGCTGCGCGGCGGAAAAGAGCCGGACCGCATCGTCATGAACGATTGCGCCATCCTTCTCAGCGACCTCGATGTCGACGATCCGGAAGCGCTGCTGCCGGTCATCACTACGCTCATGCGAGCGGGGGCGAAAGCGCTGCTGCTGGTTGCTGACAAGTTTTCTGAGACGGTCATCAACTTCATCTTGAACAACAAGGAGCCGGATAAGTTCCGCCTCGTGGCGGTCAAGACGCCGGGAAGCACCGATGACGAGCGCCGCGCCCACTTGAGCGACATGGCGGTCATCACCGGCGCCATTCCGCTATTCAAAGCGGCCGGCGATACGCTGGCGTCCGCGGCCGGACGCCCGAAAGATCTTCCAGGCAACGACCCGACGAGACATGCACGCCCAAGCTATTTCGGTCGAGTGAAACAAGTCTGGGTTGAGCGAACGATGTTTGGCCTGGTATCCGACCGCGAAGATCAAGGCGAGCTCACCGAGCATCTGGCTGATTTGCTTGAGCTGCTCGAATACGCGGAGGATAAGGATCGGGAAGCGTTCCTGCGCGAGCGCATCGGCAAGATACTGGGCGGCGCCGCCATCTTGCGCATCGGCGATGCTGTGCCGACGCGGATGGACAACCGTATCGCCATCGCCAAAGAGACGGCAAAATCGCTGCGCCGCGCTATTCGCGACGGTATCTTGCCCGGCGGAGGAATTGCCTTGCTGGCTTGTCGCGCTGCACTGAAACGAGCGCCGGACCATACTGCTGACAGCGATGCGCGCGCCGCCCGGCGGATTCTGCTGCGCGCATTGGAGGCGCCGATCCGCACAATTTGCCAAAATTCCGGCTACGATTCCGCTAAGCTCGCCGAGTTGGAGGGTCAGCCCTGCGGATACGGCATCGATGTCCGCAGCGGCGCTATCGTCGATATGCTGGAGACCGGCATTATTGATGTCGCGTCGGTCACTGAGGCTGCCCTGCGAAGCGCGGTGACGAGCGCGGCGCTGGCGCTGACGATCGATGTGCTGCTGCATCATGCGCAGCCGGAAGAGACCTATACGCCTTGACACCGCCCGGCGCGTCGTTTCCCCCGGCTGTTGGACACAAAGCCAACTTCCGCTAAGATAATCATAAGGGCATCGCTAACCGGGAGTTGTCGCAGCGTGCTGTCTTTGAGCCTATGGCGAACGATCGCCGAAGCCGATATCCACGATCCCATCTTCAAGCGCGTCAGCCAGATTCACACGCCGGCCCGCCAGACGCCACCGCGCCCAAGCAGACCGCGGCTGCTCGTGCCGCTTTTCGCATTGGCTTCAACCTGCCTCTTCATCCTCGCGCCGCAGCTGCTGGCGGCTGTCTTGATCGTGCCCTTTACGTTGGTCTCGCTGGTTGTGGCGGCGCCTCTGTTTTTGCCGGTCCTCATCTGGTTTGCCGGCGCAATTTCCACGGGCGAGATCATCAGCGGCATCCAGCGCGAGAAACAGCAAAACACCTACGATCTTATTTGCGCCTCGACGCTGGGCAAACTCAATGCCAGTTGGTCCTTCGCCACCGGCATGCTGCATCGCGGCGGCTATTTCCTCCCGCTGCGTTGGGGGACACGGATAACGCTGCGCTTCGGCTTGGCGGCGCTGGGCGGATTGGGCTTATTTGTGCTGCTCTTCGCCCTTGCAGACCCGGCCGGTTTCGGCATCGCGCAGATGCGCCTGCTGCTGCTGCCGCTGCTGCTCGCGGCCCTCACATTCAGCAATCTGACGCAAACCTTCGTGGTCAGCCACATCGTCGGTCTGCTCGCCAGCAGCTTCGATTGGGCGAAGCGCGATGCCATGTTGGTCGGTTTGCTCGCCTACGCCGTGCTCCACACACTGCCGCTGGCAGTTGCCGGGCTGATCTGCTTGCCTTTCCGCTGGTTCGTTTTTGAGCCGCCGCTGCTGGCGGTTTTGGCGGTCGAGGCTTTTGCGCTGCTGCTGATCATCGCCGGGCGCGA
>JAPOXG010000043.1 GCA_026707225.1 Chloroflexota bacterium
AGCGCCAGCGTCCAATGTTGTCGAGGGGGAAGTCCATGTCTTTTGGGCTTTCTGTAGTGAAATGATGATGGGGCGTATTGTAGCGTGAGTTCTTGTGCTCTTGCTAACGTGCATCCATTGCATTTCCAGCAGAATTGGCGGAAAATGTTCAATGCGTGATTGTTCACACTATGGGTCGGAGGTGATAAATCATGTTAATCAGATTTATGGTCGAGAACTTTCTGTCGTTCAAAGACGAAATCGAGTTTTCAATGGTCGCCGGCGAGTCGAATGAGCATCCCGATCACGTAACCGAGATTAGGGATTTGCGTCTTCTCAAGACAAGCGTAGTCTTCGGAGCAAATCAGTCTGGAAAGACCAATCTGATGAAGGCAATGAGTTTCGCTCAAGAGTTCATCACTCATGGGCCTTCAAGGGCAAAAGATTTTAAGCTTACGCCCTTTCTTCTTGATAGCGAAAACTCGGGAAAACCATCGAAATTCGTATTTGAGCTTCAATGTGGAATTGCGCAAAGTTTCGAATACCAATTCACGTTAGATCGTCATAGGGTTCATTCGGAGTCTTTGCACGAGATCCTGTCAGAACGCAACAGAATGATGTTCGAACGCGAAACTGACTCGCAGGGTCATACCAGTGTAAGAATTGGCGAAGTAAGCGTCTTGGTCACAAATGAGGAAGACCATTTCGATTTCATCAGGAACTTCCCTCCAAACGAGTTGTTCTTGACAGCAGCAAATACGGAAGGAAATGTCGGCTTTAGCGGTGACGACAATCCAGATAACAGAATCGGTGCAAACGCGTTCAAGCGTGACGCTAGGCTCTTTATCGGGCGCTCGTCTCGTACTACAGTTTCTGCGGGCATACATGCGGCAAGTCCTAACCGTCCTGAACCCAGAATCGCTTTTCTTGATATCATCTACGACTGGTTCGACCGAACGCTTGTTCTTGTCTTTCCCGATTCGATTCCGATTCAAGGCGTCGGACTTGGAATCATGAGAGACACGGAGTTTAAGGACAGACTCCACGAAGTACTAGAATTCTTGGACCTAGGAATCGACGGAGTTGATCTTCTGCCGATTGACATTAATGCTGATTCTGACCTATCGGACGAGTTCAAGGATTACGCAAAACGAAACGCGCAGAACATTAGCAAGGGATCTGACGAAAAAGCCATATTTGGACATCCCGGTAGTGAAGACTACATTCTGGTCGATGCAAACCATGATTTTGCAGCGTGTCGACTAGTAACCCTGCATCAGGTGAACGACGATGGTAGCAGAATCCCATTCGACTTGTCAGCCGAATCTGATGGCACTCGACGATTACTCGAGTTGATCCCAACTCTTCTTGGTATGCACAGTTCTCAATCCAAGCACGTTTTCATTATCGACGAACTGGACAGAAGTATACATGCACATTTGACCGGCAAGGTCATAGAACTGTTTCTCAAGCATACAGGAAACCGCGAGAACCAGCTCATTGTCACGTCGCACGATACGGGGCTATTGGATCTGGATCTTCTTAGACGTGATGAAATCTGGTTCGTAGAGAAGGAACGAACTGACGCCTCGACGCTTTATTCGCTTGAAGAGTTCAAGCTCCCAGAGAAAATGAACATCGAGAAGGGCTATCTATTCGGCCGGTTTGGCGCGATTCCCGTAACTTCCAGCCTTGAGAGCCTCGATTGGTCGCTCGAATCATGAGGACCAAAAAGTATACCGATAGAGAGCGGATTGCCGGCAGACGAGACATCAGGAAACTTTTTGTCATCGTATCGGAAGGAACAAAGACCGAGAAAACCTATTTTGATGACCTTGCCGCAGACGAGAGATTCAATCATCCGAGTGTTCACGTGGAGACGATTCAACCTGAGGATTCGTCGCCGGACCATGTCTTGGCTAGACTTACCGAATTCAATAACGAATATGAGCTTCGTGTTGACGATGAATTGTGGCTAGTTATCGACCGCGATAGATGGAAAGTTCCTATGCTTCAACGTGTTACACAGCAGGCAATTCAAAAAGGCTTTTGTGTAGCTGATAGCAATCCGGCATTTGAATTATGGCTATTGCTTCATCATAGATCGCTTGATGACTACACCTGCGAGGAATTGACAGAACTAGAAGCAAATGGAAAATCCGGATCTAGGACCAGATTAGAGCTTGAACTGATATCGGTTGTTGGTTCATACAACAAGTCAAGACTTAAGACTTCATGCTATTTGCCAAACGTTGACGATGCAATTGCCAATGCGAGAGAATCTGACATAAACGAAAGCGAACGCTGGCTCAACCAAATCGGCTCTCGAGTATATTTGCTCGCCGAAAGGATAATCAACGCAACCTCACCCCACAACCCCCTCAACTAACGCCCCCGCCCGCTCCACACCACCCAGCCCCGCCATCTCCGCCGCCAGCAGCCGCGCATTTTCCTGCACCCAGTCCGCCTCCATGATCGCCTGCGCGCCCTCGCGCAACTGCCCTTGTCGCACATCATGCGCCGTCAAATGCAAGCCCACCTTGGCCTCGGCCGCCCGCCGACCCTGAATCCGCTGATCAGCCGCGTGCGGCACGATAATCTGCGGCAAACCATGAACCACAGCGCTATGCGTGGTGCCGATGCCGCCGTGATGAATCGCGATGCGGCAGCGCGGCAAAAGATGCTCATAAGGCGCCCAATTCAACAGCCGCGTGCCCGCTGGCAGCGCCCGCTTCAGTTCAGCTTTCTCTTCGGCCGAGACCGGATGCCAGCCCAGCGTCACGATAGGGATCATGCCCGCGCTTGCGACCGCTTGCGCCGCCCAGCTGTAAAAGCCCAGATCGCCGGTGAAACTCGTGCCCAAGGTAACGAGCCCCAGCGGCCGGTCTGGCGGAATATCCCGCAGCCACTGCGGCGGCGGATCTGTCGGCGCCTCCGCGCGGCCGCCGACAAACTGCGTCTGCGGCAGCATGGTGGGCAACTCGGTCTGATGCCAGCCCGGCGTGAAATAGCTGATATGCAGCCATTCGCTGATGATGGACGGCGCCGCGCCCTTCGAGAAATTGCGTCCGTCAATGCCGAAGCGGTCGCAGAGGCGCTGAATGCGCTGTTGGCTCTCGCTGCTCAAGTCGCGCTGCACCGGAAACAGGCTCTGTTCATCGAGCGTCGCCTGCGCGGGCCAGCCGCATATCACAAGCGGTATATCGAGAATGTCCGCCGCGATCGCCGACGCGCTCAGGAAGGGATCGGATACAATCGCGTCCGGCGCGCCGATTACGTCCTCTAGGTCGAGCAGGGCTTCGACCGCCTCCGCCACTAGCTCCTCGCTGAGCCAGGTGTCGAGCGCTCGCCGATAGCGCAGCGTCACCGCCTCTTGCGGCGAGATTGCGCTCAAGTCGGGCTGAGGCGGCGGGGGCCAGAGCCAACCGGTTTGGCGAATGGCGGCGAATGGGATGCCGCTTTGCCTGATCGCGTTTTCCAGCGGCGCCTCGCTAAGCCAAAGAATATCATGCCCGCGCTGCTGCAGCGCCTGCGCTGTTCTGAGGAAGCCGCCCCAATCAGTGTGACTGTAAAGCGGCGCGGAAGCGAACCAAAAGGCGGCCAAGTAGCGGTTCCAGTCGATTGGGCTTAGGCTGGCTGAGGCATTTTCAAGTAGGACCGCAAGTATTCGCCGGTATAGCTGCCCGGCGTCGCCGCGACTTCTTCCGGTCTGCCCTGGGCGATTACTTCGCCGCCGCCGCCGCCGCCTTCCGGCCCCAGATCAATGATGTGATCGGCGACTTTGATGATGTCCAGATTGTGCTCAATGACGATGATGGTGTTGCCCGCGTCCGCCAGTTGCTGCAAAACGTTGATCAGCTTCTCCACATCGACGGCGTGCAAGCCGGTCGAGGGCTCATCGAGGATATACAGCGTTTGCCCGGTGGCGCGTTTTGAGAGTTCCCGGCTCAGCTTGATGCGCTGCGCCTCCCCGCCGCTCAAGGTCGTCGCCGGCTGTCCAATGCGAATATAACCCAAGCCGACCGCGTCCAGGGTTTCCAGCTTACGGCGGATGCGCGGCAGATTCTCGAAGAATGCCAAGCCCTCGCTGACGGTCATGTTGAGCACATCAGAAATTGACTTGCCTTTGTAATGGACTTGCAGCGTCTCGCGATTATAGCGCGAACCGCGGCAGACTTCGCACTGCACATATACATCGGGCAGGAACTGCATCTCAATTTTGATCAGCCCTTGGCCCTCGCAATTCTCGCAGCGCCCGCCCTTGACATTGAAGCTGAAGCGCCCCGCCTTATAGCCGCGGATCTTGCTCTCGGGCAACTCGGCGAAGAGGCTGCGTATATCATCAAACATCTTGGTATAGGTGCCTGGATTGCTGCGCGGCGTCCGCCCGATCGGGCTCTGGTCGATATTGATGATCTTGTCAATTCTGTCGGCGCCGATGATTTCATCGTGCTCGCCAGCCCGCTCACGGCTGCGATTAATCAGCTGCGCCAGCCGCCGATACAATGTTTCCACCACCAGCGAAGACTTGCCGCTGCCGCTGACGCCAGTCACGCAGATCAGTTGGCAAAGCGGGAAATCGATATTGATGCTTTTAAGATTGTTCGCGCGCGCGCCCCGCAGCGACAGAAACTCGCCCGAGCCCGCCCGCCGGCTTTCCGGCAGCGGAATCTGAAAGCGCCCGGCGAGGAAAGCGCCGGTGCAGCTCTCATCCACCAGCGTCACCTCGTCCGGCGTGCCTGCGGCGACGACTTCACCGCCATGCTCGCCAGCGCCGGGACCCAGGTCAATCAGCCAGTCGGACGAACGCATCGTATCTTCATCATGCTCAACGACCAGCACCGTGTTGCCGATATCGCGCAAGCCCGTCAATGTGCGTATCAGCCGTTTGTTGTCCCGCTGATGCAATCCGATCGACGGCTCGTCCAACACATAGAGCACGCCGGTAAGCTGACTGCCGACCTGCGTCGCCAAGCGAATCCGCTGCGATTCCCCGCCGCTTAATGTCGCCGCGCTGCGTGACAAGGAAAGGTAATTCAGCCCCACATTGCTCAGAAAACCAACGCGGGAATCCAGCTCGCGCAATATCTGATGCGCGATCTGCTGTTCGCGCTCGGTCAAGATGGCATCGCGCCCCCGCAGCGAATCCACCCAAACTTCCAAATCGTCTATCGGCAAATGCGTGACGTCATGAATCGTTGCGCCGCCGATGGTCACCGAGAGCGCTTCGGGCCGCAGTCGCTGCCCCCCGCAAGAACGGCAGGGAATTTCACGCATATACTCCTGTATCTTGCGGCGAATCCAGTCCGATTCCGTTTGCTGGTAGCGCCGCTCCAGGTTGGGTATGACGCCCTCAAAGCGTGTCGACCACGATCGTTCCGCCCCGTTGGAATGATAGTAGGTCACATCAAATCGCCGCTCGCCCGAGCCGTAAAGCATCAACTCCTGATGCTGCTCGCTCAACTGGCGCCAGGGCGCATCGAGGCGGAATCCGTAGCTGCGGGCCAGGCTGCAATAAACATTCCAATTCCAGCCGCGCTTGTCTTCTACGCTGTGGCCGTTCGCGCTGATGGCGCCGTCTGCAATGGACTTGCTCTTGTCCGGCACGACCATGTCCGGATCAATCTCCTGGCTGAATCCCAAACCCTGACAGGTCGGGCAGGCGCCGCTCGGCGTATTGAAGCTGAAAAGCCGCGGTTCCGGCTCCGGGACGCTGCCGTGGCCCTCCGGGCAGGCCAAATCCTCGCTGAACAGGTAATCAATCGATTGGTCGCGATCCGTCACATCCTGCACTATCATCCGGCCTTCGCCCAGCTCCAGCGCCGTTTCCACCGCGTCGGTCAGCCGCGTTTCAAAGGCGGTCGCGTCCTCTGCCTGATCCGCTTCAAAACGCCGTACCACCAGACGATCAACCACGATTTCGATGTCGTGAATGACATAACGATCGAGCTCAATCTCTTCGTCAAGATCACGCACGACGCCGTCTACGCGGACGCGCGCGAAGCCTTGCTTGCCAATATCCTCCAAGACCTTGACATGGTTGCCCTTCTGCCGGTGAATCACCGGCGCCAGCACCTGTATGCGGCAATCGGCGGGCATAGTCTGTATCTGATCGACAATCTGCTGCGCGCTCTGCGCCGATACTTCCGCGCCGCATTTCGGGCAATGCGGGATCCCCACGCGCGCGTACAACAGGCGCAGGTAGTCGTAAATCTCAGTGACCGTGCCGACGGTCGAGCGCGGATTGTGGCTGACGCTCTTCTGATCAATCGACACTGCCGGGCTCAATCCTTCGATCTGATCGACGTCCGGCTTTTCCATCAGACCGAGAAATTGACGGGCGTAGCTGCTCAAGCTCTCGACATAGCGGCGCTGACCCTCGGCGAAGATGGTATCGAAAGCCAGCGATGACTTGCCTGAGCCGGACAAGCCGGTGATGACCACCAGCCGATTCCGCGGGATTTCGACATTGATGTTCTTGAGATTATGTTCGCGCGCGCCGCGCACGATGATCTTATCTTGCGTCATGCCCTTTTCCATCGCCGATGAACGGGATTCGCGCCGCAGCCGCAGGGTCCCTCATCTGGATTGTGTCCATTGGATGGAGTCAATTCCAAGCACTGATTATAACCGCAGGTCTCCAGAGCGAGAACGGACAAATCAGCGCAGTGCCCTTACGCAAGCCCTGATTCCTTGTACAAATTGTCGCGGGAAATCGCTATGATAGGGTCAACCGCAAGGCGAATTCGACGGGGCGGCAATGGCCAGTCAATTTCAATGGGACGATCCCTTTCTGCTCGAAGACCAGCTTGATGATGAAGAGCGCATGGTGCGCGATGTCGCTCGCGAATATTGCCAGGGCAAGCTCATGCCTCGCATCGTCGAGGCAAACCGGCACGAGTCATTTGATCGCGATATCTACTACGAAATGGCTGAGCTTGGCATGCTGGGCGCGACGTTGCCGGAGGAATATGGCGGGTCGAGCCTCAACTACGTCAGCTACGGCTTGATCGCCCGCGAGGTCGAGCGCGTCGACAGCGGTTATCGCAGCGCCATGAGCGTGCAGAGCGCGCTCGCCATGTACCCCATCTACGCCTATGGCAGCGAGGATCAACGCCGGAAGTACCTGCCCAAGCTGGCGAGCGGCGAATGGGTCGGCTGCTTCGGCTTGACAGAGCCGAACCACGGCAGCGACCCAGGCGGGATGGAGACGAGAGCGACCAAAGCCGACGGCGGCTGGATTCTGCATGGGAGCAAAATGTGGATCACCAATTCGCCTATCGCCGATGTCTTCATCGTCTGGGCGAAAGCTTACGGCGCCGCCGACGACAAGGACGGCGTCATTCGCGGCTTCATATTAGAGCGAAATATGGCCGGCTTGTCGACGCCGTCCATTGAAGGCAAATTCAGTCTGCGCGCCAGCAGCACCGGTGAGATCGTCATGGACGAAGTCTTCGCGCCGGATGAGAACCTGCTGCCGCATGCCCGCGGTTTGAAAGGCCCCTTCGGCTGTCTGAATCGCGCTCGTTTCGGCATTGCCTGGGGCGCGCTCGGCGCGGCTGAATTCTGCTGGCATGCCGCCCGCCAGTATACGCTGGACCGCCATCAATTCGGGCGTCCGCTGGCGGCCAATCAGTTAATCCAATTCAAACTGGCGAATATGATGGGCGAAATCGCTTTCGGCTTGCAGGGCGCGCTGCGCGTCGGACGCTTGTTCGACCAAGGAAGGGCGACGCCGGAGATGATCTCGCTGGTCAAGCGCAATTCCTGCGCGGCCGCGCTCGATATCGCCCGTATGTCGCGCGATATGCACGGCGGCAATGGCATCGCCGACGAATTCCACGTCATCCGCCACGTCTTGAACTTGGAAGCGGTCAACACCTATGAAGGCACCAGCGACATCCACGCGCTCATCCTGGGCCGCGCGCAGACAGGCATCCAGGCATTTATGTGACTGGATTCGCGGCAGAGTAAGTCTCAGGATAATCAGGCGATTCCCGCAACCATATCGATTTGTAGGGGCGACCCTTGGGTCGCCCGAAATAAGATTTGACAACGGTGAGCGAGGCAAGTCTCGCCCCTACATCCGATCTTTTGCTGGCACGGTGGTAAAATCAAATTACGAATTCACAAGTCAAAAGGCGGCACCATGACTTACAAAACATTTGAAGTTCCCAACATTCATTGCATGGGCTGTGTGCAGGCGATTAAGAGCGAGCTGCGTGAACTGGACGGCGTCGCCAGCGTCGCCGGCGATGCGCGCGAGCGGACCATTGAAATCGAGTTTGCGGCGCCCGCCACCTGGGAAGCCATCGTCGCCGCCCTGACAGAAATCGAATACCCGCCGGCCGCGAGCTAGGCATTGGTCTCATCACATAAGCGCCCTGTCTCAATCAAGCGCGCCGGCAGGCGCAAGCCCGTAGACCATGCCCCTGACATCAGCCGCGATCAAGGACAAAGCCCGCGCCCTGAGCTTCAATCTTTGTGGCATCACCCCGGCTGAGCCCTCGCCCACCCTGCGCGCCTACCTTCGCTGGATCGAGCGCGGCATGCACGGCGCGATGGGCTACATGGCGCGTCTCGACCGTGTGCGCCGGCGCCAAAACCTGCGCGAGATCATGCCGAGCGCGCAGTCACTCGTTGTCGTCGGCATGGATTATTTCGCGCGCTTCGCCGACGAGCGAACGCTGAGCGACCCGGCCCGCGGCCGAATCGCCGCCTATGCCTGGGGGCTGGATTATCATAAAGTGCTGGAGCTGCGGCTGGAGCAATTCGCAGCCTGGCTGGCGGAGGAAAGTGGAAGGACGATTCAGCAAAAGGTCTATGTCGATACTGGCGCCCTGCTGGAGCGCAGCCACGCGCAGCAAGCCGGTCTGGGCTTCATCGGCAAGAACACCATGCTCATCCATCCACGGCGCGGCAGCAGCTTCTTCATCGGCGAGATCATCACATCACTCGAATTCGATGAGTACGATGAGCCGCATCGCGAAACAATGTGCGGCACTTGCGCGCGCTGCCTGCTCGCCTGCCCGACCGATGCCTTCCCCAAACCTTATGTGCTCGATGCGCGGCGCTGCATCAGCTACCACACCATCGAGAATAAAGGCTGGATCGACCGCGAACTTCGCAGTAGCTTCGGCAACTGGATTTTCGGCTGTGATATCTGCATGGATGTTTGCCCCTTTCAGCGCTTCAGCGAAGAGACGCAAGAGGTGGCCTTTCTGCCCTTTGATATCGACCGGGTGGCGCCGCAGTTGACCGACATTTTGATGTCGACCGACGAGTCCTATCGGGCGATGTTCAGGCGCAGCCCCATCGAGCGGATCAAGCGCGAACACATGGTGCGCAACGCCTGCGTCGCCGCCGGCAACTGGCGGGGCGAACGCGCCATCCCCCACCTGATTCAGCTGCTCTATGACGAGAGCGCGCTGGTTCGCGGGCATGCGGCTTGGGCGCTCTGGCGGACGATGGAGCTTGATTGCAGCAAGCTGCTCAGCGACCTCCATCGGCGCGATGATGATGAGCGGGTGCGGGCTGAGGTCGAGGCGCTTTTGGGGTAGCGATTAGGCGGATTCTCCCATTTGACGGCGACCCAATGGCGCGCCCCTACACGTCTTCCTTTTGCGCAAGCGCCGCGTCCAAATCCGGATGCCGCCGATGCCAGTCTGCCCCGTCTTGGTAGGCTTTGGCAACGGCCAGCGTCTCGGCTTCTTTGAATAGCCCGCCAATGAAGGAGATGCCGGTGGGACTGCCCTTGTGGGTGAAGCCATTGGGCGCGACGACCGTGGGATGCCCGGTGTAGTTGGTGATTAGCATGGCCTTGCCGCCGTGGCTGGGCGAGATGAAGACATCCACCTCGCTCATGACGCGCGCCATGTCCCGCATCAGCTGCGTACGGAGACGGTTGGCGTTGATGTACTCGACCGCCGGGATGAAACGGGCGGCGCGAAAGACGTTGGGCCAGGCGCTATCGTCTTGGCGTTTCATCTTGTCGACCGAGCCGTCGCGCGTGATCTGATCGAAGGCGGCGGCCGCCTCCGCAGCCAGAATCGTCCACAAGCCGCCGACCTCTCGATCCGGCAGCGCGATCGGGATCAGCTCGAAGCCTAATCCGCGCATCCGCTCAAGCACCGCAACGCTGTTTTCGAGATGATCGCGATAGAGTTCTTGCTTTTCGGGATCATCCGCCTCAGCCGCCTCGGGCTCAAAGGCGCTCTCGACAAAGCCAATGCGCAGCTCTTTCGGGTCCAGCGCCGGATCCCAATGAAATGGCTCGGGACGTATCGTCATGTCCCTGCCATCGGGACCGTAGATGGCGCTGAAAACAAGGGCGCAATCCTCGACTGAGCGGCACATGGGACCGATCTTGTCCATGCTCCAGCTGAGCGCCATAGCGCCGTAGCGGCTGACGCGCCCGTAGGTGGGCCGCAAGCCGCTGACGCCGCAGCGGGTCGCTGGCGAGACGATGCTGCCCATGGTCTCGGTGCCGATGGCGAAACCAACCAGCCCGGCAGCGACCGCCGCGCCCGAGCCCGCCGATGAGCCGCTGCTGCCCTCGCTCGTATCCCAAGGATTCTTGGTCGTGCCGCCATACCAAACATCGCCGTTGGCGAGCGCGCCCAGGGTCAGCTTGGCGATGAGCACGGCGCCGGCTTCCTCAAGGCGCTCTACGACAGTCGCATCGACATCCAGCTGCTGCCCCACATAAGGCGCCGCGCCCCACTGAGTCGGATAGCCGCGCGTCGCCAGCAGGTCCTTGGCGCCCCAGGGCACACCATGCAGCGGACCGCGATAGCGCCCGCGGGCGATCTCGTCATCGGCGCGCGCCGCCTGCTCGTAGGCGAGTTCCTCAGTGTAAGCGGCGACGCACTCCAGCACAGCATCATAGCGCTTGAGCCGATTCAAGTACATCTCGGTCAGCTCAAGCGACGTGACCTGGCGACTGCGCATGAGCTCGGCGAGCTGGGTCACGGGCAAGAAAGCGGCTGCTTCGAGATCGGCCGGGCGCGTCACCTGCGGCTGAGGACTCATCGCATAGGCGCGGGGGACGGCGGCGGGCGCGGGATCGGCGGCATTCACGTTGAAGTTGAGCGAAAGCGGCACGCTATTGTCGAGCTCGGCGGCGCGGAGATTCTCGTATTGCTCGCGGCGCCCATTGACGATCTCGAGCATCTGCTCGCGCTGGGCGGCTGTGAAGTCGAGACCGAGCAGGGTTTCGGCGGCGGCGATTTGCTCGGCGGTGACGGCGAGTTGGGATTCGGTCATGGGCGGCTTCCTCGGGGGCTGTGGGTTTCGGGGGAGTGTACCACAGGAATTTTCACTACCGAGGTCACCGAGTTTATGTCCGTTTTATGTCCGAGGGGAAAGTTTTTGGACACATAGCGTGGGATGGTTGTGGCAGCGTGAGTAGATGGGCGCAGACTGGTTCATTGTCGCTAAGCACGACGAGAGCACAGCGGACGCGATGATGGCGGGCGACCCGTACTTACAAGGGTCCCTCTCGTTTCAACATCGCTTGTATCTCATTCCGCACACGTTGAGTCAATTCTCTTCGCAAATATATGCCCTGTACGACAACTTTGAAATCGTTATATCTGTAATAGACCCGGAATCCGCCGCTCTTGCCCGCATTGGACGAACTATCCTTCATTCGATGTTCCTTAGCGAGTGTGTCACCGATGTTTGTTATCTCGTCCCCGGGCAATCGCCGTTTAGAAAATTCTTTCTCAAAATTAGTCAAATCTTCGCTGAGTTTAGGACGGTTCTTTTTGAACTTCTTCAATTGGCGCAAACTGTCATCCGACCAAGTGATTTCTCTCTCCATGTAGCTGCCTAACGTTCTTGCAATTGCGCAATCACGTCTGCCGTAGAGTGGGTTTTCCCTTCTTTACATTGTTTCAGTCCTCGCGCGAAACTTTCGATAACGGCCTGTTCTTCATCATACACAAAGCGACTGTTCTCTTGATACTCGGGATAGAGATAGTAAATTGCCCGCACCAACTCCTGAAAGTTCATAGCCAAGATCCAGTCTACTGACTCCTTAATGAATCGCTTAAGTTTGTCAGGCAACTCGATATATTCAATGCCGCAGTCAGTTACGATAGAGAAAACATCGTCTCGACGGTCGGTCCCGTACTTGATATTGATACAGCCCGAATCATTCAGTATTTCGGCATCACGATATACTTTTTGCGAATAGGGTCCAAAGTGGTATTTGGTGAATTCATAGAAGTCGTCAGGCAGTCTGCCCTTGAATTCTTCAGCCACCAAGAATACCGCCTTCTGTAAATGCACACGCTTTAAGCCGCGTCCAGCCGCGGCTTCAATTATGGCTAGAAGGACATCCTGCCTGTCGACGCATTTCAAGCCCACGCGCATCCCCTCACCGAAAATGAACGTATCGAAATTCATCTGCAAAATAATTGTACTTCAATTTATACATATTGTGCATTTCAATGTCCTTACACTAGAACAAACGTTTGCGGATTCTGCCACTACAACGAACAAGGGCAGAGGAGCTCGATAAAAGCGGGCGACCAGATCGGTCACGCAGACATAGACCTTCGGTCGCCCCTACAAATCTGTTGCTATGATCCAATCGCCCGCCCCCGCAACCTTAACGAGTTACTCACCACGAACACGCTCGAGAAAGCCATCGCCGCGGCCGCGAACATCGGCAGCAGACCACCCAGCATCGCCACCGGAATCAGCACGATGTTGTAGATGAATGCCCAAAAGAGGTTCTGGTGAATCGCGCGCAGGGTCGCTTTGCTCAGCGCCAGCGCGGAAACCAGCGCCTGCAAGTCGCCGCCGACCAAGGTGATATCCCCCGCTTCGATGGCGATATCGGTGCCGCCGCCGATGGCGAAACCAACATCGGCCTGCGCCAGCGCCGGCGCGTCATTGATGCCATCGCCGACCATGGCGACGACCGCGCCCTCGCTTTGCAGCTGACTGACAACGCTCGCTTTATCAGCCGGCAGCACCTCCGCCAGCACGCGCTCAATGCCGACCTCGCGGGCGATGACCTCGGCGGTCGCTTGGTTGTCCCCGGTGATCATCGCCACCGACAGCCCACGCGATTGCAGCGCGCTTATGGCTGCACTCGAGCTGGGCTTGACCGCATCGCCGACGGCTAGCGCGCCCTTCAAGTCCCCTTCCACCGCAAGCAGGACGACCGAATGCCCCTGGCTTTGCTGGCCGGCGACATCGGCTGAGAGCGGGGCGATGTCGATGCCGCGCTCGCTGATGAAACGCGGGCTGCCGACGAGGATGTCCGCGTCCGCGGCGCTGGCGCTGACGCCTTGGCCGGGGACGGCTTCGAAGTCGGCCAGAGGCAGTAGGTTGATGCCTTGGGATTTGGCTGCGTCCAGCAGAGCCAGCGCCAGGGGATGCTCGCTGGCGGCTTCGGCCGAGGCGCTGTATTGCAGCACATCGGGCTCCCCCACGCCGGGCATCGCGATCACCTTTGCCAGCGTCGGCTCGCCGCGCGTGATGGTGCCGGTTTTATCGAGCAGGATTGTGGTCAGCGCTGCGGCGCGCTCCAATGCCTCGCTGCTGCGGAAGAGGATGCCGGCTTCGGCGCCGCGTCCGCTGCCGACCATGATGGCGGTCGGCGTCGCCAAGCCCAGCGCGCAGGGGCAGGCGATAACGAGCACGGCGATCATATTGAGGATGGCTGTGGGCAGGGCGGCGCTGCCAATCGTCAGCCAGCCGATCAGCGTGATGATGGCCAGCGCGATGACGGCGGGCACGAAGACCGAGGCGACGCGATCGGCGACTGCTTGAATCGGCGCTTTGCTCGCTTGCGCCCCCTCGACCAAGCGGATGATCTGCGCCAGGACGGTGTCGCGGCCGACGCGCTGCGCTTCGATGACCAGCCTTCCCTGCTGATTGATCGAGCCGCCGAAAACCTCGGCGCCGACGGCTTTATCGACCGGCAGGCTCTCGCCGGTGAGCATGGCTTCATCTACGGCTGAAGAGCCCTCGGTCACGATGGCGTCCACCGGGATGCGCTCGCCCGGTTTGACCAGCAGCATGTCGCCGGGCGCGACTTCGTCGATGGGTATCGACTTCTCTTTGTCGCCACTGAGGAGCGTCGCCGTCTTCGGCGCCAGCCCGATCAGCTTCTTGATGGCGGCGCTGGTGCGGCCTTTGGCGCGCGCTTCCAGCAGCTTGCCCAGCGTGACCAGCGTGAGGATGACGGCGCCCGATTCGAAATAATCAGACTTGCCGACCAGATCGGAGAAGCCGAAGAGGATGCCGAGGAGGACAATGATGCCGTAAACGTAAGCCGCGATTGAACCCATGGCCACCAGCACATCCATGTTGGCCGAGCTGTTGCGCAGGGATTTGACTGCGCCGCTGAGGTATTGCCTTCCCAGCAGCAGCATGACGGGCGTCGCCAGCGCGCCGAAAATGAAAAGCCAGATGTCGTCGGCCAGGAACGCGAAGTTTTCCACCAGGAAAGGGACCCGGTGCAAGAAGTGGCGCGTCATGCTGAGGATGGTCAGCGGGATGGTGAAGAGAGCGCCAATTCTGACCAAGCTCGCCTGGCGCTCGATTTCGGCTTGGCGGGCGGCCGCCTCCTCGTCTGCGGGCGCGTCCGAGCCTGTTGTGTCGATAACGCCATAGCCGGCGCGTTCGACGGCGTCGGCCAAATCGCGGCGGCGGGTCACGCCAGGCAGATATGAAACGCTCGCTTTTTCGCTAGCAAGGTTGACCGTAGCTTGAATCACGCCTTCGCTGCGATTGAGCGCCCGCGTCACATTCTTCTCGCACATGGCGCAGGTCATGCCGGTGATGGGCAGGTCGATAGTGGCCGTGGCGACTCCGTAGCCAGATTGCTCCAGGCGCTCGATCATATCGCTGGTCGAAACGGCGCGGGCGTCGTATTGCACAGTCGCTCGCTCCGTCGCCAGATTGACGCTGACAGCATCCACGCCGTCAGCCCGTTTGAGGCTGCGCTCGACATTTTTGACGCACATGGCGCAAGTCATGCCGGTGACCGGCAGGGTGATTTCCTTGGTCGTCATCGCGCGCCCTCCTTTCAACTGTTGATCAGCTTGAGGATACGCTGCATATCGCTAAGGGCGGCCTGCGGGTCGGCGCCCAGGTCCTGCCCCAGCGTATTTTCTATGTAGCAGTCGACGAGATGGTTGATCAGGCTGGACATGCCCTTTTCGATGGTGCGGGCGCGCAGGACGCGTTCTTCGCAGCTGCCGTCATCGGCGCCGATCATCGCTTCGAGCGCGCTGAGCTGGCCCTGGATCCGGCGGATGCGGTTGATCGTCTTGCGATTGTATTCGCCGCGCTGGACCTGATCATGGCTCAAGATCTCAGTTGCCATAGGTTCGCTCCAATACCTATACCCCTATAGGTATTATATTACAGGTCATAATTTGATGTCAAGTGAGCGGCTGCAATGCGCTCAGTTGGCGGCGCGCAGCAGCGGCAGGTCCTTGCAATTGCCGCCGGAGACGGTGGCGTCGACGCGGACCCAGATCTGATCCGCCAGCTTCCACCAGGGCCGGCTATCGACGCCGATGCCGCGGGCGATTGGCTCGGCGCTTTCGCGGTAAGCCATGACGGCGATGATCGGCGCTTCAGGATCGGGGCGCGAACGAATATTAGCGCCAGAACTCACAGCGGAAAACTTGCAGGGCGCATCGGCCTCCAGCCCCTCCAGCGGACTGCCCCCGTCAGCCGGCGCCGGCGAGGCGATCAGGTATCGATCCAAACTGACGCGCGTCTCGTATGGCAAAGCCTGGATCGGCAAGCGACTTAATTCATGATAGCGGTAAGCCTCGGGCTCTGTAGGCGGGGCAGCGGGTATTAGCGCGCCGTCATCCGCCAGTTCCAGGGCGATGCTGCTGAAATTGCCGCTGCTTAGGGCTGCTTCGCCGCCGGGGGCGGACAGCCAGCCGCGCCCGTCCAGGACGTGGACCAACATGCCGCTGCTGACTTGCGCTTGCAGCCAAGCCGTGCCGCTCAACAAGAGACGCGCGCCGTTGATGATAAATCGGCGCGGCGCCGCAAACTCGTCAGTTTGCAGCAGGATGCCGCTTTCGGGCGCGCCGTCGCAGGGCGCGTCATCCATGCCGCTGCGGAAGTCGAAACGCTGCCAGGGCAGCCAAAGCGGCGCGATATCGGCCTCGGCGCCGAGCGTCGGCATGCGCTCGAGTGGCGCGGAGACGACCGACTCGCTGATCCAGCCGCGCAGTTCCGGCGTCGCGTAAATTTGGAGCCAGCCGCCGCCAGGAAGTCGAGCGATGGCTTTCAACTCGCGACTGACCGCCAGCTTGGCGATGACGCGCGCATCGGTATTGGGCAGCGCGCGCAGATTCGCCCCTTGGGCGGCGGTAACTTTGATATCGGCGAGAATCGACGGCTGCGGCGCCGGCTCGGGCAGAGAGAGCGCAACATTGCCGAATGCCATCAGAGCAGCGTTCCACGCTTCCAGATTGTCGCCGCCATAAGCGGGAAACAGCGCGCGCGCCGCCCCCCAAGTCTTGTCTTCGCTGCTGATGCTAAGCCAGTCGATATCGGCGATGGAGATGCTGTCGCCGGGTTCGTTTAGCAGAGCGACAGTTCGCGCCGGTCCACGCAAGACCGGACTGACGGTTGCCTGCCCCAGGCAGAGGACGCCCGCCTCTTGTTCCGCGCAATGCGCCACGACATTGTCAAACGCGGCCTGCTGCAGCGCCGGGCAGGCCGATTCCTGCGCGAAAGCATGGGAAAGGCACAACCAGATGAACGCGAGCGCAGCCAATCGCTTCATTTGCCGTCCATCCGGCTATCTGCCTGAGCCGTCTCGTACAACTCGAGCAATACGCCGCCCGCGCTCCGGGGATGGATGAAGGCGTAGCGCCGGCCGTCGCGCTCACGGGGCGTCTCGTTGATGAGCTCGTAACCGCGCGCGCTGAGTGCTTCCAGCTTGACATCCAGATCGGCTACTTCGAGGCAGAGGTGGTGCATGCCCGGCCCGCGCTTGGCCAGATACTTTGCCACGCCGCTGACGTCGCTGGTCGGTTGGACTATCTCGATATGCGCCTCGCCCAGAGTCAGGAAGGCGATGTCCACATCCTCGGCGGGGACCGATTCGATCTCGCCCGCTTGCGCCAGGCCGAGGCTTTCGCGCCAGAAGCGCAGCGCGGCTTCCATGTCGTCCACCACAATGGCGAGGTGATTGAGCTTGATGTCGGTCATGCGCGTATCTTTCGGCGCGGGTCTATTCGAGACGGAAGTCGTATGTTTCGCGGGTACGCGCCTATGCCCAGCGTTGTAAATTTATCCTTCCCACAGAGGATAAAGAGGAAACACAGAGAACATAGAGACTTCATCGTTGACCGCAACGAGACATTATGTGTTGGCAATTTGCCACTCCCATTTGAGACGCGGCGCAATGGTCGCGCCCATTTGAATGTTATAATGAGAGGCTGAATGCGGAAAGTTAAGCGGCGGGAATTGTCGAGGAAGGTCAATATGGTCCTAAAGGAAATGACGCGCCCGCTAAGCCCCGCGCTGACCGAAGAGCACGAGATGCTGCTGGCGGCTGTGCGCGATTTCGCCGGGCGCGAGATCGCCCCGGTGGCGGCTGAGTACGACGAATCGAGCGAGTTCCCCATTGATACGGTGCGCAAGATGGGCGAAATGGGCCTGATGGGCATCGAGATGCCGGAAGCATACGGCGGCGCCGGCATGGATACCTTGGCGCATGTCTTGACCATGATTGAGATCGCCAAAGCTGATGCCAGCCACAGCACGATACTCAGCGTCAACAACTCGCTTTATTGCAACGGCATCCTCTGGTTCGGCACGGAGGCGCAGAAACAGGAGTGGATCAGGCCCGTGGCCAGCGGCGAGGAGATCGGCGCCTACAGCTTGACCGAGCCGATGTCCGGCAGCGACGCCGGCAATATGGCCAGCCGGGCGGTTTTGAACGAAGCCGGCACGCATTACCTCATCAACGGGCGCAAGAGCTGGGTAACCAGCGCGCCCTTCGCCGACCGCATCGTGCTATTCACCATGACCGCCGCCGAAGAGAAGCATCGCGGCATCACCTGCTTCCTCATCGATACGAGGGGGGCCGGTTTCAGCCGCGGCAAGACCGAACCCAAGCTCGGCATCCGCGCCAGCGCCACCAGCGAAATCATCTTCGACAATTACGCCTGTCCGGTGGAGAATGTGCTGGGCGCGGTCGGGGGTGGTTTCAAGATCGCCATGACAGTTTTGGACGCCGGGCGCATCGGCATCGCGGCGCAGTCGCTCGGCATCGCGGAAGCGGCTTATGAAGCGGCGCTGGACCACGCCCGCGAGCGTCAGGCTTTCGGCGCGCCAATCGGCAGCTATCAGATGATCCAGCAGAAAATCGCCGATATGAAAACGCGGATCGAAGCCGGTCGGGCGCTGATCTACCAGGCCATCCTCGCCAAAGAGCGGGCGCTGGCGACTGGCGGGCGCTACACCACCGAAGCGAGCATGGCGAAACTCTTCTGCAGCGAGGCGGCCGCCTACGTCACTGATGAGGCGCTGCAAATTCATGGCGGCATGGGCTACAGCAAAGAGATGCCGCTGGAGCGATATTACCGCGATGCGCGCATCACGCGGATTTACGAAGGCACAAGCGAGATCCAGCGCCTGGTGATCGCCCGAAACGAATTGGGGTTGCGATGAGAGCAGCAGTCTTAACGGGACATGGCGGCGCGGAAGTCGTCAAAACTGTAGAAGACTTGCCCATCCCCGAGCCGGGGCCGGGCGAAGTACGAATCAAGATGGCGGCGGCGGCGCTCAATCGGCTGGACCTGTGGGTGCGCGCCGGCTGGCGGGGATTGGAGTTGGACTTTCCCCATGTCATCTGCGCGGATGGCGCGGGCACGATCGACGCGGTCGGCGAGGGCCTGAAGGGCTTCGCGCCCGGCGACCGCGTCTGTATTGATCCGACCATTGTGGCGCCCGATGATCCGGCGCTGTACAGCGGTTTGGAGAATCAAACGCGGATCGCCATCCTGGGCGAGCATCACAGCGGCACAGCGGCTGAGTACATCGTCTTGCCCCAGCGCAATTTGATGAAGATGCCGGCGGGCTTCGACTTCGGCGAGGCGGCGGCGGTTGGGCTGGTCGGCGTCACCGCCTGGCATTCGCTAATCACGCGCGGCGGGCTGAAAGCGGGCGAATCGGTGTTGATCGTGGGCGCGGGCGGCGGCGTCAACAGCATCAGCATTCAGATCGCCAAATTGGCGGGCGCGACCGTTTGCGTGGTCGGCAGCGACAGCGAAAAATGCGCGGCGGCGGAAGCGATCGGCGCTGATGTGACGATCAACCGCGAGGATGAGCCGCAGTGGTCGCGGACGCTCTACAAGCTGACGAATCGGCGCGGCGTCGATGTCGTTGTCGATAACGTGGGCGCGGCGACGCTGAGCCAGAGCATGCGCGCTTGCCGCATCGGCGGGCGGATTCTGATTGTGGGCGGCACCAGCGGATACGGCTTCGAGTTGAATGTGGCCCAGCTATTCGCGCGGCATATCTCGCTGATCGGCAGCACGATGGGACCGCATCGCGATTATGTCGCCTTCATGGAGCAGGTCTTCGCCGGGCGGATCAAGGCGGTCATCGGCGCGCGTCTGCCCATGAGCGAGGCGCGGCGGGCGCAGGACATTCTGGAAAACAATGAGGTCTTTGGGAAAGTGCTGTTGGAACTATAGTGGCAGTCGCGAGTTCGGCAATTTTTTTCGCCACCGAGGACACCGAGGATTTCGAGGGCGCCGAGGCTTCACACTCGTCCACGCTAAGAAGCCTACGAATTCGCGGCAGTTCTCGGTGAACTCTGTTTTCTCGGTGTCCTCGGTGGTAATAGAATTATTTTGCGCCTGGCGGCTGACAACCAATGCCATTTGACGGGTCGGATGTTTATCAGCTGGCGAGCCGCCTGGGTTTGCCGAGCTTGGAACAAGCGGCGCGCGCAGCCGGCGTGATGAGCGTGCTGGAGATTTCCGCCTATCACGTGGAGCGGCGCCTGCGGCATTCGGTCGCGCGGGTCATCGAATATCAGCTGGGCGAGATCGACTTGCATGTCGCCTACGAAGGTGTGCGGCTGGAGACGATGCCGCGGATTACGCTGGAAGCCTCGCGGATCGAAAAGCTGAACGCCGTCTTGCTAACTGTCAAGTTTCAATCGTTGAGCCATCAGCCGAGCCTGTCTTATGACGAGCGCAGCCTCTGGCTGATTCAACAGGCGGCCGGCGCGCATATTCACGGTGTCATGGTGGCGCCCGATCGACCCGTTTTGCCCTACGCGACAATCGTCAATGCGATAGACGGCTACCTGCCGGAAGCGATCCGCGAAGTTCCCCTGAGGTCCCCCCGATGATCGACACACCTCTCGCAGCGACAATTGTAGACATACGCGCGACAATGCCGCAGCCCACGCAAAATAACTTGCGTCTCGCTGAGGGCAAGAAGATTGATAAATCAAATGCTCGCGAGGTCAAGCTCCCCTTCCTTAGCTTGCTGGGGAAGGGGCCGGGGGATGGGGTGTGACGCTCGCAACGTAAACAGGGGCGAGCTATCAGCTCGCCCGTACTAGCCCAACAAAACACACAATCTGACTGTCCGATCCCATTCAAACATAGACCGAATAACGAAGGCAAAACATGAGCGATTTGCGTGAAGTTGAGGTCAAGCTGCATACGCCGAATTTGGAAGTGGTCGAGAAGTCGCTGGCGGCGGCGGGCGCGACGCTCGTGAAACCGCGCGTCTTCGAGCGCAACGTCCGCTATGACAGCGCCGATGGCATGCTGATGGCTGCGGGGATCGTGCTGCGGCTGCGGCAGGATGAGGCGGTCAAGCTGACCTACAAAGCCGATGCGAGCGTGGAGCGCGGCATCGTCAGCCGCTTCGAGGCCGAGGTCGAGCTGAGCGACTTCGAGACAATGGATGCCATTCTACGGCGGCTGGGCTACGAAGTGGCGTTGACATACGAGAAATATCGGACGACCTACACGCTGGGCGGCGCGGAGATCGTGCTGGATGAGCTGCCCTTTGGAAACTTCACCGAGATCGAGGGCGACGCGGCAACCATCGAGCGGGTTGTTGAGGCGCTGGGCTTGGGCGCGAACCAGCGGATAACGAGGAGTTATGTCGATATCTTTTTGAATGTGAAGCAGAGGTTGGGGCTGGCTGCAAGGGACTGTACGTTTGAGGCTTTCGAAGGTGTGGATGTGGGATAACTGATTTTACCACCGAGCACACCGAGTTAAATTGAGTTCACCGAGAAAATTTGATAACGCGCCGTAATCCCAAAGTCATCACCGTCGAATCTGTAAGGCTTGTCCGCTACTGTTTCGATATAGCCAAACGAGAACTGAAAGAAGGTGCTAATTTAGAGTAAGAGCCAGACTCTCACATAAGGAGCTTACT
>JAPOXG010000121.1 GCA_026707225.1 Chloroflexota bacterium
AATCTATTGCGTTCTGTGTGTACTCACAAGAAATCTCGTCAACTTTGCACAAAGGCAAACATAAAGTTAGACTAAAATGTGCTTCTTGGCAAAGAAAACAGGGGCGACTTATCAAGTCGCCCGCGCCCAACACTTTATGCAATCAACGGGCGACCAGGTTGGTCGCCCCTACAGGTCCTAGTACAAGCAAATATGTTATTCTGTGTCAGCCTAGTCGTAACGTTACCGTGGTTGGCGCTCGGCGGGGAGAATGCGAATGAAAGTCCTGGTAACCGGCGGCGCGGGCTATATCGGCAGCCATGTCGTGCAGCTGCTGACCGAGCGCGGCTATGATGTCGTGGTCATCGACAACTTGATCAAGGGCAATCGCGGCGCCGTGCACCCGGACGCGACCCTGATCGTCGGCGATCTGCACGACCGATCGGCGCTGGCGAGCCTCTTCCAAGCCCATCAATTCGACGGCATCTTGCACTTCGCCTCGCAAATCCTGGTCGATGAAAGCATGCGGCAACCCTTCGACTACTTGCGCGCCAATCTCTATACCTTCATCAATGTGCTCGAACGCGCCAGCCTGCACGGCGTCAAGCGCATCATCCTGTCCTCCACCGCCAATCTCTTTGACGAACCAGAGCGCGTCCCCATCGACGAGAGCGAGGCGCTGATCCCCGGCAGCATCTATGGCGAAACCAAGTATATGGCCGAGCGCCTGCTCGCCTGGATGGATCAGCTATACGGCATCAAATATTGCTGCCTGCGTTATTTCAATGCCTGTGGCGCTCATCCAGACGGGCACATTGGCGAAGCGCACGATCCCGAATCGCACCTGATTCCCCTCGTCCTCAGCGTCGCCTTGGGGCAGCGCGAGGCGATTGAAATATACGGCGCCGACTACAGCACGCCCGATGGCACCTGCATCCGCGATTACGTGCATGTGCTCGATTTGGCCCGCGCCCACATCCTAGCTTTGGAAGCGCTGGTCGATGGCGAAAGCCGCGTCTACAACCTCGGCAGCGGCAGCGGTTATTCCGTCCACGAAGTGATCGAAGCCGCGCGGGTGGTGACGGGCCACGCCATCCCCACCATCGAGGCGCCGCGCCGCCCCGGCGATCTGCCCGTCCTGGTCGCCAATAGCGAGAAGATCGGGCGCGAGCTGGGCTGGGAGACCGACTACAACAACCTCGAGACCATCATCCAAACCGCCTGGAATTGGCATCGCCGCCATCCGAATGGCTACGAATCCTGAGTGGTGAAATAGCAAACTCGCGCTGTATCTGCTACCAAGCCGTAGGGGCGGCATACCATGCCGCCCGCGCACACGTCAGAACATTGCGGACGTTTCATCGAAACGTCGCTGCAATGCATTGTGAAGGGAGCTGGTATGACCCGTCTGGCTGTGCTCGCCGATATTCACGGCAACCTGCCCGCATTAGAAGCCGTCATCGACGATATGTCGCCTTTCGCAATCGATCACGTCGTCGTCGCCGGCGACAGCATCAATGTCGGTCCCTTTTCTCGCGAAGTGCTATCAACCATCAGCGAGCGCAACTGGGCCTTCATCCGCGGCAATAACGGATATTACGTCACCGAGTTTGATACGCCGCGCATGCCCGCGCATTGGTCCCGCTTTACCTTGCCCCCGTGGCTGCTTGATCAGTTGGGCGCCCATTGGATCAAGGTCATCGCCTGCCTGCCGGATACGCTCTCGCTGCGCTTCCCCGACGCC
Organism: Chloroflexota bacterium; assembly: GCA_026707225.1. Classification (GTDB taxonomy): domain Bacteria; phylum Chloroflexota; class Anaerolineae; order Aggregatilineales; family Phototrophicaceae; genus UBA6055. The sequence continues at coordinate 1,724 of JAPOXG010000121.1, forward strand.
GCGCCGGTCCGCGTCGTCCACGGCCTGCCAAACAATCCCTGGGTCTCAATCCATCCGCTATCGGCGAAGCGCGATGTCGAGCGCTGGCTGGAACACACCACGGAAGAGACCGTCATCTGCGCCCATAGCCATATCCCCATGGAACGGCATATCGGGCGCTGGCATATCTTCAATCCGGGCTCGGTCGGCATCCCGCTCGACGGCGAACGCAGCGCAAGCTACATGATTCTTGACGGCGACCACCAGGGCTGGAACCTGATCGCCCATCGCCGCGTCCCATTTGAACATGACAGCATTTTCGCCGCCTTCGACCAACAGCATTTCGTGCGGCGCTGCGGCGTCGCCGCCATGCTGTTAACGCAAGAAATTGAGACCGCTCGCATGAGGCTCTGGCCCTTCATCCAATGGAAGCGGCGCTTCTATCCCGATCAGCCCGAAACCGTCTCGCTCCTTGACGAATTTCAGCGCGTCGAAGACACGCGCCCCTACCTGCCACCCGAATATCGCGATCTGACGCCGGATCTCTACCGCGACTAGCGCTCCAGCGCGTGATAAAATATGGGACGCCCCCAATCTTGGAATACGGGAATGCCCATGTGCCGCAACATACGTACTCTCTTCAACTACGACCCGCCCAGCAGCCCCGCTGATATTGAAGCGGCCTCGCTGCAATATGTGCGCAAAGTCAGCGGATACCGGTCGCCTTTCGCCGCCAACGAAGCCGCCTTCCAACGGGCGGTCGCCGACATCGCAGCCGCGACAGCGACCCTGCTCGATTCGCTGGAGACGAAGGCGCCGCCCCGCGATCGGGGAGCCGAAATCGCCAAAGCCCGCGCCCGCAGCGCCCGCCGCTTCCGGACGGCATAAGCCGTTTACAGCCCCCAGCCCTTGCGCTAGACTACGGCGGGATACGGCAACGCCAAGCGGAAAATGGCAATGGCACTCAGCGGCGAATCCATGCGCGCCATCATCATGGAAAATATCGGCAAGCCGCGCGTTCTCAAGGTGACGAGGATTCGCAAACCGGCCCCGGGACCGGGCCAGGCGCTGGTTAAAGTCCACGCCGCATCCGTGAACCCCTGCGATCTGCATTTGCGCAGCGGCCGCCTGATCATCCGCAAGCCCATGCCGCATATCCTCGGCGCCGACCTGGCCGGCGAAATTGAAGCGGTCGCCGATGGTGTCAAGGGCTGGGAGATAGGCGCGCGCGTCTTCGCTTGCCCCGAAGGGCTGGGACGCGAAATCAATGGGGGCTACGCCGAGTATTGCGCCGTCCCCGCCGACCAGTTGATCCCGTTGCCGGACGAGCTCGATTACCAGTCGGCCGTGGCCGCCGGCGCCAGCTTCGCCGATGCCTATCGCGCCCTGATAACCATTGGCAAACTCAAAAAAGCGGACCGCGTGGTTGTGCGCGGCGCGGCCGGGTGCGTCGGCGCGTCCGCCCTTCAAATCGCCCGCGCGCGCGGCGCCAAAGTCATCGCCATCAGCCGGGGCCAGTTCGCCGCGGACCTGCACAAAATCGGCGCGGACGTCGTGCTCGAAGATGTCGGCGATGATCTGGTCCGGCAGGTCAAAGTGGCCACCGATGAACGCGGCGCCAGCCTCGTCCTCCATTGTCGCGACGAACTCAACCTGGCCGAATCGCTGGATATGCTCGCCTACGGTGGCCGTATCGTCATTGCCGGCGCCCTGCGCAAGCCGCAAGCCCGCCTCGACGCCATGGATCTCTACTTGAGAAACCTCAGCATCCTCGGCTCGTACGGCGCCATCAAGCCCAAAGACGGCGAATCTCTGCTGAAAAATCTGGCGAAAGGCGCTTACATACCGCTGGTGGACCAGGTCCTGCCCTTGAGCCAGGCGCGTAAAGCCCACCGCAAATTGGAAAAAGAACCCGGCTTCGGCAAGATTGTGCTGGCGCCGGATTCCATCCTGGAAGCGGAACAAAAGCCAGCCAACTGGATCCCAATTGACTAGGTCAATTCCCAGGGCAATCGCCTCCAATAAGGCGCGCCAGACGCCGAGCAGACGCCAACCGTCGCTGCACCGAGCAGACAAACTCGAAATCCTGCAACGGCTCTACGCGCCCTCAAGCGGCTCGAGATTAGACATGAACCCCGCGCTAGATCTCGCTTCCGCGCAAGAAACCGGCCGCCATTATTACAACAATGGGCTTTTCCTCTGTGCTTTCTGTGTTGCCTCCATTCCTCCGTGGTGAAAATCTGACTCGAACGATTTCCTATTCAAGCCCAGGATATTCCAGCAGCAGCGCGTCCAGCGCCAGCCTGATATTGGCATTGGTCGCCAGCGCGTCAATCGTCCTCAGAGTCGCCGCGAGCGCGTCTTGAGCGTCCCTCGACGAAGTGCGCGCCGCCAAGGACCGAATCTCGTCAGCGCGGTCGCTATTGCAAGGCTTGACCGGGCAATCGTGACTTTGCAGCAGTACGTCGCGCCAATACGTGAGCCAGATCTCGAGGATGTCGCGCAATGCCGCCTTATCTTTTCCCACGCGCTTGCTCAGCCGCTCGGCCGCCTTGATCCGCGCCAGTCGCCCCCCCTCAATGATCTCGCGCAATTCGTCGAGCATCTCCCGCCGGAATGCCAGGAGCTCGTCATCTTTTATGGCATTCAGCGCCCAAGCGATGCGTCCGCTGCTCAAGCGCGCGACGAGATCGGCGCGGTCTTCATCGCAGCCTCGCGCGACCAGCGCGGCCTTGATCAGCTGCAGCGGCGCCGGGCGCAGCGGGATCGACTGCGCGCGACTGCGGATCGTCGGTAAGACGCGCTCGACGGAACTCGCCAATACGATCATGATGGCCTGCGCCGCCGGCTCTTCCAACGTTTTCAGCAAGGCGTCCTGCGCTTGAGGGGCGACCAGGTCAAAGTCCTCAAAGATGGCGATCCGGTAACGCGCCGAATATGGCTTCAAGGCCAGCAATCGCGCGACATCGCGGATCGCTTCAATCTTCAGCGGCGCGCCATCTTCACCCTTCGCTATGATGATATCGGGGTCATGCCCACGGCTGATCGCGCGGCAAGAACGGCAGGCGCCGCAGGGACGCCCGGTTATATCGTCATGCTCGCAGTTGAGCGCTTTGGCGAATGCCAGCGCCAGCGCCCGCTTGCCCAGCGACGGCGGCCCGCTGATGAGATACGCGTGTCGCTGACGCCGATGCAGCAGACTGCGCCGCAGCAAATCCGCCGCCCAGTCATGCCCAATGATGCCCCAGCGTTCCGCCGCCGCGATTTCGCCATTCATGCGCGCATTATACTGCGACAATCAAGCCAAATGAAACCGCGCTGCCCCGAAGAATAACCTAAGGCTGTGGCTGGACGGCGCCGCGTGGTTCCGGCGTGAATCTCGGTGTTCTCGGTGGTCTCGGTGGTCAAAATTCATTTCAGTAGCCCGCGCGCGCATTGCCTTTGCCCTATAAATCTGACCATGCGCTGACTAGAATGACGGTACTATTATTCGTGAAACGCCGTTGCCAGCAAAGGACATTTCCATGCAATCCCCGATTGCGCGCTTCCTTCGTCTGTGCGTCTTTTTCTACCTGTTCGCGCACGGCGCCATAGCCCAAGATACGCCGACGATAACCATTTCGCCGGCTTCGGGCGAAGTGGAAACAGCCGTCTTCATGATCGAAATCGATGGCTTGCAGCCGGATACGCGCTATACGATCGAGATCCTGTTCGAAGGCGAAGTCGTCTTCAGCAGCGACGAAACGAGCGACCAGGCCGGCCACATTCCCTATCCCATCAGCAGCACCGAAGGCGACGCGCCCGGCGCTTACAGCCTGCAGGTGCTTCTCCGGGACCAGCTAATTGCCAGCGGTGAATTTACGCTGACCGAAGCCGCGCCAACCCCCGAAGCCGGCGAAGTCCTGGGCGATGTGACGGTGTCGCCGGAGACTGTTCCCTTCGGCAAAACACAGAACCTGCGCATCGCCGAGCTCAAGCCGCGCGCGCAATACATAGTGGAGCTCACCGCCCGCGAAACCTTCCAGGTCGTTTATCGCCGTCCGCACACAAGCGATCGCGACGGCATCATCGAAATCGAAATTTTCGCCGAAGCAGGCGATACTCCCGGACTGCATGCGATTGCGGTCTACGACGAAGGGGGCGATCTGAGCGCCGCCGGCTTCCTCACCATCCTGCCCCGGCCCGAGCGCGATGTTTCGGTGACAATAAGGCCGGGCACCGTCGAAGCGGGCGCTGCGGTGGAGATCGCGGTCGGCGGATTGGCCGCTTTCGACAGTGTCACTGCGCAGATCACCAGCGCCGACGATGTGCTGATCGATACCGTCATGGCGCGCGCCTCCAGCGACGGCGAGTCCATCCTGTTATTCAACTCACCCGCTGAACTGGCCGATGGCATATACGATGTGGATATCTTCGTCGAAGGCGAATTGCTCGCCAGCGCCGCTCTCCACATCAGCGAGCTTGAGCGCGCCCAATCCGCCGTAAGCCTGCTCGTCGACCCGCCGCAGGGTCCCATCGGCACGCGGCACAGCATAGTGGTTTCCGGCTTGGCGGCCGAACAGACGATCACGCTTGTCATCCTTGACCCGCATGGCGCCGAAGCATACAGCGCGGCGATGCAAACCGACGCCGCCGGCGCTTTCAGCTTGAATGTATCCAGCACCGATGAAGACGACCCCGGCCGCTATACCATCGAGATCCGAGCCGAAGACGGTGGCCCACTTCTGGCAAGCGCGACTTTCGAAATCACCGCCGCCGAAGACGAAATGGAATCGGTGGATACAGCGCCAACGGAAGAAGAAGCGCCCGCCCCCGATGCCGTCGCGTCAGTCGAGCCGCAATCGGCCGTCATCGGCTCCAGCCATCTCGTCACCGTGCGTCAACTCGGCGCAAATGAAACCGTCACCATCGATGTCGTCTTCGCCGGCGCTTCCGTCTACACCACCGAAAAGACCGCCGACGAGCTGGGCATCGTGACGCTGGAATTGGTCACCGGCGAAGGCGACCAAGCGGGCGATTACCGCGTCAACATTTTGCGCGCGCGCGGCAATCAGCCCGCCGTCGCCTTGACCGCGATCGCCAAGCCGGCGCCCCTCCAGACTTCGACAGCAGTCGCTGACGCCGAGGTGATCGCGGGCAGCCTGCTCGACGGGGCGGCGGAAGTCAAATTTGCGGGCGAAGCCGGGCAGTTTGCGCTCATCCGCGTGGCATCGGCGGACTTCGATCCGGCGGCCGCCCTCATCGACCGCGATGATTTCGAACTCGCATTCAACGACGACAGTCGCGGACAGAAAGACGCCATCATCGGGCCGCTGTCCCTGCCATATAGCGGCGAGTACAGCCTTGTGATTAGCGCAGAGCCGCTGATGATGCCGCAAGGCGCCGAATCCGGCGACTTCACCGTCACGATCGCGCCGGTCACGCTGCTGCCAATCCGCTTCGATGCCGACTTAAACTTTGCCCTGAGCGAGGACCTGCCAGCGCAATACTACCGCCTGCCCGTCCAAACCGGCGACAGCCTCACCATCACCGTCGACAGCGGCGGCGCCATCGACACGCTGCTGCAAGTGGTCTCCCCCGCCGGCGAGGAATTCGCCTTCGACGACGACAGTGGGGCCGGCTTTGACGCCGAGTTGAGCAACCTGATCTTCGACCGCGCGGCCAGCTTCGTTCTCGTTGTCTCGACCTTCGACGAGGGCGCGAACGGCGCGGGAACGATCACAGTCTCGCGCAATCCCGTTCATTCGCTGGACGATGGCGGCGTCACCATCGCGCTCAACGACAAAGCCATCCGCGACTTGGTCGTCTTCGACGCCGCCGAAGACGAACTGCTCGTCCTCAATCTGGAAGTGATCTACGGCGATGTGGAAGACCTCTACGTGACGGCGACCATCAACGGCATGGAAGTGATGTCCTACAGCACGATGGGCGTCCCCGACGAACTGCCGCTCGCCTTTGTGACGCCCATGAGCGGCACCGTGGTCGTCACCCTGGAAAAATTCGGCTACGACGACGGCATCGCCCTCGACGTCTCCCTCGAACGGCCCTAGATGAATCCATTGCCACTCTCGATCGCGAATATGTAGGGGCGACCTATAAGGTCGCCCGCCAAGATACAATATTCGTAGGGGCGAGCCGGTGGCCCGCCCCTACACGATTTACCCACGTGGCCCGCAAAATGTAGGGACTTCACAACTCAATACACCTGCAAGCCCCGCGCCTCGCGCTCGCCATCGCGCCAGGCCTCCTTATAATTGTGCTGCGGCAATTCCTTCACGCGCAAGCCGGACAGCGCCGCCACATCGCGCTCGACATACCAGGCGTCCAGCCGCGCCTTGTATTGCGCCGCCACCTGCGGATGCGCCTCAAAGACATTCTCCAACTCCGCTGGATCCGCCTGCAAATCAAATAGATCGTGCGGACCAGCCGGATAGCGCCAAACCAATTTCCAACGCTCATCGCGGATCATGCGCAAATCGCCGTATTCGCCGTAGCGCGTATTGTCCCAAGGCAGCCGCTCGCCGCGCAGCAGCGGCTCGTATGATTCGCCGGCGAAAATCTCATCGGCCGGCAAGTCAACGCCAGCCAGCGCGCCGATCGTATGAAACATATCGCAGTGATCGACATAATCATCAATGACCTGCGCCGCGACGCCCGGTCCCGCGATGATCAGCGGCACGCGCAGCGACACCTCATACATATTCAGCGGACGCGTACTGTTGCCTTTGCCGAAAAAACCCCGATGCCCGATAGCGCAGCCATGATCGGAAGTGTAGATAATGATTGTATTCTCCAATTGTCCATTCTGTTTCAAAGCGCCGATGACCCGCGCGATATTCTCGTCAATCTCAGTCACAGCGGCATAATAACCGATGTAGCGATCAAGTAGCTCTGCCTCGCTGAGCTCATTTCCCCCGCCCTCGTTCTTCAGCCAGGGATGCGCTTTCCACGGCGGAATCTCCTCAAAGGCGCAGTTCTCGTAGTGCGCGGTCTGTCGCCGGTCATGCTCCTGCTGCCGATAAGGCGAGTGGGTGGCGATGTAACCGATATTGAGGAAGAAGGGTCGGTCCGCCGGGGCCGTCTCGAGAAACTCAATCGCATGGTCGGTGATGAAAGCTGACTTGTTGCCGTCCAGCTCAACCATCTCTCCGTTATGCGCGTAGGTATAGCGTCCGTTATGATTGCCCTGCCAGCCAGGCAGCCCAAAGTGATAATCGGCGCCGCGCGGCGGCAGATGCGATTGACCGAGATGCCATTTGCCGCTCAAGCCGCAGTGATAGCCGCCTGCCGATAGATAGTCGAATAGCGTCTGCGTCCCGCCCAGCCAATCGCGCTCGCCGATTGCCGGAATCCATTCTTGCAGCCAATCGTGGATGCCCAGCTGCGAAGCAGTCTTGCCCGTGAGCAGGTTGGCGCGCGCCGGCGAACACACCGGTGTGGGACAGTAAGCGTGGCTGAAGCGCGTCCCCCGCGCCGCCAGCGCATCCAGCGTCGGAGTCCCTACCTCGCCATTGCCATAGCAGCTATTCGCCCAGGCGCCGTGATCATCGGTCAGGAAAAGCACGATATTCGGTCTGTCAGTCACAGTCAATCTCCGCCGAACACAATAAACTTGCGCCGCACAGTGTAATTGAAGCGCCGCCGAATTGCTTGTGCGAGCCTGCTGGCAATCGCCTTGGCGACCGAGTACAATGCCCTGCAGACGTCTTGATTGGAGATTGCGATATGCCGCCCGTCTCAGCGCAACAAGTGGAACAATTTCAACGCGAAGGCTATTTCATCCTCGAGTCCGCGATCCCTGAAGCCATCGTCGACGCGCTGCGTTCCGAGTGCATGCGCTTTGTCGATGCGCGCGACCGTGAGATGGAAGCCAAGGGCCTCGCCAGCGACGGCATCACCCACTACAAGAAACGCTATTTCATCGGCGGCCGCGATGCCGACAGCCCCATCATGACCCAGTTTCTCTTCAGCGATCTAATGGCGGAGATCTGCCGCGCGACCCTCGGCGAAACCGCCTACCTGTTCCACGAACAGTATGTGGTCAAGGCGGCCGATAGCGATTCCAAATTCGCCTGGCACCAAGATTCAGGCTACGTCGGGCATTACCACCGCGCCTATCTCTCCTGCTGGTGCGCGCTGGACGATATGACGGTAGCGAACGGCACCGTCTACATCCTGCCTTACTCGCGCGACGGACGGGCTTCGACCGATGACATCATCGACCACACGGTCGAAGAACGAACCAATGACAAAGTCGGTTACAAGGGTGATGACCCCGGCATTCCCGCCATCGTGCCCGCCGGCAGCATCGTCGTCTTCAGCAGCCGCACCTTCCACCGCAGCGGACCCAATATGACCGACCAGTACCGCCGCTCTTACCTGGCGCAGTACTCAGCCGAGCCCATCATGAATCGTGATGGCACAGAACTGTGGGGGCGCGCCGAGCCCGTGCTGCAAAATGGCGCGCGCGTCGGTCTGCCGGTCTAGCCGAAAAGCGCGAGCGTACCCCGCATCTCCATCGGCAAGGTGAAAATCTGCCAAGCCGCCAGCATCATCAGCGTGAACACCAATGCCCAGGGCAGCAGGCCCAAGAGCGCCTTGCGCCGATACAGCCGCAGCGCCGTCTTCTGCGCCAGCCGCAGGCTCCATAGGTAACCCGCGATCAGCACGATCAACTGAATCAGCCCGATCAGATTTGTATCCAGGCTGAAGCTCCAGCGCTCCCAGTCGCCGACGCCCCCGACGAATTCTTGTATCACCGGCACGATTAAGCCGGGTCCCACAAATAGGTGAAAGCTGTAATGGGCGAACCAGATGCCGAAGCCGACCGGCACAAAGGCGGGCGCGAAAGCCGCTACCGTATCTCGCAGCGAGTCGCGCAAGCGGAAGCGCGTCAAGCGCCGGCCCAGCCAGGCAGAGGCGACCACTGCGACGGCGGGCAGCAGCAGATTCCCCAGGGCGAATATCAGCAGCAGCGCCACAAACTCGCTCGTGATGCCCAGGCGCAGCGCCAGCCCTTCTTGCAGCGCGTAATAGGGCGGCGCCATGCCAAAGGCATTCGAAAGCCCCATGAATGCCAGGGCGACGACCAGCAGCGACATATCCCAGCGCCGCGACCAACTATCCGCCCGGCTCAGCTCGGCGCCGGCCGACCGCGTGAACAAGCTGACATTGTCATGCGGGCAGGCGCGCACGCAATCCAGGCACATCGTGCAATCCATATTCCCCCGCATCCGCGGCGCGAAGAGCTCGGTGCCACAGCCCAAGGCGCCGCTCGGGCCATGCGCCACCTGGTTCTGCCGCCGCTCATCGCCAGCGCCAAGCGGGATCTCGTCGACGCGGATCACAGCCTCCGGCGCATAACTCCCGTTCACGCATTCGTGCCCGACGCAGCGGGCGCAGACATCCTGCGATTTGACCGCGATGCGCGTCGGCGACAGCGTCGAATACACCATGTTGAAGGAACCCAGCGGGCAAACATATTTGCAAAAGGCTGACTCGCTGAAGACCGCTTCCAGCAGAAACGAAGCGGCGAAATAAGCGACGATCAGCCAGGCGGTCAACCAGGGGCTCGCCCATAAATCCAGATATTCATAAGCGAAGAATAGCGCGAACAAGCTGAAAATAGCCAGCCACTTATTGCGCAGGCGCTGTGGAAAGCGGCGTCCCTTGATCGAAAGCCCTTTCGCCAGCGTGCGCGGCAAGGTGAAGGGGCAGCCCATGCAAACCAGGTTGCCAGCCAGCAGCAGAACCAGCACGACGATGCCGCGCAGATGCACCCAAGGCGCGACCGTCGCCAAATTGCGCGCCGCCGCCTGTGGACCCCAAAAGCCGTCAATGAGCAAAGCCAGCGCCACCAAGGTGAAAGGCGCTTGCAGCATCAGCCGCCCGTATCGTCCGCGCATTAGCCGCCCAAGCAGCGGCAGCCGCAATACATCCAGGCCGATGGCCGGTTGGTGTCGCTGATTCCAAGCGCTCTCGCTCATGCAACCGTACCCAACTCAGGCATCAAACCGCAGTCCCGCTCAGCAGCGTATAGACGACAAAGACGCCATAAAGCGCGAGCAGCACCCAGCCCTCTCCACGGCTCAACTCCCGCTTGGTCGTCAGAAACAGCGCTAGGATCAAGGTGGTCGCCACCAAAATGCCGATAGAAATCCACAGATCGCCCGTGCCGACATCAATCCCGCTCAAGCCCAGCAGCGACAGCGCGATCGTCCAGGGCAGCGCCAGACCGACCAGCAGATCAAAGGTGTTGGAGCCGACCGCGTTAGCCACCGCCATGCCGCCCCGTCCCTCGCGCGCCACATCCACTGAGGCTATCAAGTCCGGCGCCGATGTCCCCGCCGCCAATAGCGTCAGCGCCACGATCACCGGCGATATGCCAATGCCGGCCGAAAATACAATCGTCGATTCCACCAAAACATAGCTCAGCGCGACAATCAAGGCGATCGAAACGATGAAAGCCCATACGAAGTTTCGTTCCGGCGCGCCCGTGACGCGCCGCAATAGCGCTTCGATCAGCGCCTCCAAATGATGCCAGCCGGCGACTTTGACTTTTTCCAGCGCGCTGTCTGCTTTCGCCTGGTCCGCCTCCTCGGCATAAGGCTCCGGAGCTTTCAATAGGATGAGCAGGCCCATATACACCACATAGCCGACCAATCCGAGGATCGCTTCAATCAGCGAGACATGGCCATCGAAGAAGACCAGCCCCAGATACAGAATGGAAATCAGGTAATAGACGATGTCTCGCCCCACCGCGAATATATGAATATGCAAGCCGCCGGCAAATACAGCAGACAGGCCGGTGATCACCAGAATGTTGAAGACGGCCGAGCCGACGATGGCGCCGATGCCGACATCGCTGTGCGCCCCGCCGGCGGTGAACAGCGCCATCAGGGCAATTGCCAGCTCCGGCGCCGACGAGCCGATGGCCATCAAAGAAGCGCCCGCCACTTCATCCGATAGCTTCATTCGCCGTGAAATCTCATCCAGGCTGGGGATGAAAAATTTGTCGGTCACGACAGCGAGCGCGAACACCGAAAGGAGAATCGCCGCCAAACTCAATAGAACATCGCTCATCACCATTCTCCTCTGCGCAAACAGCGGCTTATCATGGTGAATCCAGGTAATATCGATGATACCCGCCTGCCAAAGGAAACCTCCAAGATTATGGACATGTTGTACGGGCGAGCGGCGGTCTGTGTCTACGCGACCCGGTGGCTCGCCCCCTTATGTTTCAGGCTGCCAATCTCTATTCGTAAGACAATCTTCGTCCTACTGCTACTCAAGTTTCCCTGGCAAGAGTGAACCGTTTTGTGGTCCTGTGCCCACCTCTCTACCAGCGCGCGATGACGGCGCGGAAAAGCATCTCCCGCTCGACCATGTCATCGGGCGCCTCGCAGTCACGCTCCAGCCAATCACGCAGCGCCCGTGACGCCTCTTGATGTATCACTTGCGGCAAGCGCCAGTCGCTGCTGAACATGCCGGCCGCCCGCCGCTCCACCATGATGCGGGGCGACACCGGTTTCTCCCAATAGCGCAGCAGATCGAGGACATGCGCCCGCCCGCCGGTCGCCCGTATATATTGCCGCACCGCGTCATCCGTGAGCCAAATGCCCTGGTCCCCGCCGTCAGCGCTGACGCCCAGGTCCTGCAAGATCTCGTCCCACTTGTCTTGTACGATGCCCCAGGGTGGTCGACCCGCGCCCGCCGGCGGAATCATTTCCACGATGACCAACGCGCCCCCGCTCCGCAGCAGACGCCGCGCCTCGTCGATGCAATCGCGCCAATCCGGCAAATGGTGGAATACGCGCACGGCATGCGCGATATCAAAGCTGCCGGCAGCAAACGGCAGAAATCGGGCATTCGCCTGCGCCAGCAACGGTCGCCTTTCCCCCGCCAGCTTGCCCCCGATCAGCCGCATCATGCCCAGCGAAAAGTCGATGCCGACATAATGCCGCGCCACCGGGTAGAAGGCTTGCGCGATCAGCCCGCTGCCGATCCCCACTTCGAGAATTCGCGCAGAGGCGTCCGCGCCCGTATGGTTGAGCAGCGCCTCTCGATAGCGCTCGACAACCCCGTCGCGGTAGCCGCGCGTCGCGTCATAATACTCGACCGCCTGATCATAATTGACTGGCATAGACCGTAGGCAAACGCTGAATCTCCTGCCAGTATAACGCTGTTTTCAGCAACGTGTTTCGCTTGCAGCGCGGCGCGGCAGCGGAGGAATCATGAAAGTCGAAGACATCAAGCTCTACTACGCATACAATGCATGGGCGAACAAGCGCATCCTCGACGCGGCCGAGCGGGCTGCATTCGAGCAGCTGACAAAACCAAATGAGTTCGGTTGGGGCGATCTGCGCGGCGCCCTCGTTCATACTCTCGATGCTGAGTACGGCTGGTTCAGCTTCCTCTTCGACGGCGAAGATGAAGGCATTCTCGATCCAGAGTCATTCGCCGATATCGCCGCTCTGCGAGAACGCTGGGAGCGGCAAAACGAAATCACGCGCCAATGCCTCAATACGCTCAAAGATGAAGACTTGCTTAGCATCCACACCAGCAAACGCGATGGTGCCGCCTACCACTGGATCCTCTGGCAGGTCCTTGTCCACGTCGTCAATCATGGCACGCAGCACCGCGCCGAATGCGCCGCCCTGCTCACCGGCTTCGGTCATTCGCCCGGCGACATGGACTTCACCTTATTCCTCAACAGCCAAGACATCCGCTCGAGCCAGTCCGATGCCATGAATCGACAAGACATTGAATTGCTATTCCGCTACAACGATTGGGCGAACGACCGCATTCTGGATACCGCCGAGGCCCTGAGCTCCGAGCAGCTGACGACGCCGAACGACCTCGGCTGGGGCAGTCTGCGCGGCGCGCTCGTCCATCTGCTGGACGCCGAATACGTCTGGCGCAACCTGCTGAAGGACGGCGCGCATGTCGAATGGCTCCAGCAGGAAGACTTCCCCGCTGTCGCTTCCATCCGCGCGCGTTGGCATGAAGAGCGAGCGGCATTTTGGCCTTATCTTGCCGGTCTGAGCGATGAGGACTTGAGTGGAATTATCAGCTACGAAGGCGACGTGACGCGCCACCGCGTCCTGTGGCATTGTCTCGCCCATGTCGTCAATCACGGCACGCAGCACCGCGCCGAATGCGCCGCCCTCCTGACAGGATTCGGCCATTCGCCCGGCAACCTCGATTTCACCGTCTTCTTGCTCGATAAATGATGCCGCCTAAGTGTTAGGTCACCACAGCCGAATTGCGATAGCGTTCGCGATTCGTTAAACTTATGTATACGAGATGGAATCTCCCATCGCTGTTCTTCACTCGGAGGCTGCAATTGTGTCTCCGCCCGAAATAGTCCTATCGCATAAAGGCTTTTGAAAGGAGCCAGATCATGCGCAAGTTTATTTTGTTAGCTGTTCTAGTTCTTGTCGCCATGTCGCTCGTCCCGGCGGCTCTGCTCGCCCAGGACGCGCCCACAGTCACCGTCGTCACCTGTTGGGGCGGCGCGGAAGGCGTCGGCTTCAATGGCGTCAACGCCGCCTTCACCGAAGCCACCGGCATCGAGGTCGAGCACATTGACGACCGCGATTGCCACCTGCTGCCGCAAATCATGGCCAGCGCCGGCAACCCGCCCGATATTTCGGCGATGCCGCGCCCGGGCGTGATGGCGCAAATGGCGCGCGAAGGCTTGATCATACCCTTGACCAGCGGTGACGACCCGGTCATGACGATGGAATACGTCGCCGAAAATTACGGGCAGGCGCTCATTGACCTCGGCTCGGTTGACGGTGAACTCTACGGCATCGTCAGCGCCGTCAGCTCCAAGAGCACCGCCTGGCGCCGCACCGATGTCTTCGAAGATATCGGCGAAGACGCGCCCACAACCTGGGACGAGTTCATCGAGTACCTGGACATCCTGGCGGAAGAAGGCATTCCGTCCCTCTCGCTTGGCGCTTTGGATGGCTGGACGCTGACCGACTTCTTCGAAAACCTCTATCTCAATATCGCCGGTCCGGAGATGTATCACAAACTCTTCGTGACCCACGAGGTCGAGTGGACCGATCCCACTGTCATCAGCGCGCTTGAGCACTTCGCCCAAGCGGTATCGCCCACTGACTCGCGTCTGGCCGGCGGCTCAGACGGCGCGCTGGCCACCGGTTTCATCGATGCCATCGACAAGTTCATGGCTGGCGAAGCCGGGATCTACCCCTTGGCCAGTTTCGTACGCAGCTTCGCCGAGGCCAACTTCCCGGGTCAGACCTGCCCCGATGATTTCGGCTTCTTCCAATTCCCGACCATCAACGAAATGTACGCCAATTCGGTCGTTCTTGGTGGCAACTTTTTCATCATGTTCAACGACCGGCCCGAGGTGCGCGAATGGATGAATTGGATAGCCGGCGCCGAAGCGCAAGAGCTGATCGCCACCCAGGAAACCGGACCGCAGCTTTCGGCCAACTACAACGTGTCTGCCGATGTCTACGCCGAGCCCTGTGACGGCGCGGCCGCAGCTATGGTCGCCAATGCCAACCATGTCGCCTTTGACGGCTCCGACCTGGCGCCGGGCGCCATCGGCGGCGACGCCATGTTCACCGGCTTGCAAGACCTGGTCGCCAATCCCGACTCGGTGGCTGAGGTCGCCCAATTCATCGAGGATGTCGCCGACACCGCCTACGATATGTAAGTCAAGCCAATCTTCAATAGCGAGGGCAGTCCACACGGGCTGCCCTCTTTTGCCATTTCGCTCCGCTCCCGCTTGAGCAGCAATTGAACTGACACTCATACAATGCAGTCGCGCCGATTCAGCAAACTGATTCCCTGGCTCTTCGCCGCGCCAGCCCTCATCGCGCTCGCGCTCTTCTTCGTCTATCCGACCATCGTCACTATCATCCTCAGCTTCACCAGAGGCACAATCACGACGCCGGCGAAGGAATTCGTTGGCCTCGACAACTATCGCATACTCTTGACCGAAGACCGCTTTTTCCTGAGTTTTGAGGACGGCGTATTCAGCGGCGCGCTGGTCAACAGCTTTGCCTGGCTCATCCTCTTCCCAACCGCAGTCGTGCTCATAGGGCTGCTGGTGGCCGTCCTGGCCGACAAAGTCAAATACGAAGCCATCATCAAATCTATCATGTTCATGCCGATGGCCATCTCCGCCACCGCCGCCGCCGTCATCTTTCGCCTGCTCTACAATCAAGATCCCAACCTCGGCTCGCTCAATGCGCTGCTGCGAGCCTTCTTCCCCGATTTCCAGCCGATCGCCTTCTTGGGCAGCGTAGAATTCGCCAATCTCGCGGTGATTTTTGCCGGCGTCTGGATCTCGACCGGGTTATCCGTCGTGGTGCTCTCGGCCGCCTACAAAGCGATTCCCGCCGAGATACACGAAGCCGGCCGGATTGACGGCGCCAATGCCTGGCAGCTCTTCTGGCGCGTCTCCGCCCCCATGCTCAGCGGACCGGTGACCTTCATCGCCGTCACCATGATCATCAACGCGCTGAAGATGATTGACCTGGTCCTGGTGATGACCAAGGGCGCGCCCCGCGGCGCCACTCGCATCATCGGCTACACCGTATTCTGGGAGATCTTCAACAACAATCGATCCGGCTACGGCAGCGCCGTCGCTGTCATTCTCTTGATCCTGGTCCTGCCCTTCATCATTTATCAAGTGCGGCGCGTTCGCCGCGAGCTATGAGGACGCTGTGGACGCCCAAGCCCTGAAGCTCGACCGGCGCCGCCAAAGCTGGTCCGAAGCGCTCATCACCTTGACAAGACGCGGGCCCGTTCACGCCCTTCTGCTGATCATCAGTATCATTTGGCTGGCGCCATCAGCTGGTCTGGCCGTCACCTCCTTCCGGACGCGCGGCGATATCTCCGCCTCTGGCTGGTGGACCATCGCCAGCGGCGACCGCACCATCGCCGAAAAGCGTTGGGAGCTGAATATCATCGAGGCGGGTGAAAGCGGCGATGCCACGATTGTCGCTGGCGAAACACTCACCGGCGAATTACTGACGGACGCGGTCGAAGGCATACCGGCCGCCACTATCAGCTTGGTCCGTGTCCAACAGATCATCGGCACAATCGCCGTCGAAGCATTCGGCCAGCCCATCGCGCTTGAGGGCGTCGGGATGCTAACCGTGCATGAAGACGGCGCCTACGATTTCGCGCCAGCAGCCGGCTATTCCGGCGCCTTCGTGACCGAAATCGAAAGCGCGGAAACGCCCTTCAGCGCCGAATTCCAACTGCAAGGCTTCGAATCGATTCAAGGCGAATTGGAAATCGAAGAAATTGGCGAATTGGAACGCGTTCCCCGCGCCGGCAAAATCGTCGTCTTCGATGACGGCAGCTACGAATTCGAGCCGCGTGCCAGCTTCGTCGGAACATTCAATGCGACCATCGATCCAAGCGCAGTCGCCAACCCGCCCTTCACCATCCAATACGCCATGGAGCGCGCCGGTGGTCCCTTGCTTAGCGCCGAGACAGGCGCGACGATTCACTTGCCGCTGGCCGGCGCGCTTCATGTCAGCGCCGATGGCCGCTTCGAGTTCAAAGCCGCGCCCGACTTCGCCGGGGCCATCGAAATGGAGCTGGGCATCGTCAATCCACTGCTGACGCTGGAAAACTACGTCGAAGTCTTTACGCGTGAGCAATTGGCCGAGCCGGGCTTCTTGAATTTCTTCAAGAACAGTTTCATCATCACCGTGCCCAGCACCCTCTTAACGATCGTCATCGCGGCGACGGCTGCCTACGCCTTCTGCTGGCTGGACCTGCCCTTTCGCAATGTCTTCTACCTGCTAGCGATCGCCATGCTCATCGTCCCCATGCAAACCACCTGGATCCCGGTGCTGCGGATGCTGAACGCGGCCGGCTTGATCGGCGCCTTCCCCGGCATCTGGATCGCCCACGCTTCCTATGGAACGCCCTTCGCCATCTTCCTGCTCTACAATTTTTTCCGCGACCTGCCAAGCGAGCTCTTCGAAGCCGCTCGCGTCGATGGCGCCGCCGAATTCGGCATGTTCTTCCGCATCGTCATTCCGCTGTCCATGCCGGCGATCGCCTCGCTCGGCATCTTTCAATTCGTCTGGATCTGGAACGACCTGATGAACGCGCTGATTTTCCTGGTGGATCAGCAGAAGTTCCCGCTCACGGTCGGCATCCGCCAGCTCGTTGGCCAATACGCCAACGAATGGGATATCCTCGCTTCCGGCGCCTTCATCACCATGGTGGTGCCGCTGATCGTCTTCTTCAGCCTGCAGCGCTACTTCGTCCGCGGCGTGACTGCCGGCGCAGTCAAGGGATAAAACACCGATGGCAGCCTCATTAGCGCAAGGCTTGACGATGCGCCTAGCCCGACCACTCGCCATTCTCTTCGTATTGGCGCTTTCGCTGCCAGCTTCCGCGCTGGCGGTGGTCATCCACGTGCCCGAAGACTATGAGACCATCGGCGAGGCTCTCGCGGCAGCGCCCGCTGGCGCCATAATCGAGATTGCCGCCGGCGCCTATCCCGAGTCCTTGGTCATCAACCAGCCCGTCAGCCTGCGCCCGGCCCAGGATGATGGCGAAGTGCTGCTCGCGCCCTCTGCCGACGAGCCGGTCATCGCTATTGAGGACACCGACTCCGTGAGCATTGAGGGCCTTTCCATTGTCGGCGGCGAAGTTGGCATTTTCGTCACTCGCAGCAAGGACATCACCATCCGCGATAACATCGTCTCGGGCAGCCGCCTGGTCGGCATCAAAGTGCGGCTCGGCGCGGCCGATATCCTGGACAACACCGTCTTCCACGCCCAACCGCCTTACGGCATGGGCATCCACGTCACCAATACCACGCAGTGGCCCCCATCCCGCGTAATCGGCAACCTCGTCTTCGGCAACACCCGCAGCGGCATCTACACCAATATGACCGGCATGATTAAAGTTTTCGACAACGTGGTCACTGACAACGGCCAACACGGCATCGCCATCACCGAGATGTCGCACGCCGATGTATTTGGCAACATCGTGGTCGACAATGCCATAACCGGCATTCAACTGCTCGACATGTCGATGGCGCATATCTGCGACAATATCGTCTCCGATACGCGCGGTTCGAGCGATGCGCCCCAAATCCGCCAAGGCAACGGCATCATCGTCGATTATCACTCGGAAGCCACGTTAGCCGGCAATACCATCCAGGGAAGCGCCCAACACGGCATCAGCATCCTCTTCGATTCCATCGTCTTCTTGCATGAAAACAGCATCGAAGACAGCCAGGCGCAAGCCGTCTATGTCGATGAAAGCGAAGCGCTTGAAGGCAGTGGCTGCGCGACCGATGCGTGAGCCCGGCTAATCGGCCGACTCATCTTCATCGCCATCGCTCTCCCGCCGATTGCGCCGCCGCAACAGCTGATCGCCCAAATTCACCACGACCGTTTCCTCTAACTTGAACTCCGGCTCCAGCGCGTCCCGGCCACTAGTCGTCTTGGGAACCGCCGACGCCCCCGGCGACATTGGCGGCGGCCGATCGGGCCGTGGCGGCTTCGGACGGAAATAGGGACGTTCACCATATTGCGTCGCCGCGCGACCGCGGCCACGCGCGCTGAAAAGCGCCTGCATCT
>JAPOXG010000117.1 GCA_026707225.1 Chloroflexota bacterium
AATCTATTGCGTTCTGTGTGTACTCACAAGAAATCTCGTCAACTTTGCACAAAGGCAAACATAAAGTTAGACTAAAATGTGCTTCTTGGCAAAGAAAACAGGGGCGAGACTTGTCTCGCCCGCCGAAGCTAAAACCGTAGGGGCGACTGACCCGCTGTGTCTACGCGCGGCTGTGAGTCGCCCTCCCGATCTTTGACCATTTCCGGATTGCGGATTGATGACTTCGTCTGTCGCGACCAGAACAAGCAACTCGACTTCTAATTGGCATCGCCGGCATGAGTTGCCCTGGATGATTCTATTTGTCGTTCCGGCCTTCATCATCGTGGTGGCGGTTCAATTCTACCCGCTGGCTTACTCGGCTTTCCTCTCGGTAACAGACTGGGTGCTGACCGAATCGCAAAGTCCCAAGGGATTCGTCGGGCTGGAGAATTTCGCCAAGGAATTATCGGACGAGACCTTCAAGCGTTCGGTGCGCAACAGCGTCTTGATCACCGGCGGCGCGCTGGCGCTGCAGATGACGCTGGGCATTTGTCTGGCTTATCTGACGATGGGCGCCAGCTGGCGCATGCGGGCGATCCGCACGCTGCTGATATTGCCCATGGTGATCGCGCCGGTGGCGGCCGGCACCTTGTGGCGCATCCTGCTCAATTCGCGCGCCGGGCTGGTCAATCATCTGCTGAGCATGATCGGCATCAAGGGGCCGGAATGGCTGGCGTCGCCGGACTGGGCGATCGTGTCGGTGATTCTATTGGATACCTGGCAGTGGACGCCCTTCGTCTTGCTGGTGGTTGGCGCGGCGATCGCGAGCATTCCCGATGATTTGCTGGAGGTCGCGTCGATTGACGGCGCCTCTCGCTGGCAGACCTTTCTCTACGTCGAGCTGCCGCTGCTGCTGCCGCTGCTGCTGCTGACGTTGGTGTTTCGCATGCTGGAATCGCTCTTGTCGCTGGATTCGATCTATTCGCTGACCTTCGGCGGACCTGGCTACAGCACCTATACCTTGACCTACTACATTTATACCTTGGGCTTGCGCAGCTTTAATTTTGGCGCGGCGGCGGCCTCGTCTTGGCTTTTCATGGTATTCGCCAGCCTGTCCATCGGCCTGGTGTTTTGGTATCAGCGGCGGGACTGGTGATATGAAGAGGCGCATCCTGCGCGAAAACGGGCATCAAATCGGCGAGGCGCGCCGGGAGATTGTGTGAGATGTGGCGATGAAGCGGCAGCGTTCTGTAAGGCAGCGCGCCCTGGCCCTGGCGCATGGTTCGATATTGCTCATCGCTTGTCTGGTGGTGTTGGTTCCGCTCGCTTACCTGGTCATCAACAGCGTCAAACTGCCGCGCGAATTCTTGACCGTGCCGCCGACGATACTGCCGACGGCGGTGACCTTCGAGCATTATCGCGACCTGTTTGAAGACAGCAAGACCTTTCGACACTTCCGCAACAGCTTCACGGTGACGCTGTGGACGACGGGCGTCACCATCATCAGCGGCACATTGGCCGCCTACGGGCTGGCGCGAATGCGGCTCGCGGCGAAGATCCTGGCCAGCGTGACCTTCATCTTTCTTTTCATTCGCTTTTATCCACGCGTCACCACCGTGATTCCTTTCTTTCTGGTCATGCGGGAGCTTGACTTGCTGGATACTGTTTGGGCCATCATCATCGGGCAGTTGGGCATCACGATTCCCTTCGTGACCTGGCTGATGCTCGTGGTATTTCAAGACTTGCCGCGAGAAATCGAAGAAGCGGCTGTCGTTGACGGCGCCAGCGTATGGCAGCGATTCTGGCGGGTGGTTTTGCCGATTGTGATGCCGAGCGTGTCGGCCGCCGCCATATTGACGGCTTTCTTATCCTGGAACGAATTCTTGATCGCATCGAGCGTCGCGCGGCGCAAAGCCAGCGTGCTCTCGATCGCGGTGGCTGGCTTTGTCAGCGACAAGGGCATTCAATGGGGACCGATGGCGGCGATGAGCGTGGTCATGATCATGCCGATGATTGTCTTCGCATTGTTCGCGCAGAAGTACCTGATTCGCGGCATCACCTTTGGGGCGGTGAAGGGTTAATTTGAAGTAACTCGCGCCTAATCCCGTACCCTCGCAATTGCAGCACCTTGGTGGAGCGGGAGGGCGAGACAAGTCTCGCCCCTACAAGACGTTGGTGTCACGGGGATGGGATAGCAAAGCGCCCCAAGCCCATTGAATTCATTCAACGCGAAAACCCGCCATCGCTAGCTCCCCCTTCCTTAGCTCGCTGGGGAAGGGGGCCGGGGGGGATGGGGTGAAACGCGCCGGCGATTCGCAGGGTCGCGTGGACACCGAACGTCATTCGTCCCTACTGAGCTGTTGCTTAGACGAGCGAATTCAGTATTGCAAAGCGGCGGTTATTGAGAACACTAGAGCGAAATGCTCATCACAGGCTGGGAGGCACAGAAACTTGGACAGACAGACCGCTTACGACATCGTCTGGGAATTCGTTCAATCCGACTCGCTGCGCAAGCACATGCTGGCGGTGGAATTCGCCATGCGCGCCTACGCCGGGCATTACGGCGAAGACCCGGAGGCTTGGGGCTTGGTCGGCTTGCTGCACGATTTCGACTGGGAGATTCACCCGTCGCTGGAGCAGCATCCGATGGACGGCGCGCCGATCTTGCGCGAGCGCGGCTTGGGCGAGGAGGACATCCGCACGATCCTGAGTCACGGCCCGCTGGCGGCGCATGACCGCGTGACCCTGCGCGACAAAGCCCTCTACGCGGTGGATGAACTGACCGGCCTGATCACGGCGGTGGCGCTGGTGCGGCCGAGCAAAGATATCCGCGATGTCAAGGTCAGGAGCATCCGTCGGAAATGGAAGGACAAAGCCTTCGCCGCCGGCGTCAATCGGCAGGATGTCATCGATGGCTGTGCAACGCTGGGCGTCGATGTCTGGGAGTTTCACGTGCCGTTGGTATTGAAGGCGATGCAAGGCGGAGCCGCCGAGCTTGGGCTCGACGGCGCCGCAGCGAGTCGCTGATTAAGCGCGAACATGCACTGGCGTGCCGATGGAGCTGAATTCATAGAACCACTTGGCATCGGCGTTGGTCAAATTGACGCAGCCGTGGCTCGTGGGCTGCCCGAAGTTCATGTGCCACCAGGCACCGTGAATCGCGTAATCCTGGTAGAAATACATCACCCATTCCACGTTGTCTAGCGAATATCCGGGGCCTGACATGGTTTGACTGCGCCGCTTCAGCCAGATCTTGTGGTCGCCCTGGATTGTTGGGGTTGCTTTTTTCCCAGCCGAAACCCGCGCCGCTTTCTGTAATACGCCGTTTTCGTAGGCATAAGCGGATTGCGTGCTGAGGACGATGACGATTTCTCGGCCCGCTCCCACTCGCGGACCGGGCTGATTCCCGATCATATCGAACCATTTCCAGGCGGCGTACTTCGGGTCGTAGAGCTCGACATCGGCTCGCTCGGGGATTAACAGCGCGGTTCCTGCATGCAGATTGTTAGGGTCGGCAAGGTTGTTCAGCTTCGCCAGCGCAATCCAACTGGTATTCAAATCGATAGCCAGCTGGGTTAGGAAATCGCCTCGCCTCACGATATATGGTTTCCGGTCGCCATGGCTTGCGGGCGCCGGCGCTGTTTGTCGCGCGGGCGCGGATCCTGCGACACTGTTCGCTGCTGCTGGCGGCGCGCTTGCCGTCAGTGGACTGAGGCGCAGTTGATTGCCGGCGTGGATGCGCGTTGGATCCTGAATGCCATTGATGCTCACCAGGCGGTCTAGCGATATGCCGTAGCGGCGGGCTATGCGGAACAGTGTTTCTCCCGGTTGAACCGTATGCGCGTCGGGGTTCTGTACTGGCGCCGCATTTACCTGGATTGACGGTGATTCCGCCAGAGTCTGGGCTGCGGGCGGCGCCGGCGGAAAGTCTTGAACTGCGGGCGGGGTTCCACCGGCGGGAATCTCAAGTTCTTGCCCGGCATGGATGATCGAACTCCAAGCGCCGTTCAGCGATTGCAGATCGGTCAATGACACGCCGTATGCCAGAGCGATCCTGGACAGTGATTCTCCAAACCGCACGGTATGCAAGATGCCGCTGGATTCAATGGTCGCAATCGGTGGTTCTTGCGCTGCGCTGGCGGTCGATGTCGGCGGCTCAGCGGGCGCCTGAATCAACAGCGGCTCTGCTGGAAGGTCTTGGACTTCGGGCGGGGCGCCGCCGGCGGGAATCTCCAATTCTTGCCCGACATAGATGATCCAGGTCCAGACACCGTTCAGCGATTGCAGATCTTCCAGTGAAACACCGTAGGCGGCTGCGATCTTGGCCAAGGTTTCGCCGAATTGCACTTTGTGGGTGAGGCCGCTGGATTCGACGGGGGGACTTGTCTCAGTTGGCGCTGGGCTCTCGGCGGACGCCGTCGACTCATTCGGCGAGACTTCCACATTGTCGGCGGCGGGAATCTCCAGTTCTTGACCGGCGTGGATGAGCCAGGACCAGATATTGTTCGTCGCTTGCAGTTCGTACAAGGAGATGCCGTAGGCTGTGGCAATGCTGTCCAGGGACTCGCCATGCCTGACGATGTGAGTGGCGACCGCTGGTCGCTGCGCCTGGGAGACGCCAGCCAGAAAGATGATTAACGCGGAAGCCAAGACGCGCAGCGTGAATGACTGCAGGGACCAACCCGAATAAGCGCGACTAGCCCCATGATCAGGCCGCCCTTCGCTGGCACGATGGCGACAGGGGCTATTCAGAATTGAAGCGGTTGATTTTACTTTGTAGTATGCTAAAGCTGTGTTTGGCATGACATGCTCCTTTCGCCGACTGAGATGCCGTGGTTGCTTATAGTCAAGCCAAAGCGCCGCGAGATGGCAATGGCATCGGCGACTTCACTGGTGTGGCGAAGGGCGATAGTCTGGCAAGCGTATAGAGAATCCGTTACACTTCGGTTCGCAGCGCCAAAATTGCGCCGCAGGTATGGAGGGCTGGCGACATGTCCCTATCAATATGCAGTGGGCTGAAACGGTGGAGAACGCAGGTCTTGCTTGGGGTCGTTTGCCTGGTTCTCGCGGTGATGCCGGCCTGGGCGCAAAACGCGATTAACATTTTGGAGGCGGGCTCGACGGTATCCGGAGTGCTGGGACCGGCCAGCACAGCCACCACCTATGTCTTTGACGCGGGCGCCAATTCATCGGCGACAATCTCGCTCGAGAATGTGAATGGCGGGACGCTGGCTCTGTTGATAAGCGATATCAATGGCAACACGATTGCGCAGGCTGAGGATAGGGCCAATGCCGGCGCGTTCACGGCGAGCGATGTGCTGCTCAGGAATGGCGGCCGATATAATGTTTTCGTTTACTTCGCGGCCGGTGGCGGCGCGCCCGATACGACCTTTGATATACGGCTGGATCTGGCCGTGGGCGATGACACGGAGGGCGCCGAGCAAGCGGCGCCAGCAGCAGCGGCGGAACCGCAATTGATTTTGCTGGGCGCGGGCATAGAGGCGCGGCTGAACTGGAACGGCGCGGCCGATTTGAATCTGGAAGTGCGCGATCCCACGGGCGCGGCTTTGCATTGGAATTCCCGAACGACGACCAACGGCGGCGTATTCGGCTTTGACGCGAATGGCTTGTGCCAGGTGATCAGCGACAGCCCAGAGGAGAGCGCCATTTGGCAGCCCGGCTTCCTATCGACCGGCAGTTATGAAGTCATTGTTTATTTTGAGCAGGCTTGCGACGCGTTGACGGGCACGGTGCCGTTTCAGCTCGAGGTCTTCGTCGATGGCGCGTCGGCCGGAAGTTTGGATGCCTTGCTCTCTCCCGCTGGCGCCGCGGGCAAGAATGTTTACGTGACTCGCTTCGAAATCATGGCCGATGGGTCCGCCGCCCTCAGCACGGGCGGTCCCAATCCAGATTCGAGCCTGACCTTGCTGCCGGCCGGCTTTGATTTCGCCAACGTGGCGGCGACGCCGCTGGCTCGCGATGTGTCGGTGCTGGGTCGCATCAGCAATGTAGAACCGTTTCTCGTCTATTCCTTCGCTGGCGCCGCTGACGAATTGATCACCTTGAATATGCAGGCTGTGGGCGCGAATCTGGATACCCTGCTGCAGATCGTCGATCCCGCCGGGAAGGTGGTCAACGTAAACGATGACGCCTTCGGCGGCACGACTGATTCAGCGATTGTCAACGCGCGCCTGTTGAGCACGGGCCGGTACACGGTCATCGCCACGCGCTACGCCAAGGAGATCGGCGGCACGGTTGGGCAGTTTCAAGTCACGTTGAGCGGGCCGACCAGCGATGTGGCGGACCAGGCGACAAGCCTGGATTTGCCGCAGGGTGATATTGAAGTGAGCCTGTATTGGAGCACCAGCGCCGATTTGCAGTTGCTGGTGCGGGACCCGGCTGGCCAATCCGTATTTGATGACAGCCCGCTGGTCGCCAGTGGCGGCATTTTGCAGGAAGCCGGCAACGTGAATTGTGTCCCGGCGGCGACCGGCACGCCGATTTCCTACATATATTGGCCCCTTGGCGCCATGCGGCCCGGCGCCTATGAAGTGGAGGTGTGGTATCAGAACGCCTGCTCGGATCTGCCACCGCCCGTCGATTTCACTTTGCTGATCGAGGTCCTCGGCAATTTGGCAGCAGACGCGCGCGAATTCCCCCAAATTGGACAGCGATATGTCACCAATTTCACCGTGACGCCGGCGGGCGAGGTTATCGTCGGCGAGGCGGGATACATCGACGGCGGCAGCGCTACCCTGGCTTATCAGGCGGAAGCCTTTGACGCGCCACAAATTGAAAGCGGGCAGAGGGTCACCGGTGTCATCAGCGCTGAGAACACCTTCGATGTCTATCAGTTTGACGGCGTCGCTGGCGAGTCGGTGACGATCAGTATGTCGGCCACTACGCAGACCTTGGACACGAATCTCTATCTGATCAGCCCGGGCGATCAGCAGATCGCGGCGAATGATGACGCCGATCCGGGGCTTTTGGGCACGGCGGGCCAAAAGACGGATTCGCTAATCAGCGGTTATGTGCTTCGGGAAAATGGTCCATACACCATTATCGCGACGCGTTTCGCCAATCAATACGGGGGGACGCTGGGCGTCTATTCGCTGACATTGCGCAAGAATTGAAGGGCGAAGCCGCAGTTCGCTTGACCGTACTGTACAAAGCGGCGGTCCTTTGCTATGATGCGCGCCTATTGCCGCCCGATCCCAGCTGAAAGTGACATCGAATGAATCGCCGGATTCTTTTCGCGCTATTTCTGATTGCTGCCGTGGCGCTGGCTGGCTGCGCCGGCGAAGTCAATCTGCTTGACGAAACGAAGCTTCAGGATACTAGCTTGCTGAGCGGCGAGCCCTGTGAAGCGCCCTGCTGGAATGGCATCACTCCGGGCGAGACCAGCTATCGCGACGCTGAAGTGATACTGAAGAGCGCTGGGCGTTTCAAGATCACGGAGGAATCCGAAGCGGAAGGCGACAACCCGGGACGGGTCCTTGAGTTTGCCGAGGGTGAAAATCCATCCTGTTGCCAGATGATCAGCCGCGATGGCGAGACGATCACCTCGTTCTTGCTTCAGTTGGCGCCAGCGATGCGATTTGGTCCTGTATTTGACAAGTTTGCCGAACCGAAATATGTGGCTGGCCAGCAAGTTAGCGAAGAGCAGGCTTATGCCGTCCTCGTTTATCCCGAGACCCCGATGGTGGTTTATTCTTTTGTCGCGGGCGGCGCTCAAGGCGCGGTGTCGGTCGACAACAAGATTATCGGTGTAATGTATATGGCGGATAGCGAAATGCAGGAGCTGCTGACTTGCGCGCGCTTGCATCTGTGGAAGGGATTCGTCTCGCTCAGTACCTATGCCGATGGGGAAGCGTTCGATTTTGTTGGCAGCGGCGTCGGAGACGAAGCGATCTGTCCGGAGAGTTAAGCGGGACGGCGGCGCGGCGCCGGATTCACATTTTCAAGGAGCGGTGGCAACATGGCGGCAGAAACGGGCGGGCTACAAGTTGGGGCGGAAGTAAGAGGCAAGGTAAGGCACCTCGGGATTTATGGCGCCTTGGTTGATATCGGCCGCGGGCAGGACGCGCTGCTGCATATTTCCCAGCTCGCCCAGAACGAGAAGCGCCGCTTTGATGAAGTGGCGCGGCTGGGCAGCGAAATCACCGCTTTCGTGTACAAGACGCGTCAAGATGGTTATGTCGCGTTGACGATGGAGAAGCCGCCGCCGGTTCCCTGGGCGACGATTCGGCAAGGCAAAGCCTACACCGGTCAAGTGATCCGCGTGGAAGACTTTGGCGTCTTCGTCGATTTCGGGGCGGAGCGCCCCGGCATGGTGCATGTCTCCGAAATGTCTGACAATTATGTGCGGTCGCCGAGTGATGTCGCCGCCGTCGGGCAGGAGGTGCGCGTCCGCGTGCTCAAGAAGAATGGGCGCTCGCGGCAGATTGACCTGACGATGAAGTCCGCGCCTGAAGAGACGGCAATCCACGATGATGAGGACGAAGCGGAGGACGTGCCGACGGCAATGGCGCAGGCTTTCCAACGGGCGATGCGAGGTGAAGCGGTAGTGGAAGCTGAGACCAACCACCAGCAAAATGACCGTTCCAATCATCGCGACAAGCAAGAAGAGATTCTGGCGCGGACCTTGCGCGGCTCGCAGTCTTAAGCGCGGGTCGATATCGATCTTCAACATCAATTCTCCACACGCGCTTCAGTCGATTCGTCGACTAATCTCAGGAAGTTAATGATACGCTAAGAATCCCGTCGCCTTGACAGATTTTCTAGCGCCGTCGATAATTGAGGTGAATCAGTCTGACAGACATGGAGCAGATTCTATGGCAGAGTCCACAATTGACCGCCGTGTGACGCAGATGGAAACGCGAGCGGAAGAATATGTCAAACGAAGCGACATATCAGCGACATTATCACGCATTGAAACTGCGCTTGACTACCACAAGTGGATTCTTGGATTGCTAGTTCTAGGCCAGATCTTTACGCTTGGCCGGCTGTTTGAGATCTTCTAATTGATTGGTGAAGCCAGTGACGACCTATCTACAGTTATGCCTTGCTGAATATCTCGCGGTAGACGCGATAGCAGATTAATGCGAAGAGAACGGTGAAGTTCGATTCGTGGGTTAGGCACCAGGGGCAAAGCGCCTCCAGCAGTACGAACTGCACGTAGACCAACCACATTGAAAAGAGCCAGGCGAACAGGCCGATGCCGAAATTGAGCAGCCGTCCCCAGTCGCGCATCATATCAACGCGGCGCTCCAGTACGAGAATCACCCCGATAACGGCATAGACGGCGAATCCCAGATAGGCGATGGGTACGCCCCCTAGCTGCGAATATTGGCTGTTCAGCACGACATTGCAATCGAAGGGACCCGTTTCCACGCAGACGGCCGGCGCCTCGGCCAGTTTGAGATAACTCAGATAGCCGGCGACAAAAAGGCCGATGAAGACCAGCAAGAACTGGGCGCGGCGGGCAAGTCGGTCTCGGCTGGGCTCAGAATCATAACCCTCGTCAGATAATGACGTCATCACTTCCTCGCAGGTTTCACTCGATCGGACGCAGCCGGAGGACATCCAACGATTCCCCGGCGGGAATGCGCGTTACCTCTTCCGGCATGACGGCCAAGCCATCAGCCAGCACCATGGACATCAGCGCGCCGGAGCTTTGGATGCCGGTGGAGCGGGCGATAAGGCGGTCGCCCTCGCGCTTCAGGGTGACGCGGGCATAGGTGCGCCGGCCATCGGAGCGCATCTCTGACGCAAGCGTCGCCTTGACGGTTCGCCGCTTATGGGCGCGGCCCGCGATTTTGGCGAGCGCGGGACGGACGATCACTTCGAAGGTCACCATGGTGGAGACGGGGTTGCCGGGCAAGCCGAAGAAAGGCACGCCTTGAATCGTGCCATAAGCCAGCGGTTTGCCGGGCCGCATGTTGATGCGCCAAAAGTCGATTTCGCCGAGCTCGTCCATGACCACTTTGACCAGGTCGGCGGCGCCCACGGATACGCCGGCGGTGCTAATCAGCAGATCAGGGTTGATTTCAAGCGCGCGGCGGTAGAGGGAGCGAATGGATTCCAGCCTGTCTTTGGCGATGGGCAGTCGAATTGGCACGCCGCCTGCGCCCCGGATCAAGCCAGCGAGCGTGTAGCCGTTGGTATCGCGGATTTTGCCCGGTCCCAATTCGTCATAGATATCGACCAGTTCGTCGCCGCTGCTGAGGATGACGACCTTGGGCTGGCGGATGACCTCGACGCGCGGGCGGCCGATGCCGGCGATCATGCCGATTTCGGCGGGGCCGATGATGGTTCCGGCTCGGATAATCGTATCGCCAACACTAATGTTTTCGCCGGCCAAGCGGATGTTTTCGCCGCTGCTGAGGCTGCGATATAGCCGGACGCGGGCAGGGAGGGGGATGTTTTCGCCTTTGCTCCAATCATCGTCTGTGTCTTCGACCGGGATGACGGCGCTGGCGCCTTGCGGAAGGGGCGCGCCGGTCATGATGCGGGCGGCTGCGCCAGGCTTTAGCTTTCCGTCGGGAGCGCTTCCAGCCAGGATGTCCATCGTGACCGGCAAGGCAGCCGGGTTGGATTGGCTGGCATCGGCGCTGTCCTCGAAGTGAATGGCGTAGCCGTCCATGGCCGAGTTGTCGAAGGGCGGCAGATCAATTGGGGAAACGAGGTCCCCTGCCAGCACGCGATCGAGCGCATCGGGCAGCGAGACGGTTTCCGCTTCGAGCTTTTTCATGTCGGCGAGAATGTTCGATAGGGCGGTATCGACTTTGAGCAAGATGCTCATTCATTTGCTCCCGGGGCCGGTCGGTTACGAGCGGGCATTATAGCATAATTCGAAAGATGCTTTGGCGCAGCGAGGCTTGTAGTTTTTGACAACTGCTACCGTAGGGGATATTATAATCAGCGCTAGGCACGATTTGTGCTTTTTGTATTGACAGGGAGGAAAAAATGAGAAGGCTCTTGAAGATTGTCACCGTTTTGCTCGCAGGCGCATTGCTTTTGGCGGCGCTGCCGGCGGCGGCGCAGGATGCCAGCGAAGTGACGCTGACGATGTGGACGCATGACGGCTTGTACGTGCAATTCTTCAGCGCGCGCGCCGAGGAGTGGCAAGAGCGCTACCCGGATATTGACTTCACCTTTGAATTCGAGGTGGTGCCGAGCGTGTTCGACAAGGTACTGGGTAATTTGGCGGCCGGCGAGGAGATTCCTGATTTGCTGGGCATCGAGCAGGGTTCGTTCCCGCGTTTCATGCAGGGCGGCATCATCGAGAGCAAATTCCTCGATTTGACCGATCTGCTGGCTGACGACTATGACCTGATCGTCGAAGGGCGGCACACGCCTTACAAATATCAAGGTCGCGTTTATGGCGTGGACAGCTCGCTTTGCGCCGTTGTCTATTACTATCAGCCGTCGATATTCGAGGACCGTGGATTGTCGGTGCCGACGACCTGGGATGAGTACCTGGAGACGGGCGCGGCGCTTGCGGATGAAGGCATCGCCATGTCATACATCACGGACCACGGCGGCATGTTCATGATGTATTTGCTGCAGCGCGGCGGCGCGATATTCGACGAGCACGGCGAGTTTGTATTGCCTGAGGAGGAGAATCGGACGATCGCGATTGAAGTGCTTAACTTGCTGCGCGAGGGTCTGGACAGCGGCGCGATTCGCTATGTTCCCAGCGCCGAAGTGTGGGGACCGGCGATCATCAATGCTTATCGCGAAGGCAATTTGGTCGGCGCGATTATGCCCGATTGGTATTCCGACTACATCCTGAAACCGCAAGCGGAAGATATGGCTGAGCAATTTCGTATTGGCCGCATGCCGGTTTGGGAAGATGGCGCGGGTCATAAGACGAGCGTCTGGGGCGGCACCGGTTTCGCCGTCGCCAAGGAGAACGAGAACGCGCAATATGCCTGGGAGCTGCTGCAATACACCTATGTGACGTTGGAGAATCAGATCAAGCGCTACGAGGAGATCGCTTACTATCCGACGATGGCAGCCGCTTTCCACGACGATCGAATTGTAGGCCTGTCCGATCCGTTTTACGCCGGTCAAAAAACGGGAGAGGTCTTCGCCGAGATCGTGGACGATGTGCCGATCTGGTATCAGAGCTTGTTCCGCCGGACCTTTGAGTTGCAGATGGCGGCTGAGCTTGCCCTGTTCTTTGACGGCTCGGTTACGGCTGACGAAGCGATCGACAACATCGTTCAATACATGGAAGACGAAATCGCTTTCGCCGAGTAGTGCTGATGGCAATGCAGTGAGCGTTGGTGACTCGAGGGCGGCAATTGTGTCGCCCTAAGTCTAGCGCTGCTGCAAGATGAGGGCGAGACAAGTCTCGCCCCTACAGATTTCCCTTTGATCGCCGATGGAATCTTGCAGTTTCATCAAGAATTCGTCTGACATGGTTAAGCGAAGCATCCCTCTATGCCCTTTGTGTTTCCTCGTTTCCTCTGTGGTGAAGCATTTGCAATCTATTTTACTTCACAGAGACAGGAATTAAGCCGACAATTAACGGACAAGGGCATGTAATCGTTCGGTAGGAGCAACGAATGGCTCAGGCTGCAATGACGCGTGGGCGCGAGGCGCGGGAGAGCGGTGGATTCCAGCAGCACAAGCTGGCCCCCTACGCCTTCATTTCTCCCTTCTACGTCCTGTTTGCTTTCTTCTTTCTGGCGCCCAGCCTGATTGCGCTGGTGTTGAGCCTGTTCCGTTGGGATGGCATCAACGATCCGCGCTTTGTTCTCGCGCGCAATTATGGGCGCCTGCTAAGCGACAAGGTCTTCGCGCAGGCGGCGACGAATACGGCGATCTACGCGATTGCCAGTCTTCTGATTGTCCTGCCCCTTGCCTTGGTGCTGGCGGTGCTGCTCAACGCCAAGTCCTTGCGCTTCAGCAATGTTTGGCGCGCGATGTACTTCACGCCGGTGGTGACGTCGACGGTGGCGATTACGCTGGTCTTTCAGATCCTCTACAATCGCGACACCGGTCTGCTGAACGCGCCGCTGATCTATTTGGGCCTGGAGCCGATATACTGGCTGGGCGATCGATCATGGGCCAAGGTTGCAATTATCATTCTGATCGCATGGCGCTCGACCGGATTGCTGACCATCTACTTCTTGGCTGGGCTGCAGAGCATTCCCGAAGAATTATACGAGGCGGCTTCTATTGATGGCGCGAGCATGCTGCAGAAGTTCTTCCGCATCACCATCCCCATGCTGCGACCGATCATCTTGTTCGTCAGCATTATCGTCTTGCTGAGCTCAATCCAGATATTCGACGAACCGCAGATTCTTACACAGGGCGGACCGGCTAACTCCACCATGAGCGTCGTGCAGTATCTTTACGAGCGCGGCTACACGCGTTTGCGTCTTGGTTTCGCATCGGCAGTAGGAACGGTGCTCTTCGCGACGGTATTCATTTTGTCGCTGCTGCAGCTGCAGTGGTACGGCGTCTTCCGGAAGGAGGACTGATGGGCGAGCGATTCGGCCAGCGCCTGGGCGTCATTGCGCTGCACGTTGTGGTCATCAGCGGGGCGTTGTTGACGGTGCTGCCGATCGCCTTCATGATCTATTCGTCATTCAAGACGACGACCGAGATTTTCACGCTGCCGCCCTGGCTGCCGCCGGCCGAGTGGTCATTCAAGAATTATGAAACCCTGCTGACCGGCTGGCACTTTCCCTATTGGTATGCCAATAGCATCATCTACGCCGCGGTGGTGACGGTATTCGTGCTTTTCTTTTGTTCGCTGGCGGGTTTTGCCTTTGCCAAGTATTTCTTTCGCGGCAAGAATTTCTTGTTCATTATCTTGATCGGCTCGACAATGATTCCCTTTCAGCTGATCCTGATTCCGCTTTTTATACTGATGAGCCGTATAGATTGGGTCAATCATCCCGCGTCGATGATCATCCCCTGGATGGCGCCGGCTTTTGGCATCTTCCTGATGCGGCAATATATACAGGCGGTGCCGTCGGAACTGATGGAGTCGGCGCGGATTGACGGCGCTTCTGAGTTTCGGATTTACGCCCAGGTCATTGTTCCTCTGGTGCGGCCCGGTTTGACGACGCTGGCGATATTGACCTTCCTCGGCTCGTGGAACAGTTATATTTGGCCGCTGATGGTGCTGCGCGGGAATGAGGTCATCACGCTGCCGGTCGGCATCGCGACCATGCGCAGCCAGGCGACGGCGTCGCAGATTCCTTATGGCGAAATGATGGCGGCGGCGACCCTGGTGTCGCTGCCGGTGATCGCGCTGTTCCTGATGCTGCAGCGCTATTTCATATCCGGCCTGACGATTGGCGCGGTGAAAGGGTAGGGTGTCACCGGTACAGATGTTTTTTTCCGCCGGGCGTCAAACCCCATCCCCGGCCCCTCTCCCGCCATCTTTATGGCGGGCAACCAGCGAGCTAAGGAAGGGGCGCTAAACCTCGCGAGCATTTGATTTCTCAGACTTCTTGCCCACAGTGAGGCGCACGGTATTTTGCGTGGGCAGCGGCATTGTCGCGCGTGTTCTGCAATGTTTAGCGAGCCTGCGGGCGTCAAGATATGGCGTCCCTGCAGATTCTTGTATTCAAGGGGCGACTTTTTGGACGCGCCTTGACAAAGTCATCGGCGGCAGGTTACAATCCTCAGCGATGGAAAAACGCTAATATATCACGGTTCGGGCGAGGCTCAGAAGCTGTGCCTTCTGTTGTTCTTTTGCTATTGTATGGTGATAGAGCATTTGCTTCATCAAGTCATCTTTGTTCATCAACTGAATCATAGCGCAGAGGAGGTTCCGCCTTGGAGGCGAAAGACTTCAGTGCATTGCGTATCAGTCTGGCTTCGCCGGAGCAGGTTCGGTCCTGGTCTTACGGTGAGGTGACGAAACCCGAGACGATTAACTATCGGCGCCTGCGTCCAGAAATGGACGGGCTGTTCTGCGAGCGAATCTTCGGCCCCACGCGGGATTGGCAGTGCTATTGCGGCAAATACAAGAACATCCGCTACCGGGGCATCATCTGTGACAAATGCGGCGTTGAGGTGACGCGTTCATCGGTGCGGCGCGAGCGCATGGGGCATATCGAGCTGGCGGCGCCGGTCGCGCATGTTTGGTACACGCGGCGCGTGCCGAGTTATCTGGGGCTGCTCCTCGATGTGAGCCGGCGCAACCTCGACCGCGTGCTTTATTTTGCTCAGTACGTGGTTACCACGGTTGACGAAGACGCGCGGGGCAAGGCGGTCGCGCGCATTGAAAAGGAACTTCAGACCAAGGAGCAGGAACTCGCCGGCGAAGTCGAAGAGCAGATGAGCGAGATCCGTGGCAATCGTGACCAGATCGCCGAGGAATTCGACACCAAGGTGGTGGAAATTCGCCAGCACTACGACACAGAGCTGGCTCGCCTGAGCGATGAAGTGATGAACGAGGCGCAGGTCGCGCAGACCCAGGTGGAGAATCTGTTGGGGCAGGGTGCGACGGCGGAGATCGCGCTGGGGGCAGCCTCATCGGTTGTCGTCGCCCAGGGCG
The DNA here is from genome assembly GCA_026707225.1 of Chloroflexota bacterium. Lineage (GTDB taxonomy): Bacteria > Chloroflexota > Anaerolineae > Aggregatilineales > Phototrophicaceae > UBA6055. The sequence continues at coordinate 15,509 of JAPOXG010000117.1, forward strand.
AAACGGTCTCCAATGATCATATCTCGCGGATTCAGACGCTGGTCAACGATTATCTCAGCGGGCTGCAAGGCGAGACCGATGCGCTGGTGCAGGAAGAGATCCAGAAAATAAGCGGCGCGATTGACTCGGCCAATGTCGATGTCGACAGCACGATGAATGAGCACCTTAAGGAGCTTGAAGAGCGCATGCTTGTGCTCCGTGCCAGCGCGGAGAAGCAGATCAGCGAACTGGATGAGCTCCATGTGCTGCAGTTCTTGTCCGAGAGCCGCTATCGCGAATTGAAGAGCAAGTTTGGCAACGTCTTTCAGGCGAATATGGGCGCCGAGGCTTTCTACGAGATTCTGAGCAACCTGAATCTGGCCAAGCTATCCGAGGAATTGTGGCTTGAGGTGCGCACATCCAGGTCCAAGCAGCGCCGCCGCAAGGCGACGAAACGGTTGCGCGTGGTAGAAAGCCTGCGCAGCAGCCGCAGCACGGTGGTCGATACCGACGAAACCAAGCAGGAAAATGAGCCTGATGGCAATCGTCCGGAATGGATGATCCTGACAGTCTTGCCGGTGATCCCGCCGGATCTGCGCCCGATGGTGCAGTTGGACGGCGGCCGTTTCGCGACCAGCGATCTCAATGACTTGTACCGCCGCGTCATCAATCGCAACAACCGTCTGAAGCATCTCCTCGATTTGGGCGCGCCCGATGTCATCGTGCGCAACGAAAAACGGATGCTGCAGGAGGCGGTCGACAGCTTGATCGACAACAGCCAGCGCGGCAAAGCGCTGAGCCGGCGCGGGCGGCGCGAGTTGAAATCGCTCAGCGACATGCTAAAGGGCAAGAAGGGGCGCTTCCGCCGCAACCTGCTGGGCAAGCGCGTCGATTATTCGGGCCGCTCGGTGATCGTCATCGGTCCAAAGCTCAAGCTGCATCAATGCGGTTTGCCCAAAACGATGGCGCTGGAGTTATATCGCCCCTTTGTCATCAGCCGGCTTGTTTCCTACAACTACGCCAGCAATGTCAAAGGCGCTAAGCGCATCATCGAGCGCGAACGACCGGAAGTCTGGGAAGTGCTCGAGGAAGTGATTCGCGAGCGCCCGGTGCTGCTGAATCGCGCGCCGACCTTGCATCGCCTGGGCATTCAAGCTTTTGAGCCCTTGCTGGTTGAGGGCAAGGCAATTCAAATCCACCCCCTGGTTTGCTCCGCGTTTAATGCCGATTTCGATGGCGATCAAATGGCGGTGCATGTCCCGCTCAGCGAGCAGGCGGTGAAGGAAGCGCGCGAGCTGATGTTGAGCACGCGCAATCTGCTGAAGCCGTCGGATGGCGCGCCGATTGTGGGACCGTCGAAGGACATGGTGCTGGGCAATTATTATCTCACCATGGATCCCACGGTGGAGATTGTCGCCTTACGCTCGCGCGCCGATGAATTTCGCTTGATGGACGCCGTGCTCGCTGGCGACTTCAAGGTGGGCATCGCCTTCCGCTCCAACGGTTACTACTACGGCCAGTTCCGCCGCGTGCCGATCAGCGAGCTGTATCTTGACGCGACCGAGCTGGATGAGAATGGACGACCGAGTGTCATCAAATCGGCGGTGGACCGAACCGTAGACGCTTTGTTGGCTGGCGAAGTCGATTGCATGCTGGCCAACGCTTATGAGATGCGCAAGTATCTGCGGGCGCGCGGGCTGGAAGATCAGCTCGAGATCACCAATTTGCACGAGCGGCGCATGGTGGTCGATATGGATGAGGTGGAGTACCTGTATCGCCTGGGCTTGGTCAACCTGCATACGCCGATCTTGCTGGGCAATGTCTATGATGAACGCGGACCGCAGGAAGAACCGGAAATCTGTACGATCGGGCGCGCTGTTTTCAACCGAATTCTGCCGGACGAAATGCGCTTCGTGCAGGAGACATTGGGCAAGAAGGGCTTGCAGCAATTGGTGGCGCAATGCTATCAGGTGATCGGTGGCGAGAAGACGACCGAGGTAGTCGACGCGATCAAGAATTATGGCTTCCACTACGCCACGATTTCCGGCACGACCATCGCCGTTAGCGATTTGACGGTACCGGACGAGCGGGCGGACGTGCTGAAAAATGCGGAAAAAGTGGTGGAGCGCGCTGATCGAGACTTCCGCCGCGGCTTGATGACCGAAGACGAGCGTTACCAAGTCACCATTGATGAATGGAACCGCGCCAAGGATTACTTGCAAGATCAGATCCAGGATACCTTAGATCCCTATGGGCCGATCGCTATCATGGCGATATCCGGCGCGACGAAAGGTGGTTTCGGTCCCATCACACAGCTGGCCGGCATGCGCGGTTTGATGGCGGATCCATCGGGGCGCATCATCGATTTGCCCATTCGCAGCCACTTCCGCGAAGGCTTGAACGCGCTTGAGTACTTCATATCGACGCACGGAGCGCGCAAGGGCTTGGCTGATACGGCGCTGCGCACCGCTGACGCCGGCTATCTGACGCGGCGTCTGGTGGATGTGGCGCAAGACATGATCGTCAACCGCTGGGATTGCAATAATACCCCCGAATCCACCCCCGGGCTTAGAATAAGCCGGGATGATGATATCGCCGGTCAAAGCCTGGAAGAACGGATCGTGGGGCGCTGCGCGGCGGAGGACATCGTTGATCCCGAAAGCGGCGAGTTGATCGTGGCGCGCAACGAAATGATCGATGAAGAAATCGCCGTAATGATCGAGAAGTCGGAACTGGAAGCGGTCGAAGCGCGCAGCCCCTTAACCTGCAAGTTGATTCATGGCGTCTGCGCAATGTGCTATGGCCGCGACCTGGGCACGGGCGAGATGGTGAATATCGGCGCGGCCGTTGGCATCATCGCGGCGCAGTCGATTGGCGAGCCGGGCACACAACTGACGCTGCGGACGTTCCACAGCGGCGGCACGGCGGAAGTGCGCGATATCACCAGCGGCTTGCCCCGCGTCGAGGAACTGTTTGAAGCGCGGCGCAAGCCCAAAGGCGAATCGGTGATTACGTCTATCGGCGGCGTCTTGCGCTTGACGGAGCGCGAAGATGGCGCGCGCATCGCCACCGTCGTCTACAGCGAGCCGCTCAGCCGGCGTCAAGAGATTCCGGAAGAATGGGAGATTGTGGCAAAAGACGGCGCCGACGTGCAAGAAGGCGCGGTCATCGCGAAGAACGGAGATGATGACGAAATCCGCGCTGCAATGTCGGGCAGGCTGCACATTGAAGATCACGTCGTTTACATCCGCGACGAACTGCGCGATGAGGAAGAGCTCGAAATCCCGGCGAACGCGCGCTTGCGGAAGACGATCCACGATGGCATGACGGTCGAGCCAGGCGAGCAACTGACCGAAGGCTCGAAGAATCCGCATCATATCTTGCGGGTTCAGGGCGCCAAAGCCACGCAGCTCTATTTGCTGGGCGAGATTCAGGATGTCTATCGCAGCCAGGGCGTGAATATCGCCGACAAGCACTTTGAGACGGTCATTCGCAAGATGATGTGCAAAGTGCAGATCACCCGCAGCGGCGACAGCGATCTGTTGCCGGGCGAATTGATCGATCAGTTGAAGCTGCTGGAAATCAACGAGCGGCTGATCAATGAGGATCTGGATCCTTGCTCGGGTCAGCCGGTGCTGCTCGGCATCACCAAGGCGGCGCTGAGCACGGAGAGCTACCTGTCCGCGGCCAGCTTCCAGCATACGATTAAGGTGCTGGCGGGGGCGGCGATCGAGGGCCAGGTGGATCCGCTGCACGGCTTGAAGGAGAATGTGATTATCGGCAAGCTGATTCCTGCTGGCACCGGATTCCACGCGTATCAAGATCGAGAAGCGGTCGCGCCGGCGGTCACGCTTGAGGCGCAAGGCGCGTTGGACCTGGATGAGGTTGGCGACCAGGACGACTTCGAGAGCATGCTGAGCGAGCTATAGACCAGCCAGCCACGCTTAGACTGAACGCGGGATGCCTGGGCTGTCCCGCGTTTCTGTTTTGGCCGGCGCTAGGGGCGGGTCGCCAAAGCTTGGAAGAGGGGGCGCTCGCGTTGATGATCGCTGCCGTCAAAGCGCGGGTAGAGGATGCTGTAAGCAGCAAGCTCGCTGCGGTGCTGGACCGCTATTTCATAGGCGTAGTTGAGATTCCACAAGAACATAAGCTCGATATCGGCGCGTGACTGGCCGATTTCAAAGGCGCGCAGGGCATAATTGCTTTGGTCGAAGGCGGAGTTGTAGGCCATCCAGACTTCGGGCGCCTCGGATGGAAAGTCTTCCCAGGTCGCCCAGCCAAACTCGGTCACCCACATGGGCGCATTGTCGCTGTTGGCGGCGATGATATTGGTGTAGTCGTAAATGGTCTGCAAGAAGAAAAATTGCGGCTTGTCGTCCCAGCCTTGGCCTGCGACATGGTCGCAGCAGAGGAAATCGGGCGGGTTGCCCCAGCTGTAGGGGTGCACGCCGATTTTGACATCGCTGTATCCTCCCAGCCCGGCTTGATACATCTGCCGCAGGAAGACGCGGTCATCGACGGAGATGCCGGCGTGATTGCCCGTTGGCGCCAAGCCCGCCGTGACAACCGCAATGCTGGGCGAATAGGCGCGGACGGCGTCGTAGCCGACGCGAAATAGCTCCATATAACTGGCGCCGTTGATCGGCCGGTTCCCGGTCCACTCCCGCTTGAGATTGGGCTCATTCCAGATTTCAATCGCGTCAATATTGGGTCCAACTTTTTCCAGCAGACTGTGGATGAACCAGCGAAAGTGGTTGAGGTCGTCAGGCGGTCCGTCTTCGCTGCGATCGGTATGACGCGTCCAATCGGGCGCCTTGGCGATGCTAATCAAGACTTTGAAGCCGCGTTTGTCAGCTTCTTGCACGTGAAGCTGGAAGAGGCGGAAACTTTGGTCGAACTGGCCCGCGGCGTTTGGCTGCAGCCATTTCCAACTGGCTTGCAGCTTGACCCAGCCGACGCGCAAGCTGGCGAGCTGTCGGAGGACGCGGTCCCAACCGGGCACGTCAAAGTTGAAGTACACCTGAATGCCCATGCCTGCCCCATCAAGCTGGGTGTTGCCGAGGGGCACGGCGGTCGTTTGGGCGCTGCCGGGCTGTGTTGGCGCCCTGACGACTGGCGCTGCGGACGGAATCTCGGTCGGGCGATAGGTGGCGGTCGGCGGCTGCACATAATCGCGACTGATGATGGCGCCAAAGTCTTGGGAGGAAGCGGACGGTGATGGCGGCGGCGCATCCAGCGTGGGCAAGGGGGCGGACTCGACGGTCGGCAGCGCTTCCAACACCGGAATCACAGTCGGCTCGGGCGAGGCGATACGATCGAGCGCCACCTCGGGCGCGACCTCGACGGCGGATTCGGATGCGCAGGCGACGAGGATGGCGCTGAGCGAGAAGGCGATGAAGTTTATGGCGAAGCGTCTCGTCATAGCTGTTAGTTTAGGTTTGTGGTCTGGTTCCTCATCGCTTGCCGGCTCAATGGCCTGGATCCGAGCATCTGGCGCGCTTGTGTAAAGAGAAGGCGCCAATTTGATTGACACCCGCTTAGATTGCATTCTACAATGGGACATTGAAGTCCGCAGGGGATAGACGGGCCGCAGACCTGACGATTCTCATACGGCGCTACATTTGTGCCGGCATCCGGACCTGACACCAAGGACGCTTCATGGCTGATCGCTCGATCCAAGCAATCAATATTGAAAGCGAAATGCGCGACGCCTACTTGAGTTACGCTATGAGCGTGATCGTGTCGCGGGCGCTGCCCGATGCGCGCGACGGGCTGAAGCCGGTGCATCGGCGAATTCTCTACGCCATGTACGATATGGGTGTGCATGCGAGCGGCGGGCACAAGAAAAGCGCGCGAATCGTGGGCGAAGTGCTGGGCAAGTACCATCCACACGGCGACGGCGCCGTTTACGACACCATGGTTCGAATGGCGCAGGACTTCTCGATGCGCTACATGCTCATAGACGGGCAAGGCAACTTCGGCAGCATTGATGGCGACGGCGCGGCCGCCATGCGCTATACGGAAGCGCGGATGGCCGATATCGGGGGCGAGCTGCTGGTTGACATCAACAAGGAGACGGTTGATTTCGTCGACAACTTTGACGGATCGCTGCGCGAGCCCGCCGTCCTGCCGTCCATGGCGCCCAATATGCTGATCAATGGCGCGTCGGGGATCGCCGTTGGCATGTCGACCAATATCCCGCCGCACAATCTGGGCGAGATTTGCGACGCGCTGGTGTACATGCTGAGGCAATGGCGCCGGCTCGACGCGATCGATGTGGACGAGTTGATGCAATTCGTCAAGGGACCGGACTTTCCCACGGGCGGCGTGATTTACAGAATGCGCGGCGAAGAGGACGCCCTGCGCTCGGCGCTGGCTTCGGGGCGGGGCAAGATTACGCTGCGTGCGAAAGTGCATGTCGAGGACATGGGGAGGGGCAAATCACGGATTATCGTCAGCGAGCTGCCTTTTCAGACCAACAAGACCGCGCTGATTGAACGCATCGCCAGCTTGGCCAGCAGTGGCAAACTGGAAGGATTGGCGGACCTGCGCGATGAATCCGACCGACAGAACATGGTGAGGTTGGTGATCGAATTGCAGCGGGGCGCCGAAGTAACCGACGCGATGGCGCAGTTGTTTAAGCTGACGCCGCTGCAATCGACTTTTGGCATTATCATGTTGGCTCTGGTGGATGGTCAGCCGCGGACGCTCACGCTTAAACAGGCTTTGCGGGTTTATCTCGAACACCGGCTCGAAGTGGTGCAACGGCGCAGCGCCTTCGATTTGGCTCGGGCGCGCGAACGGGCGCATGTGCTCGAAGGTTTGATCATCGCGCTGGACAATCTGGATGCCGTGATCAAGACGATTCGCCGGTCGCGAAACAGCGATACCGCGCGGACTAACCTAGTGAAGCATTTCAAAGTGACCGAGACGCAGGCGGGGGCGATTCTCGAGATGCCGCTGCGGCGCCTGGCATCGTTGGAGATCCGTAAGATCCGCGAGGAATACAAGGATAAGCTCAAGCTAATCAAATCGCTTGAGAGCTTGTTGGCGAGCCCGCTCAAGCAGCGGAATAAAATCGCTGAAGAGTTGCAGAAGTTGAGCGAAGATTATGGCGACCCGCGGCGCACCATCATCGCCGATGGCGAGGCGACGGCCGCGACGCAAGCCGACTTCTTAATGCCCGAAGAAAAGACCGTTGTCATGCTCAGCGTGAAGGGGCACCTGGGGCGTACGGCCCTGGATGAGCCGCCGCGAGTGACAAGCACGACCAAGACACCGCCGCGGCATCTGCAGCACAGCAGCACGGCGCAGGTATTGTATCTCTTTGCCGATGACGGATACTGCGCGTCGTTGCCAGTGCAGCAGATTCCGCCGGTGGCCGCGGCCGCGCTGGGCACGCGATTCAGCGATTTGAGCGCGCTCAACCGGCGGCGCAAGATCGCGACGATGATCAGTCTGCCATTGGAAACTGTCCATGGCTTTATCAGTCTATTCACCGCCGGCGGCATCGTCAAACGCATTCACCTGTCGGATCTGCCGGGGGCGATGTCCCGCGAGTTTCGCGTCATGAAGCTGGCGTCTCAGGATCGGATTGTTGAGGCGCTGTTCACCAGCGGCGCGGATGAACTGGTATTGACCAGCGCGCGCGGCTACGCCATCCGTTTCAGTGAGGAAGATGTACGGACCACGGGCTTGAATTCGGGCGGGGTGCGCGCGATGCGCCTTGCCATCAAGGGCGATCGCGTTGTCGCCGCTCATTTGGCGGATGACGATTTGCTTGCCTGGAATATCAGTTGCGACGGCATCGCCAAGGCATCGCGCATGGATGAGTACAAGACTCAGGGACGGGGCGGCAGCGGCGTCATCTCTATGAAGCGCGAAGCGAGTGATCCCGATGTTGCCGCCGCGACCGCGGGCCGCGCGGATGATGAGATCCTGGTGTTGACCAATAAGCACAAAGCCAAACGCGTGTCGCTCGACTCGGCGAAGATCATGAAACGGGCCGGGACCGGCGGCGGCCCGGTGATTACGCTGCGGGATAAAGAACGCGTGGTCGGCCTCACCATGCTGCGTCAGCGAATTGAAGTCCAAAACACTGTGCTGGAGAGGGAATTGGTCCCGCTGGCTGATGCCCCTCCAGTGGAAGACCAAAGGCCGCGGCAGTACGAATTGAGCCTGGAAGAGATGGAATTGCTGCTGGACGAGGCCGATAGCGTTGACGGGGCGAGCAACGGCGCTAGCGCCAACGGCTCCGATCCCGGCGCGACCGATGACGAATAGCCAAAGCCTCCAGTTCGTCGTCGTACTGCGGCGCCAGCAATCGCCAATCGAAGCGCGCGATCTCCTCTTGTAGCGCGGTCGTATCCAATTTCTCGTCGCTGTCCAGGTGGTAACGCAGTTGGGCGGTCAAGTGGTCGCGCTGATAGAGGCAGGCTGGTTTGAATGCCTCGGGTAGCAAGTGGGGATAATTGAGACGGGCGGGCAAGATGGGCAGGCAGCCGCAATACATCGCCTCGCAGACGGAAACGCCGAAGAATTCCTGCCGAGCTGTACTGACGACCAAATCCGAGCGCCACAAGAGCCGCGCGTAATCGGCGAATGAGTCGATGTAGCCGAGCTGCATGATCCGGTCGCCGAGCCGGGATTGCGCCTGGAGGAAGGCTGACGGCATCTCGCCGAATCGCTCGCCAGTGATCGCTAGCTTGAATTTGTATCCCGCTTCCGCCAAAGCGCTCATACTCTGGATGAACGTCGCCGGGTCTTTGTCATGTTCCCAGCGATGATTCCAAAGGATGATGGGCGGCTCGTCGGTGGCGGGTCCGTCTTGGTGGCCATCGAAGCGGCGCAGGTCGATGCCGAGCGGCAATACGCTTGATTTGGCGCGGATTTCATCGATGGTCTGAAGCTCGTTGTAATCGGCGAAGTGTTTGAGCATGCGCGGCAGCTTCGTCAGAAAATCGTCCAGGTGGAACTGGCTGTTGAAGTAGTTGGCATCGGCGCAGAGGGCGCTGACGAAATTGATGAATCCGTAGCGCCAGCCGTGATTCTGGCGCCGGCTCTGTGGATAGGACAACTGGTTCTCGTGGAAATACATGGCGATGGGCGCATCAGGCAAGCGATCGCGCGTGAGGGCGCGGAAAATGGAGAGGTCAATCATGCTGGAGGCGAGGATTAGATCCGGCTGCCAATCCAACAGGCGAGCGAAAGTGATGGCGGCGCCTTGCATGCGCCACTTCCAGAATTGGGCTGGCAGCGTGATGAGGTCGATATCGTGACGGGAGAAGCGCTGGTAGCCATCGGCCCAGGCTTTGTGGCTGCCGCCGTAATAGGATTCTAGCAGGGCGATGCGCATTGTTGACCCGAGGCTTAGCTGGTGTTGCGGCGGCGCCCCTCGACCACATTGGGCACCAGATCGATCTTGGAAAGGATGCGGGTGAGCTGCTGGTTGTTGGCGATTTCGAGCTGCAAGTTCAGGGTGGCGATATGCTGGCGCGTACTCACCTCGACCGAAGAAATGTTCACGTTTTCTTCGGCAATGATGGTGCTGATCTCGCGCAAGAGCCCTTCGCGGTCATAAGCGACGACCTCGACCGGCACGAGATAGCGCTGTTCTTCTTCTTCCGTGCCCCAGGAGACGTCGATGAGACGTTCGGTCTCGCGCATGGAGACCATGTTGGGGCAATCGGTGCGATGCACGGTTACGCCGCGTCCGCGCGTGATATAGCCGATGATGTCGTCGCCAGCCATTGGGCTGCAGCAGCGGCCCAGGTTTACCAACATGCCGCCGGCGCCCATGATGCTGACGCCCTTGGCGATGCGGGCGCTTCGTGGCTTGGAACGCGGCTTTAGCAGCTCTTCTTCGCTGACGCTCTCGGCCGCTTTACGGCGCTCATCCTCGAGAACGCGGTTGGTGATTTGCGAGCCAGTGACATCGCCGGCGCCAATGGCGGCGAGGAAGTCATCCAGCTTGTCGAAGTTGAGCAGCCGCGCGACCGAGTCAAAGGGGACTTTTTCCAGCACGCCTAAACGCTTGAGTTCGCGTTCCAGCACTTCGCGCCCCATGGCGATATGCTTGTCGCGATTCTGCTTGCGCAGCCAATGCCGGATCTTGGTGCGGGCGCGGCTGGTGACGGCGTAATCCAGATCGGGGTTGAGCCAATCCATGCTCGGTCCGCCGCGCTTGGCGGTGAGAATCTCGACCTGGTCGCCCATTTTCAGCTTGTAATTGAGCGGCGCCAGACGCCCGTTGACTTTCGCGCCACGGCAGCGATTGCCGATATCGGTGTGGATATGGTAGGCGAAATCGATCGGCGTCGCGCCGACCGGCAGATCGATGATGTCGCCGTTGGGCGTCACGCTATAGACGCGATCTTGAAAGACTTCCGACTTGACCGTGTCCACGAACTGCGAAGCGTCGTTGACCTCGGGCCCGAACTCCATCAAACGGCGCAAGAAGGCGAGGCGCTGCTCAAAGGCTTGATCGCGTCCGTTGCCGCCTTCTTTGTAGCGCCAGTGGGCGGCGATGCCGTATTCGGCGTCTTCGTGCATTTCCCAGGTGCGGATTTGAATCTCGACGGTTTTGCCTTCGTCATCATGGACGGCGGTGTGCAGGCTGCGATAGAAGTTGTCCTTGGGGTTGGCGATGTAATCATCAAATTCGCCGGGGATGGGGCGCCAAAGATTGTGCGCGATGCCGAGCGCCAGATAACATTCCGCCAAGGTATCAACCAGCACGCGCATGCCGCGGATGTCGTAAATCTGCTCCAATGGCAGGTCTTTCTTGGTCATCTTGTTGTAGATGCTGAAGATGTGCTTGGGGCGGGCGGTGATCGTAACGTTCATGATTCGGCTGGCGTTCAGTTCGCCGATCAAGCGATCGCGAATGCGGGAGACGTAAGTTTCGCGCTCGTCCCGCCGTTCATCCAGCGCTTTGGCGATCGAGCGGTAGGCTTCCGGATTGAGATAGCGGAAGCTGAGATCTTCCAACTCCCACTTCATCTGCCAAATCCCGAGGCGGTTGGCCAAAGGCGCGAAGATATCCATCGTCTCTTGCGCCACCGCCCGCTGTTTATGCCGCGGCATGTAGCCGAGCGTGCGCATATTGTGCAGGCGATCCGCCAGCTTGACCAGGACGACGCGCACATCGTCGCCCATGGTCAGCATGATTTTGCGGATGTATTCCATTTCGCGATTGACGGCGCTGGAGCGGCGCGAATCGCCGGCGGGCGAGACGTTCTTGATGGGCAGGTTTTTCAGCTTGGTGACGCCATCGACCAGTTTGGCGATGGTGCTGCCAAATTCGTTCCGCAGCGAGTCCACGGAGACATCGCTGTCTTCGGCGACATCGTGCAGCAAGCCGGCCGCGATGGTCTCCGCGTCCATCTTCATCTCGGCCAGAATGCTGGCGACGGCGACGCAGTGCGTGAAATAAGGCTCGCCAGATTTGCGCTTTTGACCGCTGTGTGCCGCTTCAGCGCGCTGATAGGCGGCGGCGATGAGGTCGGATTCGTTTGGCTTGATTTCGGGCAGGGAGTTCAGCAGTGACGCGAGGTCGCGAGAGTAGACATCAGTAGCGGGCAACATCTATCAATCACCTGATGAATGCGCTTTGTGAATAGATTATCATATTCTGATTCAATTGTCGCGTATGGCAGCGACGGATCAGATGAAAAGAGTTAGCATTAGCCGCTGATTTTCTGTCGCAGGTAGGCTTCGATGAAGGCGTTCAGAGCCCCGTCCAGCACACCGGTCGCATTGCCCATTTCGACGCTGGTGCGGTGATCTTTGACCATTTGGTAGGGGTGCAGCACATAGGAGCGAATCTGGTTGCCCCAGCCGGCGGCGACATTTTCGCCTTTGAGCGCGGCCATTTCCGCTTCTTGCCTGGCGCGCTCCATTTCGAAGAGCCTGGCTTTGAGAATCTGCATGGCGCGGTCGCGATTCTGCGCCTGGCTGCGCTGGTTCTGGCATTGCACGACGACGCCCGTGAGCAGATGCGTGATGCGCACGGCGGTGTCATTCTTTTGCACGTGCTGGCCGCCGGCGCCGCTGGCGCGATAGGTATCGATGCGGATGTCTTTATCCGCCACTTCAATTTCAATGTCCGTCTGGATATCGGGCCAAAGCTCGACTTTGGCAAAGGATGTGTGCCGGCGATGGGCGCTGTCAAAGGGGCTGAGCCGGACCAGCCGGTGTACGCCTTCTTCGCTTTGCAGGTAGCCGAAGGCGTAATCGCCTTTGACGCTGACGGTGACGCTCTTCAAGCCCGCTTCGTCGCCGCCGCTCCGGTCCAGAATCTCGGCTTTGAAGCCGTTCTGCTCCATCCAGCGCAGGTACATGCGTTCCATCATTTCCGCCCAATCTTGGGCGTCGACGCCGCCGGCGCCGGCATGAATGGCGAAAATGGCATCCTCGCCGTCGTAATCACCGGACAGCATCGCCTGGAATGACATGGCTTCGACGATTTCACGCAGGGCGTCGGTTTCCTCCGCCAGTTCTTCTTGCATGTCGGCATCCGCGATCTCGGCCAACTCAAGCGCGTCGGCGATGCGCTCGGCGAGCGACCGCCATTTGTCGACCAGCGCCTTCAGCTTGGATAACTGCTGCATCTTGCGTTGCGCCGCTTCCGGGTCATTCCAGAATTCGTTCAGGCTGGCTTCGGATTCCAACTCCTCAATCTGTCGCGCCTTGCCGGCGATGTCGATGCGGCCTATTAATTCATCGATTTGCGACTGAAATTCCCTAAGCTGGTTGACGAGGTTTTCCATAATGACCGCGGGCTCGAACCCGGTTTAGCCTTTCTGGCTCAAGATGACTTGCCGAGCTGATTCTGTCGGTAAAGCTCGTACATGAAGAGCGAGCCACTCACCGAGACGTTGAGCGAGTCGCTGGCGGCGCCGCTCATGGGGATGCGCGCGACTTGATCGGCGGCGTTGATCCAATCCCCTGTCAGACCACTGTCTTCGCTTCCCAGTACGATGACCGATTTCCTTCGAAAATCAACATCATACAGCGTGCGCGCGCCGCTGACATCGGCCGCGACAACTTGAAAACGGGCGGCTCTAAAGTAGGCGAGCGCTTCTTGGCTGCTTAGCCGAAAAATATTGTCAAGAAAGCAGGCGCCCGTGCTGCTGCGAATGACATTGGGATTATAGATGTCTATCGCCGTATCGACCAGAATGACCGCGTCCAGGCCGACTGCGTCGGCCGTGCGCAGCAGCGCGCCAATATTGCCAGGCACGCCCAGCTTGACCAGGACGAGCGCGTGATTGAAGTCAGCCGCCTCCAATTGCGCCAGCGCCTTTGCCGGTTTGCTATGCAAGACGGCCAGGATTCCATCGGGATTCTCGCGGTAGCTGACGCGTTTGAAGAGGGCCGGCCTTAGCTGGTGAGATTCGAAATCAGCGCAGTCTTGCGCCAGTGAAATCTCCGGGCAATGCAAGACAAAATCAATGTCGTAACCGTGCTGCACCGCCCGCTGCAGGTCCCGCTTATAGTCGATGACGAAGCGCGCTTCCCGCTGGCGACCGCGCTTGCTGCGTAAGCGATTGACGAGTTTGATTTTGCTGTTTTGGGCGCTTGTGATTTGCAAGGGCTGGCTCAGTTTGATTCATCGTCATCATCGTCGAACAGGCTTTCAACGAAGAATTCGGGTGTGAAGAGGACAAGATCATCAATGCTTTCGCCCAAGCCGAGGTAATGGACTGGCAAATTGAGATCGTTGAAGATGGAGAAGACCATGCCGCCTTTTGCCGTGCTATCGAGCTTGGTGACGATGACGCCGGTGACGCCGGAGGCATCGCCGAAGCTCTGGGCTTGCTGGATGGCGTTTTGGCCCGTGGTGCCATCGAGCACGAGCAGGACTTCGTGCGGCGCGTTCGGCACAACCTTGCCCGAGACCTCGCTGATTTTTGTCAACTCTCGCATCAAATTGTAATTGTTCTGCAGGCGGCCAGCGGTATCAATGATGAGGATTTCGTAGCCGCGCGATTTGGCGGCGATAGTGGCGTCGTAGACGACGGCGCCGGGGTCGGAGCCTGGACGGTTGGCGATGACGGGCACATCAATCCGCTGCCCCCAGGTTTGCAGCTGCTCGATGGCGGCGGCGCGGAAGGTATCGCCGGCCGCGATCATGACCTTGCGCCTTGAGAGGTTCTTCAGGCGATGCGCCAGCTTGGCGATAGAAGTCGTCTTGCCCGAGCCATTGACGCCGACTACGAGGATGATGGAGAGCTCGCGACCAGTGATGTTCAGCGCTGGCGGAAATTCAAGCAGGGCGGCCAGGGATTCTTTCAGCGCGTCCTGCAATTGCGCCGACTTGGTCAAACCCTCAGCGCGGGCGCGGTCCTGCAAATCGTCGATGACTTTGACAGTGGTGTTGAAGCCGACATCGGCCTGAATGAGCAGGGTTTCCATGTCGTCCCAAGTATCATCGTCAATCTCGGTATTGCCGAGCATCTGCGAGATACGCCCGAAAAATGACTGCCGTGTTTTTGAGAGACCGCGCCGAAATAGACTCAAACTCTTTGCCTCGGTCATGTGATCGCCAAGCCGCGATTATACAGCCACGGCGATGCGGGGACAATGTATGGTCGTGAGCTTGAAAAAATTGCTGTATAATGAAACTGGTTCGTGAATGGCAGGCACGGGTGAATTCGGTGGAAAACGACATACCGGCAATGGCTCAAGGTTCGGACGAGTTCCCGGTCATCGTTTGGCTGGATGGCTCGCTGTCCAACCCGCATTGGTTGGTCGATCGCGCCGAGATGCTGCTGGGCCGTGAGGAGAGCTGCGACATTGTGATTCCCGTGCGGCAAATCTCGCGGCAGCACCTGCGCATTGTGATGGAAGGCGGCAGCGCCGTTATCGAAGACTTGCGGAGCAAGAATGGCACCTGGGTCAACGGTTATCGCTTGACTGGCATGCGCGAATTGGAAGATGGCGACGAGATCCGCATCGCCAAGGATATCCGGCTCCGATTCGTCGGTTCCGGCGCGACGGCGCCTTCAACGACGCGCGTGCTGCCCGATGTGATCCCTTCCGGTTCCATGACCGGCTTGCGCATGCGGCTCGATCCCGAATCGCGCGAGGTGCAAATCAAGGATGTGGTGGTGGATCCGCCGCTTAGTTTGCCGCAGTATCGCTTGCTGGAGATTCTATTCGCCAGTCAGGGTGGCGTTTGCAGCCGCAATGATGTGGTCGATGCCGTATGGCCTGAGGCGATGGGCGCGGGCGTCAGCGAGCAGGCGATTGACGCGCTGGTGCGGCGCCTGCGCGACCGTCTCACCGAATTTGACAGCGAGCATCAATATATCGTGACCGTGCGCGGCCATGGCTTCCGACTGGACAACCCGCGGGATGAATCCGCTGAATGAACTATCAGGACAGGCTGGCTGAAGGCGCGCTTGCGAAGTATGCCGCCGCCTTGAACGCACGCGCTGCGCGGGCGGGATTGCCCGGGCGCTTGACCGCGGAAGGCTTGCGCGACCGGATATTGGAATCCGGCGGCCGTTGTGAATGGTGCGATGTGGATCTGGTCGACGCCGAATTCGAGTTGGATCATGTATTGAGCTTGAAGCAGGGCGGGGCGAACGAGGCGCGGAACTTGGTCCTCTCATGCCCGGACTGCAATCGGCGCAAAGGACAGAAGCACCCGGCGCGCTTTGCGGCGGAGATTTTCCGCGAGACCGGGCGCGAAACGAATCTGATCGCTCGACTGTTTGCGCGATATGAGATTGAAGCGGCGCAGCAGTTGGCGCTATTCGACTTCGCCTCAGGCGCGTCGACGCCGTCGGTGGACGCGAGCGCGGAGTTGACCGAGGTTCCGCCGTACAACTGGACGAAGTAGAGCGCCAAACAAGGGAGCATCCATTGGAGCCATCCATCGACCAAATCGCCGAAGCCGAGGCGCCAGAAACAACGCATGACGAGGAAGCCTGGTGGAGCGCGCTGGCGCGCTGCGGCGACCGCGTCCGCGCCGGTTTCCCGCCCCCGAAGGTAAATGACCCTCCCGAAAAGCAAGTTCATGCCCGCAGCTATACAGCCAAACAGGCGGCGAAGCTGGTCGGCGTGAATGCGGAAACGATGCGGCGGGCGGCTGGCGAATTGGCGCTGGACAGCTTTCTCGATCCGCGCGGGAAGTTGCGTTTTCCGGCGCGCACCTTGATACCAACAGCGGCCGACCCCGATCTGCGCGAGATGATCGCGGGCTATGAGCGGCTCCGTTCGAGCGAGCTGCGCGCCGTGCTTGATATCGATCAACGCAGCCTGGAACGAGGCATTCGCGAAGCGGGCATACGGCCGAAGGGCATGATCTGGCGCGATCTGCGCGGGCTTTGGGATCTGCCGGAGACTTACGAGGAATTCAACCAGCTGCTTGGCGAAAGAGCGCGAAATGGCGATCGTGGCGGACGGAAGCGGCGGCGCGGCGGACGCTCAAGAGCGCGCCGGAAGCGCCAGGCGGAAACGCGCTTGCGCAATCGGCTGATTGATGCTTTTCCCAAATGGCGCAATGACTACCGCCATCAGCAAGAGCTGTTCATTCATATCGGCGAGCCTAACAGCGGGAAGACGCACGACGCCTTGGAAGCGCTGAAAGCCGCCGGCTCCGGCTGGTATCTGGCGCCTTTGCGGCTATTGGCTTATGAGATATTCGACCGGCTGAATGCAGAAGGAGTCGCTTGCCATCTGTTGACCGGCGAAGAATACATTCCCGTGGAAGGCGCGCGGATCACGGCCGCCACCATCGAAATGTTCAACGCGATGAAGAGCGGCGCCTGCGTGATCATTGATGAGGCGCAAATGCTGGCCGATGCCGATCGCGGCTGGGCTTGGACGCGCGCGCTGATGGAATCGGCGGCGCCGGAAATGCACATCATTGGACCGCCGACGGCGCGCAACTTGATCGAGGTGCTGGCGGCGGCGGCGGAGATCCCCGGCGAAGTTGTCGAGCATCAGCGGCTGGCGCCAATCGCGCTGGCGGAACGGCATCTCACCTTGGAGTCGCTGCCGCCTTCGACCATTTTGGTGGCTTTCACCCGTCAGGGCGTGCTCGATTTGAAGATGAAGCTGGAGCGGCTGGGCCGAACGGTGTCGGTGGTCTATGGCAGTTTGCCGCCGGAAGTGCGGCGGCGGCAGGCCGATCGCTTCGCCGCTGGCGAGACCGAGATCTGCGTGGCGACCGATGCCGTTGGCATGGGGCTGAACCTGCCGGCCGATGTCGTCTGCTTCTACGAGGTGGAGAAATTCGATGGCAAGAATGACCGCCGGTTGTATCCAAGCGAGGTGCATCAAATCGGTGGACGCGCCGGCCGCTATGGCATGTCGAAGACGGGACTAATCGCGGCGACCAACAAACATGACCTCCGCGTCATTCACGAGCTCTACGAGCAGACGCCGCCCAAGCTGACCTTCGCCCGCGTGGCGCCGACCGCCGACGACCTGAGTTTGATCCCGGGCAGCCTGGACCAGCAACTGACGCAATGGGCGGAGTTGAAGTCGATACCGGAGGAACTGCGCGCGGTCATCACCACAGCCGATATGGACGAGCGCATCGCCCTGGCCAAGATGCTTTCGGATGAAGACATCAAAAAGCTGGGCTTGGCGAGCGCGCTGCAGCTGGTCAACGCGCCGACGCGCAAGACGACCCGCGCCTATTGGCTGGATTGCGCTTACATGATCCTGGAGGGTTTCCAGATTCCGCTGCCGCCGGACGCGCCGGCGCCCATCCATGATGGCGGCGACTTGGAGGCGACCGAGCTTTCGATCGCTTGCGCCGATATCTACCTCTGGCTTTCGCGCCGCAAAGAATTCGCCGCGAACTGTGAAGCGCATGGGCAAGTGCGCGAAGAACGGCGCGAATGGTCGCTCTCGATTGATGAGGCGCTGCTGCGCAACTTGAATGTGGCGCGGCGCTGCCGCACTTGTGGCGCGCTTCTGCCGTCCCGCCATCGCTTTCGCATTTGTGACAAGTGCTTTGACAGGCGGCGATTCTGAACTGCGCCGTGCAAGGCTTGGGCTTGTAGGGGCGAGACAGTTGTCGCCCAAAAGCACGGGTCAGGCGCAAGCGAGCGGGAAAAGGGGCGCGTAGACACCGCCCGTCTCTCGCCGCTAAAGATCCCCTAAGAGCGCCTCGGGCAGACCTTCCGCCTCAAGCTGTTTGAGCGCGGCGCGGGCTGCCTCCCGGGCGGCGGCCCGTTTGCTGCCACCGAAGCCGCTGCCGATCAATGTTTCCCCGATCGCCACCTCCACGCGAAATTCCTTGTCGTGCTCGGGTCCCTCGGCGCCGGCCACGCGATAATCGGGCGTGACGTTCAGGCGCGCCTGTATGCGCTCTTGCAGTTGGCTGCGCGCGTCGATATGCAGCCTGTTCTCGATGATGTTTTCCAGCAGCTCGAGCATGGGCGGCCGCGCGAAATCGACGACGGCGCCCATGCCTTGATCGAGGTAGATGGCGCCGACGACGGCTTCAAAGGCGCGGCAGAGGATCGTCAAGCGTTCGCGGCCGCCGCTCAATTCTTCGCCGCGCCCGATTCGCAGATATTCTCCCAGGCGGCATTTCTTCCCGAGCTGCGCCAGCGATTCGGTCTTGACCAGGGCGGCGCGCAATTGGGTCAGCTCGCCTTCGTCGACCAAAGGGAATTTACGGTAGAGCATGTCAGCGACCAAGAGATCGAGCGCGGCATCGCCGAGGAATTCGAGCCGTTCGTTGTCGCGAACATCTTCTTCCCCCTCGTATTCATTGACGAAGGAACGGTGCGTGAGCGCTTGAGTCAGCAGCGCCGGCTGCTCAAAAGCGACGCCGATGATGTCTTCAAATGACGGGCGATTGTCTGGTTTGCTCATGAATAATTGGTCACCGAGTCTCTGGTCAATTTGACGGGCGAATCAAGAGTCGCCCCTACTCTTGGATTTTTGCAGCTCGTCGAAATTGTATTCAGGGCTAGCGCTTGTCGCTGGCGGCCGGGCGGTAATCGCCTTCTATCCAGGTTTCGCCGGCGCCGCCGACCTCTTTCTTCCAAACGGGAACGATCTCTTTCAGGCGATCAATGCCGTAGCGAGCGGCCTCGAAGCAACCGTCATCGCGATGCGGCGACGAGCAAGCGCACAACACAGTGTTGTCCCCGACCTGCAGCTTCCCGATGCGCTGGACGATGGCGATGCCCTCGACCTTGCACCAGCGCGCGCGGATTTCCGCCGCCACCTGTTTCATCTTGGCGCGCGCCATGGGTTCATAGGCTTCGTATTCCAAATAGGCCGTCTGCGGTAGATGGCCCGCTTTGGCCGTCTGCCCGCGCACAGTCCCGGTGAAGATGCAGACGGCGCCGGTTTGCGCGGTGGTGATGGCGGAGACCAGATCGTCGTGATTGAAAGGCGCGCGCGCCAAGCGAAATATTTCGGGACGCGTCTCCCCGCCGGATCCGCCACTGACAGGCGGGAAGAAGGCCACCTCGTCGCCATCGCTGAGTCGGTCATGATCGAAGGCGAATTCTTCGTTGATGGCGGCGAGCGCCACCGACAAGTTATCAGCCGCAGCCGGGTAGCGGTCGCTGAGTTCGCGGCGCAATGCCCCAATGCTATTGGCCGAGCCATCGAGATCAACGGCGATTTGGCGGGCGCCCACGACATCGCGCAAGGTGGCAAAGAAGAGTATCGTGATTCGCATGGCCGCCTCTACGCTTCCGCGAGGTAGTCGCCGCGCGTTCCGCCGCGCTTTTCCAACAGGCGAATATCGCCGATGCGCATGTCGCGGTCAACCGCTTTCGCCATGTCATAGATCGTCAAGGCGGCAACCGCAACGGCGCTGAGCGCCTCCATTTCGACGCCGGTCACCCCGCTAGTCTTGACGCTGGCGGTGATCTCAATTGCCGAATCGGACTCATTCATGCTTAGATCAAGCCCGATCTTATCGATAGGCAGCGGATGGCAAAGCGGGATGAGGTCGGCGGTTCGCTTGGCGGCCATGATACCGGCGATGCGCGCTGTGTTGAGGACATCGCCTTTCTTGATGTTGCCGTCGCGGATCAGCC
Source organism: Chloroflexota bacterium (assembly GCA_026707225.1). Lineage (GTDB taxonomy): Bacteria > Chloroflexota > Anaerolineae > Aggregatilineales > Phototrophicaceae > UBA6055. The sequence continues at coordinate 35,518 of JAPOXG010000117.1, forward strand.
GCAGCGTTGCTGGCTTCATCGTGACCATTCCGCTGGCGCGCGCGACGCGTTCGCTGACCGGCTTGCCGCCAACATCAACCATGTCGGCGCGGCCGTGTTCATCGAGGTGGGTGAGTTGCTTGTTAGCTGTCATCGTTGACTGTTTCGGCATTCTCATATTACAGGCGGGCAGGAAAGCTCATGCGCGCGGCGCGATATCGACCTTCTCAGAGAATACGACGCCCTCGGTGAGGATATCGAGCCCTTGATCGGGAAAGATCTCGCGGACGCCCTCGCTTTGCGGCTGCTGTTCGCCGGCGGCTCGCATGCGATACCAGGCGCTGGCGCTCCCCCCGTCGCTGATCATAGAAGCTGAAGCCACCAGCTCAAGCGAATGCACGCAAGTCTGACGCGGACCCAGCAGCCGGATATCGCTCTCGGCGTAGGTCTCTGGATTCGGATTTGCGCGCGCGCTTAAACCCGCGGCCGGCGCCGGCTGGATGATCAAGCCGAAGCCGTCAGTATCGTCATCCGTTTCGGCGACGACGACATTGTCCACCTGGAATACGATGGGCACGGTGCCCAGCGAAATGTTCGCCACGGACAAGCGCATCACGAGTTCGCCATCGTCATTGATGTCGCCCGCCGTCAACTGCAATTGCAGCGGATCTTGCGCTTGTCGCCCGAGGATGGATTGATGCGCGGCCAGATCCTTGGCCGCTGGCAAGCGAGCGCAAGGGATGCCGGCGACGAGCTGCGGCGACAGGCCGGCAATGGATCCAGGCAGTCGATCGGGCAGAACGAATACGACGAGCACCACGAGCAGTACGATGCCGATGAAGGCGTTGGGATTGTTCCGGTCCAATTTCAGCAAGTCGCTCAGTCACCTCGTTCCAGCCAATCTCCCAGGTTTCGCGCCAATTCGGCGGCGTCGACGTTTTCAACATTATGCCATAGAATGCCGTTGTCGTGCCCGCGGAACCAGACTTCCTGCCCCCGAATGAATTCGTGCGTGCTGAATTTCATACGTTCAATCGTTTCATCCAAGGGGCTGCCGTCCAGCAGATGGGCGGCGATCTCCCGATAGCCGAGGCCGGTCATCGCCGGCAGGGCGCGGCTGTAGCCCATATTGAGGAGGCGGCCGACTTCTTCGACCAGGCCGGCTTCAATCATGGCATCGACGCGGGCGTCCACGAGCGGGTACAGGATGGCGCGCGGCAGCTGCAAGCCGAGTCTGAAGATGCGCCAGGGCGGCGGGCGCTTGACTTGCTGGGCGCTGATGGCTTCTCCGGTGAGCATTTGCACTTCCAGGGCGCGGATCACGCGGCGGGTGTTGTTGGGATGAATGCGCTCGGCGGCGACCGGATCGACCGCATGCAGCCGCTCATGCAGCGCGGACGGGGAGTTTTCAGCGGCGTAGCGCTCCAGCTCGGCGCGCAGCTCCAGATCCGGCGGCACGCGCGGGATCGACCAGCCTTCTTCCACGGCGGTGATGTACTGCCCGCTTCCACCGACTAGCAGGGGAATCATCCCGCGCTGATGAACATCGTCAATGGCGCGATTGGCTGCTTCCTGATATTCGGCCAGACTGAGCTGGTAATCGGGCGACACCATGCCAATGAGATGATGCGGCGCCAGCGCCTGCTGCGCGGCGGTCGGTTTTGCCGTGCCGATGTCCATGTACTTGTAAATCTGCCGGCTGTCAGCGCCGATGATTTCGCCGCCGAGGGCGCGCGCCAGGTTGATGGCAAGCTCGGTTTTGCCGACGCCTGTGGGACCGAGGATGATGATTAGCGGAGGCGCGTCACCAGTCAAAGGCGTCCTCCACATGGTCGATTCGCGTCCGTCCATTCGCGGCAAGAGCGACGCCGATGACATCAATGCGCCACCCGGATTCCGCGTCAATGTCATGCTCGTGCAAGTACTGATAGACCGCTTTCAGCATTCGTTCGTGCTTGGCCGGGGTAACCGCCTCCAGCGCCGCTTCGGCGCCGGCCCGGCGGCGGGTTTTCACTTCAACGAAGACAAGAATCTCATCCCGTTTCGCGACGATGTCCAGCTCGCCGACAATAGTCGACCAATTCGTTTCAACGATTGTGTAGCCTTTGGCGCGCAGGTATTCGATCGCGATTCTTTCGCCGGCCGCGCCCGTTCGATTCGAATTCGACACTATGTCTCAGCTAGATTCTGTGGGCCCTTCTATTATACGCGTTGTTCTGCGCTGAGGCTCGTGCGTGGCAAGCTCTGTATGACTGAATACGCAAGTCGTCTGACGGTTAGTGTCTACGCGACCCTCTGAGCCCTGGCATTTGGCCAACCTGCCATCCTGCGCCTGCAATCATGTGGAGATTTGTAGGGGCGACTTTGTGAGTCGCCCTAACGCACGAACTGTCACATGCGCGGGCGAGTCACCGCCTCGCCCCTAGAACTTCTAGTTGTCATGCATTCATTGTTTTGTTTGAACGATGTAGTGATTAGCGGGAGACGGTGGTGAATGAATCTATGCGCTGCTCGCCAACGAAAACAAACCCACGACATTAAAAGCTCCCCAGTGAGACCACTGTTGCAATTGTGCCGTTCTGCGCTAGTATCCTTTGCTTGATAATTGTCATGCGCATTGACGCCGAGATAGATCTTTGGGGAGATTAAAATTGAATATGGACATGAATACCGCGGTCGCAGTCGCGGTTGTGGCCAGCATCGTTGGATTGCTATTCGCGCTTTACCAGCGCAGCTTTGTGCTTTCGCAAGACGAAGGCTCTGACAAGATGAAGCAGATTGCGGCGGCGATCCAGCGGGGCGCGCAAGCCTTTCTCAGCCGCGAGTATCGCGCCGTGGCCATTCTTGTTTTGATCGTCACGGTAGCGTTGGTTGCCTTGAGCCAGGTGCCGGGCTCCGGCATGTCGATAATGACCGCGGTGGCTTTCGTCCTTGGCGCTTTGGCTTCCGGTTTGTCGGGTTATATTGGCATGTATATCGCGGTGCGCGCCAATGTGCGGACGGCGCAGGCCGCTTCGCAGAGCCTCAACATGGGCTTGCGGGTGGCATTCGCCAGCGGCACGGTGATGAGCACGATGGTGGTGTCGCTGGCGCTGCTGGGCATCAGCCTGCTGTTCATTCTGTTTGTCAATCAATTGGGCGATGCGGCGCAAGCGGCGTCGGCGCTGGCCGGCTTTGGCTTCGGCGGCACCTCAATCGCTATCTTCGCGCGCGTCGGCGGCGGCATCTACACCAAAGCGGCCGATGTCGGCGCGGATCTGGTGGGCAAGACGGAAGCGGGTATCCCGGAAGATGATCCGCGCAATCCGGCCACGATTGCTGACAACGTTGGCGACAATGTGGGCGATGTGGCCGGCATGGGTTCCGATCTCTTCGAGAGTTACGCCAGCTCGATCATCGCGGCGATTTCCCTGGCGACGACAGCCGGCATATTCGTTGATGATGGCTTGCTCGCCGCGCAAATCTTTCCCATTCTCGTAGCGGCGGCCGGCTTGATCGTCAGCATCATCGCCAGCTTCCTGGTCAAAACCGAAGAAGGCGCCGATCAGGAACGCCTGCTGGGCAGCATCCGCAGCGGCATTTACAGCGCCTCAGGCTTGATCGCGGTGGTGATCATCATCCTGGGTTTGAGCCTGCCCTTCGGCGACAAAAATATCGGCGTGATCATCGCGACCCTGAGCGGTTTGATCGGCGGCGTCTTGATCGGCTATTTCACCGAGTACTTCACCGCCGATACCTACGGGCCGACGAAGGCGCTTTCGGCATCGGCCGAGGGCGGCGCTGGCATCGTAGTCATTCGCGGCTTGGCGCTGGGCATGATGAGCACGCTGGCGCCGGTTATCATTGTGGTCGTGGTGACGCTATTGGCGACCTCACAGGCAGGTCTGTACGGCGTGGCGGTGGCGGCGGTGGGCATGCTCTCGACGCTAGGCATCACGCTGGCGACCGACGCCTACGGTCCGGTGGCGGACAACGCTGGCGGCATCGCCGAAATGTCGGACTTGCCGGAAGCAGTGCGCGACCGCACTGACGCGTTGGACAGCCTGGGCAATACGACAGCGGCGACCGGCAAGGGCTTCGCCATCGGCTCGGCGGCGATGACAGCCTTGGCGCTGACAGCCGCCTTTATCACGGCGCTGACGGCTGGCGGCAGCGTGGCATTGGGCGCGGCGGTGAATCCGGCCGACTTGCTGCTGAATCCGCAGTTCGTGACGGGCTTGTTCATCGGCGGCTTGCTGCCCTTCGTATTCAGCGCGCTGACGATGGTGGCGGTGGGCGATGCGGCGCAGCAAATTGTTGAAGAAGTGCGGCGGCAATTCCGCGAGATCAAAGGCATTATGGAAGGCGAGGCCGAGCCGGATTACGAGCGCTGCGTTGCCATCAGCACGGACAGCGCCATCAGGCAGATGCTGCTGCCCGGTGTCATCGCTGTCGGTGTGCCGGTTGGCTTGGCTCTGCTGGCGGTGGTCGGCAAAGGCAATGTCTTGGGCGAGTTTATCGCGCCGATTTCACTGGTTGGCGTCTTGCTTGGGTCGCTGGTATCCGCCTTTATGCTGGCGGTGATGATGGCGAACGCGGGCGGCGCCTGGGACAACGCCAAGAAGCACATTGAAGCGGGCAACCTGGGCGGCAAAGGCTCGGACGCGCACAAAGCGGCTGTGGTCGGCGATACTGTTGGCGATCCCTTCAAAGATACGTCCGGTCCGTCGTTGAATATCCTATTGAAGCTGCTGGCGATTGTGTCCCTGGTGATCGCGCCCTTGATCGGCAACGCCTTTCCGCCGATGTAGCAAGCGCCAACCACAGGAATTCGAATGGTGGTGGTGGGGGGCGACTCGGTGATCCGCTCGCTGGAACGCGAAAATGGGCCGAGGCTACCCCTTATGTCGCCCGAACATGTCGCCCGAGGTAAGGTCTGCTGATGAAAATGGAACAGGATGGACCGCGCGGTCTCTACTTCGAAGAATTTGAAGTGGGCGCGACGATGCGGACGCGCGGCCGCACCATCACCGAAGCGGATTTGGTGCAATTCGCGGCTCTGACCGGCGACTGCAACCCGATGCACACCGACGCTGAATACGCCAAGGACTCGTTCATGGGGCAGCGGGTGGCGCATGGCATGCTGACGTTGAGCTACGCGGTCGGGCAAGCCTATCAGCTGGGCATACTGGAACGCACGGTACTGGGCTTTCGCGGTCTGGAGATGAAATTCAGCAGTCCGGTTTATATTGGTGATACCATTCACGTCGAGTTGAAGGTGATGGAGACGAAAGCAACGCGCCGGCTTGGTGGCGGCGCCGTCGTGCTGGATACCCGAATCGTCAAGCAGGACGGCACGGTTGCGCAGAAGGGGACTTTGACGCTCTTGATGATGTCGAAGCCCTGACGCCGAAACTAGCGCAGGTCATGGCGCAGCAAAGCCGCGGCTGCCTTGGCCGAAAGCAGCGCCTGAGGCAGGCCGCCACCCGGCACCACCGCTCCACCGACCTGATAAAGATTCTGTAGATGGCGGCTGCGAATCTGTGGTCGCGCCAGCGCCGCGTGACGACCATGCGGCAATTCCCCATATAAGGCGCCGCGCCAGGCGCCGGACATTCGGCTCAGGTCGGCCGGCGTCAGGCGTTTTTCCAGCCGAATCCGATCGCGCAGCTCCAAGCCATATCGCCGGGCCAGGATCGTCAGCACGCGGTCGCGAACGATATCGCCCTGCGTCGCCCAGTCTACCTTCTCCGACAGAGCGGGCGCGTTGACCTGGATCAGCCAATTCTCTTGATTGACCGGCGCCTGAAGCGGGTCAGTCTTGCAGCTGACGCTCAGTGTGATCGTCGGGTCAGCGGGCATGACGGCGCGCCTGAAGATCTGATCGACTTCGACGCGATAATCGTCGGAGAAGAAGACGTTGTGGTGGGCGAGTTGAGGCATGGCGCCGCGGATGCCGAGCAGCAAAATAAAGGCTGAGCTGGACATTGGCCGCTGCGCCAGCCGCCGCATGGCCGGAGCGGGAACAGCGTCAGCCGGCAGCAAGTAGCGGGCAGTCGCGATCGGATCGATGTTGGACAGGACCGCGTCGGCCGGCAGGAATTCGCCATCCCTATGAAGCGCCACGCCGGTCGCTCTTTTGCCGTCGATTTCAATCCGCTTGACCGGGCAGGACAGGCGGATGCTCACCTCGAATTCACGAGCCAGCTTCGCCAATGCCTCCGGGATTGCCGACAGACCGCCGCGCGGATGCCACAAGCCGTCATTCAAAACGGCATGCGCCAGTTCGTTGGCCGTCGCAGGCGCGGTGGGACTGCCGCCATCCTGACAAGCGCTGTGGGCAAGTATGCGTACAAGCTTCTCCGAGCGCAGGAATCGGCTAATGGCACCGTGTGCGCTGTGAAAGGGACCGGCGCGCAGCCAGCTGGCGAATAGCGAGTCGGTCGCGGTCTCACCCTTGCCAAAGCCAAAACGGCGCAGCCCATGTATGCGAGCGGCATAAGCCAAAAAGCGCAAGTAGCCCGAGACATCAGCCGGCTCGATCTGGGAGATCTCGGACGCGGTCTTCGTCCAATCCCGATAAGAATTGAAGACGCCGCCGTCGGGGAAGAAGAATCGCATTTGTGGATCAATCGCGAGCCATTGCAGATAATCTTCCGCGTTGCGCCCGAGATCGCGAAAGAGCGCTTCCAACTCGCGCCTGGCGGAAAAAGCCGGCGGATTGATTGTCCAGCTGCAACCGCCGGCATGATAAGCGCTGACGAGCCCGCCGACCTGCGGATTCTGCTCCAAAACGGTGACGTCATAGCCGGCCTGCGCCAGCCGAAGCGCAGCGGCCAAGCCGCCGATGCCCGCGCCAATGACAATGACGGTCTTAGGCATGGCGGCGACCTTCATCCAAGACAACTCTTGGCCTTGGACGCGCGCTATGAGGCGCCACCGAAGCAAATGCGCTGTTCATCGTCTCAGTAGCGGCTGATTCCGCGTACTCTCAGGTGGAATTAAGATACAGCAACAGATTGCGCTTGGCAAATGGTCCAGTTAGCCGACGTTCGATTGCAGCGCCCGCCGCGTGCGCCAGTGACGATAGGCGAAGTTATGTTCGCGGCGCCAGTAGGCCAGCGGTCCCCGCATCTGCAGGTCGGCGAAGGAATCGGGAGTGAGTCCCGGCTCATGGCGCGCAATCCAGCGGATGGGGAGAGGACCGAAAGAGAGCGTGAATTCGATTTCGCCGTCAGTCAGCGAGCGGCGCTCGTCGCGATGCGCCTGCATGCGGATCGGCGGCGGCGTCAGACTGGCCAATGCGCGCGGCGCTTTGTGAATGCGTTTGATATCCGCGAGCGTGGCCTTGATGACGCTCGATTTCTGGACGACGCGGGTAAGCGCTGGCGGTTCCACTAGCGACATTGTTAGTTAATTTCTCTGGCAGCCAATGCGCGGGCTAACGATGGACATTGATCGCCGCGCGCAGACCGGATGCCGCTCCCGCTGGATCATCGGCGAAGATGATGGCGCGCGAAGAATTGATGATCAACCCGCGGCCGGCGCTATTCAGTCCCGCTTCGACGGCGGCTTTGATGTCGCCGCCTTGGGCGCCGACGCCGGGAACGAGCAGCGTCATCTCGCCGACGATTGCGCGAATCTGCGCCATTTCTTGCGGATTCCTCCCCGAGGCGACCAGCATGCAGTTGCCCTTCGCGTTCCACTCGGCAGCCGTCTTCTCGGCGACCAACTGCCACAAGGGCTTGGAATTCACTTGCAGATTCTGATACTCGGCGGAGCCGGGATTCGAAGTTCGACAAAGGATGATGCACGCTTTGTCGGCATAATTGAGGAAGGGCTGGAGCGCGTCGCGGCCGAGGTAAGGGTTGAGCGTGACGGCATCAAAGCCGAGCTGGTCGAAAATCGCGCGGGCGTAAGCGCTGCTGGTATTGCCAATATCGGCGCGCTTGGCATCGCTGATGATCAGGATATCGGGATGACGCTGCCGCAGGAATGCCACCGATTGCGCCAATTGCAGCCAGCCAGCGGCGCCGTTCGCCTCATAAAAGGCCATGTTGAATTTGAAAGCGGCGGCGTATTCGGCGGTCGTGTCGATGATATGGCGGTTGAAAGCCAGCTGGGGCGCGTCATGTTTGCGGTAGCTGGCCGGCAGCTTGCCGATATCGCTGTCCAAGCCGACGCAGAGGAGGGAACCGGCAGCCTCGACGCGGGCATTGTATTTGTCGCTGGCGTTCATCGTCATTGCGCATCCCAGGCCTGGGGATCGGCGAGCCAGCGCCTTATCCGCGTGAGCTGCTCCGCAGTCAGCAATTGCTCGCCTTGCGCCAGCTCGAGCAGGCACTGAAAATTGGTCAGGGCATGCAAGGCGATATCGGCGCGATCAAAGGCAAGTCGAGCCTCGTCGAAGCCGTAACTGATGATGGCAAGGGCGTCGGTCACCATTGCGCCGGCTGCGCGCAGAGCCTCCACTGCCGACAGGCTGCTGCCGCCGGTGGTGATGAGATCCTCCACCAACAGAACACGGCGCCCGGCAACCGGGCCGCCTTCGACGCGATTGCCCATGCCGTGTCCCTTGGTCTCCTTGCGAATGAATACGGAAGGCAGGCTCATGTTGTAGGCGAGCGCCGAACTATGCGGTACGCCGCCCACCGCCACCCCTGCAATGATGTCGAAGGGCAATTGTCGGGTTTCGATCAAGGTTTTAAAACCTTCGATGATGACATGCCAAGCGGCGGGATGATAAATCAACCGGCGATTATCGACATATACCGGCGAACGAATGCCGGACTTGAAAGTGATGGGCGAAGTGGGCGAGAAGCGGATCGCGCCGATTTCAAGCAAGGCTTTCGCGCTGGACCGTTTCGTATTCGTAGTCATGCTCTGCGAGCTCGCTTTCGATTATGGCGGCGGCGAAGGGACCGCGATATACGAGAGCCGACCAATACTGCCCGGCTTCGACGCCGAGGTCCAGAAATTGGCGGAAGCTGGCGCCGTCGAGGAGGCCGCCGCAAGCAATCACATCGACGGCGTAGCCATGTCGCTGTTTCTCAGCCAGCAGCTGACGGACGGCGTCGAGGGCAGCGGGAAAGAGGTCGCCGCCGCCGACGCCCGCTTGTACCGCGTCGTCGTCCGCGCTGGGCTGCGCCAGCGTGTTGGTCGCGATGACGGCTTCGACCCCGACTTCGTCAAACAGGCGCATCAATCGGCGATACTGTTCGATTGCCAGCCCTGGGCTGATCTTGACCCACAGCGGAATTTCGAGCTCGCGCGCGCGCAGGCAATCGATGAACGCGCCGCAGAGCTGACTCGTCTCCGCCTCCAATTGATGTCCCTGCGGGTCGTCTTCGGTGTTGGGGCAGCTGAGGTTGAGCGTGAACCAAGTCGGCTGGACGCCGGCATTTAGGAAGAAGGCGACCGACTCGACGACCTGTCGCGTCTGCTCGTTAATATCCTCGACGCCGGGCGAGACGGCGATATTGATGCCGAATTCTTTAGGGAGCTGGCTGCGGCGCTCGCCCAAGAAGCGGGCGGCAGCATGGGCGCCGGGGTTGCGCAAGCCGACGCGGTTCTGCGTCGACTGCGTCGCTTCCTGCCGCCAGACGACCGTGCCCGGGTTGCCTAGGCGGGGAAATCGCGTGAAGGAGCCGAATTCCACCGGTCCCACCAGCGCCGGCACGATGCGCCAGCCGGGCATGATATTGCGTCCTTGGTTGACTGCGAGCAGGGCGTCCTCCTCGTCGGCGAAGCCGTCGCCTTTGACCAAACCCGCCGCCAAAATCAGGCGCTGCGACAGTCGCAGTCCGCCGACTTTGATTGCCGCGTCGCTGAAGCTAAGGCGGTGAAGCGCGGCGGCCAGCGCGGTGGCAAGCGGCAGGCCATCGAGCGCGCGGAGCAGACGAATGGCTTTGTCGTGCGCGTTCTGCGCAGAAGCACGAAATACGAGCGGGCGAATGAGCGATTGATAGGCGGCGCCAATGGCTCGCAGCAGCGCCGATTTGACCTTGGCGCTCACGCGACAAATCCAAAGAGATTGCGCCCGAAGCCCGGCTGGCTCAAGACCTTTTCTCCGTCATAAACTTGATGGCCGCGGATCCACACTTCAAGGACTTTACCGCAGGCACGCATGCCCTCAAAGGGCGACCAGCCGCATTTGGTCAGCAGATTCCGCCCTTCGATTAGGTAGCTCGAATCGGCGTCGACGAGGGTGTATGTCTTTGGCAGCGGGGTGATGCGCCAGATGCGCTGCACATTGAGCGAGAGCATGTCGCAGGCTCTTTGCAATGGAAGGCGGCCATCTTGAACCGCCTGCATCATCAAGGGCAGGGTCGTTTCCAATCCGGGAACGCCATAGGCTGGCTGGTCCGCTTCTTTTTCGGCGATGGTATGGGGCGCATGATCGGACTCGATGATATCGACGGCGCCCTGCCGAATGGCGCGCCAAAGCGCGCGCACGTCTGACTTGCGCTTGAGCTCCGGCTTCATCAGTCCAAAGCCGCCCAAAGCCGGCAAGTCGTCTTCGGACAAAAACAAGTGATGCGGGCAGACGCCGACGGTGATCGGCAGCCCGTCTCGCTTCGCTTCAATCAAGAGCTTGATTTCGAATTCGCTGCTGATATGCAGAAAGTGCGTCGGCTGTCGGTATTTCCGCGCCAGATCGAGGATGTTGGCGATGGTCTCGCCTTCGGCATGCACGGCGATCAAGCGGTTGGTGGTCCAGGCGCGGTAGTGCCGCTCGCGCATGGCGCTGGATTCGATGAAGAGATCGCCGGTTGTGGCATTGTTATACATCTTCAGCCCGCAGACGCGCGCGGCGATGCGCTCGTATTCGGCGCTGTTATCGGTTTGAGAAGCGCCAAAGTAGAGCCCCCAGTCGCAGTGCGCCCTTTGGTCGATGCGCGCAAGCTTTTCGGTCAGCCGGGCATCGTCGATCGTCGAGGGCGCGGTATTGGGCATATCGAAGACCGCCGTATAGCCGCCGGCGATGGCCGCCTTCGTCTCCGATGAGAAGGTCGCTTTGTGGGACCAATCGAGATCACGCAGATGAGTATGCGGGTCAATCATGCCAGGGATTTTGATTTGCGGCATCAAACATATACTCCGCGCAGCACTTTGACTAGCAGCGCCATGCGTACAAACATGCCATTCTCCATCTGCTCAAAATAGATGGAGCGCCGATCGCTGTCCAAAACATCGTGATCTTCGCGACTGCCCATTTCGTGTTTGCGCGGCAGCGGGTGCATCAGGATGGCGTCCGCCGGCGCCCAGGACAGCAGATCCGGCGTCATGATGAAGCGGTCTTTGATGCGCTCGTATGCCTCCGCGTCGTTGAACCTCTCCTCCTGAATCCGCGTCCAATAGATGACATCGGTCTCGGCGATGACATCCATCAGATTGTCGGTTTGGCGGACGGCGATGCCATGCGCCTGCACCAGATCGGTGATGTCGCTTGGCATGCCCAGGCTCTCCGGCGCGACCAGACAAAGCCGGACGTCAAGGGCATCGTAGTAGGCGATGAGTTTCGCCAGCGAATGCACCGTGCGGCCGTGTTTGAGATCGCCGACGAGCGTGATCGTCAGCCCGTCTAGCGAATTCTTCCGGTCGTAGATGGTGAATATATCGAGCAGGGCCTGGGTTGGGTGCTCGCCTATGCCATCGCCGCCGCTGATGGCGACCGTCGGATTGTCGATGCGCCCGTTGAGTAGGTCGAGATAGTAGCCGGCTTCATAAGACGATCCGATTTCCGGGTGACGCAGGACGATCACGTCTGAATAGCAGCCGGTGGCGCGGATGGTATCGGACAGGTTCTCGCCTTTGTACATCGAGGAAAAGCGCACGCCGTTGCTGACGGCGATCACATCGCCGCCGAGGCGCCGCATCGCCGCCTGAAAGGACATATCGGTCCGGGTGCTGGCTTCGAAAAAGAGCGATGCCATCACCTTGCCGGCGCAGAGTTCGGTCAAGCCACGGTCGCTGCTGCGGATGCGTTTGCGGATGGATGCCGCGGCGTTGAAGAGGATATCCAGGTCGCGCCGCTGAAATTGGTCGACGGAAATGATGTGCTTGCCCAGAAAGTCGCCCCGGATGGCCGGTGGCTGATAGTTGCGAGCGTGAGAGCTGATAGCTGATTCAGTGCCGCTTTCGCTTGCCAATGAGACCTCCCAGTCCTTTCTATCCCCATCCAGTAAGATATCTGTAGGGGCGACTTATCAAGTCGCCCGACAACGCATCTTGTCGCTACGACGGGCGACCCAATGGCTCGCCCCTACAGATATCATTTGCGCGACTATGTGTCACTTGCTCAGAACAAGCCAACAACCTTACCATCTTCGTCAATATCGACGTTCATCGCCGCTGGACGCCGTCCCAAGCCAGGCATGGTCCGCACATCGCCACAGAGCGGATAGATGAAGCCGGCGCCCGCCGCGGCGCGAATGTCGGTGATGCTGATGCGGAAGCCATCTGGCGCGCCCTTCAGCTTGGGATTGTCGCTCAGGCTGAGGTGCGTCTTGGCCATGCAGATCGGCAGCGAGCGCAGCCCCTGTTCTTCGTATTGTCGAATCTTGCGGCTGGCAACCGGCGCATAATCGACGCCATCGGCGCGATAGATCTCGGTCGCGATCGTTTCGATTTTGTCTTTGATTGACATGTCGTCGGGATAAAGCAGGCGGAATTCATTGTGCATCTCGCAAGCGGACACGATCATCTCAGCCAGCTCGACCGCGCCCGCGCCGCCTTCCGCCCAGTGCCGCGCCACCGCGACGCCGGTTGCGCCAGCGGCCAAGGCGATCTCGCGCGCCGCGTCAATTTCCGCGGCCGTATCATCGGCGAAGACATTTATGGCGACCACCGGATTGACGCCGAACTTCTTGAGGTTTTCCAAGTGGCGCGCCATATTAACCGCGCCCGCTTCGACATCAGCGACATTTTCATTTTTCAAAGCCGGATCAATGGGCTTGCCGGGGATGATGGTGTATTTGCCGGTATGCGCCTTGAGCGCGCGAATGGTGGTCACGAGGACGACGGCGTTAGGCTTCAGGCCGCTGATGCGCGATTTGATATTGAAGAATTTCTCCGCGCCGATATCCGCGCCGAAGCCGGACTCGGTCACGACATAATCGCCGCATTTCATGGCGATCAAATCGGCGATGATGGAGGAATTGCCGTGGGCGATATTGGCGAAGGGACCGGCATGGACCAGAGCTGGGGTGTTTTCCAGCGTCTGCATGAGATTTGGCTTGATCGCTTCTTTCATCAGCACGGTGGCGGCGCCGGCCGCTTGAATGTCCTCGGCGGTGACCGGATGCTTGTCGCGGTCGTAGGCGACGACCATCTCGCCGATGCGTTCGCGCATATCTTGCAGCGAGGTGGTCAGCGCCAGGATCGCCATGATTTCCGAAGCGACGGTGATATCGTAGCCGGATTGGCGCGGCACGCCGTCAAAGCGCGCCCCCAAGCCGACGATGATATTGCGCAGGGCGCGGTCGTTGAGGTCGACGACGCGGCGCCAGGCGATGTTGTGGATATCGATGTTGCGGGCGTTGCCATGATAAATGTGGGCGTCGAGCATGGCGGCGATCAGATTATGCGCGGCGCTGATGGCATGGATGTCGCCGGTCAAATGCAGGTTGAAATTCTCCATTGGCACAATCTGGCTGTAGCCGCCGCCGGCCGCCCCGCCTTTGATGCCGAAGGTGGGACCTTGCGAGGGCTGGCGCACGGTGATGATTGCGTTCTTGCCGATGTGTTTCATCGCCTGTCCGATGCCGACGGTGGTGGTGGATTTGCCTTCGCCCAGCGGCGTCGGCGTGATGGCGGTTACATCGACATATTTGGCGTCAGGTCTTGACTGGAGTCTTTCAAGCGCAGCGAGATTGATCTTGGCGACGTGCTTTCCGTAATGCTCCAGGTCCGTCTTCGGATCCAGCCCCATTTGTTCCGCGATTTCATTGATATGAGCGAGGTTTGCCTTCTGCGCGATTGCCAAGTCAGATGGGATGCTCATGCTGGGTCGCCTTTCGATCATGCAAACTGGGCGGCGCAGGTGGGCGATAGGCGCGGCGGAAGATGATAGCGTTCATTAGCGGTCTCTACTCTAACTTTAACATACTAAGCGATTTTTCCTAATGAGGCCTAGACATTGGCTTTCAATTGAGCGATTGACTTCTATAATCTTGAGAATCAATCAAGCAAGCGGGGCGAGCGGATCTTGCGGCTATTGACAGCGAGCGCGCCGGGCCAGAGCAGGCTGGTCGCCGCCAGCCCATTCTTCTACGGCTGGGTGGTTTGGCTGGTCGCCTTGATCGGGGCGATCTGCAGCTCTCCCGGTCAAAGTTTTTCCGTCTCGCTGTTCATGGATTTCTTCATTGAAGATTTCGGGCTGGACCGCACGACGGTCAGCGGATTATATGGCGCGGGCACTTTCGTCGCCTCGCTGGGCTTGACCTGGGTTGGCCGGCGGATAGACGCCATGGGCAACCGCCGCGTCGGTGTCGCCATCGGCTTGCTGTTCGCGCTTGTCTTGGCGCTTTGCTCGCTGATCAACGGTCCCGTCATGCTCTTCTTCGCCTTCGCCGGCATGCGCGGGTTGGGGCAGGGCGCCTTGACGCTGGTGAGCACAACGGCAGTGGCCAACTGGTTTCGGCAGCATCGCGGCCGAATGATGGCGCTCTTGGCTTTGGCATTCGCTTTGTTTCAGGGCCTCTATGTCAATCTGCTGCGCCTGCTGCTGGAGGCGACAGATTGGCGGTCGGTTTTCATCGTCCTGGGCGTCGCCGTCATGGCGCTCGTGGTACCGGCATTCGGTCTGCTGATGCGCAGCCGGCCAGAACCGTACGGGCTGATGCCTGACAATGCGGCGGACGATGAGAAATCGAACGGAGCCGGCGAGGGCGATCACGAGGACAACTGGAGGCTGAAAGAGGCGCTGCGCACCCCGATATTGTGGGTGTTCATCGCCGCGCGCATACTCCCGTCCGCTTGGGGAACGGGGCTGATTCTGCATCAGGTCTCCATCTTCGCCGTGCTTGATCATAGCGCGCAAGTCGCCACCGAGACCTTCGCGATGATATCGCTCTTTGCAGCCGGCTCTGCGCTATTGGCTGGCTATTTGATTGATCGCGTCAAGCCCTCTTATGTGGCCGCCTTGCAGATGCTGGCGCTGCTCTGCTCTTGCGCGCTGGCGATGATCATGCGCGAGCCTCACCAACTAATCGCCTACGCCTTGGCTTTTGGCTTGGGCATGGGCATCGGCTACGTATTTGATGGCGCCGTTTGGCCCAATCTCTTCGGGCGGCAGTTTCAGGGCGAGATTCGCGGATTCGTTTACACGTCCAGCGTCATCGGCAGCGCGCTCGGTCCGGCGATTTTTGGCCTGAGTTTTGACGCGAGCGGCGGTTATCAACCGGTGCTTTGGCTGGGCGCGGGCTTGTGCCTGCTGGTGCTGATGGCGGCGCTGCTCACGCCTCTACCGCGGCGCAAGTTCCCCATCCAGTGACATCCTTAGGGGCGACTCGGCGCGTCGCCCGCGACAAACATCCTGAACATGTCGGCGATCGAGCCACGGGCTCGCCCCTACAGCGCCCGCCGGACAATTGGTGAATCTCTGGGCGACTCACAGAGTCGCCCCTACAATTCTTCCTTATTGTAGACAGTCCAATTCATGGGCAATCACTATTTCAGCCTACTTGGACTCTTCAGTGCTTTGGATTTTCAGGATCAAAATCGCTAGTGGAGGCAAGCGCAGGTTGATGCTATGTGGCAGGCCGTGAGTGGCGAACTCGTCGCTGTGGACGCCGCCCGCGTTGCCAACATCCCCGCCGCCATAGCAGCTGGCATCGCTATTGAGCAGCTCGCGATAATAGCCGGACTCCGGGACGCCGATGAGATAATTCTCACGAACCACCGGTGTGCAGTTCAGCACGGCGACGAGGAAGTCTCCTCTATCTCGGGCATAGCGGATGTAGCTGTAGACGCTGTAATCGGCGTCATTGGCTTCAATCCAGCGGAAGCCCTCCGGCGCGAAATCAAGCTCCCAGAGGGCGCGCTGCTGGCGATAGAGAAGATTGAGGTCGCGGACATAAGACTGCATTTGAGCATGTTTTTCGTAGTCCAGCAGGTACCAATCGAGGCTGCGCTCCTCGCTCCATTCGGCGAATTGGGCGATTTCGTTGCCCATGAAGTTGAGCACCTTGCCGACCTGGGTGTATTGGTAGCCGAAGAGCAGGCGCAGACCAGCGAATTTCTGCCAGTAGTCACCCGGCAGCTTGCCGATCAGCGAGCCTTTCAGGTGCACGACTTCATCGTGGGAGAGGGGGAGGACGAAATTTTCGCTGAAGGCGTAGAGCAGGGCGAAGGTAATCTGATGGTGATGAAAACGCCGATGCACCGGTTCGCGCGCCATGTAGTTCAACGTGTCGTGCATCCAGCCCATGTTCCATTTTAGGGTGAAGCCGAGCCCGCCAATGTACGTCGGGCGCGAGACCATGTTCCAGGCGGTGGATTCTTCGGCGATGGTGATGGCGCCGGGCGCTTCGGCGTGGACGACTTCGTTGAATTCGCGCAAGAAGGCGAGGGCGGCGAGATTCTCATGGCTGCCGTATTCGTTCGCTCGCCACTCGCCGTCTTCGCGCGAGAAGTTGAGATAGATCATCGACGAGACGGCGTCCACGCGCAAGCCATCGATGTGATACTCTCTCAGCCAGAATAGGGCGTTGGAAAGCAAGAAACTGCGGACCTCACTGCGGGCATAGTTGAAGGTCATGGTGCCCCAGTCCGGTTGTTCACCCTGCAGCGGATCTTCGTGGCTGTAAAGATGCGTGCCATCGAAGTAATTCAGTCCATGCCCGTCTTTGGGGAAGTGGGCTGGCACCCAGTCGAGGATGACGGCGATGTTGTTCTGGTGGCAGCGGTCGATCAAATGCATGAAGTCGGCCGGGGCGCCGTAGCGGCTGGTCGGGGCGAAATAACCGGTCACTTGATAACCCCAGGAGGCGTCCAGCGGATGCTCGGCGACCGGCAGCAATTCGAGGTGGGTGTAGCCCATATCGACGAGATAGGGCACAAGCTCCTCCGCCAGCTCGCGATAGGTCAGGAATTCGTCTCCCTGCTTGCGCCGCCATGAACCCAGGTGCAGCTCATATATATTCATCGGCTGCGAGAGCGGGTCGCTTTGCGGGCGGGCGCTCAACCAGTCGCGGTCGCTCCAGGGATACTGCTCAAGGTGGTAAACAATCGAAGCGGTTTGCGGGCGCAGCTCGCTGTAAAAGCCGTAAGGGTCAGACTTTTGAGCGCGATAGCCGCGGTTGTGCGAGCGGATTTCGTATTTGTAGCGCGCCCCTTCCGCCAAGCCCGGCACGAAGATCTCCCAAATGCCTGACTCGCTGTTGTTTTCCATGACGTGGCTGCGCTCGTCCCAGCGGTTGAAATCTCCTACCAAGGCGACTTTGTAGCAGTTGGGCGCCCAAACGGCGAAATGGATGCCGGCCAGGCCCTTGATCTCGCGGGTGTGCGCGCCCAGCTTCCGGTATATGTCCCGATGCCTTCCCTGGCTGAATAGATAAATGTCGTATTCCGACAGGAGCGGTGGATGAATGTAGGGATCGCCCCAGGATTCGCTGCTGCCATCAACGGTGATCGCCTCGAAGTGGTAGGGCGCGTCAGCCCAAGTCGAATCCAGCTCAGCGATGAAGAAACCATCCTGGTGGGACTTCTTCATGGGGACGCGGACATCAGACGCGTCATTGACCAGCGTTACGCGTTTTGCCCAAGGTCGCAGCGCGCGGATGGAGACCTCGTCGCCTTGATGATGTCTGCCTAGTATGGACGACGGCGCGCCCATCTCGCCCGTGACAAGCGCTTGAATCGCATCCGGATGTATTGACAGCGGCATGCCCTTTCCTTGAGAATGATGCGGAAATCGCTGCGCGCATTATAGCGACATAATGTCGATTTGTAGATTGTCCGCCGGCGGACGGAGTTTGGACCGGTTGGGAACTGACGGACTTTGTGATATTATAGAAAATAAATTCTATAACATTCTATTCTGAATACGATGATGATCATTCTGCTCGCGGCGCAGCACTAATGGCGAAGACGCGCAAAATCTTACACCTTGATTTGGACGCCTTCTTCTGCGCGGTCGAAGAGCAGTTGAATCCCGAGTTGCGCGGCAAAGCGATTGCGGTTGGCGGCAAGCCGAACGAACGCGGCGTCGTCTCGTCCGCGTCTTATCCGGCGCGGAAATACGGCGTGCGCTCGGCGATGCCGATGGCGCAGGCGCTGCGCTTATGTCCGCACCTGATCGTCGTGGGGCAGACGCGCGGCGTCTACGGCGAGCGATCGAAGGCGGTGATGGCGATCTTGCGCGACACCGCGCCCTACGTCGAGCCCCTGTCAATTGACGAAGCTTTCCTCGATGTGACGATATTGCCGGATGACATTGAAGCGATTGCCAGCAAACTGCAAAAGCGAATCAATGACGAGCTTGATTTGCCCTGTTCCCTGGGTGGCGCGACCAACAAGCTGGTTGCGAAGACGGCGAACACGGTTGGCAAGGCGCGGCGATTGACGGACAAACCGCCGAACGCTATTACGATTGTGCCGCCAGGCGAAGAGGCGAGCTTCCTGGCGCCACTGCCGATACGGAGGCTTTGGGGCGTCGGACCGAAAAACACGGAAACGCTGAACGCGCTCGGCCTGACCACTGTCGGCGATATCGCCAATTGGACCGAGGCGGCATTGACAGCGCGGCTGGGAAAGCTGGGCGCCGATATCTGGAGGCGCGCGCAGGGAATCGACTTCCGGCCCGTCTTGACGGAGCACGAGGCCAAGTCAATCAGCAAGGAAGTGACCTTCGCCAAAGATGTCGCGGACGAGGCGGACCTGAAGCTGACGCTGCGGCGCTTGTCCGATGGCGTTGGGCGCCAGGCGCGCAAAGCCGGTCTCGCTGGCACAACCATCAAGCTCAAACTGCGCTGGACCGATTTCACGACGCTGAGCCGTCAATTGACGCTGGACAATCCGACCGATTTGGATGGCGTGATTTACAATTCAGCCATTCAGCTTTTCGACCAGGTATGGATCAAAGGCAAACCGGTCCGCTTGATCGGGGTCGGCTTGGGTGGTTTCGGCGCGCCGAGCAATCAGCTGGGCTTGTGGGACGACCGCGGTGGCGAACGGCATGCGGAGGAATTGCAGTCCGCGCTTGATCAATTGCGCGACCGTTTCGGCGAGACGATGATAACGAGAGCCAGCGATCTGCGCTATGTGCCCAATGAGGACAACAAGCGATGAGTGGCGAGGTCAGTTACACCAGCGTGAACAGTTGGTGGTAGACGCCTTCCTGATCGAGCAGTTGCTGGTGGCTGCCCATTTCGATGATTTCGCCGTGGTCCATCACCACGATCAGGTCGGCTGAGGTGATGGTGCTGAGGCGATGGGCGATGACGAAACTGGTGCGCCCGATCAAGAGATGTTCCAGCGCCGCCTGAATCTGCCGTTCGGTCTGGGTATCGATGTAGCTGGTCGCTTCATCAAGGATGAGGATGCGCGGGTCGGCAAGCAGGGCGCGGGCGAAGGCCAGCAGTTGCCGTTGGCCCGTCGATAGCACGGCGCCGCCTTCCATAATATCGGTGAGATAGCCATTAGGCATCTCGGTGATGAATTGATGCGCGCCGACTGCCTTGGCCGCCGCTACCACCTCGTCATCGGTCGCGTCCAGCCGTCCATAGCGAATGTTATCCATCACGCTGCCTGAGAACAGGTGCGTGTCTTGCGGCACGACGCCAATCTGCCGGCGCAGGCTGTTCTGGCTGATGTGCTTTACGTCCTGGTCGTCAATGGTCACCCGGCCTGCGGTACTGTCGTAGAAGCGCATGATCAGCTTGATCATGGTGGTCTTGCCGGCGCCAGTATGCCCGACGAAGGCGACGCGAGAGCCGGGCGCCACATCGAGATTGATATGCTTCAAGACCAACTCGCCATCGCGCGTATAGCGGAAAGACACATCTTCGAAGCGGACGCGACCCTTGATGGCGGGCAAATCGCTGGCCTCGAGGTCGTCGCGGATTTCGACCGGGAAATCCATCAATTTGAAGATGCGATAGCCGGAGGCGATGACCGTCTGCAAGAGGTTGAATCGCCGCGCCAGCATTCGGATCGGGAAAAAGAATTGCTGGATATAAAGAATGAAGGCGAGCAGCACGCCGACCGAGATTCTTTCGTCCAGAACGAGCGTGCCGCCAACGAATATCAGCGTGCCGGTGGCGACGCCGCCAATCATTTCCACGGTGGGATAAAACAGGCTGGCGATCAGCGTGGCTCGCTCGGCCGCGTTTCGGCTGGCCATGTTGATTTCGCCGGTGAAGCGGTCGCGATTGTGCCGCTGGCGGGCGAAAGCCTGGGTGACACGGACGCCGTTGAAAGCCTCGGATAACTCGGCGTATACCTTGGCATTGGAATCGGACACGCGCAGGTAAGCCTCGCGGGCATGAATGCGCCAATAGTTGGCGATGATGGATAGTATGACCAGCGCTGTGAAGGCGACCAAGGTCAGCGGGATATTAATGAGGACCATCGAGATGATGATGCCAAAGAGCATCAATACTTCGCGAATCGTGCCGACAGCGGCGAAGGTGACGGCTTCGCGCACGACGTTGACATCGCTGATGACGCGGGCGATCAAGCGGCCCACTTCGTATTCGGCGAAGAACCCGATGGACAGGTATTGGATATGGTCGAAGAGTTGGTTGCGCAGCGTCTGGATAATCGTCTGACCGATGACCGCCATATTGCGCAGCTGCACGCGAAAGCCAATGAAGCCGAGCAGCTGCAGAATGATAAATAAGACAACGCCGCCGCCGAGCACGGTCATGTCTCGCTTGCTGATGCCTTCGTCGATCGCCCAGCCGATCAGAGGCGGGCTGGCGACATTGGCGAGTACGCTGAACATCATCATCACGACGGCGACCCCGAGGTCCTTCCGATGGGGCTGCAAGTAAGAGAATAGGCGCGCGGTCACCTCGCGATCGAAGCCGGGCTTATGATCGTCATCAATCTCGAGGATGCTGGGTTCCGCCTCTGGCGTTTTGTCTTTGGCGGCGGCCTGCTTCAGTTTTCTTCGATTCAGGAGGACCATAAGCCCCTATCTCTGTTGGTGTCAGTTCGAGTATTTGCCAGTGAGCCGGTCGATCAGGGCGCGGAATTGCTGGGTGGAGCGCCGCTCTTCCAGGGGAATCTTGATGACGCCGGCGATGATGGCTTCGCGGCGGACGCGCTCTTGTTCTTCCAACTGCAATTTGTAGATTTCTTCGTAGAGACCGCCATCTTGCAGCAAAGTTTCGTGCGTGCCCTGTTGGATGATTTCGCCGTCGCGCAAGACGATGATTTGATCGGCTTTCAAGATCGTGCTCATGCGCTGAGCGATGACGAAGGTCGTGCGGTCCTCCATGATACGCTCCAACGCTTGCTGAATCAGGTGTTCCGTCTGCGTGTCGACGCTGCTGGTGGCGTCGTCCAGAACCAGGATGCGCGGATCAATGAGCAGGGCGCGGGCGATGGCGATGCGCTGTTTCTGCCCGCCGGACAGGGTGACGCCGCGCTCGCCGACTTCCGTCAGGTAGCCATCGGGAAACTCGGAGATGAAGTCGTGCGCATTGGCTGATTTGGCTGCAGCCACAATCTGATCGCGCGTGGCTCCGGGGTTGCCGTAGGCGATGTTTTCGTCGATGGTGGCGTTGAATAGAAGCGGCTGCTGCATGACGATGCCGATCTGGCTGCGCAAGCTGTCGAGATCAAAGTCGCGCACATCAATGCCGTCAATGGTGACAGCGCCCGAAGTCACGTCATAGAAACGCGGAATCAAATTGGCGATGGTGGTCTTGCCGGAGCCGGTTAAGCCGATGATGGCGACAACTTCGCCCGGCTGCGCTTCCAGGTCGATTTGATTGAGCACGGCCTGGTTGGAACTGCTGTAGCGTGTGCTGACATTATCGAAGCGGACTCTGCCCGTGATGGCGGTCTTGATGGCATTTGGTTTGTTCACGACTGCTTCCGGCTCGTCCAGGACTTCAAAGACCCGCTCGCCACTGGCGACTGCCTGCGTGGTCAGCAATATGATGAAGCCGATGAAGCGCAGCGGCTGTGACAAGAGCAGCACGTAAGCGTTGAAAGTCACGATCAAGCCCACGGTGATGTTCGCCATGCCCTGCGATTCCAATATGCCGCCGAACAGCAGGACAAGCGCTGTCGACATCGCCGCCAGGAAGGCGCTCGCTGGCAAATAAGTGATCCACTGCGTGATAAAGTCGAGCTGCTCTTCATAGAGATTCTGGTTTTCTTTGTGGAAGCGCTCAATCTCGTAAGGCTCGCGGGCGAATACGCGCACGACCTCGGCGCCCAGGGCATTTTCCTGGATGTGGTTGCTGAGCACCTGCATCCGGTCCATCACTTTTTTCCAGCGCGGATGCACGCGCATGACGAAATGGTTGGAATAAAATGCCAGCGGCGCCAGCGGAATAAAGGCGATGATCGCCAGGAGCGGACTCGAAGCCAGCATGATCCCGACCACGCCAAAGAGCAAAATGATGAAGTTTAGACCATCCATCAAGCCGAAGGAGAAGTAGCGCTGAATCTCGTTGACATCG
This sequence comes from Chloroflexota bacterium, assembly GCA_026707225.1. Taxonomy (GTDB): domain Bacteria; phylum Chloroflexota; class Anaerolineae; order Aggregatilineales; family Phototrophicaceae; genus UBA6055. The sequence continues at coordinate 58,119 of JAPOXG010000117.1, forward strand.
CTGATCGCGCGCGTGATGATCGTCCCCACTTGCGCGCTGTCGTGATAGCTGAATGATTGCTGCTGTACTTTGTCGTAGATTTGGTTGCGGATATCGTATGACACGTAGTGGGACAGGCGCTCGCCAAAGAAGCGGCCCAGGAAGGCGACCGCCCCGCGGATCAGACCCAAGGCGACGACGAGCAGGCCCGCGCTGAGCATATAGGCGCTGTCTTTGCCGGCGATGCCGATATCCACAACATCGCGCAAGATATAGGGAACGACGATCAAGAGGACATTTAAGCCAATGATGCCTATGGCAGCCAAGCCGACCCAAAGCTTATAGTTGGAAAGATAAGCCATCAGGCGCTGCCAAATGCGCAGGGCGGCGAATTTGCGTGGCTTGGGGAGGGCGTCGAGCTCTCTGGTGGAATCGGCGGATGCCATGCGCGGTCTCCTGAAGGCGCGGCTGCAGTTCAGTCAATGGGTCAGCGTCTGGATGCCATTTTCGCGACGCACAAGCCTACAGTGTACAGCAGGGGATGTCAGTTGACTACGAGCAGATAGCGCAGTTTGAAAATGATGACTGACTTGTGATCGGCACTGGAATTCCTTGACAGATTGGTCAAAATATAAGCAGTGAAAAAGTCCAGTGCCGAGAGGGAACTGCCATGTCTGAACTGAAACCGATAGCGCTTCAACTTTATACCGTGCGCGAATTGCTCGGGGAAGATTTCGAAGGCACGGTGCGGGCTGTCGCCGATGTGGGTTATATCGGCGTTGAACCTTACACCGGGATGCCATGCGAGTTGGCCGAGGCGGCGACGCTCTTCCGCGAGTTGGATTTGCAGACCTTCAACAGCCACGCGCCCTTCCCTGATGAAGCCAACCAGGAGGCCGTGCTTGAAGTCGCCGAGGCCTTTGATCTCGAAAGCGTCGCCATTGCTATGCTGCCGCCGGAAGACTTTGAGACCATCGATTCCATCAAGCGAACTTGCGAAAGGCTGAATCAAGCCGGCGAATTCGCCCGCGCCAACAATCTGGGCTTGCACTATCACAATCATTGGTGGGAGTACAAACAGATTGACGGCACCGCCACGGTAGATGTCATGCTGGATGAGTTATCAGACAGCGTTGGTTTGCAGATTGATACTTATTGGGTGCAGGTTGGTGGCGAAGACGCCGTTGAGCTGGTCAAGCAAGTAGGGGCGCGCGCGCCGCTGATTCATCTAAAGGATGGCTGGCTGGAGCCGCGTGGCGATATGGCGGCAGTCGGGCATGGCGTGATGAAGGTCCCTGAGCTTGTTGATGCGACGGCGGAGACCGCCGACTGGTACATCGTCGAGCAGGATCGCAGCAATAACGCCCGGCTGGAAGCGGTGCGCGAGAGCTATGCCTATCTGACTTCAAACGGCTTCGCGCGCGGCAAGAAATAAACATCGCGCTGGCGCGGGCATGGAAGCGGCAAAATGAAAATTCCAATTGAAGCATTGCGTTCGGCGACGAGGCGGGCAATCGCGGCGCAGGGATTCAACGCGGCTGATACCGAGATCATCCTTGAGATCATCATGTACGCCCAGCTGCGCGGCAATAATCAGAATGTGATCAAGCTGTTGGGCGCGGGCATGCCGGCGGACCCAGCCGCCCGTGAAATCAGGGTCGTCAAGGATACCAAGCTGTCGGCGCTGATTGATGGCGGCTGGAACCAGGGCATGGTGGTCGTAGATCGCGCGACCGGCCTGGCCATCGAAAAGGCGCAGGCGCATGGCTTTGGCATCGTCGGCACGCGGCGCAGCAACTCACCCACCGGCGCCATCGGTTATTTTGCGCGGACGCTGGCCGATGCGGGCATGATTGGTTTTGTTTGCTCCGGCTCGATGGAGTTGATGGCGATGCACGGCTCTTACGAGCCCTTCTTCGGCACGAATCCACTGGCGATTGGCATCCCAACGGCGGGCAATCCGATCGTCTTCGATATGGCGACGGCCGCGATCGCCTGGTATGGCATTCACCTGGCCCATGCCGAGGGACGGTCAATACCGGAAGGCGTCGCCTATGACTGCGACGGACAGATCACGACCGATCCGGCGGCGGCGCTGGCGGGCGCGATCAGAGCCTTCGGCGGCTACAAAGGCGCGGCGCTGGCGCTCATTGTCGAAGTGCTGACGCGTCCACTGGTCGGCGCCGTTCGAGACGACGCGGGCAAGAAGCGGGACTGGGGCAATCTGGTTTTCGCCATCGACCCTGAACTGCTAGCCGATGATTTAGCGAGCTTTCAGGATGGAGTCAGCGACTTGCTGGCGCGCCTCAAACGTCTGAAGCGCTTGCCGGGCGTCGAGGAGATTCTGGCGCCGGGCGAACGCGGGGATCGCATCCATGAACGCATCATGGCGGCGGGCGAAATCGAAATGGACGAACAGATCTGGCTTGATTTGCAGGCGGTCGGCGCTTCAGTCGACGATCCCGATTGAGGGCAGCATGCGCTCGTAGATCACGCCGCGCTGCCCGCGTCTGTCGGATGGCAGGCTGGCCAAGCCGCCGGCGACAAAGAGGTGACTGGAGCCCTCGCCGCTGAGGTTGAGGGCGTCGACGGCGCCCGCCTCTTGCAAAATGCCGATCATTTCATCCAGCGTTGCGCCGTGGCTGTCCATCTCGGTGCGGAAGCTTGGATTGCAGCCGTCCACGACGACGAGAAGCAAATTCCCATCCGGCTTGATGCCGAGAGCGCTGCGAGCTTTGCGTTGGCTCTCCCCGCCCAGGTCGATATGCACGGGTGAAACGCCGACGGCAGCGCCTCGGCTCGGATAAAACTCTTCGGCAGCGGCCGACTGCTCAAGCACATTTTCCCCCTGGCGCATAAGAATCGGTCCAGCTTGTATCGCGGACTGCAAGCGACTGTTCTCATCGGCGAATTCATATTCGACCCAGGCGTTTTCAATCAGGTCTTCGGCGACGCGGGCGGGCAGCGCGCCGTCTTGGAGCGACAGTACAAAGCCATTTTGCGGGATCTGCAGCCCACCGCCGCGCTTCCAGCTCAGCACCTGTCGATTGACGAGGACGAACTCCATGCGATCCGGCGCTGCTGGACTGCGATCATGCGGGCGGCTGTCGTCGGCTAATCCGCCGGCGCGCGTATATATCGTGATTGGCTGCGGATCCGGCGGATTCAGGTGGAAGCGCTGGACGCAATCGGCGATGGCGCTCAGGGTGATGTCTCCAGGCAGGACGAGCTGGATCTCATTCAAGCTGAATGTCTCAATGCGCCAGGCGGCGCCATCGTAGAGCAGGGCGCCGCGGCGATAAATGGGCGGACGCAGGATTGTGTTTTCCGCGACCATCAAGCCGATTGCGTCGCCATAGCCCGAATGATGGCTGATCAGGTCATCATGTTCGTGCAGGAAATGCGTCGTGTTGAAGACAACCTGACGCTCGTGGTTTTGCACAAAGCGTCGGATGAAATCGCAGCGGCCGATGCGGATGAAATTGTGCCGCACATCAAAGGGGCGGAACACGCGCGGTTGGTAGCTGCCACGCTCGATGTTGGGGTAGAGATCGAGCTGGATCGATTCTTCCAGCCAGCTCAAAACGGAGGCCGCCCGCGCCCGCCAGTCGCGCTGCGCCGCCGGGATATCGACCTGCCATTCGTACGTGTCGCCGATGTATTCGTGCAGCTGCAGCCAGCCTTCCGCCAGCAGTTTGCGCAAGACGCATGTGATGAAAGAATTGGCGCTGATGATTTGCTCGCCGTCGTCTGTCCGGTAGCTGAGCCCGGGGAACATCTGCTCGGCGCGGCGGTCTGTTTGCATGGCGGTCCAGGTCAGGATATGCGGTCGGTCTTCGCCGCGGGCGCGCGCTCTGGCGTAATGCATGCGGGCGATATCCTGCTGGCGGACATAGCTGCTCATGGGGTGCAGGTCTTCAAAGCGCAGCCGCCCGGCCGGAATGTCAACCCTGTGCACAGTGGAAAAAATGCCGCCGTTGAATTGCCGCGTGGTTTTGTGATAGCGGATTTCGGACATGATCAGGACCGTAAATGGGACGGATAAATTCTACTATCACTATACCTGTTTCGCGCTTGCAGGCAAAGTTCGCAATATCTCAGGGGAGTGTCTAATGTTATGGATACAGGAAATGGATGAGGTGTGCGTCATAGGCCGCCCCATTGCCAACGTCCCTCCGTACTAGAACTAGCGACTGCCCAGCTCAATCGGGATTTCGGCGACGCGGCGCGTCAGATTGGCGGGGATCGCGAAGCCGACGCCGGAACTGCTGCGCGAGCCGCCGATGATCTGCGCGTCCACCTTGATGACGGCGATGTCGGAAGCCAGATCGAGGCCCACCAGACGGGCTCGGTAAATCCCGCCCTCGATGCATTCAGCCGCGATCTCTTCGGCCTCGTCGACCACGTGGGCATTGGTCACGATGTGGCCCGCCTGGTCTTTTGGCGGCGACTTCATCGACGCCGAAACCGGCGAAGCCATGATGACGTCCGAACCCGTGCAGCTCGCTCTGAGCCTGCTCTCAACAATGTGGGTTGACGACGAATCGATGGTCTTGCCCGGCGCGGAAGGCATGACGATGGATCGAATTGCCATGGCGAATTTCGGACCATGGAGCTCTTGGTAGGTCTATTACAATGTCGACTTCGAATGGGAGTTTGTGCCGGCGCCGATAGGCACGGATGAAGTCGTGCTCGCCTGGGGCAGCGCCTGGGCTGCCTTCGCCAGCTCCGTGTATCAAGACGAAGTTCGCCAGTTCATGGATTTCTTCCTGCGCCGGACAAGCAATTCCAGCGCGCCGCCGATTGGGCTTGGTCCCCGCCGGGCAAGGCGGCTACCGAGATCGAAGGCTTCGTGGCGAAAGCGGCCCTGAAGTTGTCGGCTGAACAAAAGCAGTTTGAGATCGAGTCGGTCGCCAATGGAAGGGCGCCCTTCGCGCATCGTGAAGAAGCGCGTCTGCACAATATCTACAGCCAGGAGGTCAGCCTGGTCACCTCGGGCCAAGCGGCACATCGAGCTCGTGCCCAATCAGAACAGTTTCGGCCACATGGAACGCTGGTTTGAGCAGCCGCAGTACCGACATCTGGCCGAAGTCGACGTCGAATTCAGCGCGCCCTGGGGTGTGCCTCATCTGCCATCCACGCTGTCGCCCGCGGTACCGGAAACGCTAGCCTTTATCGAAAGTCTTTATGCTGAGCTCTTGCCCAACTTCAGCAGCAAACTGTTCAATATCGGCTGCGACGAGACCTTTGAACTGGGATTGGGGCGACACCTGGGGCTGGCGGCGCTGTCTGCCCGTGAGCTATCTAGGCTTCGCCTATGGCGCGGCTCTGAGTTGGGCTTACGCCGAAAACCGCGAACTGAATCTGCCGCTGGCTCTGGATTCCTTCGTGTTCGAGGACCGCAAAGCCTTGATGGGGCAGCTCGTCTACGACCTCGGCAATGCTTACCAGGAAACCGGCGTCATCCAAAACGTCGCCAGCCTGCTGTATTCGCTGCACATTTACTCGCTGGACAACTTGCGCGAGCGCGCCTCGCTGCTCTTTCACGCAGGTGAAAGCCAGAAGACCTTATTCGATGACGATCAGCTGCGCGCAAAACTGCATGCGTCGCTGGAATACATTGCTGATTGCAGCGCGCCAATTAAGCAAGCGCGGATGGGTGTGTCCGACGCGGAGCTGATCAAGCGCGAATTCAAGCATATGGCGCTGCTGCCGCAGCATGGCGCTCGCCGCGGCTTGCTGCAAATGTCCGATCCAGCGGGGACGCGACAGAGCATGCGCGATGAGCTGGCACTCATTGAAGCCGAGTTTCCCTTGCTCTGGCTCGCGCGCAGCCGGCCCGGGGGCATGGTCGACAGTCAGCGGCAACTTTCCGAGATGCGACTGCATTATGAATCGGCGGAAAGCTAAGGGAGCGCCGCCAAGTAGCGCCGGTCGATCAGGACGCGTAGACACAGACCACCGGAGCGGGCGACCCGTGGACCGCCCCAGCGGATTCCGCTCCGTGAAAAGCCGGGCGAGCAAAGGGAGAGACTGCACTGAAGCTGTGAATATGAAGCTGAAACCATATATAATAGGGCTAGCATGAGGCAAGACCAGGTTGCGCGCTCGATGTAGCCTGGCAAGTAGAGAGGTCGATCCATGACCGAGGACAGTCAGCAAAGGCGGATTAAGTTTTATCGTTCGCCGGTTTCGGCCGCCGATTTGGCGCGTTTGAACCAGCGCAGCGACGTCAAGGGCATGGCGCAGACTTTGGCTTTCCTGGGGGTACTCTTTTGCACCGGCGCGCTCGCCTGGTACGCCGTCGGCCGGGCGCATTGGCTGGTCGTCATCGCGCTGATTTTCTTGTATGGCTCTTTGCAAAAGTTCACTGTCAATGGACACCACGAATTCTGTCATAAGACCGTATTCAAGACTCAATGGCTCAACGAGTTCTTCGTGCACATTTTCAGTTTCCTCGGCTGGTTCAGCCATATCTCCTTCTGGGCCAGCCATCAGGCGCATCATCGCTATACCTTGCACCCGCCCGATGATTCCGAGGTCGTCCTGCCGGTCAAGTTCACGCTCAAGTCTTATCTCCTTTTCGCCTTCATCAATGCGCGCGGTTTCTTCCTGCGCATGAGGCATACGCTGAAGCTCTGTTTCGGCATTATTGAAGATGATTGGGAGCAAGTTCTCTTCCCGCCAGAAAATGTAAAGGGCAGGCGAGCGCTCTTCAATTGGGCGCGCGCCCTCATGATTGGTCACGGGTTGATCGTACTCGTCTCGGTCTTGACCGGCTGGTGGATGCTGGCGGTGCTGGTTACCTTCGGGTCATTCTACGCCGGCGGATTCCAATATCTGTTGAATGTCGCGCAGCATATCGGCTTGACTGACAACACGCCCGACTACCGCATAAACACCCGCACCATCGCGCTCAATCCGATTCTGGCCTTCCTCTACTGGCAAATGAATTATCATATCGAGCATCATATGTACGCGGCTGTGCCCTTCTACAACCTGCCGGAATTGCATCGGATCGTGAAGCATGATATGCCTGAGCCCTGCCAGGGCATCACCGGGACATGGCGCCAGATCATCCCCATCCTGCGGCGGCAACAGATCGAGCCGGACTATCAGTTCGCGCCGGAAGTGCCCAATCCTCAAATGTCGTAGCGCTTCAAGATCAGATGTCGTCGCCTGCGCTGGTGCCAGTTGGCTCGTTGGCGGCCCTCTGAGGTTTGACAGGCAAATGCATCGTGACTAGAATCCACTTTACAGCGGAGTCGATTGCTGTTGGTTGCCAGGCGCCGTCGGGCAGATTTCCGCGAGCGAGACTTGCAATCCCAGCTCCGATGATGTTTCCAACTAGATCTCGCAGATTGAGACGATGAAACAATACATCCTGCGGCGAGTCATCTTGATGATTCCCCTCGTCTTTGGCGTGACCACCGCCACCTTCGCGCTGATTCATCTTATCCCCGGCGACCCGGTCGAATTAATGATGAGCAACGCGCGGCAGCTGACCCAGGAAGAGATACATCGGATTCGCGAAAAGCTGGGTCTCAACGATCCGCTGCCGATCCAATATGTACGCTATGTGACAAATCTGCTCAAAGGCGACATGGGCAAATCGGTGCGGTCGCGCTCCGCCGTCAGTTATGAGATCATGCAGCGGCTGCCCGATACCGTCATCCTTACGGTGACGTCCATTTGCCTTGTGCTTGTCCTAGCCTTGCCCATCGGTATTCTGTCCGCCTTGAAACGCGGCACCTGGATCGACACGTTGGCAATGACCTTCGCTTTGTTCGGCGTATCGATACCGGCCTTTTGGTTTGGCATTATGCTGATGCTAATCTTTGGGCTGCACCTCGATTGGCTGCCCACTGTCGGCCAGGGCAAGACGCCGATAGAATTCGCCCGCTCGCTCATTCTGCCCTCCGTGACACTGAGCCTGATTCTCCTGGGGCTGGTGACGCGGGTGGCGCGTTCCAGCATGTTGGAAGTATTGAGCCTGGATTACGTGCGCACGGCGCGGGCGAAGGGCTTGGGCGCGAAGTGGGTCAATTTCCGCCATGCTTTGCCCAATGCCCTCATCCCGATTTTAACCGTCGTCTCCGGACAATTTGCCAGCTTGCTCGGCGGCGCCGTCCTTATCGAGAAAGTCTTCGGCTGGCCCGGCATAGGTCGGCTCGCGGTCGATTCCATCTTCGCCCGCGACTACCTGGTCGTCACCAACACGGTGCTGGTGTTCGCGGTCATGGTTATTCTCGTCAATCTCGCCAATGACATTCTGTATTGCTACATCGACCCGCGCATTCGATTTCAGTAGAGGATGAAGCATGGCTGAACATATTGTCGACTTGGCTGCGGACGCGGCCTTCATTGAGCTAACTGAGCCCAAGTCCTTTTTCTATAAAGCTTCCCAGCAGCTCTTTGGAAAAAAGCAGGCAATCTTGGGTTTCGTTGTTTTGATTGTGCTTGTCCTGGCGGCGATTTTCGCCGAACAGATCGCGCCCTACGATCCCTACAAGACCAATTACGCCAATGTGAAGCAGCCGCCCAGCGCGGAACATTTCATCGGCACGGATGAATTGGGGCGCGATGGCTTCAGCCGCTTGATTTATGGGGCGCGCATCTCGCTGATGGTTGGCGTGTCTGTCTCCGCCATATCTACCACCGTCGGCGTCGCCCTTGGGGCTATCGCGGGATATTTCGGTGGCGTGATAGACATGATCATCATGCGCGCGGTCGACCTATTTATGGCATTCCCTTTTCTCGTTCTCGCCATCGCCCTGGTCGCTGTCTTTGGTCCCAGCCTTTTCAATATGATGCTGGCGCTGATCCTATTGTATTGGATCTGGTTTGCGCGGCTTGTGCGTGGCATGGTCTTGACCCTGCGCGAGACTGAATTCATCGTCGGCGCCAAAGCGGCGGGCGCCTCCGATATATCAATCATCTTCCGCCACATTCTGCCCAACGTATTCCCGGTGGTGGTCGTCCAAGGCTCCTTCAGCGTTGCCGACGCGATTCTCATCGCCGCTGGCCTGAGCTACCTGGGCCTGGGCGCCCAGCCGCCAACCGCCGAATGGGGCTCCATGCTCAGCAACGCCAAAGAACTGATGCGCATCTTGCCTGTACTGTCCATCGCGCCCGGCGTCGCCATCATGATCACCGTGCTCGCTATCAACTTCATCGGCGATGCCTTGCGCGACGCGCTCGACCCCACCTTGCGCAATTGATTTGCATAATGGGCGCGGACTGCGATAATATCTCGGAAACGCGTCTCTCCACCTCTCCCCGCGCATCACGATCACCGAGATGTATTCCAAGGGATAGCGTTGGCTTGGCGTTCTATTCGAGCGCATGATGCTCACCTGCACAGGAAGGAGGCGATTATTGGCCTGTCCGCGGGAAAGAAGACTTTTCGGTTCTTGCAGCAAATCAAGCTTGCCTAAGGAGAGCTTAATCATGAAACTCAAAACGGTATTGATTTACGCCGCGCTGGTCTTGGTCCTGTCGCTTTCGCTGGCGCCAGCCGCCGCCGACGGTCACTGCCCGCAGGAGGGCGGCACCTTCACAATCGGTGTCGATACTTTCTTGCCGATGGACCCCAACACCGCCGCGCATGACTGGACCTTCTACGCCATCACCAACATCAACAGCATGCTTTTCCGCATCGAATCTGGCCAGCCGGTCGGCGATCTGGCCGAGTCCTGGGATATCAGCGAGGACGGCACGGTTTACACCTGGCATATCCGGCCCGGCATGATGTGGCACGATGGCAATGAGGTTTTCCCCGAAGGCGAAAGCCGCGAAGTGACGGCGCATGACGTAGTCTATTCGATCTATCGCCAATATGATGATACGTCGTCGATCATGGCGGCCGACCTGCGCAATCTCTTTGTCTCAGCCGAGGCAACGGACGACCATACGGTGGTTTTGACCCTCAGCGGGCCCGACGCCATCATGTATGACAAGGCGCGCGGTTTGACCTTCACCGCCATCGTCGCCCAAGAAGCGATCGAGCATTATGGCGATGACTACGGTTTGAACCCGCTGGGTTCCGGTCCCTTTGAATTTGTCTCTTACTCGCCCGACGAAGAAGTCGTTCTGCGCGCGAACGAGGACTACTATATCGACCCCTGCCTGGACGAGGTCATCTTCCGCGTCATGCCCGATGTGCCGGCGGCGATGATCGCGCTGGAAGCCGGCGACATCGACTGGTGGGGCGCGGTAACGCCCGGCGACGATGTAGGTCGCTTCCTGGATAACGAAGACATGACCGTCATCAACTTTGGCTGCCCGGTCGCCACCCGCCTCTACATGTCGGTGGACAAGGCGCCATTTGACGATGTTCGCTTCCGCAAGGCGCTCTCCCACATGAAAGATGGCAACGCCATAAACGCGGCGCTCCGCGGTCCGACTCATGTGAAAGGCGCCGGTACAGCTGGTCCTGGCGTCGCCGGTTATGTCGAAGGGCTCTATGACGAATACCACGCCTATGATCCCGAATTGTCAATGTCGCTGCTGGATGAACTCGGCATCGTCGACAGCGATGGCGATGGCTGGCGCGAGATGGATGGCGAGCTCCTGGAGATTCCCATGTTCGCCTGGAACTCCGATCCGGCGCCGGATTATGTGGCTGCTACAGTAGACGCCGGCGCCCAGATCGGCCTCAAGATCCGCCCGGAAATCGCTGATCCCGGCACCAACAATGCCAGACGCAAGGACGGCGAATGGGGCATCTATCTGGGTCAAGGCTGGTGCGGCGAAGGCGGCACCAACGCGCTCTGGGGCAGAAACGGCTGGATTTCTACGCTGGGTTATGTCGATGAAGAGATCTTCACGCTGCTGGATCAGTCGGCGCAGAACCTCGACGAAGAGTCGCGCGAGGCGCAGTTGCAAGCGGCCACGACGCGCGTCGCCGCGCTCTACTTTGAGCCGGCCTTCGGTTTCTTCAACATCTTCACAGTGAAGAACAATTACGTGAAGGACTTCTTCGGTGGCGAATGGACGCTGAATCTCGTCACCGATGACCACAACGTGTGGATCAACGAAGACGAGAGATAGGCGACTTCTGCGCATTGCATGCAGCCGCCATCAGAAACGCCTAGGGGCGAGCCTTGGCTCGCCCACCGAATCATAAGCTGTAGGGGCGAGCTATCAGTTCGCCCGCCGAATCACAAACTGTAGGGGCGCCCCTTGGGTCGCCCTAGCAACGCAAACCTTTAAGGCATGCAGGCTGAGCTATGGACCTACAGCAGATCGCCGCTGACATTCCCGAGTATCAAGCCTTCCTCACTGTTGATGAATTGAACGCGTCCAGCTACCGGCTGCGCGAGCAGTACCCGGATCTCGTCAGCATCCGCGAAGTTGGCAGCACGCGCAATGGCGAGCCAATCGAGCTCTTGACCATTGCCGGCGGCGAAGACAGGGCTTTCGTCTTTGGCGGTCCCCATCCCAACGAACCCATTGGCTGCATGACGATTGAATACCTCTCGCGGCGGCTCTGCGAAGATGATCAATTGCGCGCGGAACTGGGCTACAGCTGGGATTTCATCAAATCGATTGATGCCGACGAAATGCGCCTCAATGAAGGCTGGTTCAAGGGACCCTACACTCCCAGCAATTACGCCCGCCATTTCTATCGCCCGGCGCGGCGTGAACAAGTCGAGTGGACTTTTCCGATAAATTACAAAGCGCTCAAATTCGACGATCCCTTGCCGGAGACCCGCGCCTTGATGCGCGTGATTGACGAGACCAAGCCCAAGCTGCTTTATTCATTGCATAACGCCGGCTTCGGCGGTGTTTACTATTACGTTTCCGGCGAGTGCCCGACGCTTTACGACACCTTTCATCGGATACCCGAATGGTTCGGTCTCGCGCTTGATCTGGGCGAGCCTGAACTGAGCTTCGCCGAGCCTTACGCGCCGGCGATTTATCGCATGTTAACCAGCGAAGACATGTACGATCATCTCGAGCGGCACGGCGTCGCCGATCCAAGCGCGGTCATCGGCTTCAAAGCATCGAGCGCGCAGTACGCCGAGCGGCACGGTTCTTTCTTTTTGATTGTCGAAATGCCTTATTTTGATGAACCGCGGGTCAACGATCCATCATCAACGACGACGATACGGCGCGATGCGATACTGGGCGCCATGGACATCGCCATCGAACACGACGATTGGATTCGCGGGCGGCACGCGGCTGTTGAAGACGCCCTGCGCCTGGATACGCCTGTCCGACGGGCGCTGGAAGATTTCCTCGAGATGAGCGCCGGCTTTCGCGAAGCCGATCGCGAGTGGGTCATGCGCGCGGAAGAAACCAATCGACCGGCCACGCAGGCCGAATTGTTCAGCAATTTGCATACCTCCCGCTTCTACAAAATGCTGAACACCGGGCTCTACGCGCGCATGCTGCGGGAGGAGATAGCTGGTGGGAATACGGATCCCGCCATTCAATCGGCAAGCGATGACGCGGAAGCGCGCTTGAAAGCGGACGGCCAGGCGCTGGAAAGCGCGCTCGATTACCGCGCCATCCCGATCCGAAGCCTGGTCGGGGTGCAATGCTGCGCCGGGCTCGCGGCCGCCGCTTACCTGCAAAGTCGCTGATGCTTCAGTCACCACGCAGCTTGACTTTGGCGCGGCGCTTCAAAACTGCCATAAACGAGAGGGGCGCACGATGAATATCTCGAATGCACGCGCATATCTGATCGCAGTCCTCATGCTGATCACATTTGTCCTGGTCGCCTGCAGCGATGGCGCGTCCAACAGCGCCGCCGTCGAAGAAGTGACCAGCCAGGTCGCCTTTCTTTATCGCGAAGACATTGAGGCATACAATTGGAGCCATTTGCATGAGATCGGGCGCCTGTATCTGGACGAGCAGCTGCCCGATCTAGGCACGAAATATATTGCCAATGTCTCGGTTGACGGCGCCGAAAAGGCTTTGCGGCAATTGGCGGAAGAGGGGCACAAGCTCATCTTCGCCACCTCCGCCGAATATTATGACGCGGTGCTGAAAGTTTCCGAAGATTTCCCCGATACCTATTTCGAAGTCTATGGCGGCGGCGAGACAGCGGACAATGTCGCGACCTACGACGGGCGCATGTACCAAGCGTTCTATGTCGCCGGTGGATATACTGGCGAGATGACGGTCAGCGGCATCATCGGTTTGATCGCTCCCGAGCCAACCGTTGAAGTCATTCGGCACATCAATGCCATTACCGCCGCCTCGCTGCTAGTTAGGACCTGCGAAGATATTTCGGTGCACATTCGCTGGACCGGCTCCTGGAATGACCCGGAGGCGGAGCGCGCGGCCGCCCTCGAACTGGTGGATCTCGGCGCCGATGTCCTCGTTCAGCATACCTATAGTCCAGAAGTGCAGAAAGTCGCCGAAGAAAAGGGCGTACGCTCGATGGGCTACGGCTTCGATATGCGCGAATTCGCTCCCAATGCCAACATGACCAGCATCATCTGGCAGTGGGGTTGGTACTATTTGCTGCAGGTCGAGAAAATGCTTGAGGACAAATGGAAAGCCAAAGCCTACGATGGCAAGGTCTCCACCAAGGCTCATGGCCGCGGCATCGTCGACTTGGCGGCTTATAACTACGACCAGATCCCCCACATCATGGAAGCGCCTCCGCTCAAATGGCGCATCACCTGGAATGAAACGGTCAAAGATTCTTTTGACGGTCCAGTCTATGCCCAAAACGGCGACCTGGTGCTGGCGAAGGGAGACAAGTTTCCCAAGGGTTACATCTTCACCGATATGGATTGGTTCGTGGAGGGCGTTGTCGGCGACGCGCCCGGCGACGCGCCGGAAAAGGTAGAAGGCCGCGGGCGCGACGTCGTCTGCCGTTAGGCTTCGCCGCTGTCGACCGGACTCGTGCGTTAATCCCAGCTACTAATGAAAGTAGCTGTGGTAGAAATGCGATCGCCAGAATGATCGAGATGCTGTAGGGGCGAGACTTGTCTCGTCCTCCCGCTAAGCCGCAAGCTAGTGGTTGTTTCGCCGGCTCGCCCGTACGAACGCAAAATATAGGGCGTAGCTATGTGCCAGGCAGCCGTTTCAGCAAGAATCTTATGCAAGATCGATTGCGAGACTGCCATATTTTCCTCTGTGACCTCTGTATTGCCTCGAATCCTCAGTGGTAAGACCTTTGAAATTTGTTGCTCGTCGAGGGATAGAAACAGGAGAAACAAATGCCCCACGCTTTAGTAAACGAAAGCCCGGATCTGGCGGCGGCCATCGACCTCTACGACGCCTGGATTCGCTACACCATGCAGCGGAAACACCAGCCTGGGCTGGCGGTTGGCATCGTGCATGATGGCGATCTCTTGTGGGGACGGGGATTTGGATATGCCGATGTCGACGCCAAAAGGCCAGTCACCTTTGACACGCGATTTCGCATCGCCAGCATCAGTAAGACTTTCACCGCTGTCGGCATCTTGCAGCTGCGCGATGCCGGGGCGCTTTGCCTTGATGACCCGGTTTCAAAATACCTTGACTGGTTCGATTTGCAATATGAAGGCGCGCCGGCAATCACGATCCGGAATTTGCTGACGCATAGCTCCGGGCTGCCGCGCGACTCTCACAACCCCATGTGGACGGAATGCGACGCGCCGGCCTGGGATGAATTCGCGCGCGAGCTGCTGGCGCGCCCGCCGACGCGCCCGCCTTATGACAAGTTCGCCTACAGCAATGTCGGCTACTCCCTGCTGGGCGGCATCATCGAGCAAGTGTCGGGCGAGTCATGGGCGAGCTATCTGCAGCGCAATATCCTTGATCCGCTGGGCATGTCGGAAACGCATCCGGCGCCGCGCGGCGACGACCCCCAGTTGGCGATTGGCTATTCACAACTGAATGATCAGTACGAGCGCAGGCCGATGCCCTTCTTCTTGATGAATGGCTTTGAAGCGTCGGCCAATTTCGCTTCGTCCCTGAATGATCTGGTCAAATTCGCCGCCTTCCACCTGAGCGAGGAAGAGAACGCGGTCCTCTCCCCGCATTCCCTGCGCGACATGCATCGCATTCACTGGCTGGAACCATCCTGGAACGAAGGTTACGGCTTGGGCAGCATGCAGTACAAGCTGGGCGACTGGTCAATCAGTGGCCACGCCGGCGGCTACCCCGGCTACCTCACCGGTTTCACGCTCTGCCGCGAACACAAGACGGCCGTAATCGCGCTCACGAACGCGTTGGGCAGCGCGCCACCCGAATACATCAACCAAGGCTACAAACTCGTCTTACCCGAGATCATCAGGGCGACCGAAGCGGCGCCGCCCGAAGCGGACCCGGACTGGCAGATTTATCTCGGTGAGTACCGCCATGATTGGGGATATGAGAAAGTCATTTTGCGCGCCGGACAACTGCAGATTGTCTCGCTTGACGCCATGAACGATTCGCCCGTCATCCTCAAACCGACCGACGCCGAGCACGTTTTCACCATCGAAGAGCAGGGCGGATCCAACGAAACGGCGCGCTTCGAGTTGGATGCATCGGGCGCTGTCCTGAGGATGTGGCTGCGCAATGAATACGCATTCAAAGCAACGTAAATGGCGTTTGTATGGGCGAACTCGGCGAGTCGCCCGCTTGCGGAAACACGACATGTTTCGAATGGCATGATTGCATCGGCTATTCTGTGAAGCGCCAGACTTGAGAGGCTGCCATGACCGAGACCAGCGGAAAACGCGACTTCGACATATTGGATGATTTGCGCTACGCGCGCATCGGCAGCGCCCAGCTTTCCCCCGGCGGCGAGTATGCCGTCTGCGATCTGACACGGCACGACTTGGAAAACGACCTCGCGACTACATCGCTTTGGCGGATTGACCTTGCGAACGGGGACGCGCGCCAACTAACGCGCGAAAACGGCAGCGACAGCTCGCCGGTTTGGTCGCCGGATGGGGCGCAAATTGCCTTTCTTTCCGATCGCTGCGGCGCAAAGCAAGTATTCCTGCTGTCCGTCGACGGCGGGGAAGCGCGCCAGCTCACCGATCTCCTGGGTGGCGTCGATGGTCCGCCGGTCTGGTCGCCGGATGGAAACACGATCGCGTTCACCGCTTCACCCAAAACCGCGCCCAGAGATCCGACGGCGCCTTATCGGGTGACGCGCTTCGTCTATCGCTTCGATGGAATTGGCTATGTGGATGATGCCATCCAAAACATCTACGTCCAGCCGATCGACGGCGGCGGCGCCCGGCAGCTCACCGATGACGCGCACCTGGACCGAACACTGCGCTGGTCGCCCGATGGACGCGAGATCCTTTACCTCGCTTCCTTTGATCCGGATCGGCCCGATTTGTTCTCGGCCAAATTGCGCGTCGTCAATCTCGATGGCGACGTTGAAGAGCTTCTTGCTCTGGATTGGGGCTTCATTAAGAATGCCGGTTGGCTGCCGGATGGGGACCGCGTCATGGTGGTCGCGTCCCGCGGCGACCAGCCGATGGCGACCAAAGACGACCTCTGGATTCTGGACCGCGAGAGCGGCAAAACGGTCAATCGCACCGCCGATTTGCCCACCGGCATTGAAGTGCAGTGGTTTCCCGTCTTTAGCGCGGCGCAGATCCTGAAAACGGACCAGGCGGCTCTGGTCAATGTGGTGGAACGCGGCAAAAGAGGCATCTACGCCGTCGCCTTGAGTGGTCAGTCTGAATGGCGACAGTTGCTTGGCGGGGAGAGAACGACAACGCTGCACGATGCCGATGACAAAATCATGCTCTATCTGTCGGGAGATTTGGCGAACCCGGGCGACCTGCATGTCGCGTCGCTGGACGGGACCGACGAGCGGCCGATCACGCGCTTTAACGATGCGTTGCTGGGCAGTATCGCTTTTCCACGGGTCGAAGAATTGCTTTACCAAACTGAGGACGGCACAGAGATTCAGGGCTGGCTGCTGCCGCCAAATAATAGCGAGCCGCCTTACCCGACGATCCTTTACATTCATGGCGGTCCCCACGGCTGGTATGGCTATCAATACGGCGGCGACTTTCAGATGCTGGCCGGCGCCGGTTACGCCTTGCTCTTCGTCAATCCGCGCGGCTCCACCGGTTATGGCGACGCCTTCGCCACCGCGCTATCGGGCAACTGGGGCCTGCTGGATCACAAAGATCTCCTGGATGGCGTCGACTACGCGGTTGAAACGGGCTTGGCCGATGCTGACCGGCTTGGCATTTGCGGCCTGTCCTACGGCGGCTACCTCACCTGCTACACCATTGGGCAAACGAATCGCTTCAAGGCGGCGGTCGCGGAAAACCCGATAACGGATCTGGTCAGCCGCTATGGCACTGCCGACATGGGGCCCTGGGGCTCGCTGAGCGAGCTAGGCGGCAAACCCCATGAGATTCCCGAGGTCTATCGGCGCGGATCGCCCATTACTTATGCGCACCAATGCCGAACGCCGACGCTCTTGATCCAATGCGAAGACGACTTCCGCTGTCCCGCGGGGCAGGCGGAACAATTCTACGGACACTTGAAAGCCAATGGCTGCGCTGTGGAGATGCTGCGGATTCCCGGTCAGTCTCATGTCGCCTCCATCACGGGTCCCATCCGCGTGCAAAAGGCGCAGAACGAGGCGCTCTTTGATTGGATGATGCGCTATGTTTGAGAGTTGCGGCTGAGGACGCGTTCGCCGCCATTCCCAGGTTTCAGTCCTAGACCTGCGGTGGCTGACGCTCATGCCAGTTTTGCGCGCTCTCATAAGCATAGGCGATGCGATAGAGCGTCGTTTCGTCAAATGGCCGCCCCATCAACTGATAGCCAACCGGCAGACCCTCCGGAGTGAATCCGCCGGGCGCGCTGATCGCCGGCTGCCCGCTCAGATTGGCTGGGTAGACGTGATGAACGAAGCCGGCGGTTGGGGTTTCGCCGTTCTCCATATCGTCGCGTGGCTGCCAGACATCTTCCAGCAGTGGCGCCGACACTGGAATCGTCGGCGATATCAGCGCATGCAGATTCTCGCGCCAGAATAGATTCTTCATAGCGGAACGGAAGCGTTCGCGCGCGCGCAAGGCGGCGACATACTGCGTCGCCAGAATGACTTCGCCCATCTGCAACGTGGCGCGTGTGCCCGGGCTGTAGAGATGTCCCTGCTCGCGAATCCGCCCCCGATGATAGCTTGCCGATTCCACCATCCTGATCGTCATCAGCGTCTCACGCGTCAATTCCAATTCCGGCAGGTTGACCTCGATGATCATTGCGCCCTGCGCCGCCAGCTCGTCCATGACCGCTTCGGTGACCGCGCGCACGCTATCGACGACGCCGGGATACAAGAAATAGCCGCGATCGATGCCGATGCGCATACCCTGCACGCCGCCGTCAATCGCCGCTGTAAAGTCCGGCACATCGACGCAGGCGGAATTGGCGTCTTTGGGATCGTGCCCGGCCATCGCCCCCAACATAATCGCATTGTCGCGCACCCTGCGCGTCAAGGGACCCACATGATCAAGCGACCAAGCCAGCGGCAGCACGCCGTATGCGCTGACGCGCCCATAGGTTGCTTTCATGCCGACGAGATTGTTGAGCGTTGCTGGTATGCGAATGGATCCGCCGGTATCGGTGCCGATAGTCCCGAATGCCGAGCGCGCCGACAGCGCCACGCCCGAACCGATGCTGCTGCCGCCGGGGAATCGGTCACGGTCCCAGGCGCTGCGCGTCGGCGGTTCGCTGCCGCCGCAAGACCATTCGTGACAGCGCGTCTTGCCGATCAGGACGGCGCCGGCGGCGTAGAGCTTAGCCACGACCGTCGCATCGTAATCCGGCACGAATCCTTCCATCGCCTTGGACCCAACTTCGGTCAGGATGCCCTTGGTGTAGCAGTTGTCTTTGACGCCAATGGGGATGCCATGCAAAAGACCGCGATCGCGCCCGGCGGCCAATTCCCAGTCGGCGCGCGCAGCGGACTCGAGCGCCCGCTCCGCGGTTACCGTGGCGTAGGCTTGCACCGTCGGCTCAGTTGCTTTGACGCGCGCGAGCGTCGCTTGGGTTAGCGCGAGCGATGTCGTCTCGCCACGGCGCAGAGCGGCGGCCGCTTCGCTGATGGACATGTTGATCAGAGCGCGAGAATCACTCATGCCAGTCCGCGTCCATTCTTAGTATCGGCGGGAAGTCCCCCAGCTCTGCTTTTTCCAGCGCGTCAATCGTTTGCAGCTGGTCCGCCAGCGCTGTCAAGTCCTCCTCGGCCAAATCCAGGCGCAGCATCTCCGCCAGCCGGATCAATTGATTCGCAGTCGTTTCGCTTTCCGCTGCTTGATCTGTTCTTGGCATGGGCATGCAGTCCTCAGAATCGATGGCAATGCGGCGATTCTAACACGCTTTTCGCGCAGAATCTGACAGGAGCTTGCTGCTGGGGACGCAATACGATAAAGTCTTGCTGGTGAAGAGAATGATTTCAGAGGAGACTCGATACTATGAACAAGAAACACATGGCTGTGAAATGGCGGCAACTGGCGCTTGTCGTCACGGTGGCGCTCTTTCTTGGCGCCTTTGCCTTGGCGCCGGCTGTCGCGCAAGACGCCACCAACATATTGGTATGGTCCTTGGGCTACAGTGGCGATTACAATGACGTGCTCGTTGAGCGTTTCAATGAGGCGCATGAAGATGTGCAGATTACCTACGAAGACGTCTTGACCGGCACCTTCACCGAGAACAATCAAAAGGTGCGCATCGCGCTGGAAAACGAAGCCGGTCCGCATGTGCTAGGCGGGGTTGATGTGGGCGCCAACTTGCGGGCGCTGGTCTCGAGCGGGCAGGTCAAAGATCTGACGGAGTATTATCGCGCTTCCGGCTTGATTGATCGCATCCCGCCACTCCTGCTCTCACAAGTCACGGTCGAGGGGCGGATTTACGCCATCCCGCAAAACATGGAATCGGTCGGCATCTTCTACAACAAAGATGTCTTTGCCGAATTGGAGCTGGATGTCCCGACGGAATGGGCGGAATACATCGACGTCTTGGAGGCGGTGAAAGACGCGGGTTACTATGGCTATACCATGGGGCTCGCCGGTGGCTGGCCCTCGGCGCTGATGGCCTCCATGTTTATGTACAGCAGCGCCGGCACGGAGTATATTGACGTGCTCAGCGGGACGCAGCCCTGGACGGATTGTGACAATTGCCTCGACGGAATGAACGCCTTCTATGGCATGGTCGAGAACGGATACGCCAATCCGGAGCCGCTGGGCATCGACTACGATCAGTCGCTTGACCTCTTCTATCAGGGGATCACCGTCATGGTGCTCAACGGTCCCTGGTTCATTGACGATGCGGTAGCGGCTGAGCCCGATTTCGAAATTGGCTTCTTCTACCTGCCGCCGGTCAATCCCGCTACCGATATCAAGACGCTCGGCGGCATTGGCGGCTCGATCATTGTCGCCGAATACGCTGATGTGGACGCCGCCTTCAAGGTCGTGGAATGGCTGACCACCGAAGAGGTAGCGGTTCAAGCGCTGCGCGAAGCCTTCGTGCTGCCGGCATTCTCAATCGAAGTGCCGGAAGATATCGATCCGCTCACCTATCAGATTGCCTCAGAAACAGCCGCCAATGTCGACAAGATCGGCTTCTGGCCTGTTACCTATCTGCCGCCCAAGGTATTTGGCGATATGAACCAGATCGTACAAGGCATGATCGGCGGCATGCTCACGCCCGAAGAGCTCCTCAGCGAAATGCAGGAGACGCACAGCACCTATCTGGCGGAGAACTAAGCGCCAGTCGGTTAGCCAGACAATAACAGGCGCGACGGTTGTAGCCGCAGTCGTCGCGCTTATTTGCTTGTAGACGTCCACCTCGTTGCGGACGCAGACTTTCTGGCGCGAAGGGGAGCTAAAGCATGGCGCAATCGTTTAGCGCGCCAAGAAAACGAGCGGCCAGTCCGCGCTTCCGTATTGACCTGATGCCCTACCTATTCATTCTGCCCGCCGTCGTCATTTACGTTATCTTCAACCTGGGTCCGGTGCTGGCCTCCTTCTTTTTGAGCTTCTTCCGCTGGGATCTGCTGTCGCCGACCACAGAGTTTATCGGCTTCAAGCATTACAACTTCATCCTCAATGACGACCGCTTCTGGAACGCGCTCAGTCACAACTTCATCTTTCTGGGACTGGCGGTGGTCATTCCCGTGTCGATGGGATTGTTTCTCGCCGTATTCATTTACGAGATCCGCAAGGGACGCGTCTTCTTCCGCGCCGCGCTTTTCTTGCCCGCAATCTTCTCCGGCGTGGTGATCGCCTACGTCTGGAAGTGGATCTACCATCCCTTCGCCGGCGTGCTGAACCCGACCCTGGAATTGGTCGGTCTGGGCGCCTTCACGCAATCCTGGCTAGGCAATCCCAAGATTGCGCTCTACTCGACCTTTATCGCCTATACCTGGGCCAGCTTCGGTTACTCGATGGTCATCTTTCTCGCCGGACTGCAAGATATCTCGACCGACATATTTGACGCGGCGCGGGTTGACGGCGCCAACTTCCGCCAGAAGCTCTTCTATATCACGATTCCCTGCCTCTACGACGTTTTCACCTTTGTCATCACGCTGCGCATTTTCACGGCGATGGGCGTCTTTGGCGTCATCTATATTCTAACGGGCGGCGGACCCTTCTACGCTTCCGATGTCATCGACATATACGTATTCCGTATGATCGGCAATTATGAAATGGGCTGGGCGACCGCAGCGGCGACGGTCAACACGGTCGTTGTCGTCTTTCTCTCGACCGGATTCATCAAGTACCGGGAATGGCGCTCATGGAGTTCCTAAACCGAAGCGCGCGGCGGCGGCTGCAGGGCGCGCCCTTCTACA
This sequence comes from Chloroflexota bacterium, assembly GCA_026707225.1. Lineage (GTDB taxonomy): Bacteria > Chloroflexota > Anaerolineae > Aggregatilineales > Phototrophicaceae > UBA6055. The sequence goes on from JAPOXG010000117.1 coordinate 79,858, forward strand.
TTTTGCTGATCTTTGCGACCGTCATCACGCTGGTTCCCATCATCTGGGTCTTCGCCAGCGCGCTCAAGTCGAACAAAGAAATTCGTGAGAATCCCCTGGCTTTGCCAGGCGAATGGCGTTTTCAGAATTACCTCGACGCCTGGTTCGGCGCCAGCTTTGACGCCTATTTTTTCAACAGCATCTTCATCACTGTGACGAGCGTTGCGCTTGTGCTGATACTGAGCTCGCTGGCTGCGTATTCCTTCGCCAAGATGCGTTTTCGCGGCAATCAATTGTTGTTCTTCATCTTTCTTTTCGGGATGGCTTTTCCGCTGTCGGCAAAGCTGGGACCGCTGCTTTCCCTCATGTACGAACTGAATCTGGCAAACAGCCGTTTTGGCTTGATCCTGGTCTATGTCGCCGGCAGCCTGCCCTTCGCCATTCTGATGCTGCGCGCCTTCTTTCAGGGCTTCCCGCAAGAGCTGGAAGATTCGGCCGCGCTGGACGGCTGCAGCCGCTTCCAATTCTACCTTCGCATCCTGCTGCCGCTGTCCAAGCCATCGCTGATGGCGCTGGGCATCTTTGTCTTCATGGGCACCTGGAACGAATTCTTCCAGGCGCTGCTCCTGATCAACGAAGACAGCAAGCGCACCCTGCCGCTGGGCTTGACCGCCTTCCAAGATGAATACTTCACCGACTTCGCGCTGTCTTTCGCCGGCATCAACATCACGGCGGTGCCGGTGATCATCGTCTATATCATGTTTCAGCGCAACCTCATCGAAGGCATCACGGTCGGCTCGCTCAAATGAGGCAACAGATTTTGCATTCACATTTGGAAAAGGACGTCTGAACGGCATGTCACATTCAAAACCCAATATCGTCTTCATCATCGCCGATCATCAAGCTTTCTACGGGCACGATCGCGAAGGCGAATACGAGTACAAGTGGCCCAATTACGAACGCTTCGCCTCGGAAGGGGTGCGCTTCGACCGCGCCTATTCGGTCTGCCCGCTCTGTTCGCCAGCGCGCAGCAGCATGATGACCGGCGTTTACCCCAGCTCGCATGGCATCATCATGAATACCGAAGGAGAGATCTTCGGGAACCAACCCGATCTTGACTCGGGGCAACCGCTCTACAGCCACTACTTGTCGCAGGCTGGCTATCGGAATGGCTACGTCGGCAAATGGCACTGCGGCCGCGAGCGCCTGCCCATCGACTACGGCATTGAAGGCTGGAGCTTGCCTGATTACGGCAGGATCTACATGTCGGATGCCTATAAGGATTATGCTGAAGAGCGCGGCTTCGGCGATGCGCGCGCCCTAATCGAATACAATATCAATTATCCCGATTGGCGCGGGCAGGAGGTCGTCTTGCACGATCCCTCGCCCTGGAAGTTTATGAACGGCTCGGGCATCCTGGCTGGACCGCCGGAAGCGCATGAAGAGCAATTCGTCGCCCACCTGGCTTGCGAGAAGCTGCGCGAATTCGCCGCGGGGGAGCAGCCCTTCAGCCTGATCGTCAGCCTGTGGGGCCCGCACCAGCCCTATTACCCATCGGCCGAGTACGCCGACATGGTCGACCCGGCCGACATACCCGAGTATCCCAGCTTCCGCGACGACCTGAGCGGCCGCCCCCTCCGTCACGTCTTCCACCGGGAAATCTCCCATCAAAGCGCGCAATCCTTCCCCGAATGGTCCACCTGGCAAGAGATCCTCGCCCGCTGCTATGCGCAAGGGTATCAGACCGACGCCGCCGTCGGAACTGTGCTGGATACGCTGGATGAGCTGTCGCTGACGGAGAACACAATTGTGATCTGGCTGGCGGATCATGGCGATGCGGTCGCCAGTCATGGCGGCTTGTGGGACAAGTCCTCAACCTTTATTGAGGAGGTCGTGCGCGTGCCCATGGCGATCCGCTGGCCTGCGGCAATCGAAGGGGGCGGGCGAACCGAACAGTTGGTGTCCAATATGGACGCGACCGCCACCATTCTGGATGCCGCCGGCATAGACGCGCCCGACTATATGCACAGCCGCAGCGTACTGCCGCTCTGCCGCGATGGGGAAGATGCCGCATGGTCTGATGAGCTCATCTGCGAGCACATGGGGCATGGTGGACACTTCTTTCCCCAGCGCATGCTCCTGCATGACCGCTACAAATTCGTCTTCTCGCTGCACGACATGAATGAACTCTACGATCTGCAGGATGACCCCTATGAGATGAACAATCTGGTCAATGATCGGCAATGCGCCGACCTCGTCGCTGAAATGAAGGGGCGCTTGATCAGGCATCTTGAAGGATCAGATATGCGCAATCAGAGAATGAAGCGGCTGCTCCTGCTCGCTTTGGAGCATGATCAGTGAGCTAAGGACCGCGCTGCATTCAAGCCTATAGTCAACGCGCAAACGGTCACAGCAAACAAATAAGGCGCGATCGAGCGCTGGCAGGTCTTTGACTGTCGTCGCCAAGTCCAGTGAACGCCGGCGCCCAGTCAGGTTTCACGCTCGCTTAGCCGATGAGGTAGAAAGACTCCTGCCGGCCATCCAGCCAGCGCATTTCGCCGCCGGTGAGCGCGGCGTCCTCTTCAAGCATGATGCGCGCATCCTGCCCCGACCACTCGGGAATGCTGCGAGTGACGTTCAACTCGATCGAATAGACCGTGTCATCGTAGAGCGGATAATCGCCAACGCCCGGAACGCCGTCTTGGCGATCCCACAAGCCCACAAGCGGTCCGGCCGCGTGGCCGTGCGCGCCGAGCGGATGCGTATAGACTTGCGCCCGAATGTCTTCGCTCGCGGCTCGCTCCAGGATAGCGCGCAAGACATCGTTCCCGCTGCGGCCCAGCCGCATTTCTTCCAGGTGGATATCCTGCAGGCGATTGCCGTCTTGAAGGGCGGCTATGAGTCCGGTCGGCGCGTCCGATTCGCCGGGACGCAGCACGTAAGCATGCTGCTGCTGGTCGGTTGCCAGTCCCAGATAATGGAAGCCCATGTCGCAGTGAAGCAGATCGCCGGGCATGATGGTCTTGCGTGGATTCTCGCTATCTTCGTAGCTCTGTCCCGGCGCCTGAATATCAATGCTGGGCTGAAACCAGGCGCTCAAGCCCGCCTCTTGCATGCTTTCCCGCATCCACCAAACGACATCGTCGGTGCTGGTCAAGCCGGGGTGAATGACCGCGGTGGAAAAGGCGCGGGCGATTATCTGGTGACCCGTTTCCACCAATCGCGGATAAGCCATGATTTCCTCGGGAATCCGTCGCTCCAGCCAGCCAACGCAGAGGTTTTCGGCGGAAGTCAAGCGTGCTGCGTATGGTGCGCCCAACGCATTGCTGACCAATCGGAACTCGGTCTGTGATATGCCGTCGCCAAAAGCGAAAGTCTCCGAGGAATTGATGCCGATCCTCTTGGGATCGCGCTCGCGAACGATCCGCGCGAGGCACTCGAATTGGTCTTCTTTGTCAGGATTCCACACGCTTTCGTAGAAGCCCTCGTAGCCGTAGCGCGAAAGCGTCATCCGCTCCACCTCGTCGCCATTGCGCGAGAAAAGGAGAATGGTGCGACGGCGCGCTGACATGGATGTGGCGGGCAGCAGCGACAGGAGCACGGGATCTTCGTTGTATTCACGGCAAACGACGATCCACAGGTCGATGTTTTCGCGCGCAAGCAACTCCGGGATGATAGTCTCGAGCCGCGTCTTCAGCCAGCGATCGCGGATGGCGGCTTGTTCGCGCAATGGAAGAATCTCATTGATGAAGTCCATTTCATATTTGTCCCCGCTTCCTAATTGCCCAGCGAAGGCGCGACAGTTGACTGCCAGTGCAGACGCAGCGCCGCGTGCCCGCGCCGATACGAAAAATACAGGTGAAGCAATTCGACCGTCATCCCGACAGTCAAGCCGAGGGAGGCGGCCAAGATGCCATGCAGTCCGAGGCCGATGCCGCCCCATACCGTCGCCGCGGTCAGCGCGAAGCCGATGACGATCGCCGTATAGATGGCGCCGGTGCGGTGGCTTAGCATCAGCAAGGCGCGCAGGTAGCTCTGCAGCGTCGTCAGCAGCGGCAGCACAATGCCGGCCTGCGCCCCAAGTAGCACCAGAGCGTGTAAATGCGCCGGCACCCGCAAGATGGCGTCTTGATAGACGAGAAGCGCCGGGGTGAAGGCAAAGCAGGTCATAATCAAACTGAGCGCGAGCCCGAGCCGAATGGTGAAGTTGCGCAGTACGCGATGATGCGCTTCGCTTTCGTTCAGCGAGATCACCACCTCTTGATAAGCCATGCCGCCGGAGCGCGCGATCAGCAAGATGGTGAAGATCACGGGCCAGGCAGCCAAGCTCTGCGCCGCGTCAGGCATGCTGGCGAGCCCGCGCTCAATGACCGGGCTGGCCAGGATCGTGACGACGCTGGTGGCCGCCAAGGGCAAGTGAAATCGCAAGGCGTCACGCTGTGTCAAGGCGCGCCTGCCGGCTGCCAGCGGCGTATCGAGCAGGCGCTTCACGTCGGGGCGTGAGATGGTATAGGTGTAGAGGGTTTCGGCCGCCATCGCCAGGATCAAGGCGATCGCCCCGACGACGGCGCCGGCGATGGTCGTAATCGCGCCTAGCCAAATAGCGACGCCACTGGATACCAGCGCGCGCAGCACCGTGCCGTACGCGATATAACGCGTGTTGCCCTGCCGAATGATGACGCCCTGATGAAAGCGGCGATATCCAATGAAGGCGCCCCAGAGAATCATGATCTTCATGCCCGGGCGCGTCGCTTCAATGATGTGCCCAGGCACGTTTAGCAGGCTCCCGAGATAAACATCCAGCAGCGGCGTAAATGCCATCAATATGGCCAGCGCCGTAACAAAGATGTTGACACCCATCATGAAACGCCACAAGACGCGAAAGGATTGGCGATCGCGGGAGAGGGCGTTGCTGGTCGCCAGCAGCATGATGACCGGCGTCTCGATGAGAACGGACAGCGAGAACATCAAGCCGAAGGCGGCCAACTGCGTCTCCGCATCCGGCTTGCGGCCAATCACGCCCTGGATCCAGAGGCCCTCGAAAGTCATCAGCAGCCAAGACAGCGCCAAGGGCAGCCAAAACACCAGGACTTTTCGATAGTTCACGCTGCTGCCGCTTCTCGATTTGGGCAATGCCGCGTATTCTATCCGAAATGCCCGACGATTGATACAAGACTTGAACGTGAGCGCGGCGCCATAGTCCCATTGCTATTGCGAGCGTTCGTCAATGGCGGATGCCGGCAGTGCGATAAAGCTCTCGCCTCCTTCGTCCCTTGAGCCGTTTCCCACTTGACAGCGAATGAGTCGGATGTTAGATTATGCGCGTTGCTGGGGGCGTGGTGTAGCGGTTAACATGCCGGCCTGTCAAGCCGGAGATCGCGGGTTCAAATCCCGTCGCTCCCGTCGAATGGAGACATCGCAAGTGGTGTCTCCGTTTTGTTTCTTGAGTTCGCTGTAAGCGACCATGGTTTTCAATTCCTCCATCCGATACCTGGACAAGCGCCTGACCGTCGACGAAATAGACATCGAGGCGATCGTCAACGAAGTCGGGACGCCGGCTTACCTGTACAGTCTCGCAAGGATGCGCCGCAATTTTCATCGCCTAAGAACCGCCTTTGCGTCCGTGAACGCGCGTCTCCATTTCAGTGTCAAGGCGAACGGCAATCTGGATGTCTTGCGCGCGCTGGATGCTGTCGGCGCCGGTTTCGATTGCGTCAGCGGCGGCGAGATTTACCGCGTGCTTGAGGCGGGCGCGGTGGCGGACGATATCGTCTTCGCCGGTGTGGGCAAGACGCGGGCGGAACTCGCTTATGCGATTAAGAATGGCGTCGGCTGGATCAACGTCGAGAATGTCGGCGAACTGGCGCTGATCGACCAATTGGCGGGGGATGCCAATGGCAAGGCGGTGCGGGTGGCGCTGCGGCTCAATCCCGAAGTGACGGCGCTTACCCATCCTCACATGGCGACCGGGCACGGCGCGGCGAAATTCGGCATGACGGCTGATGTCATTCGCGACCTGCTTGACAGACCCGAGGCATATCCGCGGATTCGATTCGCTGGCATCCACATGCACATCGGCAGTCAGCTGGGCGATTTGAGCGCGACTTTGGCGGCGCTGGACAAGCTCTTGGCGCTGACCACAGACTATCCCTGGATCAATGCGATCAACTTGGGTGGCGGCCTGCCGGTGGCTTATCGTTTTAACGAGGCGATTGCGGCGCCGGATCAACTAGCCGTGCAACTGTCGCACCGTCTGAAAGGCTACGATGTGCTGCTGGAGCCGGGCCGCGCGATCGTCGCCGATGCAGGACTGCTGGTGGCGGAAGCGCTCTATGTGAAGCGACAGGCAGGCCAGACCTTTGTAGTGGTGGACGCGAGCATGGCTGAGCTGATCCGGCCCGCGCTCTATGGCGCGCACCATGAGATTGTGCCGCTGCGACAGATTGAGGGCGATACGGTGACGACGCAAGTTGTGGGACCGGTCTGCGAATCGGCGGATCTGCTGGGCGCCGATCGTGAGCTGCCGCCCTTGAAACCGGGCGACAAAGTCGCGTTGATGACAGCCGGCGCTTATGGCATGACGATGGCGAGCAATTACAACGCCCGTCCGCGACCTGTTGAGGCTGTGGTGGATGGGGAGCGCTGGTGGGTCAGCCGGAGAAGGGAGACCTATGCGGATTTGCTTCGAAACGAAGTTTGAATCGAAAAGAATACAACATAAAAGACCCGCTCACGGGTCCCAATCAGTGCTGATGGGAAGATTTGAACTTCCGACCTCGCGATTATGAGTCGCGCGCTCTAACCAGCTGAGCTACATCAGCTCGATAGCGGGGGCTGGATTCGAACCAACGACCTTCGGGTTATGAGCCCGACGAGCTACCACTGCTCCACCCCGCATCATCATTGCAACGATCAACGTTGCGAACATAGAGCGTATCAGCTAGGCTTGCGCTTGTCAATGGCGAGGCGAAAAGATCCGCAAATTGGCAGTCTTGCCGTGACGATGCTGGCTTGCAATAGGAGGCGAAAGGCAGTTATACTCAGTGCTGCCAGCGAACGCCCGTTCTGAATCTTGAGGTCTGACCGTGCCCGAATTCGCATTGGAAGCCCCCTTCGCGCCGACTGGCGACCAACCGACTGCCATCGAGGGCTTGCTGGCCGGCTTGCATCAGGATCATAAACATCAGACGCTGCTGGGCGCGACTGGCACCGGCAAGACCTTCACCATCGCCAATATCGTGCAGGCGACGCAGCGACCGACCCTGGTCATGGCGCATAACAAGACTTTGGCCGCGCAGCTCTACGCCGAATTCAAGCGCCTCTTCCCCAACAACGCCATCGAGTATTTCGTCAGCTATTACGACTATTACCAGCCGGAAGCCTATGTGCCGCGCCACGACTTGTATATCGAGAAGTCGACCGATATCAATGAGCAGATTGAGCGCCTGAGACTATCGGCGACCGCCTCGCTGTTTTCCCGCCGCGATGTGCTGATTGTGGCCTCGGTCTCCTGCATTTACGGCATCGGCGATCCGGTGAATTGGCAGAAGATGTCGGTCGATCTCACGGTCGGCGATGTGGTGGTGCGCGAGCGCGTGCTGCGCGATTTGGTGCGGATTCAATATCACCGCAACGATTTGGAATTGCGCCGCGGCACCTTTCGCGCGCGCGGCGATACACTGGAGATCGTTCCCGGCTATTCCGAGACAGCTTTTCGGATTTATCTCTGGGGCGACGAAATCGAAAAGATTGTCGAGTTTCAGCCGCTGACCGGCGAAGTGGTTCATGTTCATCAACACGTGACCATCTTCCCGGCGCGCGAATACATCACCGATGAGGAGCATATCCGCGAGGCCCTGCACGACATTGAGCTCGAGCTGGAAGAGCAGATCACCTATTTCAAGCGCGAAGACAAGCTGATTGAAGCGCAGCGCATTGAGCAACGGACGCGCTATGATATTGAGATGCTGCGCGAGGTCGGCTTCACCACCGGCATCGAGAATTACTCGCGCCATTTCGATCGGCGTCCGCCCGGCAGCGCGCCCTTCACGCTGATCGATTATCTGCCGGAAGATCACCTGTTGGTCATAGATGAGAGTCACATGACCGTGCCGCAGATTCGGGGCATGTACAACGGCGATCGGGCGCGCAAACAAATCCTGGTCGATTTTGGCTTCCGCCTGCCCAGCGCCCTGGACAACCGTCCCCTGCAATTCAACGAGTTTTGGGAGCGAGTCGGGCAGACGATCTATACCAGCGCCACCCCTGGAGCATACGAAGGGGCACAGGCCGAGCAAATCGTCGAGCAGATTATCCGTCCGACTGGCATCGTCGATCCGCTGGTTGATGTTCGTCCCATTGAGGGGCAGATCGACGACCTGCTGCAAGAGATCGCTCTGCGCGTGCGCGAAGGGCAGCGCGTATTGGTGACGACCCTGACGCAGCGCATGTCGGAAGAATTGGCCGGATATTTGAACGAGCTCGGCATCAAGGGGCAATACCTGCATGCCGAAGTCGATACGCTGGAGCGGGTGGAGATTCTGCGCGATTTGCGCATGGGCGTCTATGACGTAGTAGTCGGCATCAACCTCTTGCGCGAAGGGCTGGACTTGCCTGAAGTATCCCTGGTTGCCATCCTCGATGCTGACAAATCGGGTTTTCTGCGCTCGGAGCCGGCTCTGATTCAGACGATAGGGCGGGCGGCGCGCCATGTCGAAGGCAAGGTCATTATGTACGCCGAGACCATGACGCCAGCGATGCAAGGCGCCATCGACGAGACCGATCGACGCCGCTTGAAGCAAGAGACCTTTAATCTCGAAAACGGCATTGTGCCGCAGCAAATCGTCAAAGACATCCAAGATATCACCGACCGCTTGCGCGCGATCGACGGCGACAGTGAAGACGATGAATTGGCAACTGACGCGGGTCTGGCGGCTTTACCCGCGGATGAGCTGCAAGGCATGATTGATGAGCTCGAACGCGAAATGCAGAAGGCGGCGAGCGCCTTGGAATTTGAGAAGGCGGCGGCGCTTCGCGACCAGATCTTCGACCTACGCGGCGCCCTCGTGCAAGAGCACGGACTCGAAGGCGATCTGATGTTGACTTAGAATCGGTGAATCTGGCGGAGCTGCCCGATAAGCGACTGAATGTCCGAGTTGATCCCCGACTGTGGTGATCCGTACGGGTCGCTGATTTCGTCCTTGTCGAGAAGCGCGCGGGCGATATTGCTCCAGCCATGCGCCAGCGCCGTCAAGTGGTAGCCGCCTTCCATGACGAAAACGATTCGGCCCTCACAGAGCCGCTCGGCCTGTTTGATGCATTCGCGCGCCAAGTAATCATATCCCGCCAGCGTCAATTGCATGCTCGCCAAAGGATCGGCAAAATGAGCATCGAATCCGGCCGAGATCAGCATCAAGTCGGGCTGAAATCGTTCAATGGCGGGAACCACTATTTCAGTGAATAGCTCCCGATAACTGGCGTCGCCGTGCCCGGCAGGCAGCGGGATGTTGATGGTCGCGCCTCGCCCTTCGTCCTCGCCGACTTCGTTTAGCGCCCCGCTGCCGGGATAATGGGGATATTGATGAAGCGAAATGAACAGAACCGAGGGATCCGCATAGAAGATGTCATTCGTGCCGTTGCCGTGATGCACGTCATAATCCAGGATCAGCACCTTGTCAAAGCCGTGCCTTGACTGAGCCTGGCGCGCGGCGATGGCGATATTGTTGAGCAGGCAGAAGCCCATCTGCCGGTCGGTGGTGGCGTGATGCCCGGGCGGCCGCACGATCGCCAGCGCATTATCGGCTTGCGTCGACAGCACCGCATCGACGGCGCCGATGACCGCTCCCGCCGCCAATCTTGCTGCGTCATACGAGGCGGGTAGGGCATAGGTGTCGGGATCCAGGCGAACCAGCCGGTCGCCTTGCGAGACCGCCACGAGTCGCTCCAGGTGTTCCCTGGTATGGACGGCGAGGATCTGCTCGTCGCTTGCCGGGGTCGGTCTGATTTGCCGGAGTTGATCGGAGAGACCGGCGGCGCCAAGCGCTTGCCAAACCGCCTCTATGCGACCAGCGTGTTCCGGGTGCTGCGGATGATTGTGCTGGGTGAAGCTGTCGTCAGTCAGGTAGGCCGTTGTCATCTGGAGTTCCTTCCCCGCCGTCGAGTTCCATAGGATAAAGGATGCTGTAATCGAAGCCATTCATGTGAATCGTAAGCGCATGCTGGTAATTGTCGCCAATCGCCGCCAGCACGGGCGGAGGATAAAATTGCGCGCGCAGGATGACGATGCCGAATTCACGCCGCGCAATCAGCTCAATCAATTGGCTGCCATCAAACAAACCCGCCAGGTGCAAGTTGCGCAGTTGCGTGGGATTGGTAACCACCTCGCGGCCCGCCGCCATGGCAAAGCCCGCTTCTTCGCTTAGCGTCGGTCCATCTGTGTCATCAATCAGCTGCACTATTTCCGCGCCCGCTTCCCAATCCGCGTCCGTCAGGAAGTAGCCGATGCGGGCGTATCCGCCGACCAAAAAAGTGGCCGAGTCGTAGAAGTCCTCGCGCACGTTGGCGGCGACGCCCAGAGCCTTCGCCACCGGTTCAAAGGCGCCATCGGTCGGCATTTTGAGCGTCGCGCGGGCGTATCCCAGATAGAGCAGCGGGACAATGATCAACCCGGCGCGGGAAAATCTCGCAATCGATGCGCCGCCGGCTATCCCAGGTAAACCTGGGGCATTCGTCAACAGTCGCGAGCAAAAGATGCCGCTGAGGATGCAGACCACGGCGATTGAGGAGACGAAGTAACTGTCGCCCGCGCCCCAGGTGCCCGATGCCAAGCCGCCCAAAAGCGCCGAAAATACGAGCCAAATGCTGTAGATCGAGAGTCTATCGAAGTAAAGCTCATAGATGAGCAGCATCACCGCCGGGACCAGCAGCAAACCATGCAGCTTGAACCAGAGGATGAAAAGCCCGATCGCTTGGTCGGGGATGAAGTCGTTTACATTGGCGACGATCGCCTGGATCCACCACTGTCCGCCGGAGGCGAAGTTCAGCCAGAGGAAGGCAGCGGCGCCGCCCACGGCGAATGCGAGCGACCAGCGAGTCGCGCGCCATGGCGCCCGCAGGAACATCCATACCAGCGCTGAGGCGGCTGTGATGGCGGCAAGCTGTTTGGTGTAGCCGGCGCAGATCAGCAAGCCGAGAGCGGCGGCGATGCCTCGCTTGTCGCGCTTGGGAAAGGCGCTTGCCAGCAGAACCACCGCCAGCGTCTCGAAGGTGACCATCATCGTGTGCTGGCGAAATAGCGGACCAATGTGATATACAAAATTCGAGCTCAAGAATGCCAAGCCCGCCAATAAGGCGATCCAGCGCTGTCGCTCCCCATCGCGATAAACGGCGTTGGCAATAGCGCAGGCGCTGACCACAGAAGCAAGAAAGCCGAGCAGCCGGCCATACCAGTAAGATGGACCGAAGAGCCAGACGAAGGGCGCCGCCATCATGTGAAAAAGCGGCGGATAGTTGCTGGCGTAGAAGGGGTAGCGCTCAGTATCGCGATAGGGCAGCTGGAAGCGACTGAAGAGCGCGGTATCGTGCAATTCAAAGCCCTCTCCCTGATCATAATCGTAGGGGAATGCGATCAGGTTGGCGGCGTAGAGCAGGTAAATCAGCAAGGCGAATAGCAGCGCGGCAGTTGCCGCCAGCATGAGCGCCACGTGCAGCTGTCTAGGCGCGCCCTTCATGCCGGCGCATCGCCCCGTGGAATCAGAGACAGACCAATGAGCGCGCAGGCAAGCGCGAGACCGAGCGCCATCCGCTGCGCCGGACCAATGCCGCCGGGCCGGCCGACATCGATCACATCAATCAGCAGAATCGCCACAAAGCCGAAAGCCCCGACCAGCGCCAGGAAACGGCCAAGCTGCTTTTTGGTGATCGCCCGTTCGTGCCTCTCCATCAGCGTGAGTGTAGTCAACCCGAATCGGACTGTAAAGAGCGGCGGCACCGTCTGGAATGGAGAAAGCTAATGATTTAGCGCATTCTTCAAAATCTACCTCTGTTCCCTCACTAGAATCAAAAAACTAATGTAAATTCCGCCGATGGCACGATCTTTAGGGGCGACATACCATGTCGCCCGCAAGCACAAGATACGGCGGCAACGGGCGACCAGATTGGTCACCCCTACAACGCTCGCTCTTTTGTGCGCGAATCGCTTAGTATCGCTCCTGTGTTGGTTGCCAGCGTCTACGCGACCCTCTGTGGTGAGAATATGCGACCTACTCGATAAAGGGCGATTCTCAACCGAATCACCGAACGCGAATGACCATACATTTGCCAGAATCTACGTGATAAGCTAGGTCGCTGATTTGGCGGCAGCCAGATAATGGTCGAAGATTCAAGCTACGAATGAGGAGGGGTCGCCCGATGATGAAGACACATACTTGCGGCGAATTGCGGATGAAAGACGCCGGGACGCCGGTTCGCTTGGCCGGCTGGGTCAATCGGCGGCGCGACCAGGGCGGTCTAATATTCATCGATTTGCGCGATCGCTGGGGCATCACGCAAGTGGTCGTCGATCTTGAATTGGCGCCCGAAGCGCACGCTGTCGCCGATAGCGCCCGCAACGAGTATGTGTTGAACGTCGAGGGTAATGTGAGAATTCGCCCCGAAGGCACAGCCAATCCTGAATTGGCCACCGGCGATATCGACATAGTCGCCGATGAGATCGTCATATTGAATCCGTCACGGACGCCGCCCTTCTACATCAACCGGGATGAAGACAATCTGGACGAAGCGTTGCGCATGCGCCATCGCTACCTGGACTTGCGGCGCGAGGCGATGCAGCTAAGCATCTTGCTGCGGCACAAGACGGTGAAGTTCATTCGCGATTTTCTGGAAGCGGAGGACTTCATCGAGATCGAAACGCCGATTCTCTTCAAAACGACGCCCGAAGGCGCGCGTGATTTTCTGGTGCCGAGCCGCTTGCAGCCGGGCAGGTTCTACGCGCTGCCGCAATCGCCGCAGCAGTTGAAGCAATTGCTGATGGTGGGTGGATTCGAGCGCTATTTTCAGATCGCTCGCTGCTTCCGCGATGAAGACCTGCGCGGCGACCGTCAGCCGGAATTCACCCAACTGGATTTGGAGATGAGCTTTGTCGAGCGCGAAGATGTCATGCGGCTGATGGAGAAGCTGGCGACAGCGATTGTCAAGAGCGTCACGCCCGAGAAGCGTCTGATCGCCGAGCCCTTGCCGCGGATTCGCTACCAGGATGCGCTTGAGCAATATGGCACGGACAGACCCGATATCCGCTTCGATTTGCGCTCAATCGACATTAGCGATATCGCCGGTCGCTGCGCCTTTCCGGTCTTCGTGGAGAATGTCAAAGCGGGTAAGAAAGTCAAATGCATGCGCGTGCCCGAGGTGGCCGGCGCGCTCAGCGGCACCCAGCTGCGCAAGGTGGCGAGAGACTTGGAAAACATGGCGCGGCGGCAGGGCGCGAAAGGCTTGGCGTACATCACCATTCCAACCGAGCCCGAAGACGAATTGCGCGGTCCCATCGGCAAGTTTTTCAATGTCGAGCTGAAGTTGGAACTGATCGAGGCGGTGGGCGCGCAAGGCGGCGATCTGTTGCTCTTCATGTCGGACGAAGACGAGATAGTCTATGCTGTCACCGACGCGCTGCGCAACCATTTCAAAGCCGACATGGACCTCGATGACGACCTGCTCGCCTTCTGTTGGGTGATCGACTTCCCCGAGTTCATCTGGGATGCCGAGAATGAACGCTGGGACCCGTCACAGCATATGTTCACTATGCCTTTGCCGGAAGACTTGCACTTGCTCGAAAGCGACCCCGGCGCGGCCCGCGGCTCACAATACGACTTGATCTGCAATGGCTATGAGATCGGCGGCGGCAGCATCCGCATCCACGATCGGGCGATTCAGGAGAAAATCTTCCCGCTGATTGGGCAGACTATGGAACACGCGATGCGCGAATTCGGCCACATGCTCGAGGCTTTCGAATACGGGGCGCCGCCCCACGGTGGCATGGCCTGGGGCATTGACCGGCTGGTGATGCTGCTCGCCGGCGCGCCCAATATCCGCGAGGTGATCGCCTTCCCCAAGACGCAGATGGGCGCCGATATTATGGCCAACGCGCCATCCACTGCCGAGCTAGAGCAACTCAGCGAACTGCATCTGCAACTCAATCTGCCTGAAGACGAGGGCTAGGACGCCCGCCCTCGGAAAACGTAGGGGCGACCGGCGGGCAGTGTCGGCGGTTAGTGTCTACGCGCCCCTTGGCTCGCCCGCTTACGCCACTGCCCCATTACTTCCCAGGCTCGCCATCTGGCTTCAAGATGCCGCCTTGGACCAAGCCCGCCACGATGCCGCCGCCGAAAATCCCGATCAGATAGGGAATCAGATACGACGTGTCACCGGCGATCAGCGCCGGACCCAAGGTGCGCGCCGGGTTCAGCGAAGCGCCTGTAGCGGGACCGCCAGCCAATATGCTGGCCGCCAAGGTGAAGCCGATGGCGACGCCGGCCAGATTGCCCGCCTTGCCGTAAGCGGCGGCTTGAAAGACCGCGCTGACCAGGAAAAAGGTCAGGATGGCTTCATAAAGCGCCGCCGTCCACACTGACTCTGCGGTCAAGAAGCCGGTCGTCTGCCCGAAGTTGTAAGCGTTCTCGCCCAGGAACCCAGCAACCGCCGCGTTTTCTTGCGGGAAAACAACGACCAGCACCGCCGCCGCGATGATGCCGCCGATGAATTGGGCGACGATGTAATAGGCTGATTTCGTCCAGTCCTGCTGCCCGCCGACAGCCAAGCCCAGCGTGACAGCCGGATTGACTTGCGCCCCGGAAATATGGCCGTAGGTATAGATGAGGGCGCAAAGTATCAGGCCGTGGGCGAAGGCCGGCACAACAACGCCAAAAATCGGCGCTGCCAAAACCGCGGCTGAACCAACAAATACTAAGACAAACGTGCCAATTAACTCCGCCAACAATTCTCTTTTGAGTTCGTCGTTCACGAATTTCCTCCTCAAGCGCAAATCGCGCCATTCCTCTCTCGCCTTCCCGACAACACTATTATAAGCGCGAGTCGGATTCTTGCTCGCGCGACAATGTTAAGGATAAGCGCAATTGACGGACGCCGTTGAATTTGCTATAACCAGCGGCGCCTGCTGTACGCGTGATAGGACTATATGTGCCGAGCCAACATTCTCTATATGGGAGTCTATCTTTGGCAGCCCATGTAATAGGCACAAGCCAAAACAGCGGTTGTCAAGCGATTCCCAGCCTGTAACTTTGCAGGTTCGCGACACTATGGCTACACGGTACGGTGGGTCTGTTCTGATGGGCAGTGCGCGAGTTGCGCGCTGTCTTTGTTTCAGCTAGCGGCTGTAATCGTCGCCGAAGGTCTGGCGCAGCAGAATCGGCAGCCTTTCCACGCGTGGCACGAGCACCTGCTGCTGATACTCCTCAGTGATGTATTCTTCCAGATATTCAAAATCCATCACGCGCATGTTGATGTCGCCGAGTTCGATATCCTTCACCAGCAGCGCCAATTGAACTATCTGCTCCAGTTCGAGCCCCGTTTGCACATGTTCGCCCAGGGTCGCCAGCAAGGCCGGCGCTTGACCGATCAACTGCAGGAAATTCAGGTTTTGAATCCGCTCACGAATGGCGTATAGGATCATCTGCTGTCGTTCAGCCCGGCGCACATCGTTGTTTCCGTGGCGGGTGCGGGCGAATCGCAGCGTGTCGCGCCCGTCGAGAATGTGCTGGCCCGCCGGCAAGTAGAAAGGATCATAGCCGTAATTCATATCGGGGTATCTTTCGTCGTTGATGGTATAGTCGATGCTAATCTCGATGCCGCCGAGATGATCGACAAGATCAATCACCGCCTGGAAATCCACCAAGACGTAATTGTGAATGCGCATGCCCAGATTCCAGCTGACCGTCCGCTGCAAGAGATTCGGTCCGTAGCCGGTCGCTAGGCTCTCGCCAAGGAAGTAGGCGCGATTGATGCGGTCATGCTCTTCCTGTTCCGGGATGCGCACCCAAAGGTCACGCGGGATGCTGAGCACGCCAATGCTATTGCTGGTTGGATCAATGCTGACGAGCATTAAGCTGTCGGTTCTTACCGGTTCTCCCGTTTGATCAGGGCGCCTGTCCAGCCCGCCGACGATGATGGTGTAGCGGGATTTCCCATCCCAGGGGATCATGTCAATCAGGCTGCCGTCGTCGAGCTGCAAAACATCAACGCCGACGCGGCGTCCATCGGCGATGTATTTGCTGCGCGCGTCAACTGGGGTCGGCAGCGGGGATCTGAGATCCGCCGTCGGGATGACCTCCTGGATGGAGTGGGGTATGCGAATCAGCACAAACATCGCCAAAACGAGAAAACCAAAGACAGATATCATGCCGCCTGCTAAGATCACCCAAGCCCATTCGTTGCGTCGGCGACGTTGACGAAGGCGGCGTTGACGCTTGTGGGCGCCGGTAAGCGCATGCTTCGGCGGCGGCGCCTTGTATTGCTGTTTAATGTATTGGGTCGTGCTGTATTCGGGCGCCTGACCGTGCTTGGGCGGCGCTTTCGGGATCGTCGATCCCGTAGCGGTTCCCACGACATTAGACCTTCTGGGCGGCGCGGCGCGCCTGTTGTGGTCAGACTGGCGAGACATATAGAACCGATTTCAGTGGGCAGCGGTTAAAGTATAAATGTCAGTATAAGTTTGGTCATAGAATGCGGCAAATGCGCAGCTTGCAAGATTGCCTCTTTCGCGACGGCGCCAGCAATATGGCGGTCGATAGCGCGATATTGGCGGCGGTCGCCGGCGGGGACCAGCCACCGACTCTGCGGCTCTATGGCTGGGACCCGTTTAGTCTCTCGCTTGGCTATGGGCAGCGAAGCCGCGATGTCGACTTTGACGCCCTGGCCTCGCGCGCTTGGGATTTGGTGCGCCGCCCCACCGGCGGCAAGGCAATCTTGCATGGCGACGAGCTGACCTATAGCCTCAGCCTGCCGCTGGATCATCCCTTGGCGGGCGGGGATATCGTCGAAAGCTATCGTCGAATCAGCGCCGGCTTTCTGCGCGCGCTGGAGATATTGGGGCTGGCAGCGGATGCGCCGCATCAAGGCGAGCGAGCGCGAGGCGCCGATCTCGGTCCCGTCTGTTTCGAGATGCCGTCGCATTATGAAATCAGCGTCGGCGGACGGAAACTGATCGGCAGCGCCCAGCTTCGGCGAAGAGGCGCTCTGCTGCAGCATGGCGCGCTTCCCCTAGTTGGCGACCTTGCGCGTATATGCGACGTGCTCCATTTTGCCAGCGAGGCGTCGCGTGCCTTGCGGAAACAAAACTTGCGCGATCGGGCGCTGACCCTCGCTGAAGCGGCTGGCAAGCCCTTGACCTGGTCCGCAGCCGCCTCCGCCATCGAGCAGGGTTTCGCCGGCGCCTTTGATTTGGAGATCATGCCCGATCAGCTTTCACCAGCCGAGTCAAACCAGGTTGAGCAACTGCTGGCCGAGCGATTCCGCAACCCGGCCTGGACGCACAAACGCTAGCGCGGGTGAATGGAGGGCGGCGCGCCAGATGAACCGACAGATTTCGCTTTTCGCTCAGACGCCGCAATCGGCTGATGATATTGATGGGCGCACCGGCTTGGAAGCGACCTTCGACTTGTTTGCCGATTTTCTGCGCGGCGAAGACAAAACGGAGCACACGATAAAAGCCTTCATCGGCGATCTGCGCCTGCTAGCCGAGTTCACGGGGGGCGCGCTGCCCACCGCTGAATTAGGGGCTGAGCGCCTGGAACGCTTTCTCCAATGGATGGAAAACGAGCGCGGCGTGCCTTGCAGCCGAAAGACCTACGCGCGCCGAGTGACGACCTTGAAAGTCTATTGCCAGTGGCTGCATGACCTGGAAGTGCTGGCGGAAGATCCAGCCCAATCGATTCGCCAGCGCTCCGGACCGGCGCCACTGTCGGATGTCTTGACCGACGCGCAGGTGAGAGACTGCATCGTCGCCGCCGGCGAGTTTAAGCGCGGCGCTGAGCAAGATCATCGCCCGGCTCTGCTCTTCCAGTTGCTGCTTCAGACCGGGATAAAAAAGGCGGAATGCGGCCGGCTGCGCCTGCGGGACATCAATCGCGGCAGCACTGACGGGGCTGAGCTATACATCCGCCACAAATTGCGCGATGTCTACAAAGAGCGCCGCGTCATTTTGGATGCCGACACGCTGCGGCTGCTCGATAGTTATGTTCGTCAGTATCAAGTGGAGGATCTGCTGTTCACTTGCACGACGCGCAATTTGGAATATATCTTGACCGATATTGGCGCGTGTGCTCCTGTGCCCTTCAAGCTGTCCTTTGAAGTGATGCGCTGGACGATGGCGGTGCGGGATTACCGGGCCGGCGTCGATGAATCGCTTATCCGCGAAAAGCTGGGGCTGAGCCGTCAGAGCTGGTACGAGACCGGCGACAAAGTGCGGCGGCTGGCGAATATGCTGCGCACAGGCTAAAGGGCAATCAGCGCGCGCAACGCTTCCTCGCTGATGACCGGCACCTTATTCTTCACCGCTTTATCGACCTTGCTGCCCGGCGCGTCTCCGGCGACGACATAACTGGTTTTCTTGCTGACGCTGCCGGTCACCTTGCCGCCGTTGGCTTCCACCAGCGCCTTGATTTCGCCGCGCGGGACGCTCATGGCGCCGGTCAAGACGAATGTCTGGCCCGCTAGTCCGCTGCCCGACAGGGCTTTTTCTTCGGCGCGCATATTCACGCCAGCTTCCAGCATCTTGGCCAGCACACGCTGATTGTGATCATCGGTGAACCAGGCGACGATGTTCTCCACCAGAACCGGTCCCAGACCTTCAATGCTGTGCAGGGGACGCGAGGCGGCGACGAGAACGCCGAGCGCATTTTCCAGGGCGCCGAGATGATCAGCCGAGGAAGGCAGGGGCTTGAGCAGACGCGCCAATCGATCGCCGAGATCGGTGGCGTCAAGATAACGCGGAACCAGCTCGGTCAATGGGTGGCGCAGGCGAAAAATGATTTTGCTGATTGCGGCGTCGTCCCTCGGCTCGTCAGCAAGCAGCGGTTCGGCCGTCTGGGCGAAGGACTCGCTCGCCGCCTGGATCGAGGTCGCGGCATTGAGCAGATCTTGCATCGACGAGAAGTTGTCGGTGAGCAGCCCGGCCACTGTCGAGCCGATGCCATCGATGCCCAGAGACGTCAGCACTTGCGCAAATGAGCGCGTCTTGGCCGCCGCGATAGACGCGAGCAGATTTTCTACCTTCTTTTCGGCGAATCCCTCCAGCGCCAGCAGCGGCTCAGCTTCCAATATGAAGATATCCGCCTCATCTTCTATCAGCCCGTCTTCAATCAGCGCCGCGATGGTTTGCGGTCCCATGCCTTCGATATCCATCGCCCCGCGCGATACGAAGAATTCCAGCGTACGCATGACCCGCTCCGGGCACTTGGGATTGGGGCAGAACCAATCCACCGCTCCCGCCGGCTGAATCAGCTTGGTTCCGCAAAAGGGGCAGGTCTCGGGCGGGCGAATGGCCGATTCACTCCCATCGCGCGCGCCCACGACGGGACCAATCACATAGGGAATGACATCGCCGGATCGCTTGACGATGACGCGGTCGCCCTGGCGGATGTCGAGGGCGGCCACCTGTTCGTAATTGTGCAGGCTGGCGTTGGAGACCGTCACGCCGCCGATGAAGACCGGCTCAAGCTGCGCTGTCGGCGTGACTTTGCCGGTGCGCCCCACGCCGATAGTCAGGCCGACCAGCCTGGTGCTGGCTTCTTCCGCTGGGAATTTGTAGGCGATGGCGCCGCGCGGATCCTTGCCGACTGCGCCGAGCTCACTCGCCTGGGAGAAACTGTTGACTTTCAAGACCATGCCATCGATTTCGAAGGGCAGGTCGTCCCGTCTCGCTTCCCAATCGGGCAAGCGGCGCGCCACTTCCGCCAGATCGACGCAGAGCGCGGCCTCTGTGATGACGTTGAATCCCATGTCGCGCAAGAAATGAAGCGCCTCCCACTCGCTCCCCAAGTCGACGCCGTCGTCGTCGACGATGGCGTAGATGTAAGCGGTCAGCTTTCGTTTGGCGGTTTCGCGGCTGTCCTTCTGCTTCAGCGAGCCGGAGGCGGTATTGCGCGCGTTGACATAAGCGGGCAGTCCCTGCGCCTCCTGCTCGCGATTGAGCTCAAGGAAAGCCTCTTTATGAAAGAGAATCTCTCCGCGCACGACCAGCCGCCCCGGCGCCGCGCCCCGCTCGGGATTAACCGGAATGCGCAAGGGGACCGAGCGAATCGTCTTCACGTTGGCGGTGACATCATCGCCAAATTCGCCATTGCCGCGGGTGGCCGCGCGGACCAAGACGCCTTCTTCATAGCTGATGACGATCGCCAAGCCATCGAGCTTGGGCTGTAGCACATATTGCAGCTGCGCGCTCGCCGGCAGCATGCGCCGATTGCGCTCTTCCCAATTGACCAGGTCGCCTTCGTCGAATGCGTTGGACAAGCTCAGGATCGGCGCCGGATGCCGTAGCTTGGGGAAGTCGCCGGACAAATCGGATCCGACGCGCTGGGTTGGCGAATCGGCTCGGGCGCATTCGGGATGCCGCGCTTCCAGCTCCTGGAGTTCGTGGAAGAGTCGGTCATACTCCGCGTCCGTGATCACTGGCTCGTTGCGCACATGGTAAAGATAGATATGATGATGCAATTCGGCGCTCAGTTCAGCAACGCGCTTTTGGATGTCCTGGCTCATCTTCACTGCCCTGTGCCTTCTGAAATCGTCCTCAGATAATTGGCGACCGCCCAGCCTTCCACCTGAAACTGCGGGTCACGCACCTGCCACCAGGTATAGCCGTCCGCTTCTTGCGGACCACCGATGACATCAAAGCGTTTGCCCGCTTCTTCGCGGAAAAGGACCTGGCTGTCAGTCAGGCTGGGGCGGTTGCGAATGTTGAGTTTGTCAACCCCGACCCCGTATACCGCCGCTTGGGCGCCCACGCTCAAGGGTATCGGCGTGTTGGTGATGATCACAGTCGGAATCGCTGGCCCCTCCAGGACCAGATTCGCCGGCGTTTCCGCCGCCAGGATGACTTGGACCGCTGGGAGCCCTGTCGCTTCGGGCGGCGCCGCCGGAACAGAATCAGACGCGCCGGTCGCAGATGTTGCGATTTGAATGATTGGTTCCATTCTCCTTGCTGCCGGCTCGCGGCGCAGCGCGTAGACCAAGGCGAGCATCGTCGCGCTGGCGACGATCACGAGAATGAGGAGTAAAACCAAGGAGCGCGCCGAAAAATAAAGCGGGTTACGAGCGCGTCGAAGGGCGCGTTTGTAGGCGCGGCGGGCGGCGAACTGCGCGCGCGCTGCCTGGAACGCATCGTCCCCCGGCGCTTCGCCCGCTTGACTGGCGCTGACGTCCTTCGAGC
The DNA here is from genome assembly GCA_026707225.1 of Chloroflexota bacterium. Classification (GTDB taxonomy): domain Bacteria; phylum Chloroflexota; class Anaerolineae; order Aggregatilineales; family Phototrophicaceae; genus UBA6055. The sequence continues at coordinate 101,270 of JAPOXG010000117.1, forward strand.
CTTCAGCCATGCCCGCGCCTCATTGGACTAAGAAAGACCCTTGAGCCACTGTCTGAAGCGCTCGAGAGGCCAAGTGTTGACCACATGCCGCGCTTCCACCCAGCCGCGGCGCGCGTTCGTCACGCCGAATTCCATCAGATCCAGATGCGCCACCTGGTGGGCGTCGGTGTTGATAGCCAGCGGGACGCCCATGTCCTGCGCCAGGCGCGCCAGTTCGGGCTTGAGATCGAGACGCAAGGGATTGGCGTTGATCTCGAGGATGGTCTCCGCTTCCTTTGCCGCCGCCAGCACCGCGTCCCAATCGGCGTCGACCTCGTCGCGGTTGGGGAATTGCCGCGCTGATGGATGCCCAATCATGCGGACGTATGGATTGCGAATGGCGTTGAGCAGGCGCGCCGTCACTTGCTCGCGTTTTTGGCTCAAGCCCGAGTGCAAGCTGGCGATGACGAAATCCAAATGCGCCAGCACCTCATCGGGATAATCGAGGCTGCCGTCGGCTTTGATGTCCATTTCAGTGCCGGCCAGCACTTCAATCGCCTCGCCCGTCTCATCGTTAATCCGCCGCACCTCTTCCGCCTGCGCCAGCAAGCGCTCAATTGAGAGTCCGTTGGCGATGCCGAGGCTGCGCGAGTGGTCGGTGATGACGATGTATTGATGACCGCGCTCGACGCAGGCTTCAACCATCTCGCGGATCGTGTTCTTGCCATCGCTCCAGTCGCTGTGCATGTGCAGGTCGGCGATGATGTCGGCTCTGGTGACCAGTCGGGGCAGGCGCCGCTCGCGCGCCGCTTCGATTTCGCCGCTGTCTTCCCTCAGCTCCGGCGGCACGTATTGCATTCCAAGGGTCTCATAGACCTTCTCTTCGCTATCGCAGAGGGTCTTCTCCGCCGAATCGATGATCGTCTTGTTCGCATCGACCGGGCTGAGCGCGTGCTCGTTGAGGCTGAGCCCGCGATCGAGGGCGATCTGCCGCATTTTGACATTATGCGCCAGGCTGCCGGTGAAGTAGTTGAGCGCGGTGCCCCAACGTGATTTCGCCAATACCCGCACATCGACCTGCAAGCCGGAGAGCAATTCGACCGAACTCTTGGTCGGTCCGTGCCCGAGCACGCGCCCGACATTTTCCATCGTCACGAAGCGCTGCATGATTGGACCTGAATCATCAGCGGCGACCAGAATGTCGACATCGCCAATGGTCTCCCGTCCGCGTCGGATGCTGCCGGCCAGCGCGCCTTCCTGCGCCTCCGGCAATTCCATCAGCAGGTCAAGAATCTTCTGCGCAGCCGGCAAAGCCTCGCCGATATTCGCCCGGCCCGTTTGGCGCGAAAGCGCTTCAATGCCATCTAGAATCTTCTGTTGGCTCTTCTTGCCCATGCCGGCCAAGCCGGCCAGCTTGCCGGCATCGGCGGCGATCTTCAGTTCGTCCACCGAGGTGATTTCCAGCTGTTCCCAGAAGAGCTTGGCTTTCTTCGGTCCCACACCGTTGATGTGCATGATATCGACCAAGCCTTCGGGGATCTCAGCTTTGAGCCGATTATAAAAATCCAGTTCGCCGCTCTCGAGCATCTCGTCGATTTTCGCCGCGATCGTCTTGCCGATGTAGCTTAAGTCGGTCAGGGCGCCTTCGCTTGATATCACTCGCAGATCGCGCGGGAGGCTGCGAATCGTTTCCGAGGCGCGGCGATATGACAGCACGCGGTGGATGTTGTCGCCGCGGATCTGAAGCATATCGGCGCAGCGCTCAAAGATATCGGCAATTTCCCGATTGCTGAGGCTCAAGGCAACCTCCTGATTAAAGCTGCAAGACTAGAACGCATATTCGGGAATAGTATACCAGAAATGCGCCTGCGGTTAAAGATGGTTTGGTCGGCGTGGCGAATGCTGTGGATACACATTTTTAGCGCCAGTTCCGCCGCCGGCGAAATTTGTAGGGGCGACTTATCAAGTCGCCCGAAAGCGCGCGCTGTTGCTGTGACGGGCGAGACAAGTCTCGCCCCTACAGATTCCCATTTCACCGAGTTTATTATTTTGTGCGCGCCGAGTCCTGACTCGCGAGGGGCTATGGTTCGTTTTCGAATTGTCCTGTCCCGCTCCTGAATCGCGCTTGACAGCGACTTGAATCCGCGCTACCATCTTCGCAAATTGATATCCCAAAAGACTGAGATCCAGAGTAGTAGGCGTCATCGAGCGGTTCAGAGACTCGCTAGCTGCTGAGAATGCGAGACACGCAGAGACGCCGAATGGACTGGGGAGTCGCGCAGGTGAAAGGGCAACCGACTAGCTTGCGCCGGAGAGCGCACCGTTAGCAGCGCAGGATATCGACCTTGCGTCCGTATCCACAAAGCGGTCCGCGCGAGCGGGCAATCAAGGTGGCACCGCGGGAACCCATCTCGTCCTTGAATGGATGATTCGGGTTCTTTTGATTTTGAGGAGAAGACGATGTTCGAGACCTTGCCACTTGAGCGAACCGACATCAAGCCCGCGCGCGAGGAGATCTACCGACATTTCGAGCATGGCGATCATGTGCCGGTATATCGAACGCTGATCGCCGATCTTGAGACGCCCGTATCGGTTTATATGAAGCTGAAGGAAGCGGGCAAACCGGCCTTTCTGCTGGAAAGCGTCGAGGGCGGCGAACAGGTGGGGCGCTATTCTTTCATCGGCGTCAATCCCAAAGGCGTGCTCAGCGTCAAGGACAATGTCGTCAACTTCGAGCGCGACGGCGAGACCACGAGATTTGCCGTACCCGAAGGGCAAGATCCGCTGCATGTGATCAAGCGCCACTTTCAGACGGTGAATCCGGTGGCGCTCGAGGGCTTGCCACGCTTGGTCGGGGGCGCGGTCGGCTACATGTCTTATGACATCGTTCGCTATTTTGAAGATCTGCCGGCCACCGCCAGCGACGATCTGCGCGTGCCGACGGTTGCGTTCATGCTGCCGGATACGCTGGTGATTTTCGACCACGCCATGCACCAGCTCATCATTTTGGCCAACGCGCATAATACGGGCAATGATCCGGACGCCGCCTATGAACGGGCGATAGAAAGCATAGACGGGATTGCCGAAGCCTTGTCGGCGCCCTTGGCGCATCCGGCTTACGATATGCCTCTGAATGGCGAACTGGAGGATCCGAAAGCGAACATTGAAAAGCGCGTTCACGAAGCGCGCGTGCGGGCGGCCAAGGAATATATCCGCGATGGCGATGCCTTTCAGATTGTCTTGGCGCAGCGCTTCAGCCGCCATACCGAAGCCAGCCCGCTGCAGATTTACCGCGCCTTGCGAGCGACCAATCCGTCGCCCTATATGTTCCTGCTCGAATTCAGCGAGGACCTGACGCTGGTGGGCGCATCGCCGGAGATGCTGGTTCGCCTCGAAGATGGCATTGCCTACAATCGCCCAGTCGCCGGCACCAGACGCCGCGGAGCGACCGAGAAGGAGGACCTCGAGCTGGAAGAGGAGCTGATCAACGATCCCAAAGAGCGCGCCGAACACGTCATGTTGGTCGATCTGGGCCGGAATGACCTGGGGCGCGTCTGCGATTATGGCACGGTCAAAGTGACAAAGATGATGTATATCGAACGCTTCTCGCACGTGATGCATATCACAAGCCAAGTCGAAGGTCTGCTTAGTAAAGGCATGGACGCCTTCGATTTGGTGCGAGCCACTTTCCCGGCGGGCACGCTCAGCGGGGCGCCGAAGGTGCGGGCGATGGAAATCATTGAAGAACTTGAAGAAACGCGCCGCGGACCCTATGGCGGGGCGGTCGGTTATTTCAGCTTCGACGGCTCAATGGATATGTGTATTACGATACGCTCCTTGTTGATGCAGAATGGCGCCATAAGCGTGCAAGCCGGCGGCGGCATCGTGGCCGACAGTGATCCGACGGCGGAATACTATGAAACAATCCACAAAGCCGCGGCTGTCTTCGAAGCGGTCAAATATGCGGAAAGCGGACTGATGTGAGCGGATTCAGATGGACTGTAGGGGCGACCCTTGGGTCGCCCGAAAACTATGAACATAGGGGCCGAAGGACAACTCATGATCCTGGTGATCGACAATTACGACAGCTTTACCTACAACATCGTGCAGGAACTGGGCGAGCTCGGCGCGACCCTGACCGTCTATCGCAATGACAAAATTACGGTGGACGAGATCCGGTCGCTGGCGCCGGAGCGCATCGTGATATCGCCGGGACCCGGCTTTCCCATTGACGCCGGCGTTTCGCTAGAATTGATTCGCGAGCTCGGTTCAGAGATTCCGCTGCTGGGCGTTTGCCTCGGTCATCAGGCGATCGGCCAAGCCTACGGCGGTCTGGTCGTGCATGCGCCTGAACTGATGCACGGCAAAACCAGCATGATCTATCATGATGGCGATACGATCTTGGGCGGCATTCCCAATCCCTTTGAGGCGACTCGCTACCACAGCCTGATTGTGAAGGAGGCCACCTTGCCCGAGTGTTTGCAGATTACAGCGCGGACTGAAGGCGGCGAAATCATGGGCCTGCGCCATCGGCGCCATCCAGTGATTGGCCTCCAGTTTCACCCGGAGAGCGTCTTGACCGGCTATGGCCTGCAAATCCTGGGTAACTTTCTCAACTACGAACCCATTTCATTTATGGAGAAAATGTAGGGGCGGGCGGCGGTCACTGTCGGCGGTCAGTGTCTACGCGACCTACGCGACCCATCGGGTCGCCCGCTGGACCGCTCAATTCTTTATGCGCGAATAGATGAAGGAACAAACATGGATATCCAACAAGCTATTGATGAAATGAGCCGCTACGGGCATCTCAGCGCCGAACAAGCCGAATCGGTGATGCGGCAAATCATGACTGGTGGCGCAACCGAAGCGCAGATTGGCGCCTATCTGATGGCGCTGCGCATGAAGGGGGAGACCACCGACGAGATCACGGGAAGCGCGCGGGCGATGCGACAAGCGGCGACCAAGGTGCCGACGTCCGGCACCGCGGACATGCTGGATACCTGCGGAACCGGCGGCGACCGCTCGGGAACCTTCAACATCAGCACGACCGTCGCTTTCGTGGCGGCTGGCGCTGGCATCCCGGTGGCGAAACATGGCAACCGCGCGGCCAGCAGCAAGAGCGGCAGCGCGGATGTGCTGGCGGCGCTGGGCGTCAACCTGGACTTGGAGGCGGAACAAGTCGGCGCTTGCATAGACGAAATCGGCATCGGTTTCCTCTTCGCCGTCAATCTGCACCCGGCCATGCGTTACGCCATCGCGCCTCGCCGTCAACTGGGCATCCGCACGATATTCAACATTTTGGGTCCCTTGACCAATCCCGCCGGCGCGCAGCGATTCTTGATGGGCGTGTTCGCGGCCGAGATGACCGACTTGCTGGCCCAAGTCTTGCGCGCGCTGGGCGTCAAGTCGGCAATGGTTGTCAACGGCTATGGCGGCTTGGATGAATTGACGGTGACCGGACCCAACCGCATCAGCTATCTGAAGGAGGACGGGAGTCTTACTCATTTGGATGCAGATCCAACTGATTTGGGATGCCATCGCGCCAGCCTGGAAGACCTCAAGGGCGGTGAACCGGCCGATAACGCGGCTATCTCGCGCGCTGTGCTCGACGGCTCCGATCATGGACCCAAGCGGGATATCGTGCTGCTGAACGCGGGCGCGGCCATCATGGCGGCGGGACGAGCCAGCTCCATCGCCGACGGCGTCGTGACGGCGCGCGACAGCCTCGATAGCGGCATGGCGCTCAAGAAACTCGATGACTTGATCGAAATGAGCCAAAGTTTCGCTACATGAGCCAAGCCTTCGTCACCACCGACACCGTCCTCGACCGCATCCTCGACCGCAAAGTGGAGGAGCTCGCCATTTCGCGCGCGCGGATCGCCGACGGCGAAATGAGGCGGCAGGCGGAAGGCGCCGCTTTCGCCACACGCGATATGATGGCCGCGCTGCAAAGCGAGCAGGTGAGTCTGATCGCCGAAGTCAAGCGAGCGTCGCCCAGCAAGGGCGCGCTAACCAAGGATTTCGCGCCGGTGATGACCGCCGCCACCTACGCGCAAAATGGCGCGGCCGCGATATCGGTGCTGACTGACGAAGATTTCTTCCAGGGCAGCCTGCGCTATCTGACGGCGGTGCGGCGGGCGGTCGCGGCGCCAATCCTGCGCAAGGACTTCGTCATAGATCCTTACCAGGTCTACGAAGGGCGGGCGGCCGGCGCGGATGCGATACTCTTGATCGTGGCGGCGCTTTCCGATCCGCAGTTGATTGACCTCTACGCCTTGACTCGCGATCTCGGCATGACGGCGCTGGTCGAGGCGCACAATGAATGGGAAATGTCGCGCGCCTTGCGAATCGGCGCGCAGCTCATCGGCATCAACAACCGCGATTTGAAGACCTTCCATGTTGATCTGGACACGACGGCGCGGCTGGCTGGTATGGTGGATGACGATGTCGTCTTGATTGCTGAGAGCGGCATTTTCAGCGCCGCCGACGCGCGAGCGATGGGGCGGCTGGGAGCGCATGGGATTCTCGTTGGCGAGGCGCTAATGAAAGCGCCGGACATGGTTTCCTTGATCCGCGAACTATCCTGCCAGCCAAAGCGCAAACTGTAGGGGCGCATTTTCTGGTCGCTCGCCAAAACGCAAACTGTAGGGGCGAGACTTGTCTCGCCCAAAAGCACGAAAGCTCATGTTCGCTGAGGACATACAAACGTGACCAAGGTTAAGATCTGTGGCATACGATCGGTCGAAAACGCGCTGACAGTCGCACATGCCGGCGCCGATTTGCTCGGCCTCAACTTTTATCCGGGGACGCCGCGCTACGTGACGCCAGCGGTCGCGCGCGAGATTGCGCGGCGATTGCGCGAGGCGCTGGGCGCATCCTGCCCCACGCTGGTGGGCGTCTTTGTCAATGCGTCGGCTGATGAGGTTCGTGAAACTGTGGAGACGGTCGGGCTGGAATTCGCGCAGCTAAGCGGCGACGAACCTGCCGAGACCCTGTACGCGCTGCGTGACATTGCCTTTAAGGCGATTCGCCCGGCTGATGAAGCGGCGGCGCTGGCCGAGGTGGAAGGCTTGCGATTCGCCTTTCCTCAGGGCGAAGACGCGCCTTCCATTCTATTGGATGCTTACAGTCGAGAGCTCTACGGCGGAACCGGCGAGACTGCAAGCGAGGGCATCGCCCGGGCGGTGAAAGCGGCGGCGCCGCGCCTGATGCTGGCTGGCGGTCTCAACCCGCAGAATGTCGCCGAGCGCGTACGGCGCATCCGACCCTGGGGCGTGGATGTCGCCAGTGGCGTGGAAGCGGGCGCGCCAGGCCTCAAAGATGCGGGAAAAGTGCGCGCTTTCATAGAGGCGGTACGGACGGCCGAGGCATGAGCGAGCGCTTCGACATTTACGACGAAGCGCTGAATCACATCGGCGTGAAGCGGCGCGCGGCGGTCCATCGGGACGGCGACTGGCATCAGGTCTTTCACTGTTGGGTGATTGGGCGCGAGGCGAGTGGCGCTCCCTTCGTGGTCCTGCAAAAGCGCCCAGACTATCTGGATTATCCCAACAAGATTGATATCAGCGCGGCCGGGCACTTGCTGGCGGGCGAGACCGCGCGCGACGGAACCCGCGAAATTGAAGAGGAACTGGGTATGCGCCTGGCTTTCGACGAGCTGATTCCGCTCGGGCGGCGCATTGGGATCCATCGAAGCGGTGAATTCGTCGATTGCCAAATCTGCCATGTTTTCCTCTATGAGTGCGATCAGCCGCTGGATGCTTACGCGTATCAGACTGAGGAGATAGCTGGTTTGGTCCGGCTGCGGATTGACGACGGCTTGCGCCTGTTTGCGGGCGAAGTCTCCCAGGTGCTGGCGCCCGCTGTTGGACTGGGTGCGCCGCAAGTCGCGCTCAGCAAAGACGACTTTATTCCCAGCGTCGACCACTATGTTGAGAAAGTCTTGATTCTTGCCCAGCGCTATTTTGCCGGGGAGCAAGAACTATGGATATGAAAGCGACAGGCGAACAATCACATACAAAAAAAGCTGGCGAAAATTGTAGGGGCGACCTATCAGGTCGCCCGTCAGCACTCAATAAATGTACGGGCGAGCCGGTGGCTCACCCCACTAAAACCTAAATCGTAAAGTGCTTTCAAGCAAACAGGTGGCTCGCCCGAAACAACCAACAGGATATTTTCTCATGACTGATCTGTACATCCAAACCGACCTAAGCGACCTGCCCGACGAGCGCGGCTACTTCGGCGAATTCGGCGGCCGCTTCGTGCCCGAGACGATCATCCCGGCGCTGGACGAGCTGGAAGCGGCTTATGCCGAGGCCATGGCCGATCCCGCGTTTCATCATGAATTGAGCCATTTGCAGCGGACATACACGGGCCGCCCAACGCCGATCAGCCATGCCCAGCGCTTGAGCGAGGCCCTGGGCGGCGCGCAGATCTATCTCAAGCGGGAGGACTTGGCGCATACCGGCGCGCACAAGATCAACAACGCGCTTGGCCAAGGCTTGCTGGCGAAGCGCATGGGCAAGCGCCGCATTATTGCGGAGACGGGCGCCGGACAGCACGGCGTCGGTACGGCGACAGCGATGGCGCTGCTCGGCCTGGAATGCCATGTCTACATGGGCACGGTCGATATCCGCCGCCAGCAGCCCAACGTCTTCCGCATGAAGCTGCTGGGCGCCGAGGTCATTCCGGTTGAGAGCGGCAGCCGCACCTTGAAAGACGCCATCAATGAAGCCATGCGCGACTGGGTGACCAATGTCGAGACCACCTTTTATCTGCTCGGTTCGGCGTTGGGTCCGCATCCCTATCCGATGATGGTTCGCGATTTCCAAAGCATCATCGGCGCCGAGGCTCGCCAGCAGATCCAAGCTCTGACCGGTCAGCTGCCGGAGGCCTGTATCGCCTGCGTCGGCGGCGGCAGCAATGCCATCGGGCTGTTTCACGCCTTTCGCGACGATGTGAACACCGAGCTGATCGGCGTCGAAGCCGGCGGGCGCGGCATCGAAAGCCGGGAACACGCGGCGCGCTTCGCCGACCTGGATATCAGCCGCCCCGGCATATTGCATGGCACGCGCTCATTCGTCATGCAGAATGAAGACGGGCAAATCATGGAAACGCACAGTGTGTCGGCCGGCTTGGATTACCCGTCGGTCGGTCCCGAACATGCGCACCTCCGTCAATTGGAACGCGCTTATTATACGATGGCGACCGACGAGGAAGCGCTGGAGGCTTTTCAAGTCTTGAGCAAAATGGAAGGAATCATTCCCGCGCTGGAGAGCGCGCACGCCGTCGCCGAGGCGATCAAGCGGGCGCCGACAATGCCGCGCGACAGTGTGCTGCTGGTCAACTTGTCCGGCCGCGGTGACAAAGACCTCGATACCGTCATCGGGCTTCTGTAGTGGTCCTGAAAAACTGGACACCTAGTAAAGAGAGTATACTAGATGCTCAG
>JAPOXG010000080.1 GCA_026707225.1 Chloroflexota bacterium
CAACCAGCGAGCCATCCAGCAGCGCCCGCGCCAAAGTCCACATCTCCGGCAGCACGCTCTTCCCGCCGATGCCATCGACGAAGCTGGGTTCATACGCCACTTCGACCGGCTGCCCCGCCCGCAGCGACGCGGCCAAAGGCGCCGCCGACTCCACCTCAGCCGCGTAGACGCGCGTATCCGGCTTCAGCGCCCGCAGCGCCGAGGCGATGCCACAGCTCAACCCGCCCCCGCCATAGGGGATCACCACCGCGTCAAGATCGGGCGCGTCCTCCAGAATCTCCAGCCCGATCGTGCCGTTGCCCGCCATCACATCGGCGTCCCTCACCGGGTGGATGAACAGCCCGTCCAGCCCGTCGTAGGCGCCACTGACGATCACATCCCACCAGCGCTCGAAAGGCAGCTTGATGACGCGCCCGCCCAAGCGCTCAATCGCCGCCAGCTTGGTCGCCGGCGCATGATCGGGCACGACTACGCTGCACGAAATACCCAGCCGCCGCGCATTCCAGGCGACGCCCTGCGCCATATTGCCCGCGCTCGCCGTATAAACGCCTTGCGCCAGCGCCTCGCGCCCGGCCAGCGCCATCGCATTGCCCGCCCCGCGCAGCTTGAACGAGCCAATCGGCTGCAAGTTTTCCAGCTTGAGATAGATCTCCGCCGGCGCGTCATCCACCGGCAGGCGAAGCAGCGGCGTCCGCAGCGCCGCATCAGCGAGGCGCAGCCGTTCCGCGGCCGCCTGTATCGCTTCGAGGGCTATCACTCAGTCCGCTCGCGCATATTCGGCCAGGGCGTCCGGATCCACATCGACGCCCAAGCCAGGCGCATCCGGCGCCGCCACGCGGCCCTCTTCAAGGACGAATTTCGGCAGCGTGAGATTTTCCCGCAGCGCGCTCTCGGAGCGGTCCATCTCCAGCATCGCCTCGGGCATGCGCAAGCGACCCGGCGCCACGTCCAGCGTGCTGACCAAATGCAGACCGGCGGCGAAAGCGATGCCCGTGCCCCAGCTATGCGGGATCACGTTGGTCTGAAACGCGTAAGCCAGCGCCGCGATCCGTTTCGTTTCGGTCAAGCCGCCGGCGCCGCAGATATCGGGCTGCGCGATATCGACGCAGCGCCCGCTCAGCAAATGCCGGAAGCCCGCCAGCAAGTATTCGCATTCGCCGCCCGCGACCGGTATCGAAATTCGCTGGCGCAGCTCGCGGTAGCCTTCGTAGTCTTCGGGCGAAACCGGCTCCTCAAAGAAACTGATATCCAACTCCTCTATCTGCCGCGCGAAACTCAGCGCCTCGCTCAGCGAATACGCGTGGTTGGCGTCCACCATCAGCTGCACATCGTTTCCGATCGCCGCGCGCACCGCCCGCACATGCTTGACATCGGTCTCTACTCCCAGCCCCACCTTCATCTTCAAGGCGCGGAAGCCCTGCGAAGCGTAAAGCCGCGCCTCATCAACCAACTTGCTGGTCAAGTCATCCGTCTCAGTGAAGTACATGCCGGTCGCGTAGACCATCACCTGCTTCCGCCGGCGCCCGCCCAGCAAGGTCGATACCGGCTGACCCAGCAGCTTGCCGCGCAAATCCCACAAAGCGATGTCGATCGCGCTGATCGCCGCCACCAGCACGCCGCGCCGCGCATAATCCAGCGCGCGCAAATGCATCTTGCTCCAAATCGTCTCCACCTGCAGCGGATCCTCCCCCAGCGCCAGCGGCGCCAGGAACTCTATGCCAGCTTTCACAACCGTCGCCGGACCATAACCCTCGCCCCAGCCGTAGCTGCCATCGTCCGCAATGACCTTGACCAAACAGATCTGTCGCGCACGAAATGCAAACTGAGAGAAATAAAAGGGCGTATCGAGCGCCTGCTCGACCACGTAGGTTTCGATGCTTTCGATCTTCATGCGTCAGCGCTTTTCTTGTGTCAGTCAATTCGCTATAGTCTAGCCGATTCTTCACGAATTCGCGCCAGGCGCATTTCAAGCGCTTGCAAGCGCGAGAGCAGCGTATTGACCCGTGACCCAACAGGCATCATTCTCCACACACCACACAGTCAGTCCCATTCTTGCGCAATTGACCAACGGACTGCGATTCATCCTGCGCGATCGGCTTATTGGCATCTACCTTTACGGCTCGCTGATCACCGGCGATTTCGCTCCCGGCGTCAGCGACATTGATCTCGTCGTCGTCATGACGGCAGAGCTCGATTCGATCCAATTCAAGGCGCTGCATAACTTGCACCAAAGCGTCGTCAAGCGGCAGCCGGCATGGCAGGATCGCCTTGAGCTTGCCTACATCTCAGCCGCCGCATTGCGGACATTCCGCAGCCAAAGCAGCGCCATCGGCATTATCAGCCCCGGCGAGCCATTCCATCTGCTCGAAGCCGGCAGCGATTGGCTCATCAGTTGGTACGCCCTGCGCAAGGACGGTCTTGCCCTGGCCGGTCCGCCGATAAACTCCCTCATTGACGACATCCCGACCGCTGATTATTTGCAAGCGGTCGCCGAGCACATCCGCCATTATCGCGATTCGGTCAAAAAGCCGCAGAATAAGCAGGCGCTATCCTACATCGTATTGACCGTCGCGCGCGGCATCTACACCCTAGCCCACCGACGGGCGCCCTCGAAGATCCAAGCCGCCGCCTGGGCGAAACAGCGCTATCCGCAATGGGCTGAGCTGATTGAGCGCGCATTGGCCTGGCGCGCGGACCCGAATAGCGACCGACTCACCGCCGAGCAAATCCGCCCCCAAGTCGCGGATTTCGTCAATAGCATGCTGTCGCAATTGAATGACTGAGAGGAGTAAGCGCGACTTTGCGCATGCGCAAAACCTGAGTTATCATGCTGTAACAGTATGATAGCAATCGAATCAGGCTGGCGAGGGCACAATGGAGCAATATGTAACTAGAGATGAACTTGTTGCAGTATTGGAGCAACTCGATCGGGTGGAGAAAAAATTGGAGCAACTCGATCGGGTGGAGAAAAAATTTGAGCAACTCAACCGGATGGAGAAAAAATTTGAGCAACTCGACCGGATGGAGAAAAACCAGCAAACAATGATCGGTACGCTGAACGAATTGCTTGACGCCTACAGAGAGCAGCAGAGTCAACTCACCGATCACGAAGCACGGATAGATAAGCTGGAGCGAGGCAATTAGGAATTCACACGCGAATCCTCTTGCAGTTCGCTATCGCCTTCGCCGGCCTCGCCGCTTGCAATCTGGTGACGCCAACCCCCTTGCAGTCGCCCGTCCCGACGCCATCAATCCCGCAAGCGCAGATCCTCTTTCCCGCTCATAATCAGCAGGTCGTGCAAGGCATCATCTTTGACATCGAGATTCTCGCGTCCGACCCGGCCGGCGGCATCCAGCGCGTCGAACTCAGCGTCGACGAGCAACTGGAGCAGACCAGCGAAAGCGAGTCCGCGGACCTGCGGGACTATCGCGTCACCATGAATTGGTTCGCCAAAGAAACCGGTTGGCACAAATTCGCCGCGGTCGCCTATCGCGCCGATGGCGTCGCCAGCCACCCCCACATCATCGCCCTGGAAGTCGTTCCGCCGGGCTAGAACCGATAGCAGCGCAAACTATTCAAAATTAAATGCCCATAACAGCGAGTTTTCCTCCATGTTTTGGATTCCGTAGGGGCGACCTAGTAGGTCGCCCGACGGATAGATACGGAATCGGCAGCGGGCGACTTATTAAGTCGCCCCTACATCGCCTCATGTTTTGTCGTCAAACGGATAATCTTGGAAGTCCTCGCTGTGCTCGGTGGCACAATAAGTGCTATGTTCGCCCTGAGCCTCACCCCGCCCACAGCGCATTGGTCAATAATCGAGACTGCGCTACAATTAGGCATTGCCTTGCGGGAAAACCACTGCCCGGCCAGCGATGGATATCGAACTGCGCAACATCCACAAGCGCTTTGGCGCCATCCACGCCAATAACGACATCAACGTCCGCTTCAGCCACGGACGGATCGTCGGCATCCTCGGTGAGAATGGCGCCGGCAAGTCCACCTTGATGAAGATACTTTCCGGTTTTCAGCCGGCCGACCATGGCGATATCCTGATCGACGAGCGCAGAATCGACTTCACCGGTCCCACAGCAGCCATCGCCAACGGCATCGGCATGCTGCAACAGGATCCCCTCGATGTCGGCGCCTTCACCGTTTTGGAAAACTTCATCTATGGCGGCGCCAAAGGGCTTACCCTGAAGCGCGCCCGCGCTGAAGCGCAATTGAGCGAATTAACGGCGCGTTTCGGCTTTGAACTGGACCCGCACCAGCCGATCGACAACCTCTTGATCGCGCAGCGGCAGCAGCTGGAAATCATCCGTCTGCTGGCATTGGGCGTCGAGACGTTGATTCTCGATGAACCAACCACCGGCATTTCAGCCGAGCAGAAAGACATTCTCTTCGACGCCTTGCGCCAGCTGGCGCGGGACGAGGGCATGATTATTTTGCTCGTCTCGCATAAGCTCGAAGATGTGATTGATCTCTGCGATGAGGTCGTCGTCCTGCGCGGCGGGCTCATGGTGGGCGAAATGGACATGCCGGCCAGCGACAAGCGCCTGACCAGCGCGCTGGTTGCGGAAACCAAAGGGCAACTGGTCACCATGATGTTCGGCGAAGAGCTGGAGGCGCAGAGCCGCCCGCATTATGAAATCGGCGCGCCCGTTTTCATCGCCGATAAGCTCGTCGTCCAGGACCTGCGCCTTGATATGCAGCCCATTTCGCTGACGGCGCATGCCGGCGAAGTGATCGGCTTAGCGGGACTCGGCGGCAGCGGCCAGGAGCTCTTCATGCGCGCCTGCGCCCGCCTCCAGCGCGTCAACAGCGGGGCGCTCCATTTCGACGGAGACAATATCACCGGCGCAAGCTACCGGCAGCTGTTCCGGCGCGGTTGCGTGTTTGGCGCCGCGGGCCGGCTGGAAGAAGGCTTGATCGCGGGCTTAACCTTGATCGAGCACACCGCCCTGGTCGCCGACGACAAACTGCAGATCGACTGGAAGTCGGTCGCGGAGCGCGCTGACAGACGCATCGACCACTACCGCATCAAGGGGCGTGCCGCCGACGCGATTGAGCAGCTTTCCGGCGGCAATCAGCAGCGCTTGCTCATCGGCTTGCTGCCCGACGATCCCAAGATGCTGATCCTGGAACAGCCGACGCGCGGCTTGGATGTCGATTCCGCGCGCTGGATCTGGACGCAGCTGCTGGAACGCTGCGGGCGCGGCGCCGCCATCATCTTCAATTCCTCCGACTTGGAAGAGCTGGTCACCTACAGCGACCGCATATTCGTCTTCTACGCCGGCCGTGTGCACGAGGTAGCCGATGTGGCGGCGACGAGCATTGACGAGCTCGGGCATTTGATTGGCGGGAGTTTTTGAGGGGAGGACTTGGCGCCGCCTGTGGCGCCGCTATCATTGGACGCGGTAAACCGATGATAGAGGTGTGACATGAGTGACAGCGCTTGGCGACTGCTATTGGATTTGAACGAATTTGAACACTACCATGCTCGACAGCGTTACCGGATGTTCGGCTATGAGGATATCATTCATATTCTTGCGCCGATTAGAAATCGTTCGAGATTCGTAATCCTAGAAACCAACGAAGAATACGAGTACACTTTCTGGGACGGACAGTCTTGGTACGACGAGTTCAAAGACCGCAAAGACTTTGAGGATGATGTCGATGGCTAAATTATCAAGGAGCAAATGATGGACAGCATTATCTCAGAGCAGCTCTCTCCGATTGAATTGAGCATTGACCAGATCTATTTGGATCCCAACAATCCTCGCTTTGTGCATGATGGCTGGATACATATCCTTGACGATGCGATAGATGACGATGACGTAAGGAATGATACTTTCAAAAGGATGAGGGAAAGAATCCATCGCGTAGATCAAGTTCTAATGAACATGGAAATCAATGGATATCTTCCGATTGATCGGGTAATCGTGAGAGAATTCAAGGAAGGTAAGTTCGTCGTATTGGAGGGAAATCGCCGGATAACCGCAGCTAAGATACTTCTGCATCGTGATGAATCGGGAGATGCCGTAAATGAGTCTGTTCTTGCGTCACTCAATGCTATCCCATGTCTCCAATACACTGGACACGACGAAAACGCTGCTTGGGTTTTCCAAGGAATTCGCCATATCACAGGAATCCGAGCATGGTCTGCATTCAACAAAGCTAAACTGCTGTCAGAAAGACGAGAAGAAGGTCAGACCTTAACTGAGGTCGGTAAGGTTTTTGGACTGTCAGGTCGAGGGGCTGGTCAATGGATTCGCGGATACAAGGCATTTAGACAGGCAAAGGACGATACTGACTACGGTCAAGTCATGGACGAGAGAGCTTATCCATTCTTTCAAGAACTTTTCGGTCGCTCTAACCCGCCATTGCGAGAATGGTTAGGATGGAATGAAGTAGAATTCAGATGTGATAACGAGCTTAACTTCATCGAGTTCTTGAGTTGGCTTTATCCCCCGCCGCAAGACGCTGAAGACGACATTGAGTTTAACGGTGACGATGACGAGCATGTGCCAGGTGATTGGAACGATCGAGTTATTGGAAACGTACAACTCCTCCGAAAGATCTCCAGTCTTATACGCAACAATCCGGAGAAATTCGATCAGTTTCGTGATACTAGGGATTTGGATACGGCCGTTGCAGGAGCAAAAGAGCAGGAAATGGCATATGGCAGAGAGCCTGCAGAGCAGTTGCTAAAGTCTCTGGACGACGTGATCAAAAGACTTGAAGATATTCCGACGCGACGATTCACAGGCAACGATGCGCAGCGGGAAGCCTTAATGTCCAAACTAGACACATTGCAATGCGAAGTTGACGAGGTAATTCAAGTTATGAATAGCTGAGCTAATCGCATGGCAATCTCCCAGCCAATTGTGTCTTGGTATCTTGAGCAAGACTTTGATCATGTAGCCATTAGTTTTGACGACCACTTGGTGGACGCAGTTGAGATTTCACTTAGTAAATCTCGGATAGAAGCAGAGTTTTATGCTGAAAACCACAGCGATAGACTATGGAATCTATTGCGGAGTCAGATTGAAGAGGACAGGCAAAGAGGATTGTATCCGACCTTCTCAGAAGTGGGATTCGGCTTCAAACGTTTATTCTGGAATCCGAAGTACTTTCCGAGCGGAGTATCAAAATACGATCGACGGAGTAGACTCAGACTTCGTAGCCGTATTCAAGTTCTAAAGTCAATTCAAAATATGAATTCTCTACAATACGAAGCGCTATCTGTGCTGGCATGCAAGTTGAGCGGTGCAGCGCACTTCTGTATGACGCCAAACGACGATTTTGGCATTGATTTCTTTGCCGTCATTCCTTCGATAGGAAGAACACATCTCTTCAGTGGTGGCTCAGGACCGTTGAGAATAGTCGGTCAGTGCAAAATGTACGAAAGAGGCGTCGAGCGCGCGGTCATTGAACCTTTCATAATAGCACTTGGGCGCGTCCACCAACGAAGTACGCTCTTGAAAGATCTAATTCCTAACTGGTTCTTGACAGAAAGAGGGCCGATCATCGGCTGGTTTGTGGCGCACAATGGTTTGCAAACCAAGGCAAAAGAATATGCAAACAACTTTGGAATAGTACACTCTGACAGCCGTGACCTCGCCGAAATCGTCACAATGTCCCGCGCATGGCAACCGTCTGACGGCATCAATGCGCCAGTTGAGTTGATGCGTCGAGAAATCGACGAGATTCTCTCCCCATGAACCCCCCACGCGCCCTCGCCATCCAAATCGCCTTCCTGCTCCTGCCCATCGCCATCTCCCTGGCCATCGGCGCCATTCTCGTCATCGCCGTCGGGCGCGACCCGCTGGAAGTCGTCGACGCCCTTTGGAAAGGCGCCTTCAAAGACAGCCGCAAGCTGGGCGGCGTCGTCAACTTCTGGATCCCGCTCACCCTGGTCAGCATCGGCTTGGTCGTTACTTTCCGCGCCGGCTTGTGGAATATCGGCGTCGAAGGCCAGATGATGATGGGCGCGCTCTTCGCCAGCTGGGGCGCGCAGTACATCTTGCTCGACGAGAGCCTCTCGCCCCTGCTCAACGTGATCCTGATCGCGCTCGCGGCGCTGGGCGGCATGTTCTGGGGCGCGGTCGTCGGCGCCCTCAAAATCCGCCTCGGCGTCAACGAAATCTTCGGCGGCGTCGCCCTCAACGCCCTGGTCAACGTCATCTCGATCTACCTGATCTCCGGCCCCTGGCAGCCGCGTATCGGCGGCTCGGCCCAAGGCACGGAACCCTTCCCGACGCCCGCTCTGCTGCCCGAGTTCTCGGCGCGCTTTCCCACCAATCTCTTCATGATCGCCTTGGTCATCGCCGCCTTCCTCATCGTCATGGTCATGCTCAACGCCACCCGCTGGGGGCTGAACCTGAAAGCCGTCGGGGCGAATATGCGCTCGGCGCTGCTGCTCGGCGTCGCCACCGAACGCACATCAATGAGCGCCTTCCTGGTCTGCGGCGCGCTGGCGGGCATCGCCGGCTCCTACCGCGTCCTCTTCACCTTCGATAATTTGCGCCCGTTGGCCTCCGGCGGCATCGGCTTCCTTGGGCTGCTGGTTGTGCTGCTATTGAGCATTCGCTTGCTCTGGGTGCCGCTGATCGCCTTTGCCTTCGCCACTATCCTGACCGGCAGCACCCGCCTGCAGATCGCGCTCAAGCTGGATTCGTCGCTGGCTGGGGTGCTGCAAGGCTTGCTTGTCTTATTCGTGATTCTCTTTCATGGCGTGCAAGAAGTCTTCTTCCCGCAGACGCTGGCTGACGACGAAACGGCGGAAGACTCTGTGGCCGCTGTGTCCTCTGCGGTCAAACAGAAACCATGAACGAAGAATTCCTCAACACACTCGGCAGCATCGTCGGCACCGCCACCCCGCTGGTGATCGCCAGCCTCGGCGAGACCATCACCGAGCGCGCCGGCGTCGTCAATCTCTCGCTGGACGGCAGTTTAGCGCTGGCCGCCGTCTTGGGCTTCGCCGCCGCCTGGACCGCGCAGGAAGCTGGTGTGCTCGATGTGCCTATGCAGATCGCCCTCGGCATCGCCGTCGCCATGCTGGTCGGCGCTTTGATCGCCCTGCTGGTCGGCTTTTCCAGCATCAAGCTGCGTCGCGATCAGGTGGCCGTCGGCTTCGTGCTGACCCTGCTGGCGGCGGAGCTGGCGCGCTTCCTCGGCGCCGATTTCACCCGCATCCCCGGCCCGCAGATCACCCGCTTCAACATCCCGCTTCTCGAGCAGGCGCCCATCCTCGGTCCGGTGTTTTTCCAGCAAAATCTGCTCGTTTATGTCAGCTACTTGTTAATGTTCGGGATCTGGTTCTGGCTCTTTCGAACGAGCGGCGGCTTGACCCTGCGCGCCATCGGCGAACGGCCCGAAGCGGCTTATGCGCGCGGCGCCAGAGTCCAGCGGCTGCGTTATTGGTATACCTTCCTCGGCGGCGCCCTGGTCGGCTTGGCTGGCGCGGCCTATTCGCTCAATGTCAAGCCCGGCTGGTCGAGCCCGCCGGCCATGCAAGGCGATGGCTGGATCGCGCTTGCTATCGTGATCTTCGGCGGCTGGCATCCCTTCCGCGTCGTTCTCGGCGCCTATCTCTTCGCCGCCCTGCGCGCCGTCTCCAGCAATATCCAGACCAATGGCATGTTCATCTTCGGTCAGGAAATCAGTTTTCCCTTCGTCCTGCTGAATGCCCTGCCCTGGCTGCTGATGATCGTAACCCTGCTCATCGTCAGCGGCGGCCTTACCGAGCGCCTGCTGCAGTATATGCCGCGCGCGGTGCAGCATCGCCTGCGCGCCTTCCTCCGCTCCGACCCGCCAAAGGCGCTGGGCACACGCTTCGATATGGAATGAGCAGCGCCCGCCAAAGCGACCACCATAGGGACGGCCCTTGCCTCGCCCACCATAGCGACAACCGTAGGGGCTAGACTTGTCTTGCCCGCCATAGCGACCACCATAAGGGCGAGACTTGTCTCGCCCGCCATAGCAACAACCGTAGGGGCGAGACTTGTCTCGCCCGCCATAGCGACAACCGTAGGGGCGAGACTTGTCTCGCCCGCCTGATCACAAGATGACATGACCAAGAAACAGAAAAAACGCCGAATCAGACCCCTCGCGCTTTGCGTCTTTCAGCGCAACGAAAAAATCTTCGTGGCCCGCGGTTTCGATGCGCATAAGGGCCAAACCTTCTACCGGCCCATCGGCGGGCGCATCGAATTCGGCGAGCGCGCCAGCGACGCCGTCGCGCGCGAAGTCCGCGAAGAAATCGACGCCGAAGTTGCCCATCTCACTTACCTCGGCGCGCTGGAAAATATATTCACCTACGAAGGCAAACCCCATCATGAAATCGTCTTGATCTTCGACGGCCGCTTTACCGACCCCGCCCTGAATCAGGACGATGTCACCGTCACCGGCATTGATGATGGAGATGTCCTCTACCAAGGCTCGTGGAAGCGTCTGGATTTCTTTCGCGGCGATGGCGCGCCGCCGCTGTATCCCACAGGCTTGCTCGACCTGCTGGATTCCCTCGCAAGCGGTGGTTCTTAACCGCTTAACTGTGGAACCTGTTAGCCGATAGACGAGAACCCGATTCACTCGCCCCGCCGCGGCTTTTATCCATTCTCGCCGTTTGACTGTTATAATGGACGATTAGATCCGTCGCACGAGTACGATCCATGCACATCCGTCTGCCTATGCGGACCGCGCTCCGCCATCGAGTCGAATCGGAAGAATACCTCTGGGCTTATCTGGCCTCGCTCTTGCTCAGCCCACCGGTCGTCTGGGCGGTTTGGGTCTTCGCCATCGCCTGGACAACCAGCGCCGAGCGCCACCTGAACCTGCGTTTCGCTACGCTTTTCGCCTGCGCCGTCTGCGCCGCGCCGATACTCTTTGTCACCTTTATGGTCCGTAACGGACGCATCAGCGACCTGCACATGCGCGAAAGTCGCGAGCGCTACATCCCCTACTCAATCGCCATCATCGGCGGTCTGCTCTGCGCCATCATCTTCTGGCGCTATGACGCCGACCCCGTTCTATTCCTACTGACGCTCGTCACCATGCTCGAATTGGCTCTCATGCTGGTCGGCACGCTTTTCATCCATATCAGCTTCCACGCCGCGGGCATGGCCAGCGTCATCTCGGCCACAACGCTTATGTTTGGCTTTAGCAAAGGGCTGCTGTTTCTGCCGCTGCTCTTGCTGATTGTGCTGGCTCGCTTGGTGTTGCAACGTCACACGCCAGCGCAGATCGTCCTCGGCGTCTTGATTGGCCTTCTGACGCCTATGGCGGGCATCGCCGCAATCGGACTGATGATCTAACGCCCGCTCACACGCGCCAAATCCGCGCCGTCCCATCCCAGGACCAGGATAAGATTCGACTGCCATCGCTGTTCCAAGCCGCGCCGTTGATCAGGTTGCGATGCCGCAAGCGCCGCGGCGATTCATCGTCCCACAGATAGACATAAATGTGCGACCAGGACAGAACGCGTTCTTCAAGATCGTCCCAGCGCGCGCCGATCACCCAGTCATCATGCCGGAAGACGCGCTGCGAATGCCCGCCTTCGACCGACCAAATGTGCACCGTGTCGTCGCCCGCCCAAGACATCACCATGGATTCATCGCGCGACCAAATCGCCCGCTTCACGAAACTGCGATGCCGGACGCCGCTGATCGCCCGCCCGCCAACGCTGAAGCCGTCCGTCTCGTAGATCTGCGCCGCGCCATTGGTGAACCAAGCCAACAAACGCGTACCATCTTCGTTCCATTGCAACCCGAGCAGCATGCTCCGCTGCGGCAGCGAATAATTGCGCTCTTCGCCCGTTTCGACATCCCAAACGTAAATGCGCCCCGCTTCCGACCAGGCGCGGATCTCAGTCTCATCCGCGCTCCAGACCGCGCCGCTTATTTCCACCGGCGCCTCGAAACGCCGCAGAAGCGCGCCATCTTCCAGCGACAGCAACGCGCCAGCGCCCGCCCGCGTGAATGCCAGGGCTGCGCTCCCCTCCGCGTTCAACTCCAGCGCCAAGGGCAGGCCAACCAACTCCCAGCTATACATTGTCCTTCCGTCGCCCGCGTTGCTCAACAGCACGGCGCCGGATTCCTCCGCCGAAAGAATCGCCCTGTCATCGAGAACCCAGTGCGCCCGCGTCACCGCGCTCCCGCCATCATGGTATGTCAGCAGACGCGCGCCGTCTTCCGCCGACCAGATGTGTATCGACCCGTTCCCCTCGGCCGTGAGGATGCCTGTCTCATCGGCGTTCCAGGCAGCAACGCGTACGCTGGTGCTATGTTCAAGCAGCAATTCAGCCTCGCTGGACTGCGCCGTCGTGAGAAGAGTCAGCGCGTGAGCCGCGAGCAATGTCAATAGAGCGCGAATCATTCGGGTTGCCTTTATGCTCTATCCGGGATTCATGCGCCTAGCTTAGCACAGAGTTCTTAAATTCTGATGACGAGCCGCGCGCCAGGCCGGAGAGAATCTCCTGTCCTCAACTGCTCAACAGCGCAGAATGGGTCATCCGAAGACCTGTCCCGCTCGTTAAGCTCCACCTTCCCTAGCTTGCCGGGGAATGAGGTTGGGGGCATGACCTTCATCGACACCAACCCGCCGTCCCGTCTCGTAGGATTCTATCGCCGCCTGCGCCAGCGCCAGCGCCCGATAACCAGCGCGCGCATGAACCGGCGGCTCCTCGCCCCGTTTAAATGCCTCCAGCATCGGAGCGAGGTATCGATCGAAGGTGCGGAGAAACTCGCGCTCGAAATCGTTGAAGTAGCCCGCTTCCCAAACTTCTCCAGTCTCCTCGCCGAGGCGATGAAAACGGTAGCGCTTGACCGTATCGTCAATCGTGATTCGGCCCTCTGTGCCGTTAATCTCCACCTGATGCGTCCCCGGATAGGCGTACGAGGAATCGTAGGAGCCAACCAGGCTGCCAACCGCGCCATTGGCGAACTTCAGCGACAGCGCCATCGTGCTGAAACCCTTGCCGGTCATGTCGGTCATCTCCGCTTGAACCGACGCGATCGGACCTGCAAGCTGCTCCAGCATATCAAAGCCGTGACACTGTGTTTCGATCAAGTTCGCGTGGGGATGCCCGCCTCCCCCTTCGCCGCCGAAGCGTTAGGTGGCAAAGACAACCCGACCCAATCGCCCGGCGTCAATCGCCGCCTTCGCCATCTGCGCCGGCTTGGCATAACTATGATTGAAATTTATCGCGAAAAATAGATCCCGCGCCTCAGCCTCCCGCAGCATAGTCTCCGCTTCCGTCAAGTCAAAGACCAATGGTTTCTCCACCAACAGCGGATAACCGGCGCAGATGACCCTCAGCGTCGGCTCGAAATGCCCCATATTTGGCAGACTTAGGCTGACCAGATCGGGCTGCTCGGCCGCGAGCATTTCGTCGATATCGAGATACCAGCGCATTCCGAATTCGTCGGCTCGCGCTTTGGCGCGTTCCGCCGTGCGCCCGGCGACAGCGCAGAGATCGACATCTTCCCGCGCCGCGAAGACCCGCGCATGCTGATAGCCCCATCCGCCAGCGCCAACCAGAGCCACCTTGATTCGATCGGTTTCTGTCATTGTTCGATAATGACCTTGCCGGTGTCCCCGGCGAAAAAGAGCTCGAAAGCGTACTGAATGTCGCTCACCGGCAGGCGATGCGTGATGATCTGATTGAGGAAGTCTCTGTGTTCGCGCAAGTATTCGAGATTCTCGGGCAACTCGCCAAAGCAGAAATACTCGCTGCCGATCACCGCCCTTTCAGGTCCTATCAGATCGGGCGATATTGTCAGGTCCAGCCCTTCTCCATGTCCGATGCAAACCAAGACCCCACGTTGCGACAGCGCGTCCAGGCAAGCCCGCCGCGCGACGCTCTTCCCGCTGGTATCGAAGGCCGCGTCCACTTCCGCCAGCCCGTGCCGCTTCAAGCCAGCCGCCAATGTCGCGTCCGCCACATTGACAGGCAGCCCACTCATCCGCTCCGCCAATTCCAGCCGATAGGGTACGACATCACTAATCACCACCGGCAGCTCAAATCCCAGCGTGACTTTGAGCATGGCCAGCATGCCCAGCCCAATCGGACCAGCCCCGGCCACTGCAGCCGACTCTATATCTTTACGAACCAATGCAGCGCGCCGGATGCCATGCCCATTGGTGCCCATGATATCCAGCAGCAAGGTCGCCTCGGTCGCGCTCATATCGCTATCGACCGCGAAGAAGACATTTTCGTTGACCAGCTCGTAAACGCCGAAGCCGCCATCCACATTGAAGCCGTAATCGGCGCGCTTCTGCCGGCACTGATTGGTGAAGCCCTGCGCGCAGCTGCGACATTCACCGCAGAAATCCATCAAGAAGACCGCCCCGGTCGTCCCCACCGGCGTGCTCGTATCGGGTCCGGCCGCAGCCACGATGCCGGCACCTTCATGCCCTGGCGTCACCTCGCTGCCGTCGTAGAACTGGCCGCGCTCCGAGCCGCAAAGCGCATTGGCGCCCACTTGCAGCAGCAACTGACCCGGCCCCGGAACCGGCACGTCCTTCTCGTGAAAGCTGATAACCCCGCCACCCTCGAATTTGGGTACGGTCATGACTTCGGGTATCGGATTTAGCATCGTGCGATTAGTCCTTGTTTAGCGCCCGCCCATGCCCGTGAGCATAAAGCTCTGTGTGATCCGCCGCTGGAATATAACATAAACGATGAGCACGGGAATGCTCGACATGGAACTGGCCGCCATGATCAGGGCGGGTTCAGAGAAAGAATCGCCCGCGCCGTATGCGCCCGCTAAAACCGCCAAGCCCACCGGCAGCGTGCGGTTTTCTACCCGGCTAAGCACGATCAACGGCCAGAACAGATCGTTCCACGAATGTAAAAACACAAATATCCCCAGCGCGATCAGCGCGTTGCGATTGACCGGAATCAATATCTGCCAGTAAATGCGCAGGCGGCTCGCGCCGTCGACAATCGCCGCTTCCTCCAATTCGCGCGGGAAGGTGGAAAAGAACTGGCGCAGCAAGAATAGTCCGAAGACATTGGGCGCCGCGGGCCAAATCACCGCGTGATACGTATCCAGCCAACCTAGATCGCGCACCAGCAAATAATTGGGGATCATGTAAATCTGCGATGGAATCATCAGCGTGAACACAACTACGATGAAGATCACATTCTTGAAGGGGAAATCCAGTCGGGCGAAACCATAAGCCGCCAGGCTGGTCACGAATAGCGTAACAGCCGTCGTCGCTACCGCAATGACCAAGCTGTTCCAGCCCCAGCGCGGCACATTGATATCACCGCGCGTCATGATCTCATGGTAGTGCTCCAGCGTCGGCTCGGGCGGAATGAAGTCCGGCGGATAATAGAAGGCTTCCGGATTTGTTTTCAACGATGTCGCGACCATCCAATAAAAGGGGAAGAGTATCGCGAATGCCAGGATGGTCAACAACAGGTAAAGCGCAATGCGCGAAATCTGCACATTGATGTCCGTCTCTTCTTGGGGTCGCGCTTCCACCTGCACTGCGCAACGCTCCTTAATATTCCAGGCGGCGTCCGCCAAAGCGGAATTGCAGCAAGGTGAAAGCCATGATGATGACGGCTAGCGACACCGCCATCGCCGTTCCAAAGCCCATGCGGAAATACGTCCAGGCCGCGCGAAACATATAGAATATTACCGTGAAGGAGTCTTGAGCCGGTCCGCCATTGGTGATCACATAAGGCTGGGCGAAAACCTGAAAATGCGAGATGAGTTGCGTAACCGCGACGAAGAGGATGATCGGCCGCAGCAAGGGAATGGTGATGTAGCGGGTCATTTGCCAGCCGCGCGCGCCATCGATGCGAGCCGCTTCATAAATGTCTTGCGGAATGTTGCTCAGCCCAGCCAGGTAGATCAGCATCGGGAAGCCGAAAGCCCACCACAGCGTTATCACGCTCAATGATGGAATGACCAAATCCGAATCGGCGATAAAAGGGATGGGACCGATTCCGGCGCTGCCGAGCAAATGATTGACGATGCCAAACTGCTGTCCCAGCAGCCACCTCATCACCAGGCCGACGACCGATGCGCTGAGCACATAGGGGAAAAAGAACAAGGTGCGAAAGACGTTCCGCCCGCGAAAGGGCATATTCAGCGCGATGGCAATGAATATCGGAATCGTCGTCAGTAGAGCGCTGGTCAGAAACGCAAAATAAACCGTATTGCGTAGCGCCACCCACCAAAGATCATCGGTCAACAGCTCTTCATAGTTTTCGAAACCGATGAAGGGCTTGGGACCAAATATCTCCCAACGGAAGAAACTCATCTGAAAGCTAGCGAGGATGGGCCGCAAAATGAAAATGCAAAACAGAATCATAAAGGGAAGAATGAAGATGTAATTGCCGAGGTACCATTTCCAGCTGCGCCAAGTGCCTGAAGCGCTATGTCTCTCGGGCAGCAGCGATCGCCCCAACCGACCGATCATCTATACACTCCAGGTTTCTCGCTAGCGCCAGTGTGGGCGCCTCGCCGAGTCGCCCCTACAACATCACCAACTGAAGACCGATGTAGGGGCGACACTTGTGTCACCCTTTTTCACCTTTGCCCGTGTGCGGATATGTCTCCCCGACAGTTAGCGCCTACGCGACCCAACGCATCGGGAAGACATATGTAGATGAGGGTAAATCGCCTATTTGTAGCGATCCAAAATGCGCTGGATGCGCGCGTTCGCCTCGGGGAAGACATCCGCCATCGAGACTTCGCATTCGCTCTCAAAAGCGCGCGCCATCGCATCAGCATATTGCGCTTCGATTTCCAGCCAGTTGCGATGCTGGCGATCAAAGACGCCGTTTGCCAACAAGTTCTCGCCGAATACAGAGGCCGAAGGATACACTTCCGGATCCATGTTTTCAATCTGCGAAATGCGCGCCGGCGGCATGCCCGAATGCGCCCAATCCAAACCTGCGTCAGACATATACGCCAAGAAACGCTTGGAAGCCTCCAGACGTTTGCCCTCGGCCTGAATCGGCAGATAGAAGACATGCGCGCTCGCCCACACGGCATGGTTGCCCTCTTCGCCCAATGCCGGATAGGGCAAAGCCATCCAGTTCGGCACGTTTTGGCTAACGAAGTTCCAAGCCCAAGATCCATGGTTGAATATCGCCATGTTGATGGACAAGGCGCGATAGCGGTCGAAGCCAGCCGGCGGCGGCGCTACATGGTGTACGCATTCCAGATCCTGGAACCATTGCATCGTGTCGATGATGGCCTGATCTTCCAGCAGCGCGTTGCCCATATCATCGGCCCAGCTCATGCTGTTCTGGGCCAGTGCCGTCAAAAAGCCGGGACGATACCAAAAGATCGACGTGCCCCACTGGACGATATTATCCGGGTCAAAGTCGTCGGAATGCGCGTTGTTGCCGTTGCCATCCAGGGTCAGTTTCTTGGCCAGATCCAGGTATTCGTCGGGGGTGGTCGCCACCGTGTCGCAGGGCACGCCGGCCGCGTCAAACAGATCGCAATTATGCCACTCGCCATAACCGTGGAAATCCAGCGGCACACCCATTATCCTGCCATCTGGGTCCGTCAGCGAGTCAATGATGGCGGGAGAAACATCGTCGATCGGAATCGGACCGCCATTGTTGGAATACAGGTCGCTTAAGTCGCGCAAGACGCCCATTTGATTGAATTGCGTCATCTCGTATTCATGCATCAAGAAGATATCCGGCGGATTGCCCGCTGCCAGACCGGCCAGCAACTTCGGAAAGTATTGCTGCGTCCAATTCAGACGCTCCATACGCACCGAGACATCGGGGTTTTGCGCCACGAAGTCCTCGATCATCGGGATCATGGTCTCGCCATCGGGACCGGTCAAGCCGTTCCAGAAAAGCAACTGGATTTCGCCAGTGCCCGCTTCGCTGACCAGTCCGTCGTCCTGCGCCGCCACGCCGACTGCCGCCGCCAGCAGCAGCATAATCACCAAGAGTATTCTGAACCTGTTCATCTTCTTCATCTCCTCAAGTAGAGTTATCGAACAATGCAATTCTTGGGTCAAGCATTTGGAATAGTCGCCTCCTCGACGCTAAGAGCACTGTAGCTCACGAGCATAACGCGCCGAAAATACAATAGCAAATTCTAAGTATCGAACTTCGCGCATGCCTGCCACAAGCTTGGCAGAAAAAGGTGAACGTCTTGATTCACCACAGAGGCGCAGAGGGCACAGAGAAATAGGAGATTTTCTGTGCCTCCACTCCGTTTCAATGTCTACTGTTCTCCGCGCTTTTTTGAACTTGCCTAATTCCATCCCCAACAACAGCGAAATCTGTAGGGGCGAGAGACGGTCGGTGTCTACGCGACCCTTGTCTCGCCCTAAAGCACGCACTATGACAAGCAAGGGCGACCCAATGCCTCGTCCCTGTTTACGTTGAGGGCGGCTCGCCCCTCACCCCCGGCCCCCTCTCCTACAAGGGGCGCACGTAGACATTGCGCTTCGAAAGGGGGAGCTACGCGCCGGCAGACGCACGGTATTTTGCGTGGGCGGCGGCAATGTCGCGCGCAAGCCTACAGATTCCTATTTACCCAGTTCACTGTTTTGTGTGAGCCGAGTCGTGACTCGCTCGGGGGCTGTGGTGAATACTTCGGCTCCTGCAAATCGACAAAATCCAAGCATCTACCAATCCGCCCCGCGGCCCGCAATCTTGACCCGCCATGCCCGCAGACTGTATTATCAAATCAGAGACGAACTGCCGGGAGTTGCCATGACCAGACCCAATTTCCTCTTCATGATCGCCGACGACCACCGCCATTCCGCCCTCGGCGCCCTGGGCGAGGAAGCGGTCAGCACGCCGACCTTCGACCAACTGATCGCCGACGGAACCTGCTTCACCCAGGCGCATATCATGGGCTCGACCTCCGGCGCCGTCTGCATGCCCAGCCGCGGCATGTTGATGTCCGGCTGCGGCCTCTTCGATACGCCCGATCCCCTGCCCGATGATGTCCCGCTCCTGCCCGAGCTGCTGCGCGCGAACGGCTACACGACATACGGAACCGGCAAATGGCATAACCGGCGCGGCAGCTACGCCCGCTGCTTCGGCGAAAGCGGCAAAGTCTTCTTCGGCGGCATGTCCGATCAATTCGCCATGCCCGTCAACGATTTCGACCCCGCCGGCGAATACCCGCCCGAAGAGACCTATATCGCCGACGGCTATTCCACTACCGTTTTCAGCGACGAAATGATTCATTTCTTGAGCGAACGGGGACCCGCTGACGACGAGCCTTTCTTCGCCTATATCGCCTTCACCTCGCCCCATGATCCACGAACGCCGCCGCCGCCCTTCGACACAATGTACGATGCCGCCGCAATCGAATTGCCGCCCAACTACCTGCCGGAACACCCCTTCGATATCGGCGTGCGAGACATCCGCGACGAGCTCCTCACCGGCTATCCCCGTGGCAAAGACGAAATCAAGCGCCACATCGCCGACTACTACGGCATGATCTCGCACATGGATTACGATATCGGCCGCATCCTTGAGACGCTGGACGCCCGCGGTCTAAGCGAAAATACCATCGTCGTCTATACCTCCGATCATGGCTTGGGCGTCGGCCAGCACGGGCTCATGGGCAAGCAGAACCTCTACGACCACAGCATGCGCATTCCGCTGATCATGCGCGGGCCCGGCCTGCCCGCTGGCTTGCGGAGCAAGGCGCTGCTCTATTTGCTCGACCTTTACCCCACTCTGCTGGAACTTGCCGGCGCACCCGTGCCGGATAGCACCGCGGGCCATAGCCTGACCGCCCTGCTCAACGAAGTCACCTACAAGCACCGCAGACAGATTTACTCCGCCTATCAAGGCGTCTTTGGTCATCCTGCGGGCGCGCCCTATCAGCGCAGCATCAAAGACGAAGGCCACAAGCTGATTCAAACCGTGGTCGACGGCCTGATGACCTGGCAGCTCTTTGATCTGGACGCCGACCCAGAAGAAATGGAAAATCTATTTGCGTATCCCGCGCATGCCGGCCTGGTTGAACGCCTGAAAGCTGACTTGAAAAAACGGGCGGCGCGCTTCAACGACCCTGTCTTTCACTAGCGAAACTGTAGGGGCGAGACTTGTCTCGCCC
>JAPOXG010000088.1 GCA_026707225.1 Chloroflexota bacterium
GGCGCCGAGCAGTTCTCCGACATTTGCGCTTTGCCATCAGTAGCGGACAAGCCTTGTAGGGGCGACTTATCAAGTCGCCCGAAAACGCATCCTATCGCGACGACGGGCGTTTCAACGAAATGCCCCTACATTCTTCATTTGTCGCGGTTTCGTTTTTCTGTGTGAGCCAAGACTTGACATGAAAGGGACGTTGGCAACAATTAGTTGTGTGATTCTCGACAATGGGTAATGCCCGTCATTATTCGAATCTGAGATAGTCCTGCAGACTGGACAGGTTTACGCAGATGCCTGAAGTCATCGTCATCGGCAGCGGCGTCATCGGTTTGAGCGCCGCCCGCTGCCTGCAGCTAAGCGGTTACGACGTACACATCGTCACGCGCGAATTGCCAGAACAAACAACATCAATCGCCGCCGGCGCCATGTGGTCGGCCTCGAACCTCGAAGCGAGGAGTCGTAACTGGGCGATGGCGTCGCTCAGACACTTCCTCCCGCTCACCGACGAAAGAAACAGCGGGGTCACGCTGCAGCGAATGCGCGAGGTCTACGCCGAGAAAGTGCCGGATCCCTGGTATCGCGACCGCTTGCCTTTCTTCCAGCGTCTTTCCAAACATGAATTGCGGGGCCAATTGGTCGACGGTTACTTAATGGATGTGCCCATGGTCGCGCCGCCAATTTATCTCGAACGCTTGCATGATCAGTTTGTCGCCGCCGGCGGAACACTGGAAGAGCGAACGATCGAAACGCTGGATGAACTCGCAAACGAAGCTCCGTTGCTGGTCAATTGCAGCGGCGTCGGCGCGCGAGAAGTGGCCGGTGACGAGGCCGTTTATCCCATACGCGGGCAGACCATGCTGCTGGACGCCACGGGCATCCGCGTCGGCTACATGGACAGCAGCGCCGTCGATCACATCTTCCCGCGCGCGGACGGCGTATTGATTGGCGGCGTCAAAGCCAAAGGCGACTGGAACAAGCAACTCGATCCGTCACTATCGGCCGATATTCTTAGGCGCTGCTCGAAGATTGAAAAGCGCCTGGCAAACGCGAAGGTCTTGCGAGAGTTTGTCGGCTTGCGCCCTGGTCGCGATGAAGTGCTGCTCGAGCTGGAGCGGCGCGCCGACGGCAGAGCGGTCATCCACAATTATGGCCACGCCGCTGTCGGCTACACCTTGTCCTGGGGCTGCGCGGAAGAAGTGGTGGCTTTGGCTGAAAAGGCGCAATCAAGGTGACGCGACAAAACATCTCATCTGGCACGGATTACGAAGCGATCGCCGGTTACTCGCGCGCGGTGCGCCTGGGGAATATCGTCCACGTCTCCGGCACCACCGCGACCGATGGCGCAAATACGATCGTCGGCATCGGCGACAGCGCGGCACAGACCGATTTCATCATCCGCAAGATCGAGCGGGCGCTCAACGCGGCGGGGGCCCAACTTTCAGATGTCGCGCGCACTCGCATTTACCTGGCGCCGGCGGCCGATTGGGAAGCGGTGGCGCGCGTGCATGGTAAGTATTTCGGCGAGATCCGCCCTGCCAACACCCTGCTTTATATCCACGCCCTGGTCGGCGAGGATTATCTGGTCGAAATGGAAGCCGAAGCCATCATCGCCTCCGCTGAAAAATGAAATTCAGCCTGCGTTTCAACAATGACTTGCCAGTCCGCGAATATGTTTGTTATGCGCAGGCGGCTGAGGCGGCCGGCTTCGATCAATTCTGGGTGAGCAACGACCTCTTCCTGCGCAGCGCTCCCGTCATTCTCTCCGCAGTGGCGATGGCTACCGAAGACATCGAAATCGGCAGCTGCATTCTCAATCCTTTCACCATTCATCCGGCCGAGATCGCGATGTTCGCCGCCTCCCTGGACGAGCTCTCCAGCGGGCGATTTAACTTGGGCATTTCCAGCGGCGCCGAAGATTTCATGCGCTGGCTGGGCATGGACTTCCGCTATCCGCGCACTCGCGTGTTGGATGCGATCGCCGCCATCAACAAGCTCACATCGAATCAGAACGCGGCGGCTGAAAGCCTCACCTTGGAATGGACGAAAGAAGCCTGGCTGCGCTTCCGGTCAGAGCGGCGCGTGCCGATTTATCTGGGCGCGATGAGGCCTAAAATGCTGGAGGAGATCGGCGCCGTGGCTGATGGCGGGCTGCCGCTGCTCTTCCCACCCGAGCACTACGCCAATGTGCTCCCTCACGTTCGCCGCGGGCTGGCGCGGTCCGGGCGAACGCTCAGCGAAATCGACCTGGCCGCCTGCATCTGGTGCTCGGTCTCGGAGGATCAGGCGGCGGCTGAAGCGATGTTGGCCGACAAGATCGCCTATTACGGCCACGCCATGAGCCCAATGCTCCTGAAACAGCTCGGGCTCAGCCAAGCCGATTTCGAGCCCATCCGCCAAGCCTGGCACATCAATGGCGACCAGCAGCGGGCGCGCCAAATGGTGACGCCGCAAATGCTGCGCCTCGGCATCGCCGGCACGACCAATGCCCTGCTGGAGCGCCTGGACGGGCTGGCCGCCCTCGGCGTCGGCCATATCAGCTTCGGTCCACCTTTGGGTCCCGACATTTTGGCGGCGATCAATGCGATTGGAAGCGATGTGATACCACGATTTCGCAGATGATGACGCTGCGTCGTACCTGCATGTTTCATAACATACGTTTTTGAATGAGATGACGACTCAACAAATGCAATTTGGCAGGAGATAAACCTCATGCGGGGACTTGTACTTTTAAGTCTACCTGTCCTGATTTGCCCGGTGCCGGTATCGCAAGCGCAGGATGGCGCAGGCAGCCCGATCACGGCGTGTATGGCAGCCGGCCGAGCGCGGGGCGGAACGCTGCGCCGAGATTCACGCATACCTCCACAAAGAAGGCTGGAGCGACCCGCTGGCAAAGAAAGACGGCTCGCTGGAGGAATGCAGCGCGCCAGAGCTGGCAGCCATGAATGTTGTCGCCGGGGATTTCTCGGAGTCATACATTGGCTCCGCGCTTAAGATAGAAACCATTCAGCAATTGATCGAGAATGAAAACGCGCATGTCGATTGGAGAGAAGGCTTTTGGGGAAGACCGCCGGCTTGGCTTGAATCCGTCAAGTTTAGCGCGCTCATGGGTGAGACCATTATGAAGCTGATCTCTGCTAAAGTTGAAAGCGCGGCCAAGACCTTTTACGTCACCGCCAATCGGCAGTTCGAGCCAGACTGACTTGCCAGCCTGTGTGCCATCAGTAAACTACAGCATTGAGACGATTGACCGACGGCGTGCGCGCAAACTCTCGCGCCCAGCGACTTATTGCCCGAACATGCGCATTGACACGCCGCACTGACGTGGAAAGGTCATTAGATGCGCCGCCTCGCGCTAATGCTTTTTATCATCGTGCTGAGCCTCAGCCCCGCTTCGCTGGCTGATGACAGCGGGCTGCCTCTGTGCGCCGATGACGAGTTCCTTACGTTCTTTAACATGATCGTCGAGCACCAGACAGAATTTGACGCCGACATCACCAATGCCAGCATGTTGCACCGGGTCAGCCGCGCGCAGATGGAACGCCGCGAAGCCTACACATCCCAACTGCCCATGTGCGCGGACGCGATTGCGATTCAGCGCCTCTTGATCCAGCTCGGCGGAGACGCCCTGGCCCGCGCCGCTCTCGAATTGGCCGACTTGCCCTCGGACGACAATCCCTATCTCCAGCGCCTTCCCAGCGATCAAGCCAGGTTCGAGCGCTTGCTCTCGACCATGATCGGCGTCGACCGGTCGAGCGCCACGCCATCGGAACAGCGCGATTTGCGGGCTTGCGAGCCGGGAGACCGGGCGCTTCTCGAAGACGCGGCTGCTGAGCTTCTGGCTCTGTCCAATTCGACGGGTGATGAGACGGAACCCAGCGCAAGCCTCGCGGCCATCGACCGGCTGCTGCGCTGGCGGGCAGATACCATACCGGGCTTGCCCGCATGCGCTGAGTCCATCGACCTGATACAAGCCTTGAGCGCTGCCGCGACTGATTCGGCGGCCTCACAAGCATTCACCTACGGCGGTGTATCGCAAGAACGGAATCCCTTTCCGCCGCTGCTGGATGCGAGCTTGGCCAAGGTCACAAGCTGGCAAGAGCAGATTGCGGCAAGCGGGTTCAGCCAAGCCGCCCGCATTTTCTCAGGCAACCAACTGCCAGCCTGCGCGCCTGGCCAGCTTGCTGGGGCGCTCGAGAGGATTTGGACCGAATACGCCAATTTGATTGAGCGGGCCGCCTCCGTTGATTCCAGCGCCGATCTGGTCGAATTTGGCGAAGCGCAGGTCGCCTTTCGCGAGACGCGCCTCGCGCAATTGCCAATGTGCGCCGAAGCTTTTGCCTGGCGCTGGTGGATGATGGAAGCGCTGGCCGATGCTGCCCTTCGCAGCGCCATCGCGGCTGGCGCGCCGGCTTCAATCGCGACAGGACATCTCTCGAGCATGGCCGATCGTGCAGCGCGCGCTTCATCCGCCCGGGCAGATTTGAAAGACGCGCTGGCGGCGGTCCCTTCAACCAGCGCCAATCGCCAGTCAAAGGCGGCCGCGCCTGCGTGCGGCGACGCCGACCATGCCTTCCTCTTCGCTTATTTGGCGCCCGAGTTCTGGAAGCTCACCGATGCCGCCCTGGCGATATCGCAGCCCCAAGCGGTTTCGCCCTTCATCGACCAGTCCTTCGCCGTTCGCCGACTGCTGTGGGAGAATCTGCCGCGCTGCGCCGACGCGCTCGAAGCAGGCATCCTCATGCAAGCGGTCGCCGCCGACTTTGTCGCCATGCTGGCGCTGGAGCTGGCGCAGACGCCGGTTGTGGATATCCCTTACTTGCCCAGAATCGCCGGCAGCATCAGTCGGTTCTTCGAGTGGGCGGAGCAATTTGCCACGACCTGCGGCAGCCTCAATGGCGGCTCAACGACCTACTATGTGGTGGCTGAGAATATCGCCAACATCCGTTCCTGCGCCTCCACCACTTGCGCGATCACCACCACCGCCCATCGCGGACAAAGGCTGGACGTGGTGGATGACGCGAGCAATTGGTACGAGATTGTCTTGCCGAGCTGCGAGACCGCCTTCATCGCCGGCTTCCTGATGAGCAAAACGCCGCCGGATGCTTAGCCCGCCAGGATCCGGCTCATCTCGGCCAGCCCGGCGCCCAACTCGATGTTGCGATTGGTGCCGGTGCCGCCGCCGATATGCGGGCAAAGGATCACGTTGTCCAGCGCGCAAAGCGGGCTTTCCGCCGGCAGCGGCTCATAAGTGAAGACATCCAGCCCAGCGCCGGCGATGCGGTTTTCGCTCAGCGCTTCGATCATCGCGTCTTCGTCGATGATGCCGCCGCGGGCGATATTGACGATATAGGCGCTCTCTTTCATCAGCGCGATCTGCTCGGCGCCGATCATGCCTTCCGTCTGCGGCGTATGCGGCGTCGCCACGCAGACATAATCGCTCTCCGCCAGCAATGCATCCAGTTCCGCGTAGCTCGCGTCAAAGAGCGATTCGAGCTCGTCAGAGAGCGGGCTCCGCTTGTAATACAGGTTGCGCATGCCCATGACGCTCGCGCGCCGCGCCAGCTCACAGCCGATCTCACCCATGCCGATGATGCCCAATGTTTTACCGACCACCTCGTGCACGCGCATGTTGTGCATCCAGTGGAAAGCCATTTTGCGCTCGGCCGTGATCTCCGGCTTGAGGCCGCGATAGCGATAGGCGCCCAGCGACACTGCCTCGTTGTTTATGACGAGGTCTTTGCTCAGCGCCAGGATCAAGGTCAGCGCCAATTCAGCGACGCAGTTGGGTCCCTTGCGCGGCACGCAGGCGAATTCCAGCCCGCGCCCGCGCACCGCATCCACGTCAATGTTGTGGTAACTGCGCCCGAGCTTCAGCACGGCGCGCAAACTCGGCAAGCCGCTCAGCAGCGCTTCATCCACCGCCGCCGCCCCCGCGATCAAGCCGGCCACATCGCCGCTGGCCAATGACCCCGCGGCGCTCGAATCATCGGCGCAGACCAGATTCAAATCCGGAAATTGCTCCGCCAGATCGGCCGCCGCCGCTTCGTAACCCTCATCCGCTATCAGAACTGTCTGTTTCATATCTCCCGGCTCTCCCACGTTCCCATACCCCTTATGCAGTCCGTCATTTGTCGATTGTGTCGTATTCTCTGGCTTGTCGCCCCGCTGCGTCGCAGTCTGCCGGCGCAATAGCAGTCACGATTATAGGATTGCGCCGAATGCCTGTCAACCAAACCCCCTGCGCGCGAAAAGCCCGGGCGACGCTGAGCGGAAGCATTTGTCTTTATTTTGCCGATATGTTACATTCTCTCCCGCTTACGATAGTCGACAAAGCCGCGGTCTTGGCGCATTCCGCCCGCATTGGCGGCTGGCATCGGCGAATGTCGCGGATTCACAGTATGAGGAGAAATCTATGGGATTAGCAACCAATGCCGATCAATTGGTGGAGATGGCTGTCGTCGGCTACGTCAGCCAGCCGACGGTGCGCGGGTATATCCCGCACGCATCGGGTGAAGCGATGATATTGCCCGGCATGTCCGGCTTCATCTACAACGCCCGCGTCGGCGACGGCGCCTTCGACTGGGCGGCCGACCACCTGGAACCGGGCGCCTCCATCGCCCACCCCGATCTGGATGCCGATTACGCCATGCACTATCTGACTTGCATGGGCAATCAAGCCTTTCTCATGAGTGGATTGGCGCAGGGAACGGAAGGCATCGTCACTGGCGAGCACGCCCGTCTGCTGGTCGATTTTCCGCCGGAAGCGGCCGACCTCATCAATGTGGGCGACGCCGTGCAAATCCGGACCAAAGGACAAGGTCTGCAATTGACCGACTTCCCGCATATTACGCTGAAGAAGTGCAGCCCGCGGCTGATCGACAGCCTGCCGATCGAAGCCCTTGACGAGCGCAAGATCCGCGTCCCGGTGACGATGGAGCTGCCCGTGCGCATCATGGGCTCGGGCGCGGAACTCAATCCTGACTTTGTCGATCAAGACCTGATGTCGGGCGACCGCGCCTTGATGGCCGAGCTCGGCATCGACCAGATGCGCCTGGGCGACCTGGTCGTAGTCAATCATGCCGACCACCGCTACGGACGCGGCTACAAACCGGGCGCCGTCACCATCGGTCTCTGCATCCACGGCGACTCGGTGATGACCGGTCACGGACCCGGCATCCTCACCCTGATGACCTGCGATGAACCCTGCATCGATTGGGTGATCGACCCAGAAGCGAATATCGCCAATTACCTGAATATACGAGAGGCATCATGAGCGCAAAAAACAACGCGGATCAAGTCGTCAGCGTATCGGTCCAAGGGGTCATCACGCCCCCGCGCATGCCACCGCTGCCGGCCATGCCCTATTCGCTCGCGGCTGATGGCAGCCCCTTTTTGCTGCCCGCTTATGGCAGCATCGTCTACAACGTCGCTGTCGGCGATTCCGCCTATGGCTGGCAGGCCGACTGCGTGCATCCGGGCGTCAGCGTAATGATGGGCGACGCGACTGGCAATCGCGGGCTCAATGTGCTCTCCTGCGTCGGCAATACGGCGATCGTCATGACTGGCAACGCCCAGCGCGCGCGCGGCACCGTCACCGGCAAGACCGGTCGCTTCTCCGAGCATGTCATCATTCATTTCGACGGGGACGTGCTTGAGCAGCTCGCCATCGGCGACAAGATCGTCATCAAAGCCAAGGGCGTCGGCATGAAGTTCGACGACCATTCCGATGTCATGCTCAAGGGCTGCTCGCCGGAGTTGGTTGATGCGCTGGAAGTTACCACCAATAGCGATGGCAAACTGTCGGTGCCGGTGGTGGCGGCGGCGCCACCGCATTTGCTCGGCGCCGGCGCGGGCTTGGTAAGCGATGGCGGCTCCATCCATATTCAGACGGCGGACAGCGGCGCGGTCAAAGAAGCCGGGCTGGATAACCTGCGGCTGGGCGATGTGGTGGCGCTGACCGATTACGACAGCAGTTGGAATCACGGCTATTTGCGCAACGCGGTCGGTATTGGCGTGGTCGCGCAAGGGGATAGCCCGCGCGCTGGTTATGGTCCGGGCTTGACGCTGATCATGACCTCGGCCAGCGGTGATATCGCGCCCCTGGTTACGCCGGGCGTGAATTTGAAGGATCTGCTGCTTTAGGGTGATTGCCATTGTGTGAGCAGGCGGGCGACCTGATAGCTCGTCCCTGCAAACGCGCATCAATCAACGAGTTGTAGCGGCGACCCGGCGGCTCACCCGTCTTGACAAAGCGATTACAGGTTAGAACATATTATGCGCTACATCAAACACATGGCATTCGCCGTCCAGAGCGTTGACGACACGCTGCAGCGCTATCAGACGCTGTTGGGCATCGGGCTCGACGCTCGCGTAGTCGTCGCCGAGAAGGCGCGCATCAAAGTCGCGATCTTCAATGTCGGCGATGTGGAATATCAGTTGAACGAATCGCTTGACGCTGATGGCCGCTTCAGCCAGTGGATCGCCGAACGCGGCAGCGAAGGCTTGCATCACATCTGCTACGCCGTGCCCGATATCGACGTCGCGCTGGAGACGGCGCAGGCTGAAGGCGGCACGCTGAAGGAGTGCAGCTCCTGCAAAGTGACCGGCTCGCACCCGCATCCCGAGGGCTATGTCGCATTCCTTGAGCAGGAGACCGGCGGCATCGAGCTCGAGTTGATGCAGGTCTATACGCCGGACGAGCTGGAGCAATACAAGTCGATTCGCGGAATCTAAGCCATGCCCATCTCAATGATCCGGGTAGACGTTGATGCGCTGGACGCCTTCGTGCGCCGCGCCTTCCTCGCCATGGGCTTGTCCCAGCGCGAAGCCGAGATCTGCGCCGCCGGTCTTATGGGCAGCGAACTGCGCTGCTTGCCTGGGCAGGGACAGGGCGTCGCCCGCTTGTCCGGCTACTATGACCGCATCTCAAGCGGGCTGTATCAGCCCGGCGCGGAAATCACGATCATCAAGGAATCGCCGGCCCTGGCGCTGATTGACGCGAACATGGTAATGGGCTCGGTGGTCGGGCAAGAGGCGACGGACATCGCCGTCGACAAGGCGAAGACCTGCGGCATCGGCGCCGCCTTCGTTTACAACAGCACGCATTTCGGCTCGTCCGGCTTTCACGCGCGGCGGGCGCTGGAACGGAAATGCATCGGCATCGCCATCACCAATGCCGGCGCTGAGATGGCGCCATGGGGCGGGCGCGAAGCACGAGTCGGCACCAACCCCTGGGGGCTGGCGGCGCCAACCGGCGGCGACTTTCCGGTCGTGCTTGACATCGCGCTGACCACCGCTGGCAAAGGCATGATGCGCTGGCGCGAAAGGGAAGGCGCCAAGATGCCGCGCGATTGGGCGCTGACGCCGGATGGGCGCGAGACCGACGATCCGACCGCGGCGATGGCGGGCGCGCTGCTGGGCATCGGCGAGTACAAGGGCTATGGCTTGTCGCTTTTTACCGACGTGCTGACCGGTGTCATCAGCGGCGGCGGCTTTGGGCTGGCGCCTTATCAAGACCGTTCGATCGCCAAGCTGGATGTGGCGCATACCTTCATCGCCATTGACATCGCCTGGTTCATGCCCGTCGCGGCTTTCAAAGCGCGCATGGATGCTTTCATCGCCGAGATCAAGTCCAGCGCCCTAAGGCCCGGATTCGCCGAGATTCTGGCGCCAGGCGAGATTGATCACCGGCGCGAGACCGCCTACCGCCGCGACGGCGCGCAGCTCGACGCGGAGGTCTATCAAAGCCTGCGCAAGCTGGCGGAAACACTGGGGATTGAATTTGATATTTGAGGCTTTCCCTGTCGAAATCTGTAGGGGCAATTCTGTGAATCGCCCGTCTATACGCGCGCCCGCCAACTAAGATCCGTAGGGGCAACCCATGGGGTCGCCCGCTTGGGAGAAACGCAGCCACATGCAAATTTCACAGACACTCAGCAGACCCCTGGCGCAGCGCGTGGCTGGGGACAAACCCCACCCCCCGGCCCCCTCCCCGAGGCTTCAGGGAGGGGGGGCGCAACTCCCGTCGAACGTAATCGAAGCGGCGACAGCCGCCCTCGATCGCGGCGAAACCCATTACACCGACCGCCCCGGCATCCCCGAGTTTCGCGGCTGGGTCGCCGAACACCTGCGCGAGCGCTACCATGTCAATGTTGATCCGAGCGAAGTCACCATCACTTGCGGCGCCACCGAAGCGCGCTACGTCTGCATGACACTCTTGGCGGAACCCGGCGGCAGTGTACTCTGCCCGGGGGACAGCGCGCGGATTCGCGGCGCCCTGCATCTCGCCGGCGCCAAGATCGTCGATTCAATACAAGACGACGTCCGTCTGCTCTACATCACGCCGGATGTCTATCGCGAAACCAGCATCGAGCTGCTGCAGCGGGCCGAAGATAGCGACTGGTGGATCGTCTACGACCTCAGTTTCGCCAGGACCTCAGCGCCATTTCACCCGGCGCAGAACGCCAAGTTGGCGGCCCGCGTGGTCACGATCGACTCATTATCGGATCACATGGCCGGCTGGCGGCTGGGCTGGATGGCTGGCTCGGAGATGGCGCTGCGCCTGCGCGCCGGCAAGCAAGCCATCACCATCTGCACAACGGCCGTCTCGCAATGGGCGGGGCTGGAATGGCTGAGGTCAGCAAAATGACTATCCATGAGAACCCCAATATTCCCGACGAAGTCCGCGCGGTCGCTGCTGACGGCACGCAACTCCGTTATGCCTTGATGGAAATGGCGCGCGAGATGGATGAGGTCATCGCTTTGGGACGAGGCGACCCCGATCTGGATACGCCGCCGCATATCGTCGAAGCGGCAAAGACCGCCATCCGCGATGGACGAACAGAGCTCACGCCGGTCAAGGGCATGGAAGATTTGCGCGCCGCCATCGCTGAGCACATGCGCGCGGTCAATGGCTTGCCCGTCGGCGCCGACAATGTGATGGTCACCACCGGCGGGCAAGAGGGCCTCTTCCTGGCGATACAAGCGCTGATCGACCCCGGCGACGAAATCCTGGTGCCCGACCCGCGCTATACCTCCTATGATGACGCCATCAGGCGCGCCGGCGGAACCATGGTCTCGGTACCCACCAATCGCGATGACGCCTTCAACCTGGAAGCGGAAGCGGTCGAAGCCGCGATCAGTCCCGCGAGCAAAGCCTTGCTCATCGTGACGCCCAGCAACCCCACGGCCGGCATCGTCACCGAGGATCGCCTGCGCGCCATCGCCGCTGTCGCCATCCGCCACAATCTGATCGTCATCGTCGATGAAATCTACGGCAAGATTGTCTACGAACCTTGGCAGCACTTCAGCATCGGCTCGCTGCCGGGCATGGCCGAGCGCACGATCACCCTGGACGCCTTCTCCAAAACCTACGCCATGACCGGCTGGCGCTGTGGTTACGCCGCCGCGCCGGCCAACGTCATCGACGCCATGGCGCGCATCAAGCAGATCACCACGGGACCGGTCGCCACTGTTTCCCAATGGGCGGGCTTG
Organism: Chloroflexota bacterium; assembly: GCA_026707225.1. Taxonomy (GTDB): domain Bacteria; phylum Chloroflexota; class Anaerolineae; order Aggregatilineales; family Phototrophicaceae; genus UBA6055. Next base: position 11,488 of record JAPOXG010000088.1, read on the forward strand.
GCTGCTATCAGCGGTCCGCAAGATTGCGTGGCTGAGTATTTGCGGATATACACCGACAGGCGCGCCGTTTTGCTTGAAGGCTTGGATCGCATGGGCTTCGCTTATGGCGAGCCGCGCGGCGGCTTATTCGTCTGGGCTGATTGCTCTTCCACCGGCATCCACGCCACCGAGCTATCGTACCTGCTGCTCAAGGAGGGGCGCGTGCTGATCTTTCCCGGGACAGCATTTGGCGACGCCTGGCGCGAATACGTGCGAATAACTATGCTGGAGCCGATCGAAACGTTAAAAGAAGCCGTCGAGCGCATGCTGCCTGTGCTTGATAGATACCGCGCTTGACAATGGCCCGAATGTAAGCCCGGTCAATACATTGAAGCGATTGCGTTGCCCCATTTGGTCGACTAGGTGCATTGTGCGCAACAATGCGGTATATTTGTGGCAATCGCTGGTTAAGCGGGAAAGGAGCGCGTATCCAAGCTATTGGCAAGTATCGTAAGCCGTATTCGATAAGTACAGGAGTAAGACATGAATAAGAAAGTCCCGTTGCTGCTTTCACTGCTGATGATCATTGTTCTGGGACTTGTGCCCTTGGTCGGCACTGCCCAAACTGTCCCGACTCCGGACGACGATACCCTCGTCATCGCAATTAACGGCGAGCCGGGCTCGATGGATCCGGCGCAGGTCGGCGGTTCCACCGGCGGCAGCAATTTCCGCATCATGATGCACACCTTCGCCACGCTCTACGAGTTGGGTCAGGCCAGCGGCGCGATTGATCCCTACCTCGCGCACAGTTTTACTGTTTCCGAGGACGGCACCGAGTGGACCTTCCACATGCACGAAGGTTTGACCTGCGACGATGGCGAGCCGCTGACAGCCGAAGACGCCGCCTACAGCTTCAACCGCATGGCCGACCCGGCCAATGGTTTCACCGGCAACTCGGCTGGCTTCGTTGTCGCTTCCACCGGTTTTGTCGAAGCGCGCGCTGACAGCGAGCTGGACGTGACTATTGTCGCCAGGAAGCCGCAGAACCGCGCCATGCGTCTGGGCTTGTACTCGGAGGTCTTGGTCCACTGCAAGGACTCCTACGAAGCGATGTCGTTTGAAGAAGCGGCGCGCAATGTAGTCGGCAGCGGTCCCTATTCCTTGGCTGAATGGGTGCCCGGCGAATACATGAGCTTGAAAGCGGTCGAAGGCTTTGGTCTGCGTCCGCAGGGCTTTGAAAATCTGGTCTGGCGCTTCATCCCCGAGCCCTCAACGGCGGTGGCGGAAGTGATCACCGGCAATGTCGATATCTACAAGGAATTCCCGGCGAACCAAGCCGAAGCCATCCGCAATTCTGGCGTGGCGGAAGCGCGTTTCTTCCCCGGCACCACCCGCACTTACATCGGCTTCAACCTGAACCCCGATGCCCCATTCCGCGTAGCCGATCCCGACGATGTTGGCGCCCAAGCCATCATGAGGACCGATGTGCGCGTGGCGCTGCAATACGCCATTGACACCGACGCCATCTGCGAGAATCTGCTGCTCACCACCTGCGTGCGCGCTACCAGCTTGGTCAACCCCAGCAATGCCGATCACCCGACGCTGGAGCCCTATCCCTATGACCCGGCCAAAGCCGAGGAATTGCTGGATGCGGCCGGCTATCCGCGTGGCGAGGATGGCGTGCGCTTCTCGCTCGAGATGCCAGCGCGGCGCCTCACTGGCGCGATGGCTCCCGAAGTGGTCCTGGCGACGGCGCAGATGCTGACCGATATCGGCGTGCAGACCGAAGCCATCTTCCAGGAATCGGGCGACTGGGTGGCAGCGCTGATCACCCATGACTTGGGTCCCCTCTACTTCGGCCGCACCGGCGGCAGCGAATGGAGCGCCCAGTACGACATGGCGGATATACCGGGCCATGCGGCCGGAGGCGCCGCTGCCGAGACCAACTATACCCATTGGGACAACGACTTTTGGTTCAGTGGCTGGGACATCCTGCCAGTTCTGACTAGTCACCCTGAGGCCGAAAGGGCGGTGGAAATCGCCATGCTCGAAGAGTTCTACAACGACCCGCCCTGGATCATGCTCTTCGCGGGACCGCGTACCGAGGCGGTAAGCAACCGCATCAATTACGAGTCGCGCGCGGATTACTTCATCACCGGTTACTCCGCGACGCTGAAGGACGATATGTAGGCCGCTTCTATATGAGATAGCTTGTAGGGGTCAGTCCGCGTAGACACTGGACTTCGCCATTGGCTGACCCGCATGTCAGCAATTGATTACGCGGGCGACCCAATGGGTCGCCCCTACAAGCAGTGAAGTTGGACCGGCTGAGAGTGGCGCTTACCTTTTATGCACACGTACATCATTCGCCGCCTGCTACTCACTGTTGTCGTCATTCTGGGCGTCACGCTCTTGACCTTCTTGTCTATCCACCTGGCTGGCGACCCCACCTTCTTCTACGTCAGTGAACGCGCCAGCGCCGAAGAGCGCCAGGCAGCGCGCGAGCGCCTCGGCTTCAATCGCCCGCTGCACGTACAGTACTTTGACTTTCTCATCAATTTGGCGCGGGGCGATACCGGCACGTCGCTGGCGCACCGGGTACCCGCCTTTGATGTGGTCATGGAGCGCATGCCGGCTACGCTGGAATTGACCATTGCCGGCTTTCTGCTGTCGACGATTGTGGCATTTCCCATTGGCGTGCTTGCGGCGACGCGCCGCGGCACCATGACCGATGGCACCTTGATGCTGGGCGCGATGCTGGGTCAATCCATGCCCAGCTTCTGGCTCGGTCTTATGTTTATCTTGTTTTTCGGCGTCACCCTGCGCTGGATGCCGGTATCGGGGCATGTGGCATTTCTCAAGCCGCTCTTCGAGGGCAGGATCGACGAGGCGCTGACCAACCTGCCCGAAGCCATCCGTTACCTGCTGATGCCAATGGTCGCCGTATCCGTATATTCGATTTCGCGCAACTCCCGCCTGATTCGTTCCGCCGTGCTCGAAGTGCTGCGGCAAGATTATGTCGTCACGGCCCGAGCCAAGGGCTTGAACGAGCGCACGGTGATGATCCGCCACGCCATCCGCAACGCGCTGATTCCGATCGTGACCGTGCTGGCGCTGCAGTTCGCTTTTCTTTTGAATGGCGTGATCGTGGTTGAGACCGTCTTTTCCTGGCCCGGCGTCGGGCGCCTGGTGTTTGACGCGGTCAATCAGCGCGATGTGCCGCTGGTATTGACAGCCGTCGTCTTGCTTTCGTTCTTATTTGTCAGCGCCAACCTTATTGCTGATCTTATGTATGGCTTCCTCGATCCGCGTATCCGGCTGGAATAATCGATATTCGATGAGCGCCCCTACCGAACTCACGCCCGCGACCAGAAAACGCCGAGTCTCCCAACTCGAATATCAGGTCGATGAGTTGTATACGCCGCAGTCCTTTGCGCGGCGCGCTGTTTCCAGCATGACGCAAGCGCGTTATCCGGTGGTCGCCGTTTTCGTCCTGGCGCTAATTGCTCTCTGCGCCCTGTTCGCGCCGCAACTGGCGCCCAAAGATCCCAACCGCGTCGAAATCTTCGAAACGCTAAAACCGCCGCTTACCTACGACCGGAAAGGCGAGTTTGAGTTCATTCTGGGCACCGATTCCACCGGGCGCGATGTGCTCTCGCGCGTAATTTATGGCGCGCGGATATCCTTCTTCGTCGGCTTGGCGGCTGTCGGGCTTGGCGGAGGCGCCGGCACCATTCTTGGATTGACAGCGGGTTACCTCGGCGGCCGCGTCGATGATGTCATCATGCGCCTCGCTGACATCCAACTGGCTTACCCTTTTATCCTCTTCGCCATCATGATGCTGACAATTCTGGGAGAAGGCGTCTTGAATCTGGTCCTGGTGCTGGGCATCGGTCAATGGGTGACTTACGCGCGCATCGCCCGCGCCGAGACCCTGGTGCAGCGCGAGCGCGAATTCGTCGAAGCGGTACGCGCCCTGGGCGCCACCGAAGCGCGCATCATGTTGCGCACGATCCTGCCCAACATTCTGACGCCGCTCATCGTCATCGCCTCCTTCAACGTCGCCGGCGTCATCCTCTCCGAAGCGTCGCTCTCCTTCCTCGGTCTCGGCGTACCGGAGAGCGTGCCGACCTGGGGCGCCATGTTGGCCAACAGCCGCAACCAATTGTTGAGCGGATCTTGGTGGCTGGCGGTCTTCCCCGGTTTGGCGATCATGTTCACGGTGGTATCGCTGAACATTCTCGGCGATTGGATGCGCGACTTTCTCGATCCAAGACTGCGCGGCTCGGGTCAAGGCTTGTGAGCGACTCTCATACCATCCCCAATGCATTGGGGGGAAGCGTATTCTCCGTCGCGAGGAGGCAGAGATGAATAGTTTGCGCGGTCAGGTCGCGGTTGTCACTGGCGCGGCGCAAGGGCTTGGCTATGCGATCGCCAAGGCTTGCGCGAGCGAAGGCATGAAAGTCGCCCTGCTGGACGTCCGCGGCGACCTCCTGCAAGAAGTCGCTGCCGAAATCAAGGAAATGGGTGGCGACGGCTTGCCAATCACCGTCGATCTGTCAGACGCCGAAGATACGCAAGCCGCTATCGATACGGTACTTGCACAGTATGGAACGCCCCGCGTCTTAATTCACAACGCCGCCCTGCTTATCACGCGCTCAATGCTTGAGATTACGCTGGCGCAGTGGCGGCATGAAATCAATATCATCCTGCAAGCCGCCTTCATCCTGAGCAAAGCGGTCTGGAAACCGATGATTGAGGCCGGCGGCGGCAGCATCGTCTACCTATCGTCCGGTTCGGGCTACAGGGGCTTCGTTGAAGAAGTCGCCTATAACCCCGGCAAACATGGCATTGAAGGCTTGATGAAATGCCTGGCGCTGGAAGGCAGGGGCTTCAATATCGCCGTCAACGCCGCCACGCCGGGCGCGCCGATCAACACGCCGATGTCCGATTCCAATTACACTGAAGAGCAGAAAAAGCGCTGGGTCGATCCCGCTTTGCTGACGCCGGCCTTTGTCTACCTGGCGCGACAAGATGCCGCTGGGCTGACGGGTCATCGCGTCGCCGCCCGCGCCGATGGCAGTTGGGACGCGATCGATCTGCTGTAATTCAGCCACGTGGGCGCAACGGCAGATCCGAGCATACAGTGAGAATATCCACAGTCAAAATAGAATTGCTACAACAGTGCGAAGTGTGTACGGGCGAGCCGGTGACTCGCCCACATATACGATAATCGGAAGCGGGCGATACAAGTATCGCCCCTACACTTACTCTAAATTGGACACAAAGGAAAAAAGATGGCCGAACATTACCTAGACGACAGCGTCACGCAGCCCTTCTGGGACAACTCGGTTACGCCTCGTCTGACGATTGATCCGGGCGACACGGTGGTGATCGAATGCGCCGAGCCGGTCGGGCAAGTCGGGTCCGATTCCATCGCCGACGATCTGGCCAAGCTCGATTTCAGCAAGATTCACGCCTTGACCGGTTCAATCGCCATCAACGGCGCTGCGGTCGGCGACGCGCTTGAAGTGGAGATTCTGGAGATGCGGCACAAAGGCTGGGGCTGGACCGGGCATATCCCGGCTTTCGGCTTGCTGCAGGAAGACTTCGATTACCCCTTCATCCATCATTGGGAATTGGACGGCGATGTCTGCCGCTTCGGCGTCAACGGCATCACCCTCCCTTTCGAGCCCTTCCCCGGCTGCGTCGGCGTGGCGCCCGCGGACAGCGGACGGCTGGATACCATCCCGCCCCGCGTCAACGGCGGCAATGTGGACACGCGCGATTTGGTCGTCGGCTCGACTTTCTGGCTGCCGATTCTGGCGGAAGGCGCCTTGTTCTCGACCGGTGACTGCCACAGCGCGCAAGGCCAGGGCGAGGTCAGCGGCACCGGCATCGAGTCACCCATGACCGTCACCATGCGCTTCAACGTTCGCAGGGACTTGAACATCCGCGAACTGCAAATCCAGCGCCCCAGCCCAATGACCAAGGTCGATAGCGCCGGCTATCACATCACAACCGCCCATGGTCCTGACCTGATGGAAAACGCCAAGAACGCCGTTCGCTACATGATTGAGTGGCTGGTGGCAAACCATCGACTGAGCGAGAGCCAAGCCTACTGCATCTGCAGCACCGCCGGCGACTTAAAGATCGCCGAGATTGTTGATGTGCCCAACTGGATCGTCGCCTTTCACATGCCACTCAGCATCTTTGGTTGAGACAAGCGCTGTGGGTCACTGAGGCGGTGGCACAGGCGAGGCTTGCGCGGCCCGCAGCGCTTCTTCCAGATTTCGAATCTTGGCTTGTGCTTTGGCCAGTCGCTTCCGCGCTTTCTTGCGAGCCAGTTTCTTCGCTTTCTTGACGACGAATTTGTTGACTTGCTTTGGCATCGCCTTTGACATCTGTTTCTTCATCGCCTTCATCGCCGTCCGCGCCAGCGCCAATTTCGCCTCAGCCTTCTTTAGCTTGTTTTCCGCTTCGTCCAGTCGAGTTTGCAGACAAGCAGCATCAGCTTCCAGCGCGATCATTTCTTCCCGGACCGCCTCCGCCTGTGCGCGTTCATTCGCCAATTCCGCCTGCCCGCGCGCAACTTCCTCGGCAAGCGCCTCCAATGCCTCTCGTTCCCGCGCCAGCTTGTTGCGCTCCCGCGTCAGCAAGCCGCGCGCCGTCGCCAACCGCTTCCGCTCCGCCCGCATCGCCGCCAAATCCATATCCGATGTGTCGCTCATCAGGTCACCTGGAAAAGAATTAACTTTCCTTTAATATTCTTAACATTAACATAAAATCCATGCGAGGTCAAGGACTAGCGCCGTTACACGGTAGAATGCCAGCGAGGGATTGCTCGTCCGGCTCGCTTCGAAATTGCTATAATCAGCGGCGGCAGCTCGATTACTGCGAAGGACAGCAATCATTGACCAAGCGCGAACTGAGCATCGCCTTTCAGACCGACAAGCGCGCGGTTGATTACATTGATCTGGCGAAGCTGGTCAACCAGTACGCCTTCGACGCGGTGACTGTCTACTGCGACGCGCCCTATCAGCCCAGCTACGGGCCGCTCCTGCTCATGGCGCCGCATGTCAGCAAGTCGCGTCTCGGTCCGGCGGGCATCCCGCCCTCGCGCATGCACCCCTTGGACATCGCGGCTCAAACCGCCCTGCTGGCTGAGCTGGCGGCCGGCGGCGTCTACATCGGTCTGGTGCGCGGCGGCTGGCTGGCTGAACATGGCATCCGCGAGCTTGACCCGCCCATCACTGCCATACGAGAAGCGGTCGATATCATTCGCTTGCTGCTGTCCGGCGAGTCAGCCGGCTATAGCGGGCGCGTCTACCGGATTGCCGAACATGTCCGCGCTCCCTACCCCCTGCCAGCGCGGCGCATTCCGCTGCAGATCGGAACCTGGGGCAAGCAGCTGGCCGCCTTGGCTGGGGAAATCGCCGACGAAGTTAAGATTGGCGGCTCGGCAAACCCCGACGTGATCCCCTTGATTGCCGATTATATCGCCGTTGGCGAGGCGCGCGGCGGGCGCGATCGCGGCGCCGTCGACTTGGTGATCGGCGCGGTCTCCGTCGTTGATGAAAATCGCGATGCCGCTCGTTGGATTGCGCGCAAAGCCGTCTCGCTTTACATGCCTGTCGTATCCAAGCTGGATCCCACGCTATCAATTGATCCCGACTTGATGTCACGCCTGCAGTCGCAGGTTGAGGCCGGCGATGACGACGCGGCGGCGCGGCTCATCCCCGATGATATTCTCAACCGTTTCATCTTCGCCGGCGATCCCACTGATATCATTGAACAGTGCGCCCGTCTCTACGACGCCGGCGCGCAGCGCGTTGAGCTGGGCACGCCTCACGGTGTTCGCGAAGCCGCCACTGGCATCCAATTGATCGGGACGAAGGTGATCCCGGCGCTGAAACCTTATCTCGCCCCCACTTAAATCAGACGCGAGGGCGCGCGCCTCTGCCGGTACTGTATCCTTTTCGGTTGAAACAAAAAACTTTACCACCGCGTACACCGAGAAAAATGAGGGTCGCGAAACTGAATTTGGCTAATTGAATTTCAACCGAATTCGATACGCTAGCGATTTGAGCGATGCTTGGCTTCCCGGCTGGCTTCAGGCGCCGCAATCCCCGCGGCTGTAGACATAATCGCCGCTGATCCAGCCCTCGACGCCCCAAAGCGAAACTTTGAAATAACCGTAGCGTTTTTCCTTAGCGGGCAGCCAGT
>JAPOXG010000007.1 GCA_026707225.1 Chloroflexota bacterium
AGCAATTGGTAGCCGATGGCGCCGAATACTGGATCCCAAGCGACCGTGCTGCCCGCAATCAGACGCGGATTCTGCGGCGTGCGCAGGCCGCGCAGCACCACGCGGGTCGGAGTTGGGGTCGGCGTCGCTGTAGGCGTATTTGTCGGCGTGGCGGTGGGATAAGGGCGGCGCAGAACATAGGTCCAACTCCAATCGCTGTCCTGACGCGTCGTTGAATCGCCCGAAAGCGCCTGTACTTGTATCAGGTGAGTGCTGCCGTAGCGAAAACCGCTGAGAGCAAAGCGGTTATCCGCCGCTTCCGCCGTGATCCAATCGTCCCGACCCAACCAGCGAACGCGGTAGCCGCTGGCGTCGGGGATTTCGTTCCAATGAAGCGTATCGTCCACGATACGGAAATCTCTTGGCCAGGGGAGCCGCTGCTGGGCTTGGACGAAGGAGAGAGAAAACATTGACAGTGCAGCCAACAACGAAAACTGCGATGTAATGCGAACCATATGTTTCCCTCAACGTCTTCATTGGAAACCATCAAAATAGGTAAGCGATACAACTTCCGAAACATTGTATAGATTAACAACTAATAGAATACAAAAATGTAATAGTAAGCAGCAGAATGAACCTGCGGCTTGGTGAATTGAACATGGTAGTTCTCCCAAATTATGGATATACAAAAGGGCTGTGTTCGACGACCGGCCTTTCCCGAATTGCCGAACTCGCCGACTAGCCTATCATTGGACAGAACAGAATTTAATACGCCAAACGCGCGTTAGAATAGTCGCGTCAGCGCAAAGAAGTGATCTTTTGATACCGTGAATCGAGAAAGGACGCGCTTCATGCAACGAAGAAAGCTAGGCAACACATCATTGATGGTCTCGCCCATAGGCGTCGGCTTTTGGGGCATCGTCGGCGGCGACTATTGGGGCGCGCAAGACGAAACGGACACCGTCGGCGCCGTCCAAGCCGCGCTCGACAGCGGCATCAATTTCTTTGACACAGCCGAGGGCTACGGCGATGGCTACTCTGAAGAGATGCTCGGACGCGCCCTCCAGCGCCGACGCGCCGAAGCCATCATCGCCACCAAAGTCAGCACTGGGAACCTGGCGCCCGCCGCCATTCGCGCCGCCTGCGAGGGCAGTCTCAAACGCTTGGGAACCGATTATATCGATCTCTATCAGGTGCACTGGCCCAGCCGCCATGTGCCCTTTGAAGACTCGATGTCGGCCCTGCTCGCCCTGCAAAGCGCGGGTAAAATCCGCGTCATTGGCGTCAGCAACTTTGGGCAATTCGACCTGCCAGACATGCTGCAATTCGGTCCCTACGCCGCCAACCAACTGCCCTACAGTCTGCTCTGGCGCGCCATCGAATTTGACATTCAGCCGCTATGCGTCCAACACAAGATCAGCATCCTGCCCTACAGCCCGCTGAACCAGGCGCTGCTCACAGGCCGCTATCGCAAAGCCGACGAGATGCCCTATTCGCGCACGCGCACGCGTCACTTCCGCGGTGACCGGCGAGATTCCCGCCATGGCACAGCCGGCTTCGAAACCGAGACTTTCGCCGCCGTTGAAGCGATTCGCGAAATCTCAGCCGATATCGGGCAAGAAATGGTTCATGTGGCGCTGGCCTGGCTGCTGCACAAGCCGGCGGTGGCCTCGGTGCTGGCCGGCGCGCGCAACCCGGCGCAGATCGAGAGCAATTTGATCGCGGGAAATCTGTCTCTGTCTGATGAGACTATGCGGCGGCTTGATGAAGCCACCGATGAACTCAAGATGAAGTTGGGACCCGATCCCGATATGTGGGGCGCCGGCGCCGATTCGCGCTATCGCTGATGCTTTCCCGACACCGGGGGCCAGCCGCATCGCGACGGGTCATGTCCTAACTTGTGTTACTAGTAGGAATCTCTACGGCTTTTTCTTTGACGATGGCAACTTGGTGTCATCCGCGCGTGTTGCGGGCGTCATGGTTGCCATGCGATCTGGTCTCGTGTCGCGATTCCCGCCAGGAATCTCGACTTTCGGAATTGAGCAGCTCGTCGTATACGTAACAACTATCCGCTCCATATCGTCTCTCCTCCAAGTTATAGCTAGGGGACGTCATTGGTGATGAATAGGCTGTTGCGCGAAATCTCGCCCCATCCAGCGTCACCCAATATTTCAACATGATACTCGTAATGTCCCTCACCTACAAAATCCAGCTCCCCAATTTGGAGGCGATAAACATATCGAAACGCTTCCCGAAAGTCGAGCTCAAAACCCGTCTCGCGCAGGACCCGTTGATCCTTTGGCGCCAGCCAACGCGCGACCGCGGTGTACAATTTCATATCAGCCGCTTCTTCAACAAGCCAAGAAGAAATTAGCCAGACCGGCGGTTTCAGAATCAGCGCGGATTGCGGCTCATCTGGAAGTTCGGTGTCAATATTAATCTCTGTGAAAACCAGCCATAATGTTATATCGCCGTCAGGATGCATCACATAGTCTCTACAAAACACTGACGAGTCAATTCTGATCAAGACGCACCCTTGCTTGACAATCGTTCATATCCAATATACACGAATCAACTAGCACATGCCATGCAGTCGCGGCTTTATGCAGCGCTAAGGTCACGTCAAATCAAACAGCTCGCCCACATCCACCAGCTCGCCCCTCTCAATCGACATGTTGGCGGCGATGCCCAGCAGAATTGAAGCGGCGCCGTCTCGGTAAGTCGCCGCGCGCTTCAGCGGATCCGACGGCGGATCCGGCGAAAACAGGTCTTCAAGCATCAGCGGATCCGCGCCGCCGTGCCCGCCCTCGGCGACCGGCGCCTCAACCTCATATCCTTCGCCGAACATGGGGAAGACGCGGATCGCCGTCTGCTTGAACGCGCCCTTGCTGGCGGCGGCCGAGACGCTGTCCGGTTTGAGACGGCTGAAGGTCTCGGTGACATCCATCTCCAAGCGTCCGCGCGTCCCGGTGACGGCAATGCGCAGCCCTTCCCATGGCGCGTAGGCAACCAGGCAGTAAGACAACAGAACGCCATTGGCATAACGGGCGGTGACGGTCATGGTGTCTTCCGCCGTGATTGGCTCGCCGAAGACATTGCGGTCGCGGATGTAGCCCGTCTCCGACTCGGCCGCCAGGTAGAGCCCGGCGTACGCTTCCTTTTCGTCGAGGCGCAAGGCAAACGGGTCGTCCTTCGCCGCCGCTTCGCCAGTGTAGCGCGTATACGAATAATGCTCGCCGCGCGCTTCGGCGTTGGCTGCGCCATAAAAGAGCAGATCGCCCAGCGCGAATACCTGGCGCGGATAGGAGTCGATCCACCAATTGACCAGGTCAAAGTGATGAGTGGCTTTGTGCACCAGCAAGCCGCCACTGTGTTCTTTCTCGCGGTGCCAGCGGCGGAAGTAGTCGGCACCGTGGCTGGTATCCAGCACCCAGGAGAAATCGACCGCCAGCGGCCTCCCGACGGCGCCTTCGCGGATAAGCTCGCGGAAGCGCGCGTAAGCCGGCGCATAGCGATAATTGAAGGTGACGCGCAGCGACTTGCCACTGCGCTTGACGGCCGCGTCAATCTTATGCAGCCGATCCAGCGTCGTCGTCAGCGGCTTTTCGCTGATGACATCGCAGCCCTGATCCAAGGCCCGCGCGATGTATGCATGATGCCAGGCATCGATGGTCGTAACGATCACTACATCCGGCTTGGCTTCGCCGATCATGCGATCAAAGTCATCCGCGTGGTAAGTTGGCGCCGGCGCCCCTCCGCGCTTTCGCAATTGCCCGTTATGCCAATCCATGCGCGTTCGGCTCAAATCACACAAGCCGACCAATTCGGCGCAGTCCTTGAAGCGGCTCGTTGCCGCGTCGATATACATGCCGGCGCGCGATCCCGTCCCGACAATGGCGTAGCGTTTCTTGGCTGACATGACACCTGCCTATCTTCGACAAAGGTCTGACGGATTCTATCCGATTTTGCCGCCGGCGTATGGGGTGGTGGAGGGCGAGACAAGTCTCGCCCCTACAGATTCCCATTCATATGGGTTCGTTATACTGTGTGAGCCAGGTTGTGACTTGCGAGGGGCTATGTTAAAAGAAAAAGAAAAGGAGACAATCATGGCGCATCAGCGCATACTCACCAAAACCAGCAAAGGCGGCGATATCTTCCCCGATATCGATTATCGCACCAGCAAAGCGGTTCGCGCCGGCAACATGATTTTCGTCGAAGGGCAAACCGGCTTGACGATGGACAACACCGCCTTCGTCGGCGAGGGCGACCCAGCGGCGCAAGCGGACAACGCGATGCAAAACGTCAAGATCATTCTGGAGGCGGCCGGTGCCCGCATGGAAGACATCTGCAAGATCACCACTTACGTCACCGACGCCGCTTATCGAGATCTGGTCTATCCCGTGCTCGCTCATCACCTGCCCGATGTCTATCCCTGCTCGACTGGCGTGGTCGTCAAAGCCTTGGGCAAGCCCTATGCCGATTTTGAAATTGATGTCTTCGCCGTCATTCCTGACGAGCGCGCCTAGACATGATACCAAGTTCCCGCCGCCGCAATCGCCGCCTCCGGCCGCATGGATGTCTCTAAGTCCGCGAGGATTGACTCCGCTTGGGCAGCAGTCGCCCGCAGCATGGGCAGCGGCGCCGCCTGATCGTAAACCGAGGCGGTTGGTTGCAGCGGCTCGCCGATGGGCAAAACCTGCGCCTGTCGATGCTGCAGCAGATGTCGATAGACGGCTTGGTAAACGGCGGGCGAATAGGGCGCGTCGCTCGTGGTCGCCGGGGCCAATCCCAGCGCCACGCCCACGCGATAGACGTCCAGCCAGAGCGCGCGCAGCAAATCAGGCGGCGCGTCATGAGCTTCGTTCTCGTGCTGCGGCTCGGCGATTGACCGCCCACGCCTGGCTTCGATCAGGGCGCGGATCGGCAGTGACGGCACGGGGATGAGGAATTGCGTCCGCGCATCGCTTAGCAGCGCTTCGGCCTCGTCGGCAATTTGCCGGGCAATTTCTATGAAGCGCCCGCCATTCAGCGGCGCCTCGCCTATGAGCATGTCGGCGGGTCTTTTGGCGCGCGCATCCCAATCGACCAGCGCCCGGCGCAGCCACAAGCCCGTCGCTCTGATGACCAGCGGATGGGTGGCGCCATCGGATAACGGATAGCGGGGCGTCTCGAAAGTTTGGCGGGCGACATCCCATTGCAAAAGCGTCACGCGGCGTCCTGCAGCCAGCGCCATCAAGGTCATCTGCTGCAGGAGCAAGCTCTTGCCCACGCCCGGCAGCCCGGCGAAAAAGACAAAATCGGCATCCTCGATCAATTGCGAGAACTTGCGATAAAGCCAGCTCTCGGGCTCGAGAATCAGAGGGGACATCGAACGTTTCTAACTCAGCGCGGCGGACGTATCCGACCCTGATCGCGCAGGCGGTCGAGGCTGGGCGTCTCGCCGATGGGCACTTCAATGATCGTCGGCATCTCGCTGGCGAATCCATAGCGCATCCCCGCCCGCAGCTGCCCTTCATCTTCCGCGCGGAAGGCATTGGCGCCAAATGATTCGCCGAGCTTCACGAAGTCGGGATTGACCAAATCCGAGGCGATCACGCGTTCGTCGTAATCACGAATCTGCATCGTGCGCACATTGCCATAGGCATCGTTGTTGAAGACGATGGTCACCAGCGGAATCCGGTGCTGCGCCGCCGTCGCCAATTCGCCGACGCTGAACATGAAGCCGCCGTCGCCGGCGATGGACAGCACCGGTACATCGGGCCGAGCCACCTTGGCGCCCAAAGCCGTCGGGAAGCCATAACCCAGCGTGCCCTGATAACCGCTGCTGAAGTAAGTCCGCGGCTTGTAGATCGGCATGATGATGCGCGCCGCGTAACCCATCTGCGTCAATTCATCAACGAAGATGCCGTCTTCGCCCAATTCTTCGCGAATGATATTCAGATAGCGCCTCTGCGGTTCCAGGTAGGCGCTGGTCTTCGCCCAATCCGCCTTCAGTTCGCGCATCCGCGCCGCGCACGACGCCCGCTTTCGATTGTGCCTGTCGACCGCGCCCAACAATGGCGGCAGCGCATCTTCCGCCCGCGCCACAATCGGCAGATCGGGCCGCTGGATCCTGCCCATGGCGTCGCTGTCCACATCAAAGCGGATGATCTTCATCTCACGGTCGGTTCCCCAGCGCTGCAGCGGCGTTCGCATGTGGCTGCCGATCGCCATGACGACATCGGTCTCTTTGTAATAGGCATGCGCTTCCGGCGTCTTCAAGCTCAGCGGATGGCGACTGTCGAGCACGCCATGCCCCGTTCGATAAGCGACCACCGGCGCTTGCAGCATCTCGGCCAGCTGCCCGACTTCGGCGCTGACGCCCTGCGCCCCGCCGCCAACGAAGATCATGGGGCGCTGCGCCGCGCCCAGCCACTGACCGGCCGTTTCGATCGCGCCGGCATCCACCGGCGGCGAGAAGGGCGTCCAGGGCAGCGGCGTCTCCGGCACGGCGGCGCGCCGCTTCAAGACATCCGGCGGTATCTCCAGCGCCACCGGTCGCGGACGCCCCGATGCCATTTCGAAGAAAGCCTGCGCCACCTTGCGTCCGGCATCGGATGGGTGCAGCGCCATATCGTTCCACTTGGTCAACCCGCGCAAGACCTCCGTTTGATGCGGGATCTCGTGCAAGTCGCCAACACCCTTGCCGATATTGCGGCTGAGAATCTGCCCGGTCAGGCAGAAGACCTTGGCGTTGAGCGCGTAAGCCGTCGCCATGCCGGCGGTGGCATTCAGCAAGCCTGGACCTGGCACGACATTGAAGAGGCCCGGTTCGCCGGTGGCCAGCGCCCAACCGAGCGCCATATAGGCGCAGCCTTGTTCGTGGCGCGTGTGGATGACGCGGATGCGGTCGCGGTTGTCGAAGAGGGCGTTGTAGAGCCAGTCATTCTGGATGCCGGGCAACCCAAAGAGCGTGTGCGCGCCGTGGGCGATAAGGGCTTCTACCGTTGCTTCGCCGCCGGTTTTGATGGGCAAGTTGGGGTCTCCTGTTCGTGATTGGATTGATTGCAGTTTTACCACATATTTCATTTGCCACAGAGACACAGAGCGCACAGAGATTCTTTGTTTGGGTTCGATGTTGGATATTCCGAGCAACCATATGTTAGTTCCCCAAACATTGACGTCCTACAACAAATGTGCTATACATATTTTAGAGAATGTAGGGGGTGGATCATGGCGAAGGGCAAAACCAACACGTAGTGCCGAATGGTGATGAATGGAATGTACGTGGCGCGGGTAACAGCAAAGCCACAAAATCGTTTGATACTCAATCAGAAGCGTTTGAATTCGCTAGAGACATCGCGCGAAATCAAGGTTCTGAAGTCTTTATTCATGGCCGCGATGGCAAGATTCGTGAAAGAAACAGCTATGGAAACGATCCGCATCCGCCCAAAGGATAAGCGGCGTTTTCCATAACTGCTATCCGTTAGATATTATAGGGCGGCCTTTGTGTCGTCCTTTTATTTGTGACCCGCGAGGTCTCCCATGAACAACAGACTCTACTACGGTGACAATCTCGACATCCTGCGCAATCGGGAGTATTTCCCTGATGAATGCGTCGACTTGATTTACCTCGACCCGCCCTTTAACAGCAATCGCAATTACAACGTGCTCTTCAAAGCGGAGAGCGGCGCAGACAGCGAAGCCCAAATCACCGCCTTCGAGGACACCTGGCATTGGGGCGAAACTGCCGAGGAAACCTACCGCGATTTAATCGTCGACGCGCCAGAAAAGGTGTCGACCGCGATTGAAGCGCTGCTAAACCTGATCGACCGTAACCAGATGATGGCTTACCTCGTGATGATGACAGCGCGGCTGGTCGAGTTGCGGCGCGTCTTGAAATTGACGGGCAGCTTGTATCTGCACTGCGACCCGACCGCAAGTCATTATTTGAAGATTGTGCTAGATGCGATTTTTGGACCTGAGAATTTTCGCAACGAAGTGATCTGGAGAAGGACATCCGCGCATGATTTGGGCGCAAGGCAATGGCCCGCTGTGCACGATGTGATTCTCCTGTACAGCAAGGCTGAAGTGTGGCGTTGGAACAGGGCTTACGTCGATATCAATGGAGGGAGGATCAAAGGATTTCCCCACGCGGATGAGAGAGGCGCATATGCTACGCGCGATATGACAGGTGGCAAAGCTGGAGGCGCAGAAGCTTATCAGGCTTGGCGAGGGAGAACTCCTAGCAGTGGTCGGGCCTGGGCATTGCCCGGATTCCATCGATTCCCTGAATGGCTGCGTGACGCCCTTCCGAGTGAAGAAGTGTGGGTAAGTCTTGGCATTCATGCGAAGATGGATTTGCTCGATAGCTTAAACGTGATTCACTGGCCTGCCAAAGAGGGCGGCATGCCAAGACTCAGGTATTACATGGAAGACAGTCAAGGTATTTTGATTGGAGACAATTGGACTGACATTCCGCCCATCGGCGCCCACGCCAAAGAACGTCTTGGCTACCCTACCCAAAAACCGGAAGCCTTGCTTGAACGCATCATTTCTGCCTCATCAAACGAAGGCGACATCGTGCTCGATCCCTTCTGCGGCTGTGGCACGGCGATTGCGGCCGCGAACAAGCTGGGTCGCAATTGGATCGGCATCGACATCACCCATCTATCCATCGCCCTGCAAAAGTATCGCTTGCTGGATATGTTCGAACTCGTTTCGGGTGAGGATTACGACGTGATCGGCGAGCCGACCACAGAAGCAGGCGCGCGCGAACTGGCGACCGATTCCGCTAACGAAGGGCGCTATCAATTTGAATGGTGGGCGCTTTCGCTGGTGGGCGCGAAACCGGTCGGCGGACAAGCGGGGTCAAGGCGCGGCAAGAAGGGCGCGGACAAAGGCATTGACGGGATCATTAACTTCTTCGAGCGCGACGACAAAGGCAAGTCCAAGCCAAAGAAGGTCATTGTACAGGTCAAGTCAGGCAAAGTGTCGGCGAAGGAAATCCGCGATTTGAACTGGACAGTCGAGCGAGAGAAAGCGGCCGTCGGCGTCTTCATCACGCTGGAATACCCGACGCAACCGATGATAAAAGAGGCGCTGGCGGCCGGCTGGTATGAATCGACCTTGTGGCAGAAGCCTTATCGCAAGCTGCAAATCCTGACCATCGGCGATTTGCTGGGCGGCGCGGGGGTGGATATGCCCGCGCCGCAAGGCACATTCAAGCAGGCGGAGCGGCATGTGTCGACTGATGGGGTGGCGCAGAAAGACTTGATTTAAGCTAGTAAATGAAGTATCCAGATTCCAATATTGGCGGCTGCAGGAGCAATGTAGTGGACCAAAATGTGCAGTTCATCATCACAGTGGGCACGGTCATTGGCGGCTTCCTGTGGCTGCGGCATGACATCGTTCAACTCAACAGCAGAATTGATAATCTCGACACAAAGTTTGATAAACTCAACGATAACTATGCGGCATTGCGCGAAAGTTTAGGCTGGATTCGAGGACGCATGGGCTTCACCGAGCAAGCTCCGCCCAATGCCGAGTAAGCGGCCCCCTACTCCTCCCCCACCTCTTCCGGCTCGCCCTCAGCCACTACAAACAAGCCCCCGCCACGCCGCCGGCCCCAGGGACTCGGCGCCGCGCTCGCCGACCGCTCCGTCACGCGGAACTGCTCCAGCTTCTCCATATCAAACTGAATCCCGTTGCCGGGCCTATCGCCCAGGATGATATACCCATCCTCGACTAGGCTGTCGTGCGTAAAGCTCCGGTCCTGCCCGGCGTCCACCACTTCCATCCAGATGTGATTGGGCGGCACAGCGGCGAAATGCGCCATGTAATTCCCCGGGCAATTCATCACCGAGACCGGCAGGTCGAAGCCGTCCGCCATCTGGGCGATGCGCATGGCGCCGGTGATCCCGCCCGCGCCGACGCCAATCTGCAAGATATCGGCGGCTTGATGCGCGATGAGAGCGCGGAAGTCGGCGGCGTCATCGAGGTTCTCGCCGGTGGCGACCGCCGCATTCACCGACTGCGACACCTGGCGCAAGCCGGTGTAATCCCAGCGCCGCGCCGGCTCCTCCGCCCAGAAGAGCTCGTAGTGGCGTTCAAAATAGCGGATATGCTGAATCGCCTGCTTGGGCGACCAGTATTCATTGGAGTCGACCAGCAGGATCGGGGCTTTGCCAGATGTCGCCAGCGCCTCGCGCATGATGCCGATTCGCCGCAGATCGCCCTCGCGGTCCAGCCCCACCTTCAGCTTGCCGATGCAAATGCCGAGCGCCGCCTGCCTTTCGTAGAATGCTCGGATCTCGTCGTCGCTGAGGCAGAGGTCGATGCCGCTGGCGTAAGCTTTGACTGCCCGGCTGGAGGCGCCCAGCGTCTTCCAGAGCGGCTCGCCATTCGCTTTGGCTTTGAGGTCCCAGAGCGCCACATCCAGCGCGCCAATGACATCGGTGATCGCGCCGCGATTGCCGCCCTTAAAGGCGAAATCGGCCATGCGCTGCCACAGCCCGATGACGCCGCGCGGATCCCGCCCGACGAGCAGATTCTCGGCCATGGCGTGGATGTCGCCCTGCTGCCCCGGATTGCCCAGCGAGACGCCGGTCAACCCCAGGTCGGTATCCAGGAAAACGGCCAGCGCCGCGTATTGATCGCGTCCGCGCGGGTTATTGGCATCGCCAATCGGGCGCGTCATCTGATGCTCGAACAGTATCGAGCGAACGCCTGTGATTTTCATGATTTCTCCGCAACTTCGCCAACTAATGTGTGTAGGGGCGACTTATCAAGTCGCCCGTACCAGTCCGATTGCGGGCGACCAGGTTGGTCGCCCCTACGAATTCGCCTCTACAACTTCCCATCCGCGTGCCACTGTCGCAGCACCTTCTTGTCCATTTTGCCGACGCCGGTCTTGGGAATCTCATCGACCACAATATATGCGTCCGGCAGCCAAAACTTGGGGAATCGTTCTAGCAAATAGTTGTTCAGCGTTTGCGGGTCATGCCCGCCATCAAGCGGTGCCAGAACCGCCAGCGGCCGCTCGCCCCAGCGCTCGTCAGGCACGGCAATCACCGCCGCTTCCAATACCGCCGGATGCGAAATCAGCATATTTTCCAGATCGACCGAGGAGATCCATTCGCCGCCGCTCTTGACCAAATCCTTCGTCCGGTCGGTGATCGTCATGAAGCCGTCCCCGTCGATGGTCACGACATCGCCGGTGCGGAACCAGCCGTCGTCGGTGAAATGCTGCCGGTCATTTTCGATCTTGTAATACTGCCCGACCACCCAGTAGCCGCGCACCTGCAGCTCGCCCATCGTCGCGCCATCCCAGGGCAATTCTTTTCCGTCTTCATCGACGATTCGCGCATCGACGCCGGGCACGAAATAGCCTTGCTTGGCTTTTATATCCCAGCGACCGTGGGCGTCCAGTTCTTGATGCCTTGTTTGCAGCTTGGCGACGCTGCCGATGGGCGACATCTCGGTCATGCCCCAGGCGTGCACGACATTGACGCCGAAGTCGCGTTCGTAGGCTTCAATCAAGCCGCGCGGCATCGCCGAGCCGCCAACGACCAGCTGCGTGACGGACGAGATATCGCGCGGTTTCTGCCGCAGTTCATGATACAAGCCGTTCCAGATTGTCGGTACGCCGGCGGCGATGGTGACGCGCTCCCTTTCGATCATATCCGCCAGCGGCGCCGGCTGGAGATGTGGACCGGGCATCACGATCGTCGCGCCCACCCAGGCGCAGGCATAAGGCAAGCCCCAAGCCATCGCATGGAATTGCGGCACCACCGCCAGCGCCACATCCGCCTCTGTCGGACCCAGCGCCGCCGCCTGCAGCACGCCCAGCGTATGCAGCATCATCGAGCGATGGCTGTACAAGACGCCTTTGGGCATGCCGGTCGTGCCGCTGGTATAACACAAACCCATCGCCATAGTCTCGTCATCGCAGCGCCAATCATATTCATCGCTCGCCGCCGCCATCAGGTCTTCGTAGTGCGATACATTGGGAAGGCTGCTGGATTGACCCTCAGCCAAGTTGAAAAGCACGTAGCGCTTGACCGTCTTGAGTTGGTCGGCGATCGGCTCAATCAGCGGCAGCAGTGATCCCTCGACGAAGATGACTTTGTCTTCAGCGTGTTCGATGATGAACTTGAGCTGCTCATGCGACAGACGAATATTCAAAGTGTGGACGACAGCGCCGGCGCAAGGTATGCCGAAGTAAAACTCCAGATGCTGGTAATTGTTCCAGGCGAAGGTGGCCACGCGGTCGCCCGGCTCGACGCCAAGCGCCTCCAGCACATTGCCCAGCTTCTTGACGCGCCGGTGAAAATCGGCATAGCTGTATTCGCGCCAAGCCCCGTCGGGCTGCTTGGTCTTGATCGTCTTCCGCGGCGTCATGCGACTGGCATGTTCGACGATGGTGTTCAGCGTCAGCGGATAATCCATCATCAAGCCCGATAACATAAAGACGCTCCCTGCTTGCCGAATAACGGATTTGCGCGACACAATGCTACCGCTGATTATACGAGATGTCGCCGCGCTTGCCAGCCAGTCCGGCAATCCAATGGTCTTTAGACCCACGCGCGACAATGCCGCCGCCCGCGCAAAATACCTTGCGTCTCACTGTGGGCAGAAAGTTTTTTGAATCAAATGCTCGCGAAGCCTAGCTCCCCTTCCTTAGCTCGCTGGGAATTCCGCCCCCCGTTGAGCGGGGGGACCGAGGGGGGAACTAGGCCGGGGGATGGGGTGCGCCGCTACTCCGGCGTCACATAAGCGGCCGTGATGCCGCCATCGACCAGGAAGGTGCTGCCGGTGACGAATGAGGATTCCTCCGACGCCAGGAACAAAACGGCATCGGCAATCTCGCTCGCCTCGCCAAAGCGGCCCATCGGAATATGTACCAGCCGCCGCCGCTTCTTCTCCTCGGTGTCCAGATATTTCATCAGCAGCTCGGTGCGCAGCGGTCCCGGGCAGAGCGCGTTGACGCGGATGTTCTCCTGCGCGTGTATCACCGCCAGCTCGCGCGTCATCGCCAAGACCGCGCCCTTGCTTGCCGTGTACGCCAGCTGCGGGGTGGCCGCGCCCAGCACCGCCACGAAGGATGCCGTGTTGATGATACTGCCGCCACCCGCCCTCTGCAGCGCCGGTATGCCGTACTTGCAGCCGAGAAAGACGCCTTTGACGTTGACCGCCATCGTCTGGTCCCAGACCGTTTCCGTCGTGTTGATCGCGTCATCGTCATCGGCGTGGCTGATGCCGGCGTTATTGAAGAGGACGTCCAGCTTGCCGTAAGTCGATTCGGCCGCGGCGATCATCTTCTCGCAGTCCGCCGCCAGCGCCACATCGGCTTGAACATAAGTCGCCGATCCACCCCGCTGGCCGATATCAGCGACGCATTGCAGCCCGCCCTCTTCATTGATATCGACCGCCACGATTGACGCGCCCGCCCGCGCGAGGCGCAGCGCCGTCTGATAGCCGATGCCGCTGCCCGCGCCCGTGATCAGCGCGACTTTGTCTTTGAGTCGCATTTGGCAATTCCTCAATGGTTAGACCGGGTCGGATGCCCGCTACACGGTTTAGTGCCCGTAAAGATTCCGGGAAGGGCACGTTGTCAGACTACATCTATTCGAAAAGCTCTCTGGGCAGTTGAGACTGTCGGATAATACCGGACAAAGTTCCCTTCCGTACTTCCTTATGGTTTGGCACGGGAACCGTAACAACCTGATACTCGCCAGTTACTTGGAGGATACGCTTGCGCATATATATGTGACTGCCGCGCTGCCGGACTCTCTCAAAACCGTTGAGAGTGAGAATACGACAAATTTCGCGGTCTGACAGCGTCCTTAACTTAGGCACTCCCAATTCTCAACTGCTCAACGCGGCCGCGGCTCTCCAGTCGCCGTTGGATTTCCTCGGGCGAGGCGATTTCGAGAAACCCAGTTACCGCCTCGACTATGTTGTCCTTAGCTTCTTGAAGCGAATCTCCTTGGCTGACAATATCGTAGTCTAGACAGTGGGATACGTATCCATCCCCGTCCTTTACAAAGCTAACTGTGATCGTTTCCATCGTCGCCCTCCGCTAGTCGCTCTCAAGTCAGTTTGCACAGGAAGCCACTTTACTGCCAAAGCGCGCAACATATTTAGTATTGTCCGCCAAATCACAATAGTCAAGTTTACTCCATGTTTTGCCGCTTATATCCGTTCAAAATAGCGCTTCCGCTCCCAATCGGTCACAGCGCCGCGAAAGCTTTCCACCTCGGTGCGGAAGAAATGCGCGTAATGCTCGACCACGTCGGCGCCAAAAGCGCGCTGGGCGAATTCGCTGCTTTCGAAGATGTCGACCGCCTGCTCAAGCGTATAGGGCACGCGCGGCAGATGTCGCGCCGCGTAGATATCGCCCTCGAAAATGTCCGGCGGCTCTATCCCTTGGGCAATGCCATCCAGACCCGACGCCAGCGCCGCCGCATAAGCCAGGTAGGGATTGCAATCGGCGCCCGGCACGCGGCATTCAATGCGCAGGCTCTCGCCCGCGCCGACCACGCGAAAGCCCGCCGTGCGATTATCATAACTCCAGGCGATGCGCGTCGGCGCCCAGGAGCCGTCTTCGTAGCGTTTGTAAGCGTTGACAGTCGGCGCGTAAAAGACCATCATCGCCGGCAAATGCGCTATCCAGCCGCCCAGGAAGTGACGAAACAGATCCGATCCCGACACTGGCCCCATCGTGGAATCGCCCGGGAAAGCGTTTGCTGCACCCCGGAACAAGCTCAGATGGATATGACAGCTCGAGCCTGCTTGACCGGCGAAGGGTTTGGCCATGAAAGTGACGCTGCAAGCTTGCGCATCGGCGATCTCTTTCAGACTGTGCTTCATGATGCTGTGTCGATCAGCCATTGTCAGCAGGTCGGCATAGCGGATATTGAGTTCATGCTGACCCAAGCCCCATTCGCCCTTGCTGCTCTCAACGGGAATGCCCGAATGCTTCAGGTGGCGGCGGGCGGCCGCGGTGAAAGCTTCTTCGCGCGTGCCTTGCAGGATGTGATAATCTTCCAGATACCAGCCCAGCGGCTCGAGATCGGCATAGCCCTTTTCATGCGCCTCGCGATAGGATTCCCGGTAGATGTAATATTCAAGCTCGGAGGCGGCATTGACGCTGAATCCCCGGCTCGCGGCCGCGTCCAGTTGACGGCGCAGAATCGAACGCGGCGCGACCGCTATCGGCTGACGCGCCCGTTCGTCCTCAACATCGCAGAGCACGATCGCCGTCTTTTCCAGCCAGCTCGCCCAGCGCAGCGTGTTCATGTCCGGCGCGAGATGAAAGTCGCCATAGCCTAGCTCCCAGTTGGCGAAGCGATAGCCTGGCGCCGGTTCCATTTCCATATCGGTCGTCAACAGATAATTGCAGGCGTGGGCGCCTTGCCGCGCCGCTTCCGCGATGAAAAATTCAGCATCCAGGCGCTTGCCCATCAGCCGACCGTAATGATCGCTGAAGGCGAGGATCACGGTGTCGATCTCGTCAGCGGCGACGCTCGCCGACAATGCTTCCAAGGTGATCATTCCGCGCAGCGCGCTCATCGGGCTGACCTCATTCTCTCAAACCGAACAAGCCGGCCGCTTTCGTCTTGCTCCCATCCCAGACATCCAGTTCGGCGATGCCATCAATGCCCTTCTGATAGACGGGACTCTCGCTATCGAGGGGCAAGGTGACGACTCGCCCGCTGACAGCCGAGGCGTAAGCGCCCAGCACAATCTCCAGGGCGCGCGCGCCCGCCGCCGCCGGCGCCATCGGTTCGCGGTCGTTGCTGATGGCGTCGCGGAAGTCCGCCCAGAGATCGGTGAAGGAATCGGCGACCGCCTCCATATGCGCCTCTCGATTGGCGATTGCGTGATCAGTCCGATTCCAGTCTTCGTCGACGCTGTATAATTCAATCGGCTGATTGAAACCGCCGCTCTGATATTTTTTGTAGCGCATACGAATCTGTCCATCGCTTCCGCTGATATCAGCGCCGCCGACGCCCTCGCCCCAAGCCATGTGTATGGCGGCGTATGACTTGGGAAAGGCAATTTGCAGCAGCGCCAGATCTTCGATCACGGGCTGACGATGGCCATATTCCGGCGCGTCGACGAAAGCCATCACCTGCTGCGCCGCTTCGCCAGCGAGCCACTCCGCCAGGTAGACGGCGTGGATCATATCCATCAACACGCCGCCGCCGGCCGCCATGGTATGACGCCAGTCGGATTTGTATTCAGCCGCGCCCGGATAATCGATCACGCCCAGAAAATGCAGCGTGGCGACGCGCAGATCGCCAATTAAGCCCTCGGCGAGCAGTTTCTTAATCTGCCGGTACTCGGGCAAGAAGTGATAATTGTGCGCCATCGCCATTTTCCTGCCCGCCGCGTCGGCCGCGCGAACCAGCTCCGCCGCAATCGCCGGCACATTGCTGATTGGCTTCTCGCTGAGGACGTGCTTCCCAGCGGCGAAAGCCTCGAGCGCGATCTGTGGGCGATGCTTCTGTGGCACGGCGATGACGACGGCGTCAATCTCGTCAATGGCGAGCAGCGCGCGGTAATCTTCGTATAGTTGATCGTCGCTCAAGCCGAACCAAGCCTGCCCGATGGCGCGGCGCGCCGGCGTGATATCGGCGAGCGCGACCAACTCGAGATCCGGCAGCGACATCAACGCGGGACGATGCCCATACTGGACGACATTGCCACAGCCGATCAGCCCAACTTTGAGCGGAGAGGTCATACGGTTCCCTGACTAGGACGACCAGTCTTTTAAGCCAAGCAGCTTTTCGCCCAATGGCGTCAGCTTCGCCGTTTTGCTGTGCTCGATTTCCCAGCGGCGCGGATCACCAGGGAAAAACTTGCGATCGGGCGATTTGCGCTCGCGCCACAAGCTGACGCGCTCCTGTCTCATGGCTTCATCATCTTCGCGCGCCGGAAACATGGTGATGTACTGAGCCAGCCGCGGACGGGATGAGTGGTTGCGCCCGGTGCCATGTGGCAGCAGACTGTGCCAAATGACCAGATCGCCAGCATTCATCGCCAGTGATTTCAGTTCGAGACCAGTCATATCGGGCGCGCGTGGATTGCGATCGGTCGGCTGGGTCTTTACCCATTCCGCAAAGCGCCGGTGAAATCCAGGCACGACTTGCAAACCGCCCGCGTCCGCTGGCACATCAACCAGCGATAATAGGCCCTGCACCCGATTCGGGAGGGGAACCAGCGATGTATCAATATCCCAATGCACAAATCCCTGAAAGTCCCAATCGGCGCGCGCCGGCGGGTTGAGATTGACGCGATCGATCGATACCCACAAATTCTCCGCCCCCCAGACATCGGCAAAGGCGCCATAGACGCGCGGATGCTGCCGGTTATCCCAAAGCGCCTGATGCTGGTAAAGCTCGGCCATGCCCGATTCCTTCAGTTTGGGTTTCCCCTCGTGGCCGTCTGTTGAGCGATACCAAGTTTCCGGGTCATCGCGATCCATTTCCATGAATTCCCAAATGATATTGACAACCGCGTCGACGTTTGCCTGCGGCACGGCATCGCGCAGGATGACATAGCCATGTTCTTGCCAGAAGGCCATTTCATCTTGTGTCAAGATATGCATCATTTAATCTCCTTGGTGGAGAGCGGGCGACCTACTAGGTCGCCCCTACAGCGATTCTACTAGCGGACATATGATCGCGGTCGTTCACTGATAATAGCTCTCGCGTTCCTTGTAGGCGGCGTAGTCCTCGCGCGCCTGCTTGACAGCCTCGTTCTCGGAGACCTCCGCCACCGGCACATCCCACCAGGAGCCATAGCCATCGACGCGCTGCCGCCGGTCAACCTCGGTGACGATGCAGACCGGCCCGCCCTGATGCGCTTTCGCCGCTTCCATCGCATGGGAAAATTCCTCGCGGTCCTTGGCGCGGATGACGCGGGCGCCCAGGCTCTCGCAGTTTTTGGCGAAGTCGATTGGCAGGGTCTCGCCGTCCAGATGACCGGAGTCGGTGCGATAGCGGAACTTGGTGCCGAAGCCATCGCTGCCGACGCTCTTCGACAAGCCGCCGATGCTGGCGTGCCCGTGATTGTCCAGCACGATGATATTGACCTTGACGCCCTCTTGCACCATGGTCACGATCTCGGTGTGCATCATCAGAAAGGAGCCATCGCCGACCATGACCCAGACTTCGCGCTTCGGGTCCGCCATCTTGACGCCCAGGCCGCCGGCGATCTCGTAGCCCATCGTCGAATAGCCATATTCCAGGTGGTAGCCCTTGCGATTCCGCGTGCGCCAGAGCTTGTGCAGGTCGCCGGGCAGGCTGCCGGCCGCGCAGAGCACCGTATCGCCCGCGTCCGACAGCGAATTGACCAAGCCGATCACCTCGCCCTGGCTCAGCATCGGCTCATGCTCGAGGTTGTAAATGCGATGCACCTCGGCATCCCAGGAGCGGTTGTAGGCGTGGACGCGCTCGCGATAAGCCGCATCAACTGCGTAGCCGTCCAGCGCCTCGGCCAACTCCTCCAGCGTCGCGCGCGCATCGCCGCCCAGGGGCAGGGCGTTGTGCTTGTAGGCGTCAAACTCGGCGACATTGATATTGATAAAGCGGACGCCCGCATTCATGAAGGCGGTCTTGGAAGCGCTGGTGAAATCGCTGTAGCGCGTGCCGATGCCGATGACCAGATCGGTCTCGGTCGCCAGGATGTTGGCGCCTTCGGTACCCGTCACGCCGATCGCGCCCAGGTTGCTCGGATGGTCGTATTTGAGGACGCCCTTGCCCGCCTGCGTCTCGCAGCTGGGGATGCCCGTCCGCGCCACAAAAGTCTCAAGCGCGTCATAGGCATCGCTGTAATGGACGCCGCCGCCGGCGATGATCAGCGGCTGCTGGCTCTCGCGAATCCACTCCGCCGCCCGCTGAATCGCCCCGACGTCCGCCCGATTGCGCGGGATCTCCCAGACGCGCTTCTCGAAGAAAGCGGTCGGGTAGTCATGCGCTTCCGCCTGCACATCCTGCGGCAGCGCCAGCGTGACCGCGCCCGTATCGACCGGCGAGGTCAGCACGCGCATCGCTTCCGGCAGCGCCGTGATCAGCTGCTCGGGGCGATAGATGCGATCCCAATAACGCGAGACCGGCTTGAAGCAGTCGTTGACGCTGATGTCCTGCGTATGCTCGCTCTCGAGCTGCTGCAAAACCGGCGCCTGAATCCGCTCGGCGAAGATATCGCCGGCCAGCAGCAAAACCGGAATCCGATTGACCGTCGCCACTGCCGCGCCAGTGATCATGTTGGACGCGCCCGGCCCGATGGACGAGGCGCAAGCGAAAGTCGCCAGCCGATTGCGATGCTTGGCGTAAGCGACCGAAGCGAGGACTTGCGCCTGCTCGTTGCGGCTCTGGTAATAGCGGAAATCGGGCGCGTATTGTTCGAGGGCTTGCCCGACGCCGGCGACATTGCCATGCCCGAAGATGCCCCACATGCCGGCGAAGAAGGGGTTCTCGACGCCGTCGCGGGAGACGTGCTGCGCGGCGAGGTAGCGGACGAGGGCTTGGGCCATGGTGAGGCGGGTGGCAGGTGGTGTCATGCGGCGGTGTCCTTTCAGATGTCGGGTTTAAGAAT
>JAPOXG010000029.1 GCA_026707225.1 Chloroflexota bacterium
GCCATCCTCGCCGACGGCGGGCCGCTCGACATTTTGCGCCAGAAGCTCTCTCGCGAGCCGTCCATTCGCGGCAGCAAGCAATAAAGGAATCAACCCATGCCCAAGCAAATCGACATCAGCGAAGTCGCGGCAGGCTTCCGCTTCCTTCTAATCGAGACGTTTGAAACCGTGCAGGGTCCCGTCTACCTGGACCGAGGCGCATCACTCTTCGAGACCCTGGCCGAGATCTCGGCTGAGGGCGCTTCCCAAAGAATGGGCAACTGCGCCACCATCGCCGCCCACGTCGCGCACACGACTTACTATCTGCGCGTGCTGGAAGACCGCATGCTCGGGCGCGACCTAAGCTATGTCAACTGGGATCAAATCTGGGATGAGGTCAGCCGCGTCGGCGCAGACGAATGGAAACGGATGATCGCCGACTTGCGCGCGACCTACGAGCGCATTCTGAGCCATCTCGACAGCGCTGACCAGTGGCAGGGCATCAACGAATTGTCCTCCATGCTCGGCATCATCGCGCACAGCGCCTACCATCTGGGCGAAATCCGCCAGATGATGTGCCATCTGAAAGCCTGAGCCATGCGCCGCGCCACGATATTCCGCGAGCCCGGGCGCTTCGCCGGCTGGCCCGCCAATTATGGCATGTGGCATTGGGGCGATGAGATCGTCGTCGGCTTCACGGTCGGGGCGCACAGAACGGCTCGGCGCGGCCACGCGATTGACAAGCGCCAACCCGTCGTCAATATGCAGGCGCGTAGCCTTGACCGGGGCCTCACCTGGCGCGTCGAAGCCTTCAACGGATCCCGCCCTGGCGCGCGCGGCCTCTCCGCTGACGAGCACATGAATCCCGGACTGCGCCTGGCTGAGGTCATGAGCGCGACGACCGCCGCCGTCCCCAGCGCGCCCATGAAATTCGATCAGCCCGACTTTGCGCTGATGCTGGCGCGCACCGGCTTGGCGCGTGGCCTGTTCTCTTTCTTCTATCAGTCAACCGATCGCTGTCGCGCTTGGGCTGGTCCATACCGCTTGCCCCAGTTCAGGAGCACGGGCATCGCCGCCCGCACTGACGCCATCATTCTGGGCGCGCATTCGGCGCTATGCTTCCTCACCGCCAACAAAGCCGATGGCAAAGAGGGAAAGGTCCTTTGCGTCCGCAGCGACGACGGCGGCCAATCCTTCCAGCTTCTGTCGCAGGTGGGCGGCGAACCCCAAGAGACAGGCGACTTCGCCATCATGCCGGCGAGCCTGCAATTACCTTGTGGTCGCATTTTGTGCGCGCGCCGATGCCGCCAAGGCGCAAGCGGCTTAAGCTGGATCGACCTCTACGCCTCGGATGATCAAGGGTATTCCTGGCGCCAGCTCAATCGACCGGTCGCGTTTCAGCGTGCGGGGCACAGCGGCAACCCGCCTTGCCTGAAACAGTTATCCGATGGCCGCCTGCTGCTGATCTACGGCAACCGCGACGGACCCTACAGGATCGGCGCGCGCATCAGCACGGACGAAGGTCGCGGCTGGAGTGGCGAAATCGTCCTGCGGGCTGGCGGCGCCAACGGCGATATGGGTTACCCGCGCGCAGTCGTGCTCGATGATGATTCGGTAGTCACGGCCTACTACATCAACGAGCGCTCCGATGGCGATGGCGAGCGCTTCATCGAAGCGACAATGTGGCGGCCATGACCAGGTCCAGCACAACCCCGCAAAACCGCAGCTTCGATCTCGGCGCCGAGCGCAACGAGCCGATTGGGCATGGCTATTATCAAGCGCCCCGTCAAGCCGCGCCCAATACGGGACCGCCTGGCGATGTCATCGTCCGCATCGTCAGCGATCTCAACCACAACTTGGCTTATCCCACCGCCGATGAACTTGTCGTTGTGACACTGACCGCCGGCGATATGAGCGAATTTACTGTGCGCATCGAGAACGTCTCCCACATGTCTATGTTCCCCGAGTTCGCCTCGCCAATCACGCCCGTCTTCTGGATCGTTGAATCTCACCACATGATGGCTGACGATGAGATGGCCGAAGACGACGACATGATGATGATGGGCGATATGATGATGGACGAAATGTAATCGTCTGATCGAAGCGGGCGGCTCGCGGGTTTGGTCGCCCGCCCGCCGATTCACCAGTCCTTAGGGGCGATCCATACGGTCGCTCTTCTTGCTCAACCGCCTACTCCCAAGCCATCGAATACAGAACAAAATCACTGGTGGCAATCCCTCGCGGCAGCGACACGACTGCATGAACCATTTCGGCGATCGTCTCCGGTTGAACCAGCAGCGCCTTGTCGATGCCCGGCGAGGCGGCGGCGCGCATCGGCGTATCGGCCGGACCCGGCGAGATCATGACCACTCGGATCCGCTCGGATCTAAGCTCGGCCGCCAGCGAACCCGTCAATCCCTTCAAGCCGACTTTGGCCGCCGTATAAGCGCTGACCGACGGGACGGAAATCGCCGTGACGAGGGAGCCGATATTGATAATGCTGGCATTGTCGCTGCGCCGCAAATTGGGCAGCAACACGCGCGACACGATGTAGGGCGCGCGCAGATTCACCCGCAAGATGTGATCGAGCTGCTCATTGTTCGTATCGGCCAGTCGCGAGATCAGCCAGTCGCCGGCGCAGTTGACCAGGATATCGACCTTTCGTCCCGCCTGCGCCGCGCCCAGGTCGGCAAGCGCCGCGTCATTTGTCAGGTTAAGCGCCTGGACGCTCGCTTTGCCGCCGTCCGCCGCGATCTCCGCCGCCACATCACTCAGCTTGCTCGCCGTCCTACCAACCAGCACAGACTCAAAGCCCGCCTGCGCCAGCCGCAGCGCGATGGCGCGACCAGCGCCCTGGCCCGCGCCCGTGATGACTGCTCTTCGATCCGTCATTCGATGCCATTCGCCTTTCTATTTGCCGCTGTCAATCAACTGCCGCAGCCGCGCAATATGGGCGGGACCGGTTTCGCAGCAGCCGCCGACGACGGCCGCGCCCGCCTCAATCCAGCGCTTTACATCCTCCGCATAGACCTCTGGCGACAGGTCGGAGCGCGTCTCAAGCTGCATGACGCCGCCGCGTTCGTCCCAAGCCGCCGGTATCTCGACGAAACCATTGGCGTATGCGCCGAAGGGCAATCCGCTCTCTTGCAGAATCGGTAACGCCGCACAGACACTATCCGGCGTACAGCAATTGACAAGCAGCGCGTCCGGCGCATACTCACGCGCCTGGGAGACGACATCCGCCAGCTTCTCCCGGCCGCGCAAATCGGTGCTGCCGTGGTCCTCCAGCGTCAGCGCCAGCCAAGTCGTCTTGCCCCGCCCCTGCGCCGCCTCGAGAAAAGCGCGCGCTTCAATCCAAGTGGACAAGGTCTCGCCCAGAAAGATATCGACGTAGGGATCAAGCAGGTCCATCAGCTCGCCGAATTGGGCGCTCATTGCTTCGTAGGACAGTTCGAATTCGTTGACGTAGCTCGCTTCCAGCGGCGGCAAGCTAGTCGCGATTCGCGCTCCGCCGCGGCCCGCCATTGCGCGCGCTTCCGACGCCAACTCTCCCGCCGCGCGCACCAGCGCCTCAAAGCGATCTTCCAGGCCGACAGCCGCCAGACGCATCCGCGTCGTGCCATAAGTGTTGGTGGTGATAACATCGGCGCCGGCGCGAAGATAATCCAGGTGAATCTCGCGCACCAGCTGCGGGTCTTCATAGAGCGCCGCCACCGCCCATTCGCCGTAGCCGCCCTTGCCGCCGCGATTGTAGATCTCCTGCCCCATCCCGCCATCCAGCAGGATCGGCTTGCAGTCGCTCGTCATCATTCATCTCCCGTTCGGCGTTCGCCCCGCGATTCTAGCATGTTTGGGCATTTTGGTGACCACAAATCCCAATCAAGCTCACGCGAATTAGAAAATTTTTGCTACAATACATGCAACAATCGATACATTCATTGTTACATCGTTTGTCACAGACAAGGGGCGACCGTGGAACAGAAGCACTTGACTGATATTCCAGAGTCGCCTGCCATAGTCGAGCCTGCTGCTTCCGCCGGTGCAGCGCCTCCTGGCGAAGGCCAGCGCACGGGACGCCTGATCGTCGGCAATTGCGTTGACGTCATGCGCAGTTGGTCCGCCGATATCATTCACTTGACGGTCACCTCCCCACCCTATGACAAATTGCGCGACTACAAAGGATACAGTTTTCCCTTTGAGGAGATCGCCGACGAGCTTTTCCGCGTGACCGCGCCCGGCGGTGTGGTGGTCTGGGTGGTTGGCGACCGCATCAACGGCGGACGCAGCCTGACATCATTCCGCCAAGCCCTGTATTTTCAAGAGATTGGATTTTCCGCCCATGACATCATGATCTACCAGAAAAAGAACACGCCCTTCATGCGCAGCAACGCCTACACCAACGCCTACGAAATGATGTTTGTGCTGTCCAAAGGAAAGCCCAAGACCTTCAATGCGCTGAAGATGCCGACGCAACGGCATGGCATGGAGATGCTAACCCATAACAAACTGCCCGATGGCATCAACAAGAAGAAACTCGGCGAGCTGAAGAAAGAAAAAACGCGCACGAATATCTGGTCCTACGCGGTCGGCTTGGGCGGCACGACCCGGGACAAAATCGCGTTCCAGCATCCGGCTGTCTTTCCGGAAAAGCTTGCCCTCGACCATATCAAATCCTGGAGCAATCCGGGCGATCTCGTTCTTGATCCCATGTGCGGTTCCGGCACGACCGGTAAAATGGCGCTCCTGAACGACCGAGATTTCATCGGCATCGATATCTCAGCCGAATACATCGGGATTGCGCGTCAACGTCTTGCAGATCTGGGCTTGCCGGTCGAAATGCAGAATTCCACATATATCTGCTGTAGAGATAATACTTGAACTGTGTTCGGTAAAATGCAAAATTCACGATATTCTGCACGCTCCTTCACGACGCCCCTTACCATTCACTGCCGAACTCGCTAAAATAGATGCCAACGCCTTACCCAGAACAGAATGAGCCCAGCCATGGAAAACGTAAAGATTCCGACCCTCTATCCCATCAAGCAGGCATTGCCCAAGGGAAAACCCGTCGATATCGAGCAGACGCTTGAGGCCGAGTGGACGCGGCTCGACCTGGCGAGCGCTGTAAATGGCAAGCGCATCGCCCTTGGCTTCGGCAGCCGCGGCGTCGCCAGCATCGACAAGATCGCCGCCAAGCTGGTCGCGCTGGTCAAAGCAGCGGGCGGAGAGCCCTTCATCGTGCCGGCAATGGGCAGTCACGGAGGCGCGACGCCAGCCGGGCAGATTGAAGTGCTATCGGGCTTAGGCATCAGCGAAGAGACGATGGGCTGTCCCATCCATGCCACCATGGAAGTCGTTGACACCGGTATGACCAGCAGCGGCTTGCCAGCTTACATCGACAAAAATGTCTACGAAGCCGACGGCTTAATCATCACCAACCGGACCAAGGTCCATACCGATTTTCACGGTCCGCACGAGAGCGGACTGCTGAAAATGCTCGCTATCGGCTTGGGCAAGGAAACGGGCGCCCGCACCATTCATCAGCAGAGCACGGTCGGCTTGCGCGATTATATGCCGGTCATCGCCCAGCATTTGATTAACAGCATCAACTTCGTCGCCGGCTTCGGCGTCGTTGAGGATGGTTATCACAGCGTCGCTCATCTGGAGGGCTTCACCGCGGAGACGGTCGTCGAAGGCGATCAGCGCCTCCTGCAGCAGTCGCGCGATTTGATGCCGAGCCTGCCGGTGGAAGAGATTGATCTGCTAATCATCGACGAGATGGGCAAAAACATCAGCGGCGCCGGCATGGATACCAATATCATTGGCCGCTGGCTGGTTGAAGGCGAGCTAGAACCCACTTCGCCTCGAATCAAGCGCATCGTTGTTCTTGATCTGACGGACGCTTCCCATGGCAACGCCACCACTTATGGCTTTGCCGATTTCATGTCGAAGACCCTCTTCGACAAAATTGATTTCCAGAAGACGATGAAAAACATGTTCACCAGCGGATCGCTCAAGCGCTGCCGGATGCCGCTGTTCTTCGATACCGATGAGGAAACGATCAGAGCCGGGCTCTATGACGCCTTCCGAAGCGACCCGTCGCAGTGCGCCAACGCTCGCGTCATGCGCATCAAGAATACGCTGGAAATCGAAACCTTGTGGGTGAGCGCCAACATCCTCGCCGAGTTGACCGGTCAGGAGTCGATTACGGCAGGCGATGGCGCCGCGCGCGCCGCCGGCGGCGGCTAGGGCTAGTCTGACTCTATAACCGTGCAGGGGCGACCTCCTATCAGGTCGCCCGCCGAGCCAAAGCCGATCTCGATATCTACGTCAAACCCATAGCCCGCAGGTTGCGGTAGCTGATCGCCAGGCTCTCGAAGGGATCGCGCTGGCAGATATCTTGCTCGACCGCGTACCATTCAACGCCGACGCGCTGGCAGGCAGCCAGGATGCCCGCGAAGTTCATATTGCCTTCGCCCACTTCCGCCATTGCCTGATGTGGACGCAAGTCTCCCCTTAACTTGTTGGGGGGAGATTCAGAGGGGGGTGGCAGCATGACCATGTCTTTGAGATGAATCACCGGCATCCGATCTTGCATCCGCTCGATCCAGGCCACCGGATCCGCGCCGCCGTGTTGAATCCAATAGGTGTCAAGCTCCGCCTGCACAAAGCACGGATCGGTCTCGTCGAAAATTAGCTCCAGCCCACTTCGCGCGCCAAATCGAAGGAATTCAAAACTATGATTGTGGTAGCTGAAGGTGAGCCCGGCTTCATACAGCCGCTCGCCGATGCCATTGGCGACTTCAGCGAAGCGCCTGAAACCAGCTTCGCTCTCGCGGTTTTCCAGCGGCATGCCCCCGATTGCCACATGACGCGCGCCCCATTGGCGGTGCTGCTCGATCACCGCATCGGGCTTCCTCAACAGGTCATCAACCGAGACATGCGTATTGCAGATGGTCAAGCCGTTGTCATCGCAGATGCGTTTGACATCAGCATCGGCGATGTCCCCGATTTGTGATACCTGCACCGCTTGATAGCCGATGTCGCGGATCTTCGCCATACTGGCGACGAAGTCTTCTCGCGTCTTGGTGAAATCGCGGATGGTGAAAAGCTGCGCGGCAATTTGTGTCATCGGTATCTCCTAAACTCAGTTATGCCGGTGGATAGGAAATATATTGATCGAGCAGCGCGGCAAATTCAGCGCCATCGTGGGGCAGCTCAACCATTTGACGCTTCTGCGCGGACAAGATAATCGCGTTGTTGATAGCGACCGAATTCAGCCCCTCTTCCGCCGGCGCGATCAAATCCGCCCCATTCAAGATCGCCTCGGCAAAATTCTCTATGATGAGTTCATGCCCATGCGAGGTCTTGGGCGTGTAGGCAATCGCTTCGCGCGTATAAGGCACAGCCGCGAAACCCGATTCTGCTTCGCGGATCTGTTTGATTGACGACCACTCGTTGCGGTAGAACCACAGTTCATCATCCGCGTAAACCAGCTTGCCATTTTCGCCGGCGATCTCCAGCCGGTTGGTGCCGGGCGATTCGCCCGTCGTGGTGATGAAGTGCCCGACCAAGCCGTTCTCATGCTCGAAGTAGGCAGTCACCTCATCCTCCACCTCAATCCGGTGATGTTTGCCAAAGCTGACGAAGCCCTGCGCCCGCGCCGGCATGCCCACGATCCATTGATACAAATCCAGATTGTGCGGGCACTGGTTCATCAGCACGCCGCCGCCTTCGCCGCGCCAGGTCGCGCGCCAGCCGCCACTGTCGTAGTAGCTCTGTGTGCGGAACCAATCGGTGATCAGCCAAGTACAGCGAATGAGGCGCCCCAGTTCGCCGCGGTCGATCATTGACTTGATCTGGCGCCAATAGCCCCAAGTGCGCTGCATGAACATCGCCGCGAAGACCAGATCCGGCTGCCCCACTTTGGCCGCGCGATAGCCATCGATCATGCGCTGCGCTTCCTTCACGTGTACCGCTATCGGCTTTTCGACCAAGACATGAAGGCCGCGTTCGAAAGCCTGCAGCGCCATGTCAGGGTGATCGAAATGCGGCGTGGCGATAATGACGCCGTCCATTTCAACCGCGGCGAGCATCTGCCGATAATCGGTGAACTGCGCACTGTCCGCGAGGATTCGCGCGTAATCGGGACCCTCCGCTTCTTGTTCGACGTCAACGGCCGTTTCTTCGACCGCTGGCGCGAGGGGCGCGTCCGATTCTTCGGCGGCGCCAGCGCTGTCATCATCTGCCGCGCTTGTTGCCGGCGGATCATCGGGGGCGAAGGCCGCTTCTATCTGTTCCACGCTTCGATCACAGACGGCGACGAGCTCCGTATTCGGCAAGTCTATGACGTGTTTCACATGCTGCACCCCCATGTTGCCGATGCCGACGATCCCGATTTTGACCTTGTCTCCAGTCATACGTTCTTCTTTCGCTCGCATGTACGCGTCTCTCTTGTCATCGCCAGGGTGTGTATCGCCAATGGTCCCGCCGACGCGCGCGGTTCACAACTTGGTTCACACAGATTTTAGATTCTCCACAATGTCAATGTGTAGGGGCGACCAACTGGGCCGCCCGCAAAGTCGTCTATTTCACTCATGGGCGACCTGACAGGTAGCCCCTACAGTATTTTGCGTTATAGAGTTTACCATATAGCTCGCAGATACGTTAAATGAAGCATTTAGACCTGCGCCCCGAAATTCCGCAGGACGCTGCCGAACTTCCTCTCGACTTGCAAACATCAACTTCCCCAATCTCAGCGCCCTTGGTGAATTCGGTGGTAAAATCACGCCGATAAAGTACCTATTTTAGGAGAGCTTTTGATCCCGCTAGCCCAACCCGGACCCATGACCGAAGACGAACGTTTTATGTTCGAATGCTACGGCTACCTCATCATCGAAGATGTCTTGACGCAGAGCGAAATCGACGACGCCCTCGCCGCTTCCATTCGCATCCATGAAAACACAACTGAGGTCTTCAGCCCGCTGGGCAATGCCTACGAGAGCGAGCCCGCTCTGGCGCGCCTCATCGAGCATCCTGCTGTCATTACGAAGGTGCGCGGGCTTTACGGCGATAAGTTCGTTATGCAATCGGGCTGGTGCGCGCGCTTGGCGGCGAATGGCAGCATTGTCGGCTGGCATCAAGACGGGTCCGGCGCCTATGGTTTCGAGAAAGTCGGCTATCCCGTGCCCCTGCTGCAGCTGCGCGCCAGCTTCAACCTGACCGATCAATCCCGCGAGTACATGGGCAACATGATGCTCATCCCGGGCAGCCACCGCAGCCCCTATCCGCTGCCGGCAGACAAGCGCCGAGAAGTCACGGTCTCGCCCATCCAGCACAACGTGCTCTGCAAGCCCGGCACGATGCTGCTCTTCCACAATGGCGTCTGGCATTCGCCCATGCCCAACGATGAAAATTTCGACCGTTATAACATGCACTATATTTATAGCCCGCCCTGGTTCCGCCGCGCCGACCGCTTTCATACCGATCCCGCTGTGCTGGCCGAGATGCCGCCGCTGCGGCGCGCGCTGATGGGCGACTACGAGAGACCCGACGCGCCTTTCGCCGGCGGCGTTCCGGAGATTCCGTTTGAGGATTGAGCCAAGCCCCTCGACATCCTCACCATCGGCTAATCGAATCGGCGGGCAGGCTGCTATGGCTAATCCTTGCGTGTATTTATATTTCTTTGTGTTACAATACCGTGGAGTTTACTCAACTGCTCATACGGCATTCCAAGAACAAGGTACAGCCATGAATCTGAAGTTTGCGGTCATAATGATTGTCGCCATGGGTTTCGTCGCCCCCGCAGCGGCTCAAGTTGATAACTGCTGTTTCGTCGACCGGCAATGCCATAGCGACAGAGATTGGATCAATGGCTTCTATGCCTACCAGAACAACCAATGCGCTGGCACGGCGCCGTCGACAAGCAGCGCGGCCGGTCAGATTGACAATTGCTGTTTCGTCGATCGCCAGTGCAGCAGCGATCAAGAGTGGATAGACGGCTATTGGGCATTCCAGAACAATCATTGTCCCGCTTCTACCGCATCACAGTCGGGAACATCCACCAAGCCAGCGAGCAACGCGGCCGGTCAAATTGACAACTGCTGCTTTGCTGGCTGGCAATGCAATAACGACCAGGATTGGATTAACGGGTATCATGCCTATCTGAACAATCAATGCGCGGAGCCCCCAAGCACCCAGCATCGGTCCGCTGACAGTTGCTGCGCGCATGGCTGGAATTGTACGTTTGAAGGAGACTGGACTCTGGGAAGATCGGTCTATGCCGAATACGGCGGCCAGTGTGTTGTTCCGGCGGTACAAGCGACCGTTGATGGCGTGATCATCGAGGGTTCAACATGGTTTTTCAACCAGGTGAAAGCGATTCTTGATTATCTTAAGCGTCATGCTCCGGAGTGGCATGCCTATGTGGTCAAGGGACCGCTAAAGGTTCGAGAGCGATCTTGGGGGGATACCACAGGCCGGGGATCGTTTATTTCCTTCGCACTGGGGAATTTGATAGTCCTT
Source organism: Chloroflexota bacterium (assembly GCA_026707225.1). GTDB lineage: Bacteria > Chloroflexota > Anaerolineae > Aggregatilineales > Phototrophicaceae > UBA6055. Next base: position 10,504 of record JAPOXG010000029.1, read on the forward strand.
CATCCTAGGACTATCGCTGGCAACCAACCTGCGCGATCATACACGCTCATCCACGAGGCCTGCCACGTGCAAAGACACATCGCCGGGCTGCTCCGATATGGAACCCAACTTGAACAGCGTATCGAAGAGACCCTTTGCGATCTGGTTGGCGTGTACATGATAGACAGCGCCAGACCTGCCGGATACAGCAGCAAATATGTCACAGCGAGGGCCGATCAATTGGTCGACGATGGCATAACAAACTTTTATGAGCTGGCACAAGCCGAGCGCGAGCGCGCCTTCCATCTGCTAGCGACGATGAGTTAAAGTCTGCCCCATGCCCCTCGATATCCTCACCATCGGCGAAGCGCTGGTCGAAGTCATGCGCGCCGACATTGACCAGCCACTGGACCAGCCCGGTCCCTTCGTCGGACCCTACCCCAGCGGCGCGCCCTTCATCTTCGCCGTGCAGGCGGCTCGCCTCGGTATGAAGAGCGCCGCCATCGGTTCGGTTGGCGCTGACGCCTTTGGCGGCTGCCTGCTGCATCAGCTTGAACTGGACGGCGTCGTCACGGATGGCATTCGTCGATTGCCTGAGCAGGCGACCGGCGTCGCCTTCGTCGCCTACAATGCCGACGGCTCGCGGGACTTTGTCTTCAGCCTGGGCGCCGGCGGCTGCATCTCCAGCGACATGCTGCAGCCAGCGCACTTCGTCGGGCTGCGCTGTTTTCATGTCATGGGCTCGACGCTGTCGATGAGTAATGCTGTTCTCTCGGTATGCCATTCGGCGCTGGATTTGGCCATCAAAGCCGGCGCGCTGATCAGCTTTGATCCCAACCTGCGACCGGAACTGCTGCCGGTGGAGGAAGCGCGACTCGCCTTCGCCCCCTTCATTGCCGCCGCCGATATCTTCCTGCCGACGGCAACGGAACTGCTTCAACTTACTCACGCAAGTAGGGCGGAAGAGGCAATCGAGGATTTACTGCGAGCGCGTCCCGATCGCAAAATCGTCGTCACCCGCGGCGCTGACGGTTGCTGCGTCTACACGAATGACGGGCGCTTGGACATCCCGGGATATGCCGCGGACGAGATTGACCCCACTGGCGCCGGTGACTGCTTTGCTGCCGGCTTTCTTGCCAGCTTGCTTGAAGGCAAGTCCATGCGTGATGCGGCGCAGTTGGCCAATGCCTGTGGCGCGCTCGCCGTGACCGAGAAGGGTCCGATGGCCGGCGCCAAATCCCGTACCGAAGTGGAGCGCTTTATGTTGTCTCAGCGATAATCCTCGAACAGATCCCGCGTCTGCAAGGCGCTCTCCAGCCGCCAATTCAGCAGCGCCGCCAGCAGCTCCCGTTTCACCCCCGCCAGCGCCGTGTCGTCCCAACGGTTGTCCAGCTCATCCGGATCGGCATCCAGGTCGAAGAGTTGTCCATAATCCTCGCCCATGAAGTGCACCAGCTTGTAACGCTCGCTGCGGATCATCGTCTGATAGGGACCTTCGTAATTGCCATCGGCCGGATGCTCGGCGAAGACGAATTCACGCCCGCGCCAATCCTCGCCCCGCAGCGCTGGCAGCAGCGAGGCCGCCTGCATATCGGCCGCCGGCTCGACGCCAGCCAGCTCGAGGATCGTGCGCCCGATATCCATCCACTGGCAGAGCGCGCCGACCCGCTTCCCCGCTGAGATCCGCCCCGGCGCCCAGAATATCGCCGGCACGCGCGTGATGATGTCGTACATCGTCCACTTCTGAATCTGCCCGTGATCGCCCAGGCAATCGCCGTGGTCGCTGGTGAAGATGACGATGCTGTTCTCGAGGTAGCCCTGCGTTTCCAGCGCCTCCATGATCTGCCCGACCTGCATGTCGATCATGCTGACGTTGGCGGCGTAATAGGCGCGCAGACGCTGCAACTGCAAGCGCGTCGGCTCCAGCAAGTGCACCACCGAATCGTGATCAACCTCGGTATTGTGCTGGCGATAACGCCGATACGGTGGCGGCAGGCCATCTAATTCGGCTTGAGTCACTTCCGGCAGCGGCAGATCGCGGTCGATGTACGCGGCGGCCGCTTCCGGCGTTGGATCATAAGGCGGGTGCGGACCCGGGAAGCCGATCTGCAAGAAAAGCGGCTCCGTCTTGGGATAGGTATTCAGCCACCATTGCGCCAGCCCGCCGACGAAATTGTCCGAATGCGTCTCCGGCGGCAGGTCCCAACTGAAGGCGCCCATTCGTTCGCGATAATCGTCGCGCTGGCGATATAGCTCGCGCTGCTGCTTGACTAAGCCGCGCGCCTGCAAAGCCTTGTCCCATTCATCGAAGTAATAGCGCCCTTGCAGGTAGCGGTCTTTGTTCTCCACCACGTAGCGCTGGTGGAAGCCCAGCGGCGTCTCGAAGGGATTGCTGTGCATCTTGCCGATGTTGACGCAGTGATAACCGGCCGCGTTCAAATCCTCGACCCAGGAATGCCGCCAGCGGTCGCCATTGCGCATGATGCCGGTGACGTGGGGATAGTAACCGGTGAAGAGGCTGGCTCGCGCCGGCGCGCAGGAGGGCGCGGTCACGTGGCAATTGTCGAAGCTCGTGCCTTCTTCTACCAGGCGGTCGAGATTGGGACTGTCCATATAGGGGAAGCCGAGGGCGTTGATGGTGTCGTAGCGCTGCTGGTCGGTGATGATGAGGATGATATTGGGCTGGGTCATGCGCGCGCCTCGCCTCGGTCATCCATACTTTGGATTATCAACCACTGCCGGCTGCCCGTCTCGCATCACAACCAGCACCCGGAAGCCGTCGCGCTCGATCGTGCCGTAGTCATGGCCGGCGCGCGCTTCCCAGACCGAGAAGAAGACGAAATCTTCATCGCCGACATTGACCGTGCGGTGCGCCCAATAAGGCGGCACGTAGGCGGCGCTGCCGGCGACCATATCCTGCACGCTGCTTTCGCCCGTCTCCGTCTGCATGACCAGCCAGCCGCGCCCGGTCAAGCCGAAGTAGACCTCGCCCTGCTCGCGGCGGGCGTGATAATGCCCCTTGGTCATGTGAAACTCAGCGCCGATGCGCCCCGGGGTTATCCGCGTCGTGCAATGCGGGAGCTGCCCCTCTTCTGCGGGAAGGTCCACGCCCTGCACTTCATAAATCAGGCGGTCGCCGTCCTCCGCCAGGATGCGCGCCGCCTCGTCACTGTCAGCGTACATGTTGGCCATGTCGCTGAGATTGCGCTGAATCACATAACCCGGCGCCGACAAGACACCGCTTGAGAAATGCACTTCCGTGACAAAAGGCGCGATTAGTGGCATGGTTATTCTCCGTACGCGATTAAGGTGCGCGATAGTCCGCGGCGAGCTCTGTCATCTGCGCAAAAGTTTCGCCATTTATCTCAATTTGAAACCCTTCGGCGATCGCTTCCGTCCAGCCGTGAAGGAAGTAGTCCCAGCCGTCCACCACGCGCAGATCGCGCGCAGCCGCTTGTGCTTGCGCACCCCGCATGAAGTCCCGACGCCCGTGATAGTTTAATTCCCAGATCAATCCCTCACGTGGGAAAAGCGCATCCGCGCTCAGCGGCGAACCCGGCTTGTCCTTGCCCAGCCCGGTCGCATTGATGACCAGTGAACCGGCCGGCAAAGCCGCTAGCAGCGCATCGCTGTCGCCGCTGTCTTGGCTGAGATGATACTCGAATTGAATGCACGTATCGAGTTTGCCGTGAATTCGCCGCATCGAATCCAGGCGTTCTGGCACGATGTCCGCAAAGACGAATCTACCGGGAAGTCCGTCCGCCCCGCCACGTCGCGCCATGCCCACGCTGATGGCCACCGCCGCGCCGCCCGCCCCCAGACAAAGCACAGCGCGCTCGCCCCCGCGCCAATGACCGGGCTCAACGAAGCCATCCAGCGCCGCTACCGACGCAATCGGGTCTTTGGCGAAGGCATGGAGACGTCCATTCCGCTTGGCGATACAGGACACTTCGTCACATAGGGATGCGTGCTCGTCCAGCTCGTCGAGTAGGTCGCGACTAGCCGCCAGCAGGTTGATCTTGTGTGCTGTGACAAGCGCGCCGACAACCGACGAATTGTCTCGTATTTGCCGCAGGACACGCCGATACGTCTTCTTTGCCGAGCGCAGCGGTAGATCGCAGCCGACAATCTCGGCATTCAAGCCCAAAAGCGTCGCCCATTGGGGAAAGATCTTCATGATTGAAGACCCGGCTGTGCTGACGCCAACAAAAATAAACTTCGACTTGCGCATCAATCGAACTCTCGGCGGGCGTCGCTACAATGCCGCGATATCCGCACAGACCGGCGCCAAGGCATGATAGAGCGCCTCAAATATCGGCAGCATACGCTCGTACAGCGCCTGCGCTTCCGGATCTGGCAGCACAATCGATGACACCTCGTTCATGCGGTGAATCATATCAAAGCCCGAATACAAACCGACGCCGACGCCGCCCACCAAAGCCGCGCCCATTGATGTCGCCTCCTCCAAAATCGCCAAGCGCTGCACCGGCATCGCGTAGATATCGGCCATAATCTGATTCCAGACGCGTCCGCTGGCGCCGCCGCCGATGACCCGCATCGCCTCGATCGCAGTGCCTTGCGCCCGAAAGGCATCGAGGATGACGCGCAGGTTCATCGTCACGCCTTCGAGCACGGCGCGATACATATGGGCGCGCGTATGGCGGATGGTCAAGCCGACAAAGGCGCCGCGCGCATGCGGATTCCAGCGTGGGCTGCGCTCGCCGAGCAGATATGGCAGAAAAAATAACCCCTCCGCGCCGGGCTTCACTTGTTGGACTGCGAGATTGATCAACTCGTAAGGGCTGATGCCGAGACGCGCCGCCGTTTCCTGTTCAATAAGCGCGAGTTGGTCGCGCGTCCATTGATAAGACGCGCCTGCCGCCTGCATCGTTCCCGTCGGCATGAACATCCCGGGGATGACATGACCAAATGTGAAGGTTCGATATTCGGGATCATAGATTGGCTTCGGCGTGGATAGCGCTATCCAGGAGGACGAGCCCACGTAGTTGTAGGCCGCGCCTTCGTCAATGACGCCGGCGCCCGCCGCTGCGCAAGCGCCGTCGCCCCCGCCGATGACGACGGGCGTGCCAGCAGCCACACCGATATCATTCGCTACCTCGGCGCGCACCACGCCCGCCACATCGATCGATTGGCGCAGCCGCGGCAGCTTGTCCAGTGGTAACTCGCATGCTTCAAGAATCGCCTCCGACCAGACGCCCGATTCCAGGTCATAGATATTCGTGCTTGAGGCATCGGACGGGTCGCTGACAAATTCACCGGTCAGCCGCGCGATAATGGCGTCTTTAGCCTGAACGAATTTATGCGTCGCCCCGAAGATGTCTGGCTGCTTATCGCGGATCCAGAGGATTTTGGCCAAGGAATAAGAAGCGCTGAGCCGATGACCCGTGATGCGATACACATCCTCAAAAGCCAGGCGCTGGCCGATCCAACGTTCCTGCTCCAAAGCGCGCTGATCAGCCCAGATGATGGCATTGCGCAGTGGACGCCCGCCCCGATCAAGCGGAACCGCCCCCATCATTTGCCCGCTGAATGTGATGCAGGCAATCTCGCCGCCGTTGATACCGGTCTCGCTCAGCAGCCGCCGCGTCGACAAGCAGACCGCCTCCCACCAATCGTCGGGGTTTTGCTCGGCCCAGCCCGTATGCGCGTATTCGGTCTCGTAGCCGCGGAAAGACGCGCCAACCAACCGGCCCTCCCGATCGTAGAGAGTCGCCTTATTGCCAGTCGTGCCGAGATCATGCGCGATGATGAAATTTGGCATAGTGTAGCGCCCCAAAAAAACATGTCGAGCAAGCATACAGAATTCGGTTGCTGAATACAAGCAGCCTACAAGAAACCGTCAGCTTGTACTAAAATCTCTTTACGCGTTTTGGACGGTATCATCCGTGGACGCGCTGAACCCTTGGTTCACAACCGTATCGACTAGCTAAGGAGTGTAACCATGTGCAAACAGAAACTGTTTCTCCTGCTTGCTTTGCTGACAATTGCCCTCGTGGCGCCGGTTAGCTCGCAAGACTTTTCGGGTCAGACCGTTGTCGTCGTAACGCAAACCGGCTCGGCAATCGGCGGTCCCGTCCTCGATAAGGGACCAATCTGGGAAGAGGCGACCGGCGGCAATATCGTGCTGCAGACTTTCGCCTTTGGTGAATTATTCGAGAAGATTGTCACCGCGCTTTCGACCGGTTCTGGCGATTACGATGTTTTGATTTACGCCGCCGATTGGGCTGGTGACATCATGGCGCCCGGTTACGTGATGGAGATCCCGCAGGAGACCCTGGAGGCGATCGAAGCGGATGATGTTATTCCGCTTTACGCCGATCGCATTACGACCTGGGGCGGCGTGCCCTACGCGCTGCCGTACGATGGCGATGCCCATATGCTCTACTATCGCAAAGACTTGGTCGATAACGAGATGTACGCCGCAGAATTCGAAGCGGAATACGGCTATGCCCTGGGCGAGCCTGCCACCTGGTCACAGTACCGCGATATCGCCGAATTCTTCAACGGCAACGAGGTCGACACTGCCGGCTCCATGGCGCCGATTTATGGCGCGCTGGAAGCGCAACGCCGCAACGCCCAATCTTACTGGGTATACCTCTCGCGCGCGGCTGGATACGGCAAGGTGCCGGGCAACCCCTGCTTTTTCTTCAGCTGCGACGATATGACGCCGCAAGTCAACAACCCGGGTTGGGTGCGTGCGCTCGAGGAATACATCGATATCCGCAACGTCGGCGATCCGGAAATGATCAACTACGATGTGGCCGACACGCGTACGCTGATGGCGACCGGTACGGCCGTGCTGAACCTCGACTGGGGCGATGTCGGCACGATCTCGGTCGATGAAAACGTATCGCTGGTCAAGGGCGCTGTCGGATTTGGCGTATTGCCTGGTGGCGATTCCTACTGGGATTACGAAGCGGGCGAATGGGTGATGGAAGAGAACCCGGCGCCCTTCATCGCCTTCGGCGGCTGGATCATCTCGGTCGCGGCTGACAGCGATGTAACCGAAGCCGCGCTTGATTTCGCTTCCTTCCTCGCCAGCAAAGACGTGGTCAACGAGTTGGCTGTCACCGGCGGCACCGGCATCAATCCATCGCGCTTCAGCCAGTTGGCTGATACCGCGCCCTGGGTCGCCGCCGGCTTCGATGAAGAAAGCGCCGCAGATTATCTGGACGCGATCCAGAACACGATCAACCACCCGAACGCCGTACTCGATATTCGCATCACCGGTTCAGCCGAGTATCTGTCGACGCTGGATGCCGAGATCGCCCGCGCGCTCGCTGGCGAGATCAGCGCGCAAGAGGCGCTCGATAACACTGCCGAGCTCTGGAACGCCATCACCGACCGTCTCGGTCGCGACGCGCAACTGGAGCAGTACAAAGCCGCGGTTGGCTATATGGGTGATATGTAGGTTTTTTCACGCCCACCCCAAACCCCTCCCCGGCCTGCTGTGCCTACGCGCCGCATAAAGAGGGAGGGGGTTCCGCCGCAATTCGCAAGCTCCTTAGTTCCAATCTTCCCTTCCCTCATTTTGGGCTGAGGAGCGGACATGTTTGTGGCGATGTAAATAGCGGCGAAAGAGAAATGATGT
>JAPOXG010000116.1 GCA_026707225.1 Chloroflexota bacterium
TCTGCAGCCCGGCCGCGCCGGCCGCGCCCAGCATGGCCGCTAGCTCGCTGACCCGCTCGTCGTCATCGGCCAGCGCGCTTACCCGCGTCGCCGCATGGCCGCCCCCCAGCGCTTTCTGCGCCTGAAAATGAACATCGGCGTAACTCGCCAGTTGGGGCAGATGCGTCACGCAGAGCACCTGGTGGTCTCGCGAGAGCGACCACAGCTTCTCGCCGACGACCGCGCCGATGCGCCCGCCGATGCCTTGATCGACCTCGTCAAAGATCAGTATCGGCGTCTGATCGGCCGCGGTCAGCACGCGTTTCAAGGCGAGCATGATGCGCGCCGCCTCGCCGCCGGAAGCCACTTTCGCCAGCGGCCGCAGCGGCTCGCCGGGATTGGCGCTCAGCATGAACTCGACATCGTCAATGCCTTTGCCGTCGAATTTGTAGCGCCGGTCGCCGACGATGCAGCCGGCCGGATGCTCCGCTTGCGCCAGCAGCACCTCAAATTGTGTCCGCTCCAGGCGCAGGTCCCCAAGCTCGCGCAGGACGGCGGCGCTCAGCGTATCCCCAGCCTGCGCCCGCGCCTCGCTCAAGCGCAAACTGATGTCGCCGATTTGACGCAGCAATTCGTTCTCGCGTTGACGCAAATCAACGAGCCGTTCATCACTGTGCTCGATATTCTCAAGCTCGGATTCGGCGCGCGCGGCAAAAGCCAGGATCGCTTCAATGCTGTCGACGCGGTGGCGGCGCTTCAGCATGCGGATCAACTCCAAGCGCTCTTCCAGCTCGTTCAGCCGCTGCGGCTCAGATTCGGCATCATCGGCGTAGCGCGCCAAGGTCAGCGCCAGTTCTTGCGCCCCCTGCGCCAGATTCTCCGCCAGGTCGTGATCTTCCGACATTTGCGGATCGATCTGCGCCAGTTTTGCCAAGGCGGCCGCCACGCCCATCAAAGCGTCAACCGCCGCCGCGCCCGCGCCGCGATCGTCGCCATTGAGCAGTTGCGCCGCTTCCGCCGACAATTCGGCCAGTCGTTCGCGATGGGTCAGGCGATGGCGCTCGGTTAGCAGCTCGGCTTCTTCGTCGATTTCAAGAGCGGCCGCGTGAATCTCGTCGACCTCGTGCCGCAAGAGATCGGCCCGCCGCCGCAGCGTCTCCTGGTCGTCCTGTAAGGCGCGCGTCTCGGCCTGCGCCGCTGTCAATTCGACGACGAGAGCGGCCAGCCCCGCCCGCAGATCCAGCAGATTGGCATAGCGATCCAGCAGGTCGATATGATGGCGCGGCCGCAGCAGGGAGAGGTGGCCGCTTTGCCCGTGGATGTCGAAGAGCTCGCGCCCGACTGCAGCCAGCAATTCGCTGCGGACGGGTATGCCGTTGATGCGCGCGGTCGAGCGTCCGCGCCGCCGTATTTCGCGCATGAGCGTCAAGTCGTCTGGATTTTCGCTGTCAACAAGATCCTCGCGTTGCAGCAGCGCTATGACATTGCGCCGCGCCCGCGGATGCAGCTTGATGAAGCCCTCGATCAGAGAGCGTTCGCCGCCAGCGCGCACGTAATCGGGGTCGGCTTTCGCGCCGAGAAGCAGCTCCACCGCGTCAATGAGAATCGACTTGCCCGCGCCCGTCTCGCCCGTGATGATATTGAAGCCGGCGCCAAACTGGAGCTCAAGCCGGTCGATCACGGCGAAATTCTGAATACGCAGTTCTTCCAGCATGATCCTATATTGAAACCTTGAAGCGCGCGTAGGCGCCGGAAGCGGCCAGCGCCAGAAAGAGCAAGCTGAACAGACCCAGGCCGCCCAAGAGCAGCAGCGCCGAGGCTAAGCCGCCGCCGACTACAGCGCCAGCCGCCACATAGCCGCTGTAGCGACCGCGCCTTCGACCGGTCAACTGCAGCGCGATTTGCCCCGCCGTCCCGCCGATCGCCGGCGCCACGATAAAGCCCAGGATTAAGAAACCGCCGATCAACAGCATCACCAAGGGCGTGAGCGCGCCACCGACCGCGCAGGTTGCCGCGACCAAGCCGTAATCGACAGCGGTGCCTTCGAAGAAGCGGTCTTCGTGCCCGCGCACGCACTGGCGGCAGGTGTATCCGACCGGCGTGCGCACGGCGCAATCGACGCACATATAGCGCTGGCAGCGGTTGCAGCGCAATTCGGTATCGCGCTGCGGATGCGCGGCGCAAAAATGAATCTCGTCCTCCAGCGCGCGCTTTGCGATGTCGTCGTCCATTTCGATTACCTCATTCCCGGCAGGCGGCTCAATGAGTCGCCCCTACATCTGATTGCGCTCCGGCGCCCGCGGATTCAAACCTAAAACGTCATGCGGCGCGGACCGTGCCGGTTGATCCGCGGCTCCATCCGATCCAGCAGCGACCGGTAGAAGTAATTGCGGTCGCGCAGGCGCACGAACTGGCTTTCCGGCTCAGCCGATCTGACGCAGATATGTTGATTCTCCCCCAACTCGGCGGCGACCCGCCCGTCAACCGTTAGCACGACGTCGTGCCGATTCTCCCGCGTCGGCTCGATATCAACGACCGCGCCTTGCGCGAGCACGATCGGGCGGTCCATGCTCAAATGCGGCGCCATCGGCACCAGCAGGATATTGCGCAATTCCGGTGGCAGGATCGGTCCGCCGGTCGCCAGCGCGTAGGCGGTCGAACCGGTCGGCGTGGACAAGATCAAGGCATCGGCGTTATAGGTGGTCGCCCAATGCTTGTCGATGTAGGTGGCGATCTGCACCATTCGTCCAAAGACGCTGCCGCTGATCACGACGTCATTCAGCGCGCGATAGGATCCGCAGACCTTGCGCGCGTCTTCAAGCACGGTCGCTTGCAGCATCATGCGCTTTTCGATCCAGTATTCGCCCGCCAGCAACTGATCCAGCCCAGCTTGAAACGCTTCCGGCTTCTCGATCTCAGTGAGGAAACCGAGCCAGCCCATATTGATGCCCAGGACAGGCACCTCATGTTCGGCGCAGACGCGGGCGGCGCGGAGCATCGCGCCATCACCGCCTATCGCCATCACGACATCGGCGCAAGCCACATCGCGTTTGACGCTGCCCTCGTCCCAATTGGTGTAAACCCAGTTATGAATGCCGCGCTGGCGGAGCCTGTCCGCGATCTCGCGCGCAACGGGATGGGTATCGGGTCGCGAGGGATGCGCCAAAACGCCTATCTGCTTGATGTCGGTCAAGAGTGTTCGCTTTCGCTTCTACGGCAGACATCATTATGGCGCAGTTTCTATGGCAATCCCATATAGGAACTCCTGAGCTTTGCGCCTGTTTATGAATCAGATGGGCGAAATACAATAAACTTTAGTACACTGGAAGTTGAGGCTTTGTACTCGCAACCGTGCAATGGCATTTTCCCTGAGGAGACTTGAGATGCTCAAGAAATGCCTGTTTATGATGCTCGTATTGACGCATTTGTTCGCGCCGGCGGCATTGGCTCAAGCCGACAATCTCAAAATCGCGATTTTGCGCTTTGGTCCCACCATCGCGATGGATATTACCGAAGGCGCGATCCTCGATGTGTTGGAATCTTATGGCTTTATCTCAGCGGAAGAGAACCGCCTGCTCGAACAGCGAGAGAATCTTGAGGGAGAAAACCTTACAGTCTATTGGGGCGACGCCGGCTATGATTTGCCAACGGTGAACCTGATGGTCGAAGCGGCGCTGGACCGGGAGCCCGATGTGCTGGTCGCGCTGAACACGCCAGTTGCGCAAGTCGCAGTCGCCGGTACCGTCGATATGGACGATCCGCCCACAGTGCTCTTCTCTGCCGTCGCCGCGCCGTATAAAGCTGGCATCGCCAGTTCGTCTTGTATCAAGCCCGCTCACGTTGGCGGCGCGGAGACCTTGGTCGAATACAAACCCGTCTTCGAAGCCCTGCGCTTGCAAGACCCCGGCCTGCGCCGAGTCGGCTTTTTGCGCTCCTCCACTTTGGCCTCGGGCGAAGATGCCCACGATCGCATCTCAGTCATCGCTGAGCAAATGAACATTGAGGTGCTGGAAGCTGGCGTGGTCAGCTTGTCTGATGTGCCTGGAGCGGCGGAGGGCTTGGTCGAGCGGGGCGCGGAAGCTTTGCTCGTCTCGGGTGATTCAATGATGTCGGCCGGAATCCCCATTGTTGTCTCAATCGCTAACGACAATGGTCTGCCGGTTTTTCACCCCAGCATGGGCTCTATCTCCCTTGGCGTAACCATCGGCGCTGGATTTTCATCTTACTACAGCCGCGGGGACAACATCGGCGTTATCTTGGCGGGGCGTTTGAATGGCGACATTGAAATCGCGTCCACCGCGATACATATCGACAGCAGCAACCTGCTCGGCGTCAACCTGGATTCGGCTGACGCGCAGGATGTCGAAATATCTGATGATCTGCTTGCTCAGGCAGATACGGTTTTCAGTGACGGCCGGCTCTCGCAAGCGTCTCCATTGGTCTTGCGAGCCATCGCTCGCCGCGGAAGAATTGTTCCGCTGGAGCAACGCCAGGCGGACGACATGGCTTGGCTCGCCTCTCTGCATTGCACTGACGAAATGATCGCCGAGCAGCAAGCAGCGCTGGACGCGGCGGAGAAGTAAACGCAGAGAGCGAGCCCAGCGCAGCGGAGGCTGGCGAGCTTCGCCAGCTTCTGTTATTTTGCGATAATTGTTCTATAATGGAGAAATGCAAAAGACCGCGCACTAGGAGAAATCTAATGCCTAAACAAATCTCACTCTCGCTTTTGTTTCTGTTGCTGCTCGTGCCGCTTGCGGCGGCGCAGGGGAACGCCAACCCAACCATCGCCCTACTCAGCTTTGGATCTTATGATTCCAATGTCCCTTTGGAAATGGGCTTGCTGGATACGCTGCAGGTGTATGAGTGGATCAGCGCGGAAGAGCGCGCTCTGCTGAATGCCGGGCAGGACATTGAAGGCGACAGGATCAACATCATCCGGGGCAGCGCCAACTTTGATTTGCCCACGGTCAATATCATGGTTGAAGATGCGCTGGACCGCGGCGCGGATATTTTGGTGACGGCCGGCGCGGCTGTTACGCAAACCGCCTTGAATCTTACGCTGGATGCGGAAGAGCCGCCGTCGGTGCTGTTCCACTCCATATACAGCGCCACGCACTTCGGGATTATCGATGCGCCTTGCCTTAAACCGGCTCATATCACCGGCTCGGAGTACACGCCGCCCTATGAAGAAGCGGTTGGCGTATTTCTGGCGCAGAATCCGGATCTCGCGCGGATAGGCACTCTCCATACTTCGACTGACGCCGGCGGAATACATGGCGCGGAGCGAATCGGCGCGATTGCCGCAGCGCGGGGCATTGATGTCGAAAGCGCGGCGATTGCCAGCCTCAGTGATTTACGCGCCGCCACCCAAGGTCTGGTGAACAAGGATGTTGAGGCGATTATGCTGCCTATCGATTTCACCATCGGCGCCGGTTTGCCCATTGTGGTCACCGTTGCTAAAGAGAACCAGATACCGGTCTTTTACCCGATTCCGGGCACTGTGCTATCGGGAGTGACGATTGGGGCGGGTTTCAATGATTACTACAATCAAGGCAACCATACGGCTTTGCTCCTCGATGCGCGCCTGAATGGCAGCCTCGACATCGAAACAACGGCGGTCGCCAGCCTGACTGGCGTCTCAGTCGGCATCAATGTCGATATCGCGAGCGAGATGGGGATCGAGATTCCTCAGGATTTGCAGGATGCAGCCGATATCACCGTTCGCGATGGCGCCGTCAAGCTTTCGCAGCGTTTCCTGTCGGATCAGCTTGATGACTTTGGCGCTCCCGAAGAAATGAAGCAGATGGTGCTCGCCATTGCTGATACCATGGATTGGCGACCGCTGTTTCAGCCCGGCGAAATGTCAGGCGACAATCCGATGATGGATCAGTTCGCTATGATGATCGAGTTTAGAAAGTCGCCGGCGCATAAGGCGGCGGACGCGGCCACGCTTGCAAGCCTGCAATGCACTGACGAGCTGATCGCCGAGCAGCAGGCGGCGCTGGACGCAGAGAGTGAATAGCAAGCATCCGGCGTAATTTCCACCCGAGGCGAGAGCTGTAGGGGCTGCACTTGTGTCGCCCGCACCGCCCCATAGCGTATGCCAGCAATCTACCCGAAGCGCCCGGCGATGTAATCAGCTGTCTCTGGCAGCGCCGGGCTCTCGAAGACCTGCTGGGTGTCGTTATATTCGACCAGCTCGCCCCAGCGCAGTTCGCGGCCGTTTTTGGCTTCTTTGCGGATGTTGAAGAAAGCGGTGTAATCGGAGGTGCGCTGCGCTTGCTGCATATTGTGCGTTACGATGACGATGGTGTAATCGCTCTGCAGTTCCCTCATCAGCTCTTCGATGCGCTGGGTGGCGATCGGATCGAGCGCCGAACAAGGCTCGTCCATCAGGATGACATCGGGTTCGACCGCGATCGCGCGCGCGATGCAGAGCCGCTGCTGCTGCCCGCCGGATAGCGCCAAGCCCGATTTGTTCAGGTCGCCGCTGACCTCGTCCCATAGCGAGGCGCCGCGCAGACTGCGCTCAACGATTTCAGCCAGCGCGCCTTTTTTCTTGACGCCAAGGAGCCGCGGACCATAGGCGACGTTATCGAAGACGCTCTTGGGAAAGGGGTTTGGCTTTTGGAAAACCATGCCGATGCGCCGGCGCGCTTCTACCGGGTCGACCTTATCGTCGTAGAGATTCTGGCCGCGATAGATGATCTCGCCAGCGACGCGCGCCCCGGGCGTCAATTCCAACATGCGGTTGATGCCGCGCAGCACCGTGCTTTTGCCGCAGCCGGAAGGTCCGATCAAAGCGGTGATGCGATTTTTGTAAATGGGCAGGCTGACCTTTGCAGCGGCGCGCATGGCGCCGTAATAGAAGCTGCAATCGCGCAGCTCCAGCACCAGGTCGGCCTCGGTTTTCAGCGGTACGCGCTCCAGAATCGCCATAGATCAGAACCTTATCGAATAGCGGTTGCGAAGGAAGATCGCCGCAGCGTTCAGCGTCAGCATCAGCGCCAGCAGCACGATGATGGCGGCCGCGGCAATGTCGGCAAACTGCCCCTGTGGGCGCGCCGTCCACTGGTAGATCTGAATCGGCATCGCGGTGAACTGCGAGAATGGGCTGGTTGGATCCGTGACCAGAAAGGTGGCCGCGCCAACGACAATCAGCGGCGCCGTCTCCCCAACCGCGCGCGAGACCGACAGGATCGTGCCGGTCATGATGCCGGGCAGGGCGGCCGGCAAGACCTGCTTCCAGATCGTCTGCCAGCGCGTCGCGCCCAGCCCGTAGGACGCTTCCCGAATAGTGTAGGGTACGGCCCGTATCGCCTCTTGGGCATTGATGATGATGATCGGCAGAATCAACAGCGCCAGCGTCAGACCGGCGCTGACAAGGGTGCGTCCGTTTGGCGCGAAGCTGTTGATGCGCGCCAGGCTAGCCATCAAGCGGTCAAAGGCTGCGTCACTGATTCGCGGGTTTTCGGCCACATCAAAGCGATAAGCGCTCCCGCGGACTTCAATGTCCCACTCTTCATCGGCGCGCGTCGCCGTCACGTCAACGGCGATATCCAGCGCCTCCGCCAGCGCGTTTGCCATGTCGGCGACTGATGAATTGCCAAGCATGGTCAAGCTCGGCGTGCCGAAGCGCAGGAAAGTATCAACGATTCGTCCAAGCGTCCGCGCGTCAAGCGCTTCGCGCTCGCTTGCGAGCTCGTTCCCATCATAGGCGACGGCGCCATCAAAGGCGGGCGCGATGCGCTCAACGACTGTCTCAACCGTGGGAACGTCAAAGTTAGTGTGGAAGATCATCCCGCTGGTGAAGGGGGCGAGAGCGCGTACGAAGATCGCCAGCCCGAGCATGCCATAGATGATCGACGGCACGCCTGCCAGGTTGCGCACGTTCGTCTCGATCAGTCGATTGACGAAGCCGGGATGGGCATATTCTTCCAGGTATATTGCGGCGCCGACGCCAATCGGCAGAGCCACCAGCACCACCACTATCATCAGCCCAATGGAGCCAATCAGCGCCGTGCGCACCCCGGCCAGCGCTGGCGAGCTCGACATCGGCCTCGTCAGGAAATCGCTGTTCAGCCAGCTATGGAAGCGGACCACCGCAACCTTGGCCTCGTCCTGGCCTTCCGCTTTCTTGTATTGCTCCAGAATGGGACCCTCAATTTCGCTTTTAATCGCGTCAAATTCGAAGATGGTTTCCCATAAGGTGTAGCTGGCGATCGCCTTCCGCTCGACCACTTCCTCCAGCACCAGGCTGCGCAGCGCGCCCTGGTCGGCATAACGCGCCAGCAAGCCGGCTTGCTGCTCGGCGCTGATGGCCTTGAGCAGTTCGCCGGCGATGGCCGGATCCACTTTGTCATCGCCGACGATTTCGGCGACGGTCGCCTTGGTGAAGCGGGCATTTTCCACCTGGCTGATCGTATCACGGATCAATACGCGCAGGCGCCGCCCGACGTGGTCCGCCAGGATCGTCGCCAGTTCATCGTTGTTCAAATCCGCCAGCGGTTTGCCGTCGGTCAGCGCTTCTGGCTCGATCGTGTTGACGACGCCGATCGTGCCAAAGGCTTCGTTGGCGACATTGAAGAAGAGGGCGACAAGCGCCAGCCCGGCGACCGCGATAGAGAAACAGTTGAAGAGCTGGCCGAAGCGCCCGCGCCGATGCCGCTGCTCCAGGTGGCGGAAGAAGTCCGCCTCTTTGGGCATGTAATGGCGGCGCTGCTTGTCTTTGGCTTCCGCCATTAGTATGCCTCCCGGAAGCGGCTGATGATGACGCGGCTGAGCGCGTTCAGGATGAAGGTCATCAGAAACAGGGTCAGCCCGATGGCGAAGATGCTGTTGTAATCAATCGAGTCATAACTCAGGTCGCCGCCGCTGATGCGCGCGATATGGCCGGTCATCGTCTCGGCCGAGTCAAAGGGGTTGAAGCTGAAGTTGGGTCCGGCGCCGGCAGCGATGGCCACGATCATCATCTCGCCGATGGCGCGCGAAACCGCCACGATAAAAGCCCCCAGAATCCCGCTTAGCGCCGCGGGAACAACGACTTTGATGACCGTTTCCAGCTTGGTCGCCCCCAAGGCGTAAGACGCTTCCCGCAAAGCTTGCGGCGCCGCGTGCAAGGCGTCTTCACTCATGGAGCTAACCAGTGGAATGATGAGAATGCCGACCACGATGCCGGCCGAGGCGGTATTGTAAATGTTGACGACTTCGACGCCGAAGATGCCGCGCAGCAGCGGCGTCATAAAAGTCAGCGCGAAGTAGCCATAGACCACTGTTGGGATGCCCGCCAGGATCTCCAGGATTGGTTTGAGCGAGCTTCGCACTCGGGGCGAGGCGTATTCACTGAGATAGATGGCCGCGCCAATGCCCAGGGGCAGCGCCACCAGCATCGCGATGGCGCTCGTCATCAAGGTGGCGTTGATCAGCGGGATGACGCCGAATTCGCCAATGGCGGGGATCCAATGGGTATTGGTGAAAAACTCTAGGAGCGTCGGGCGGTCATTGTATTCCACCGCCACGCCGGCGCTGTGGGGCGCAATCGTGTTCTCGCCGCGGACGCCGCGTCGCACCTCAAAGCGCGGCAGGTAGCCATCGCCGACGAATAAATCAGCGATGCGCTCAGTCAACGGGAATAGGGTCGAGCTGCCGGCGGCAATCAGCGAGCCGGAGACTTCGGCCGCCGTCACCGATGGCCTGTTCTCGGCGCCGGACGCGCTTAGCCACTCGCCGCGCGCCCTTGCCAGTTCCTCGGGCGAAGCCTGGAAATAGCCGACATCGACAATGATTTCCTTGACGCGATCGAGATAATAGCTAATGAAGTCAGTGACCTGCGGCTGTTCGCGCATGATGTCGGCGTCGCTGTAGATGAAGAGCGGGCGCGATAGGGCGTAGCTCCCGTCTTGCACGGTCGCGGCGGACGGCTCGACCTCATTCAGCGCCAGGATTTTGAGGTCTTCGCTGATCGCCAGATAGTAGGCGTATCCGAAGAAGCCAATGGCGTATGGGTTGCGATGAATGCTGCCCGCCAGTTGATTATCGTTTTCCGACATGATCGGGTCTTTTGCCAGCATCGCGGCCGGATCCTTGGCGAACAGGGCTTCGACGAAAAAGTCGAACGTGCCGCTGTCCTCGCCGGGGATGACCAGCTGAATCGCTTCCTTGGGCCAATCCGCGCGCAGATCCGACCATAGCTCCGCCGCGCCGAATACCTGTCGCAGTTCAGCGAAGCTCAACTCGCTGATGAAGTCGTTGTCGGCGCTCACAACGATTGCCAACGCGTCCGTGCCGACGCGGAAGGACAGCGGGTTGATGCCAACCGAGCGGCAGCGATCGATTTCGCTCTGCTTTGCCGGGCGGCTGGCATTGACGATTTGCGGTCGTTTCACCCCAAGCTCGGCAAGCTCGACATCCAGCGCGCACCAGCGTTTGAATCCGCCGCCGGTGCCCACCACCGCGATGTCAAACTGATTGTTCTGAAATTCGAGGACATCCATGACTTCCTGGCCAACGCGGATGACGCCACTCTCTCCCACCGCTTCCAGCGCCTTGCCAGGCTCCACCGCGAATACGGTGGTCCCTTCGTCCATGTCGCTCAAGATCGGCCGATTGCTGTTGACCCATTGATCGCGGGTGAAAAATGCGATCGATTCCTTGCCCAGAACCAGGATGATGCCCAGCGTGGTGAATATAGAGAGCAAGCCGCAAGCGAACAAGCCGACTTGTATAGCCGCCTCATGCAGCTTGAATTGATGCGTCAGATTGAGGGGGCGCTGGCTGCTCTGAACCAGATTTTGAGTCGAGTGTTTCTGCTGGTAGCGCATTGTTCTCTCTGGTGTGATGTGTCCACTGTGGCGTGATAATCAGGAAAAGTCGAATCTGTGTTGGGGCGAGAGACGGGCGGTGTCGGCGGTCAGTGTCTACGCGACCTACGCGCCCCTTGTCTCGCCTTGGATTTTCCTCTCGCGCGGTTTAGGGCGACCCAAGGGTCGCCCCTACAGATCGTTACTTTCGGCGGGCGACTCACAGATTCGCCACTTCAGATTCCGCTAGAAGTGTTGCCGCTAGATCTCGGTCATCGCATCGCGAAAGGCGCCTTTGGCGGCGATAAGCGCGCTGGCTGAAGCCGGGAAGTAGCCCACATCAATGACTTCGTCATTCACGTTGCCCAAGTAGAAGCTGATAAAGGCGGCGACCTGCGGTTTCTCCGCCATGATGCCGGCGTCGCTGTAGATGTACAGCGGGCGCGCCAGCGGATAGCTGCCGTCATCGGTGGTCTGCGCGTTCGCCTCAATGCCCTCGATGCTGAGGATGTTCAGCGCGTCCTGATTCTCGACATAGTAGGCATAGCCGAAGAAACCGATGGCGTAGGGGCTGCCGGTGATGCCCTGCGCCAGCACGTTGTCGTCCTCGGAAAGCTGCGGGTTGGCGCTGAGGATCGGCTCTTCGTCTTCATCGAAGACTTCTTCCACGAAGTAGTCGAAGGTGCCGCTGTCGGTGCCCGGGATGAAGCGCTGAATCGCCACGTTGGGCCATTCGGCGCGCACATCGGACCAGGTGTCGGCGCTGCTGAAGATCATCGCCAGCTCTTCCAGCGAGACATCGCTGGCGAAGTCGTTCTCGGCCGAAACCGTGACGGCCAGGGCATCGGTGCCGACGCGGAACTCGATGGCGTCCCTGCCGATGGCTTTGCAAGATTCGCGCTCGCTGTCTTTGATAGCGCGCGAGGCATTGCTGATATCGGTTTCGCCTTCGACGCAGAAGCGCTCGAAGCCGGCGCCGGAACCGATAGACGCGATGGACGGCGCGACGCCGCCTTCGTCAGTCCAGAGCTCAGCCATGCGCTCGCTCAGCGGGAAGACGGTCGAGCTGCCGGCGGTGACGATCTCGCCTTCAAAATATTCCAGTGGATCGACAGCGGGCAGATCGACGTCCGTCTCCGAAGCGCCCGCCCAGAGCGGTGCGAAGGCGGCAATTAGCAATAGCCAGATGGTTCTGTACATTTGATTTGACTTCTCCCGATTGTCAGAACAGGGTCGAGGAACGCGGGGGCGCCCGCGCGTCTATCAGCTTAGTTGAATTCTGTTAAAATGGGCGTTCAGGGCTTTAACGGTGTTATAGGCTTGTGTTAAGCGCATTTGCGATCTCTTTAATCCGGCTTCACACTTTTAACAATGCGGCGGCAAGGCAATTTCGTCGGCTTGGCCCGCGCAAGGTTTTGGCAGTTTCGCCAACTGACGCTAGAATCGGTGATGAACGGCAATTGAACATGCGCAGCCAATGATCAAGTATTTTCAGCGCCGCTTTCTGCAAGCGATCCCGACCTTTTTCGGCGTCACAATCCTGTCGTTTTTGATCATTCTTTCGGCGCCCGGCGACCCGGTGGCGATGATCGCCTTTTCGCCAAACCCGTCGCCGGAAGCGATAGAGGCGCAGCGCCGAGAACTTGGCCTCGATCAGGCGCCGCTGCTGCAATACCTGTACTGGCTGGTCGGCAACGATTGGACGACGATCGATATTGATGGCGATGGCCTCGGCGAGAGCGCGGGCAACAGACGTGGTTTGCTGCGCGGGGATCTGGGAGTGTCGATCAAGCAGCGCCGCCCGGTTACGGATTTGATCGTGCAGCGGATCCCGGCCACGCTCAGGCTCGGTGTGGCTGCGCTTGTTATTGGTTATGCCATCGGCGTCAGCTTGGGTGTGTTGGCTGCGGTTTTCCATCGCACCTGGGTTGACCAGCTCATTCGCGTTTTGTCTGTAATAGGCAATGCGGTGCCGGCTTTTTGGCTTGGCTTGCTGCTGATTATCATCTTCGGCGTGCAGCTCGATTTATTGCCGATCAGCGGCATGCGCAATATCACGCAGCGCGGCCCCCAGAGCGTCAGCGACGCGCTTCGCCACATGATCATGCCCGTCTCGGTGCTCTCGCTGAACACAATCGCCTTCATTTCCCGCTTCACGCGAACACAGATACTGGAAGTGCTGCAACAGGATTATGTCCGAACGGCTTACGCCAAGGGCTTACAGACCAGAGCCATCTGGTTTCGTCATGCGCTGCGTAACGGCTTGCTGCCAGTGGCGACTTTCTTGGGTCCGTCAATCGGCACACTGTTGGCGGGTTCGGTGATTATTGAGCAAGTATTCCAATGGCCCGGGATGGGCAAGCTCATCATTGACGCGGTCTTTTCTCGCGATTATCCGCTCGTTATGGGTTCCGTTGTGATCGCCTCGTTGATGTTCATTGCCGGCGTGCTGCTTTCCGATCTCATGTACGTCGTCCTCGATCCGCGCATCAGGTTGGAATAGGCAACGTATGACGAAAGAGGCGAACATCATTGCTGATATCAGTGAGGGGACATTGCCCCGCCACTCGCGTTCGTTCTGGCGTGACGCATTCGCCTTTATCCTGCGCGACCGCCTCACCGTCTTTGCAATCGGCGTTCTGCTGGTGGCGACGCTGGTCTGCTCGCTTTCGCCGATAGTCTTGGAACGTGTTTTCGAGCTGGAAGTGAACGATACGAGCATCCCAGATCGCTTCAAGCTCCCGGGCGAAGACGGCTATGTGCTGGGTACAGATCAGCTGGGGCGCGACCAGCTGCTGCGGCTGATTTACGGGGGGCGGGTCTCGCTGACCATTGCCTACCTCGCGAGTGTGATGACCGTCACCATCGGCATCACCCTGGGATTGCTGGCCGGTTATTATGGCAAGGCTGTCGACGATCTGATCTCCTGGGGCATCAACACGCTCAGCGCCATTCCGCCGCTATTCCTCTTGCTGATCGCAGCAGCGGTGTGGGAGCCTTCGACCGAGGTGCTGGTGTTTATGCTGGCGGCGCTTGGCTGGGTGGGCACGAGCCGACTGGTGCGCGGAGAAGTGCTGTCATTGAAAGAGCGGGATTATGTCTTGGCGGCGCGGGCATCGGGCGCATCGGACTTTCGTATTCTCATCTTCCACATTTTGCCCAACGTGTTCTCGATCGTTATGGTCACCATGACCATCATCGCCGGCAATTTGATCCTGATCGAATCGGGACTAAGCTATCTGGGCATGGGCATTCAGCCGCCGACGCCGACCTGGGGCAATATGCTGACCGATTCGCGGAGCTACCTGGTGACGGGCGTGCACCTGATTGTCATGCCGGGCGTCTTGATTATGATCACGGTGCTCTGCTTCTACCTGGTGGGTGATGGCTTGCGCGACGCGCTGGATCCGCGGCGGTATCAGCAGTAACTTCATGCCGCGCGAATGCTGGATGAGCCTTTGGACAGCCGGCGGCTGGAATCCACAAGGAGGAATATATGCTTGAAGCCGTTCTGCTTAGCATAAAGCGCAAGAACTTGCTGCGGAAATTTAAGAGCTTCGAGGTGAAATATCGAGCCAAGTACCTGGGCGAGGCGATGGCTAGAGCGGAATCCGAAGCGAGCCTCGCGGGCAACCGGGCGCGACTTCAGGACGCAATTCAGGAGGTCTGCGCCAAGAAAGATATCGGGCACAAGGAGATGAACCTGGTCGAAGATGAACTGAATGACTATGTGAACCGTTTGGTGCGCGAGGCATTTGACGCGGAGAGCAAAAAAATACAGAAGCGCGAGCTAGTTGACGGGCGCATCAAGATTAAGCGGGTGCGGAACTAGCGCAGGCTGCTATTCGCAAAGTTGCGCAACCGCGATACAATAATGAGCGAACGGAATAGTCGACATTGAGGCGAAGGCATGGCGAGCTGGGAACAGATTGCAATTATTATCGCTGTGGTAGCAGGCTTGTTCTTGTGGCTGCGGGCGGATATCAAGCGGCTCGAAGACAAGATGGATAAAGGATTTCAGTCCGTGGATGACCGCTTGAGAAAAGTGGAAACTGAACAGGCGCGGATGGCGGGTTTGCTGGAGGGCTTGAGCCTCTCGGGCAAGCTTCCGGCTGGCGATACATAGTCTAAACAATCAGACCACAGCAAGCCAATACAATTTCACAAATAGAAGGGCGACCCCATGGATCGCCCCTACATTGTCTAGCTACTTGAGGTCTAAACCTAGCTCTCAAGCGTCCACTTGTGAATGTCGGCTGTGTAGCCATAGAAGACCCAGAACGCAGTAGGCTCGAAACCCTGAACGCGCTTGGTGGCCGTCTGCCAGATGTTGGGCACGAAAGTCCAGTCGTAGGCGACTTCTTCGTGGCTGATGCGCTGAATCTCTTTGTAGATTTCGCCGCGCTCGACCGGGTCGCAACCCGGCAGCGTCCGTGCTTGGTCGATGAGATCATCGACTTCCGGATTGACATAGGAGCTCGTGTTGCTGCCGCCGGGGTTCGCTCCATTGTCTTGACGACTGTTGAGGATGCCCATGAAGTCGTTGGGGTCGGGCGCGCCGCCGGTGCCGCCACTGTTGCTCATGGAAGTGCCGTCATGCTCCTGACCGAACAGAACCGTGCTCAGGTAATTCGCCCATTCGACCAGTTCGACAGTGACTTCAACGCCGATGTCCTTGAGTTGATCCTGCGCGATAAGCGTGGTGGTGGGGAACATCGTCAGGATATCGCTGTAGGGGATGTTGAGCGTCAGACGTTGGCCGTCTTTCTCGCGCACGCCATCGCCGTCTTCATCGACCCAGCCGGCTTCTTCCAGGAGTTGCATGGCGGCCTCTGGATCGTAGGGATAGGGCTCAATGTCGGTATTGTAGGCGGCGGCGTGATAGGGATTGACCGCGCCAACCAGACGTGTGCCGCCTTGATCGCCACCCATCGTTGCCAGGATGTCGAACTTGTTGTAGCCCATGGCGATCGCTTTGCGCACATTGACATCGGTCAGGATCGGATGCGCCGGCTGGTCCTGGCGATTGCCGTCCGCGTCAAATGCCGCCGTCGGCTGGGTCGGGTCCGCCCAATTCAAACTCATGAATTTGACCGACATTTGCGGGAAGATCTGCCACTGCAAGTTGCTGGTATCGGCGATCTGGGCGAAGATATCGCCGTGCAAATAGGTGTAATCAATCTCGCCAGCTTGCAGCGATTGCGCGGCCAACTCGTGCGAGCCGACATTGCGATTGATCAGGTAGGGGATGCCGACATCGCCGCCCCACCAGGTGGGATTGGCGTAATAGCTCTGGAACTCGGCCGGCTCGTAGGCGTCCATGACGTAGGGTCCGCCGCTGATCTCAAGCGGATTGGTGCTGATCTCGCCATTTTTGAAATCGCTGAAGTCGGCTTCGAAGCGATGCGCCGGCATGAGGCGAGTCCCGCCCAATTCGGCGAAGACCGTGCAATCCGGCTCGCTCAAGACCACGCGGAAGGTCTTGTCGTCAATAACCTCGACGCCTTCGACATTGGCGAAATCGGCCGCGCGCCACGAACCCACTTCCGGAGACTTGATGGCGTCAACGACAAATTTCATGTCATGCGAAGTGATCGGCACGCCATCGCTCCAATTCGCGTCATCGCGAATGTGGAAGGTGTAGGACAGCCCATCGTCGGCGGCTTCCCAGGTTGTCAGCCCTGGAATTGGATCATAAGACATCGGGTCGATTTCGTAGGGCTTGGGCCACAACAAGCTGTAGGCTTGGAACGAGGCGCCATCGCTGCTTAACACTGGATTGAAGGTGCTGACATTGCCGAAGCCGCGTATGACGATTGTTTCAGAGTCCTGGGCAAGCGCCACAACAGCCGAAAACACGAGTAGCAAAACGAGCAAAAACTTGAAGCGTCTCATGGTGATCTCCTCTTGCGGTCTATTGGAACATTTCGATTGAACCACATTCTACTTTAGACTATAACACTTTTGTCCTGCGATTACGAAAACGTTCACATCACCGGGCTGGACGAGAAAACATTAATGCTTCCGCTAGCGAACACCCCATTTGCTTGAGAGTCTCGAACGCAGAGGTAACAGCATCTTTCTCTTCCAACTGAAAGCCGCGAAAATGACGACTTCTTTCGACTTGCGCCTTTAGAACAACAGTGCTATCCTTGCGGAAATAGCGGAACGCGGGCAAAAGCACTACACTTGCAGACACTCCTAGATAAAGCGAGACGAGGGCGATGGCAAAGGCGAGACGGGCAATTAAAGAAACACAGATCATCGACAGTCAGGATCATCAAGCCAGGCAAAAGGCGCTGGACGCGACTTTAACTGATATCACCATGCGCTACGGCGATGGCACCATTTTCAACCTGGGCGCGGGCAATCACCTTCAGATCGAGACGATCCCGACCGGCTCGCTCGGCATCGATATATCACTCGGCGTGGGCGGCCTGCCGCGCGGGCGCATCACCGAAATCTACGGTCCCGAGAGCTCGGGCAAGACCACGCTCTGCCTGCATGTCGCGGCTGAAGCGCAGAAAGCGGGCGGCATCTGCGCCTTCATCGATATGGAGCACGCTCTCGACCCGGCCTATGCCGAGAAGATCGGCGTTGATATCCAGCAGCTCTATGTTTCGCAACCCGATACTGGCGAGCAGGCGCTGGAGATCACCGAGCATCTAGTACGTTCGGGCGCGCTGGATGTCATCATCGTCGACAGCGTGGCCGCGCTCGTGCCCCGCGCCGAGATTGAAGGCGAAATGGGCGATTCGCATGTCGGCTTGCAGGCGCGCTTGATGAGCCAGGCGCTGCGCAAGCTGGCCGGCGCCATCAAGCAATCCAACGTCTGCGTCATCTTCACCAATCAATTGCGCGAGAAAGTCGGCGTGATGTTCGGCAGCCCCGAGACGACGCCGGGCGGCCGGGCGCTGAAATTCTACGCCAGCGTGCGCATCGATATCCGCCGCGTCCAGCAGGTTAAAAACAGCGGCGATGTCGTTGGCAACCGCACGCGCGTCACCATCAAAAAGAACAAGGTGGCCGCGCCCTTCAAGAAGTGCGAGTTCGACATCATGTTCAACCAGGGCATCAGCAAATCGGGCGAGATCATCGACATCGGTACCGAGCTCGGCATCATTGACAAGCGGGGGGCCTTTTACCGCTACGCCGATGAGTTGCTGGGGCAGGGCAGAGAGAACGCCAAGGGCTTCTTGCAGAGCAACGGGCGGATGTCGGATATGATCGAGGATCAGATTCGCAGCGCCTTTGGCTTGCCGTCGCTGGCGGAGGTTGGCGCTGGGGAGGGGTAGG
>JAPOXG010000093.1 GCA_026707225.1 Chloroflexota bacterium
CAACACGATGGCGACCAACTGGACAAACTGATCGACTTCATCGCCAACGCCCCAGCCGATGAATCGCTCATCAAGATGGACTGTAACGACTGCTGCGAGAATATCACGCGGCTGGCCGAGCAAGTGGCGAACGGCGCCGACCTGAACGAGATCTGGCCCGAAATGCAGAAGTTCATGCGCTACTGGGGCGACTGCCGCGAAGAGTTCGAAGCGCTGGTGGCGGTCATCCGGCAGGAAAAGGCGCTGGAATACTTTGACTTCGCCGCCTTGGAATAAGCCTCTTTTTGTAGCCATTCTTTAACGACGCAAAGAACTGAGAACGAGGCAGAACCCATGAAGAAGGAACGCGTTGTCATCATTGGCTCGGGACCGGCTGGCTTGACCGCCGCCCTCTACACCGCCCGCGCCCAGCTGGCGCCCGTGGTCATCGCCGGGGCGCAGCTCGGGGGGCAGGTCGCCATTACGCACGAGATCGAAAATTATCCCGGCTTCCCCGATGGCTTGAGCGGGCCCGAATTGGTCGAACGCATGAAGGAGCACGCCGAGAACTTCGGCGCTAAAGTTGAATTCGACCTGGTCGAGAGCGTCGACTTCAGCAATGGCTCGCCCTTCCATATCAAGACCATGGGCGAAGAATACCTGGCGGACGCCGTCATCATCACCATCGGCGCCGACCCGCGCAAGCTGGGCGTGCCGGGCGAAGAAGCGCACACCGGCGCCGGCGTCAGCTATTGC
This sequence comes from Chloroflexota bacterium, assembly GCA_026707225.1. Lineage (GTDB taxonomy): Bacteria > Chloroflexota > Anaerolineae > Aggregatilineales > Phototrophicaceae > UBA6055. The sequence goes on from JAPOXG010000093.1 coordinate 736, forward strand.
GGCACTTGCGATGGCTTCTTCTTCCGCGGCAAGGATATTGTCGTGGTCGGCGGCGGCGATTCGGCGCTGGAAGAAGGCATCTTTCTGACGCGCTTCGCCAACAGCGTCAACGTCATTCACCGCCGCGACGAGCTGCGCGCTGGTATTCAGTTGCAGACGCGCGCCTTCAAGAACGAGAAGATCAGCTTCACCTGGAACGCGGTGGTGGAGGAGATCCTGGGCGGCGAGGATGGCGGCGTCAATGCGGTGCGGCTGATAGACACCGTCACTGGCGAAGAGACCCTGCATCCGACCGACGGCGTCTTCATCTTCATCGGGCATGACCCCAATAACGCGGTCTTTGGCGACCAGATCGCGCTGAATGAGAACGGCTATATCATCACCGATCAGCGCTATCGCACCAATGTCGAGGGCGTCTTCGCCGCCGGCGAGATTCAAGATGAGATCTGGCGGCAGGTGGCGACATCCGTCGGCCAAGGCACATCCGCGGCGATGGCGGCCATCCAGTGGCTGGAGGAGCATGAAGCCGAATTGCAGGCGCTGGATGAGGTGGCGGCGGCTTAGACGGGCCAGATTTTGTCCCATGCTTCAAGCCAAGTGTCAGCGCGGCTGATTAGCTTCATCGCCGGCTGATCCAATTCAACGTCCGCGCGCGGCACGTAGTTCATCATCGTATCATAGTGACCAAACTCGTAGGTAATGGTTACGGGCGATGCTGGTACATAAGGGGCGACAGCGCTCAAATCCTGCAGCGCCTGATACGCGCCCTCTTCGATCATTTCGCGCGCGCGTTGGGGCGCGATTTGACTCGCTGAATATTTTGAAAGCCCGCGCTTGACCGCTACCATAGTCAGCCCGGCGCCGAACAGGTTGGTCGCTTCACGGCAGACGGCGACGTCACCGGTGATCAGCAACACGGGGCAGCCATAGTGACCGCAGAGCGCCCCGTTAACGCCGACCTCGCCGACCAGCACATCGTTGAACCAAAGATTGCGACATTGCGCCGACGAAATGGTGTGGGCCAGAACGCCATCCACAACATTGTTGCGCGCGTGATAACCGACCATGAGGCAGGCATCCACACCCGCTTCCAGCGGGGCGCGGTAACCCGTCCAGGTATGGTGCGCCACATATTCGCAAGCCGGGTCGAGCTCGTCTTTGAGCAGGGAGTTGTAGCGCCAATCGCCGCCGGCGTTGTGGCCGTCGATCACGATGATTTCTGCCGCGCCCGCCCGCGCCGCGCCGCGCACCGCCGCATTCACCTCGGCTGTGTAGAGCGCGCGTCCTTCCGCGTAACCGGCTTTGCCGCCGCCGACCTGATCCCAGGTGACGATGCCGCTGACGCCTTCCATGTCGCACATGATCAAGATTCTCATTACCTTGCCTCCCTGCGCTGAATCAGGACCAGCGATCGTACCGCAGTTCGCGCCGCGGCTCGGCTTCATCCATGCCGCGCGGCCGCCACGCGCAGTCTACTCAATGACCAGAAGCGCGTGATAGGTAACCTGGGTCAATTCAATTGACAGCGTGTTATCAGTGGACGTCCAAGTCAGCTCGGTCTCATCACCGAGCGCGCTCACCGCAGACACCGGCGCATTCACCTCGACTTCGACCCTAACATCAAAGCTCGGAATCGTCTCGTTAATCGGCAGCCTCGTCTCGCCCCGGACACTATTGACCAGATGAATCAAGGTCCGCTCGCCCTGGCGAAAAGCCGTTAGCGCGAGCGTATCGCCGGCGCCGATCACGCGAACCGGGGCTGCCGATTGCGCCGTCCATAGCAGCGCATCGGCGATCAGTCGGCGAAAATCGCGGATGCCGAATTCCAGGTAGCGAACCCCGATTGGCGTCGCGAAGTAGACGCTGCGTCCCGCGCCCGCTTGATGGGTCAATACCGCGGGCGGTCCGGTTTCGTCGCCCAGCGGTCCGTAATGCACTTCGGACGCGCCTTGCACATGCGCGACCGGGCGAGCGCCAGCCGGCGCCACGGCAACTTGCATGCCCATGGTTGGAATCCGCTTGCCCGGGGGGATCGCGCTCGGCAAGTCATGATCCGGCGTCATCCGCATATAGATATCCAGCTCAAAAGGCAATTGCTCGCCGGTGTAGCTTAGGCCGAAAGTCTCAGCGAAGTCGTCGGCATTGGCGCGCTGGCCGGTCCTGTCGTACATGCCACACTCGTAGGAGCCGATGATTCCGCCCCCGTTGGCCATGAACTGCCGCAGAAGCGCCTTGCTCTCCGCCGCCAGGCAGCTGGCGTTGGGGATGATGACCGCGCGGTACTCTCCAAGCCGCTCGCGGAGGTCGGCTTCGGTGATGACGTCAAACAGGATCTTCTCACCCAGCAGCGCTTTGGCGAAGCCCTTGATTTCGCCGATATGCGACGGCTTGCCCTCACGATAATCGAAGCGCTCCACTGTCGTTCCAGAATAAAGCAGCGCGACATAGGGGATGCTCCGCCGATTCATCAAGCAGGGCGCCAATGCCTTGGCTTCGGCGAAGCGGTCATAGACCTGATCCCAAGCCGCTTGATCCACCTGGTCGGGATAATAGCGGGCGAAGAGCAGCGAGGCCTGGTTCGCCAGCAACTCAGCAGTCGACAGCCGTAATTCGGCTTCGCCCAGGCCGTAGAGGTCGAAGGGCGATTGCGCCATCATGCTCAAAACGAGGGTCTGTTTGCCCTTGGCGATGGACTGAACAAGGCGCATGGCGACCCCATACCACCAGAGCGGCTCGCCGAGGCTGGCGCGGTAGAGCTCCATGTGGACGATGTCGCCAGTTTCCGCCGTTTGCGCCATATCATCGGCGTGCGCCAGCGGCACATGCCAGGAGACGCCGAAGCGTTCTCGATAATAAGAAGGCAGCCGCGGCGCCCCGGAGACGGGGGGGGACTCAGCGCGCAAAACCCCCAACGGAAAGGCGCCCTGAAAGAAGACGCAGCGGTCTGGGCGCTTGGCATTGCTATATAGCGAGCGGCGCCACTCGGCGATCTGCTGATAACGCCAGCTCAGGAAGGCTTGGAAGGCGGGGTCGTCCCACTTCTCTTCAGTCGGCAAAGGGAGGCCATATTCCGTTTCGAAAGCGTGCTGGCAAGCGCGGCTGGCAGACCAACTCTGGAAGCTCGGCTCGTCAAAATAAAAGCCGTCGACCTCATAATTGTCGGCGATTTCCCGCACGATCGAAGCGAAATAATCGCGATAAGGGCTCAGGGGATCCATCGCCACCGAATTGTAGTGCGCGTCCCAAGCCGTAACCCGCCCGTCCGCCTTGCGCTGCGCCCAATCAGGATGCGCGAAATACAAATCGCGATTCCCCCAGATCGACGCCAGATATGCGACCACTTTCTGACCATTGGCATGAGCCGCTTCAATCGACTCCGCCAGCAGGTCGCGCTGGCCCAAGCCCGGATAATGCGGCGCGATCTCGCTCTGATAAAAGGCGCTGCCGCCGGGATAATAGCCGGTGGAGAAAACGACCAGCGTATTGGCATCGCCGCGGTGGGTTTCGTCAACGATGCCCTTGACATCAATGGTCGCCACATCAGCCGCCGGGAATTCCAGCGTGACGGCGCGGATCTGTTCATCCCACCAATGGGTCATGTTCGGCCTCCATTAGTTGGCGACGCCGCACCAGTCAACCGCCATGCGCGCCAAGACGCGAGCGCAATCGATGACCTGCTCAAATTCGATATACTCATCGGTGCTATGGATCATGGCGCCAGAGGGACCGAAGAGCACGGAAGGCGTGTTCCCGTAGAGCACCGGCAGGCGCAGATCGCAGCCGCCCGCGCCGTCCACCTGCGCCTCCCGCCCGGTGACCGACTTGGCCGCCGCTTTCAGCGTATGCACCATCGCATGATTCGGGTCGATTTCAGCGGCGTCAAACCATAGACCGAACCACTCGATCTGCAGCGGATGATCCTGAAACCAGGGGTCTTTTTGCGACCACTCGAGGATAAAGGCTTTGAAGTCGGCTTTGATTTGATGGATGTCTTCACCGGGCAGGCATTCGATCGAGCCTTCCAGCACCGCTTGCGAAGCGACGGTCGAGGGCCATTCACCAGCTTGTATCTTGCAGACGCCGGTCGGTACTTTGGTGTTGTAGGCATTGTCGTACAGCGGATGCGAGACGACCGACTCGCGCATGATGGAATAGGCTTCGACGGCGTGAAAGACCTCGAAGGCTTTGCTGATGGGGTTGGTCAGCTCATGCTTGTATTCGATGCCGCCCTCTTCGCCCGGCACGGTGATGCGAAAGAATTGCGCGCCGCGGTTGGAGACCGAAAGGCGCTCCATGCCCGTCGGCTCCGTGAAGATGCAGGCGTCGGCGTTGTGCCCGCGCAAGACGGTCGCCAAGGTGCCATTGCCGCCGGCCTCTTCATCGACGACGCAATCGACGATCAGGTCGCCCGCCAGTTGGATGCCCGCCGTTTGCAGCGCGAGCACGGTGAGCACATTGCTGACGACGCCGCCCTTCATATCGGCGCTGCCGCGGCCATAGACCTTGCCATCGATGAATTTGCCGCTCCAGGGTCCGTGCTCCCACAATTCGGGCGGTCCGATCGGCACGACATCGACATGCCCATTGAGCTTCAGCGACTTGCCGCCACCGGCGCCGCGGTAGATGCCGACCACGTTGGGGCGCTCGGCGTAAGACCAGCCGGTCGGCACATAAGCCGGGTGCGCCGCCAACTCATCATCATCCGGCGTCCAGCGGTCCACGTCCAGATTCATCGCCCGCAGCCGCCGCTCCAGCAAATCGATGCAAGGCTTTTCCGCCCCTTCCAGCGAGGGGATTCGCACCAACTCCTGCAGCAGCTCCAGCGCCTCATCTCGGTGCGTTTCGATGGCTTGGTCAATTTGGTCGTAGCGCATGTTGTTTCTCCTGCCCCTCTCTGCGTCCTTTGAATCCCCTGCCCCGACGAATCCCGTCAAATCGAAATCTGTAGGGGCGACACTTGTGTCGCCCTAAATTGCGCAAAGGTCTGCGATGCGTGGGCGAGGCAAGCCTCGCCCCTACAGGCGGTTGGTTGGCCCCCTACCCTTTCACCGCGCCAAAGGTCAAAGCCGAAATGAAATAACGGCGCACGAGCAGCGCGAAAATCACCACCGGCAGCGTGCCGATGGTGGCGGTGGCGAACATCGGCCCCCATTTGATGCCGGAGTGGGTCATGAAGAAGGCGATCGTCGTCGGCATCGTGCGCGCTTCGGTCGACGTCAAGAAGAAGGCGACGCTGAACTCATTCCAAACGCCGATGAATATGAGGATCGCCGTCGCGGCGATGCCGCCCGCCATCAGCGGCAGCGTGATCAAACGAAAAGCCTTGAAGCGCGAGGCGCCATCCACCATCGCCGATTCTTCCAATTCCACCGGTATGCCCTCAACGAAGCCGCGCATCATCCAAATGGCGTAAGGCACATTCCACAAAAGATAAACCACGATCAGGAAAATATGCGTATCAGACAGGTTCAGCGAGCCGGCGATGAAAAACAAAGCGAAGACGATGGAGATGCCCGGCACCATCTGCAAGAACAGAAAACCGTAGGCGACGCCTTCTTTGTAGTGGAAGCGAAAACGCGCGAAACTGTATGTCGCCGGGATGGAAATGAGAATGGTCAATAACGTGCTGCAGACGGCGATGATGGTGCTGTTCTTCATATAATAGAGGATATTCATGTCGCTGAAAATATTCTCGAAGTGCTCCAGCGTCGGGGTGAACCCCCAGAAAATCGGCGGATAGGCAAATGTGTCCAGGCGCGTCTTGAAGGCTGAACTCACCATGAAGAGATAGGGGAAGAGAAAGGCGGCGACCACGCCTATCGTCAGCAGATCCAAAAAGCGGGAGCCCAGCAGCGCGCGCAAATTTCCCAGCTTCATAAGCCTAAGCCTCGTAGCGGATGCGGTCGCGCAGCTTGATCAGGATGACCGTCAGCGAGACGATGATGATGATCAGCATGACGCTGGCTGCGGAGCCGCGCCCCACATCGCGCTGGATCAAGGTCGTGCGATAAATATAGAGTGGCAAGGTCGTGGTCGACGTGCCCGGTCCGCCGCCAAACATGACAAATATCACATCGAAAAGGCGCAGCACATCCATCAGACGCAGAATCAGCGTGGTCATGATCAGCGGCAGCATGAGCGGCAAGGTGAGATGCACGAAGGCTTGCAGGCGGGAAGCGCCATCGACGCGCGCTGCTTCATACGGCTCGATGGGCAATGTCTGCAAGCCGGCCAGCAATATCAAGATGAAGAAGGGCGTCCATTCCCAGATATCCACCAGCACCGCCGCCCAGAGCGCCAGGTCAGCGCCGTACCAATTGTGTCGAATGCCGGTGAGCGACTCGATGAAGTAATTGATCAAGCCATACGGTGAGAAATACAAGCGGCCCACCATGCCCACCATAGACGGCATCAGCACCATGGGGATGATCAGCGCCGCGGTGAATATCGAATTGCCGCGCATCTTTCGGTTGAGCAGCAGCGCGATCAGGAAGCCGATGACCAACTCGGGAACGAGCGTCCCTAGGACGTAGACCGCGGTCACCCGCAGCGAAGCCCAGAAGGTGGTGAACTCGTTGAAGAGCAGCCAGTTATAATTCTCCAAGCCCACCCACTCGGCGGTGCGGAAAGGATCGCCGAAGGTCAGCTTGACCATGCTCAACTGCAGCAGCCAAACGGCGCTGTAGGCGGCCAGCGCGAAGACCACCAAAAAAGCCGGGACGATAAGCAAAGCCGGCGCCAGCCAGGGTGGTCGGCGCCTGCTTGGTTTCTGATCTATGGTCGTCGCCGCCATCACAGACCGGTTTTTCACAAAGGGTCGGTTTGCGGGCGACTCAGCGAGCCGCCCCTACAAATGCTTCAAGCTGGTGTACAGGTCAGGTCGCGTCGGTCGCGTAGACACAGACCTCCGACACAGACCGCCGACGCAGACCGACGCCATTGGCTGACCCGTTGAATATGCAGCCCGCTATTCGGCAAGGACTTCGGAAACCTGCGCCTGCATGCTGGCGACGGCTTCTTCGACCGTGATTTCTCCGATAAAGGCGCGGCCGCCTTCCGTCCCCATAATGCTGCTGACTTGGCTCCACTTCGGCGAAGGCAGCACGACCGCCAAGCCAGCCGCGCCCAAGTCCGCCGCTTGACCCAGCGCGTCCAGCGTCGCCTGGTAGTAGGGATTCGCCGCTTGCAAATCGGGATCGCCCAAAGCCGATTGGCGCGAGACGATGCCGCCGTTGGCCAGGTAGTCGGCTTGCAAGCCTTCGCTCGTCAGATATGTGATGAAAGCCCAGGTCGCTTCTTTCACTTCCGAGTCGTCCATCATCGCGAAGGACCAGCCCCAAACACCCGAATAAGCGCCGGCGGGACCGGCGGGCAGCTTGCTGTATCCCGTCATCCCGGCGACCAGGGACTTATCGGGGTTCTCCACTTCCGGCGCGGCCGCCGATGCCTCGATCATGATGGCGGCGCGGCCGAGCATGAAGGCGTCCCAAGCTTCGGGGAAGGAGAAGGATTCGACGCCGACCGGACCGTACTGCCATAGATCGCGCACATATTCCAGCGAGGCGATCGTGCCGGGTGAATCAAGCGCGACATCGCCCGTTTCCGGATCGACCATCATGCCGCCGAAGGGCGCCAGGAAGATCGACCACATATAGGTGAATTCCCAACCGAGACGGGCGCGATAGGAGATGCCGTCCACGCCATCGACATTTTCGCTGAAGTATTTCGCCGCTTCCATCACGTCGGCGTAGGTGGTCGGCACGGCAATGCCATGCTCCTCCAGCAGATCTTCGCGATAGAACATGAAGACGGTCTCGCCGGCGAAGGGGATGCCGTAGTGCATGCCATCTTCCCAGAGGAACATGTCGCGATAGGCTTGCAAAATATCTTCGTAATTGAACCAGTCGGGCGTGATGTCGGATTCAATCCAAGGCTCCAGCGGCGTAGCGTAACCACTTTGCGCCACCTGCGCGTTCCATTCAATGGCCGTCATCATCGCGTCATAGCTGGCCGATTCGGCTGAGACTTCCAGCAAGCGCCGCTGGCTGAGCTGGCCCTCTTCCATTTCGTCGAGCGTGACCGAGATGCCGGTCAATTCCTCGAAACGCGGGATCATCGTTTTGAAGGCTTCAATCGAAGGATGCGAAGCCACGGCCACGGTGATTTCCGTGCCGCCGTAGGCTTCCTTGATGCCAGCCGCCCAATCTTCGATTGGGTCATGCGACATCGCGGCAACGCTGGAAAACGCGAGAGCGAATACCAAGAGTACGAATATCAGTCTAGCTTTCATTGAACACTTCCTTTCAAGAAACGCTGAACAAACGGGACAGACTGCCGATACTCTCCTCCGTCGAGAAAGCATCTGGCTTAAGTTTACTCGCTCGGAGTAAATCCGCCACAGAAAGAGGGTGAAGACATGGCAAATTTACGAGCGGTGTAAACACTGGGAACACCTGGTTTATAATATGGATGGAAACGCATCGCTTTAGTCGGGGTTCGGCGTTTCGCCAGCAGGAGGTCAATGTGGTATTTGACGAGATTATCCGCGCAGTCGCCGAACTGAGCGACGAAGAACGCCGGCTCTTGCGCTGGCACATTAACCAACTCCCAGAAGAGGAGGCTTCTATGACTCCGGAGGAAAAGACGCGGCGACTCAATGTGGCTTTCGATGCGCTTGGCGATGGCTTATCTCTTGAACAAGTGAATGAGATGACCGCGGCGATGACGGAAGACTTTATTGAAGCCTGGGATGAGTCCGAATGGACCCAGTGACCTATATTCTGGACACGAACGTCATAGCTGATCGCATTCGACGTCACCCGCGGGTGATTGCGCGCTTGACCGAGGCCGGCGAAGCAGGGCATATTCTGGGTTTATGCGATCCAGTACGATATGAAGTCTCGCGCGGCTTGCACAAAGTCTACGCCGCGCGCAAATTGCAATTTTTCCGCGACGAGATCAGTCCTCTCATGAAACATCTGGCGCTCTCAACGGACGACTGGCAGGAGCCAGCGCGACTCTGGGCTGCCATGCGCAACCAGGGGCGGCAATTCTCCGATGTTGATCTGCTGATCGCCTCCTTAGCTCAGCGCTTGGACGCCACTGTAGTAACAGCCGACGCAGATTTCGCATCGCTCCCCGTCAAGAGCGAGGATTGGCGCTAGTCCGATTAATAGGCCGCAACAACTGTCGTAAAGGTGATGCCGCTCGCCCCGGCGGATTTGCCTCATTGAACGGGCATGTTCTCCCAGGGCCAGATCTTGTCCCAGGCTTCCAACCAGGTATCCCCGCGGCCAATGACTTTTTCCGCCGGCAGGTCCAACTCGACGTCGTGGCGCGGCGTATAAGCCATCATCACGTCCGTGTGCCCGAATTCTGCGGTGATCGTCACCGGCGATGACGGCACGTAGGGCGCTACCGCATTTAGATCCTGCAGCGCCTCATAGGCGCAGGCTTCAATCATTGTGCGGGCGCGTTGCGGCGCGATCTGGCGCGCGGAGAATTTCGAGAGCCCGCGCTTGACCGCCACTGTCTTCAGACCGGCGCCAATCAGCTCCGTGGCTTCGCGGCAGGCGGCCACGTCGCCGGTAACCATCAGCACAGGACAGCCATAATGACCGCAAAGAGCGGCGTTGACGCCGATCTCGCCCACGAGATCATTGTTGAACCACAGATTACGGCATTGCGAAAAGGAGATGGTATGATTCAAGACGCCATCCGGCGTATTGTTGCGCGCGTGATAGCCAACCATGAGGCAAGCATCCGCGCCTTGTTCCAGCGGCTCCCTATAATGCGTCCAAGTATGATGCGCAACATAATCGCAAGCGGGATCGAGCATGCCTTTGAGCAGCGAATTGTAGCGCCAATCGCCACCCGCATTGTGGCCATCGATGACGATGATCTCGGTCGCGCCCGCCCGGGCAGCGCCGCGCACCGCCGCATTCACCTCGGCTGTATAGAGTTCGCGGCCTTCCGGGTAGCCCGCCTTGCCGCCGCCCACCTGATCCCAGGTGACGATGCCGCTGACGCCCTCCATATCGCACATGATCAGGACTCTCATTTCGTTTCCCTTTCAAACAATATGATTTGTGACGCTCGGATTGTACCGCAATCCACAACCGGCCATCACACCGGGAACGGTGAAATGCGGATTCGCAATTGAAGACGGTGTCGCAGGATTACGTAAATGTAGGGGCGACACTTGTGTCGCCCTCAAATGCAAATGCAGGCCTAGGGCGACCCGATGGCTCGCCCCTAATAATCAACCGCCGTACCAAATCGTCAGTCTATACGACGCATGGCATCACTTGCGAGTGGCTGCTTTTCAAAGCGCTCAAAGCAGGTCGCGGGCGTGTTCGCCGATCTTGCCGATGGCGTCCGCAATTTCGCGCATATCTTCTTCATCGCCGAGGAGCGCGTTCTGCGTGATCCAGACGGTCTCCCAAGCTTCGCGCTGCGAGTTGGGAAATACGTCACTGAGAAAATCATGACTGGCCGCCGCCTGCGCGCCGCTGAGACGTTCCCGATAGGCACCGCTGATGAACACATCGAGCTGGTGCAGCGGCGGATAGGGCGCTTGCGTTGGGATGCCCTCGGCTTCGAGAGCCTCAACAAAACGGTCGGTATCGACGCCGGCGAAGGCGCGCTTGTTATAGTGGAAAATGTAAGCGTATTGGCCGTTGCGCGTAATGCGACTGTCGTGAGACTGCGGCGTGACGCCGGGGATCTCGCTCAGCAGGCCGTCGAGGGCGCGACCGTTTGCGTGGCGGCGCGCCGTCTGCTCATCGAGCCGCGAAAGCTGCGCCAGCAGAACCGCGCCCTGCCATTCACTCAGGCGATAATTCGAGCCGTAAACGAAGTGGTCATAGAACCATTTGCCGGGCAGGCGGCCGCAATCGTGGGTCGCGCGCGCCAGCCGCTCAAAGTCGTCATCGTCGCTGATGATCATGCCGCCCTCGCCGGCCGTCATCGTCTTGCTCGCTTGAAAGCTGAAGGCGCCGCCGACGCCAAAGGCGCCCACCTTGCGCCCGCGCCATTCGCTGCCGTGGGCATGCGCCGCGTCTTCCAGCAGCATCAAGCCACGCTTTTCAGCCACCGCCGTCAACTGATCGAGGTCGGCCGGCCGTCCGCCCATGTGCACAGCGATGATCGCCTTCGTATTCTCCGTGATTGCCGCTTCCGCCAGTTCGGGGTCAATGCAGTAGCTGTCAGAGCGGACATCTACCAGGACGGGCAAGGCGCCAGCGAAGAGAACAGCGCTGGCAGTGGCGACAAAGGTGGCGTTGGGCACGATGACCTCATCGCCCGCGCCGATGCCCATGGCCGCCAGGGCGACTTCAAGCGCGTGCGTGCCATTGGTGACGGCGATGCCGTGTCTCGCCTCATGATAGGCGGCGAATTCGCGCTCAAAGGCAATCGTCTTCGTGCCCGGCGTCCGCCACCAGACGCGGCTCTCCAGCACTTCGTTGAGCGCCTGGCGTTCGCGCTCGTCGAAGATGGGCCAGACGGGAAAGGGCTTAGTCTTGGCGGGTGAACCGCCATGGATAGCGAGCTTTGGCATGGCGAAACTCCTTGTTCAACCCCACCCCCGGCCCCTCCCGTAGGTTAATGTCCACGCTACCCAAAGCATTAGGGAGGGGTGACAAAAAAATGCGAAATGTGAGGCGAATTGTCGTCTGTCAACTAATTCTATATCAGTTTGTCCTCGAACGGACTGCTGCCTACAGCCCGCGCTAGCCTTTGAGAGAGCCCAGCGTCAGACCCTTGACGATATACTTCTGCGCGAATATCGAAAAGACCAGCATCGGCACGATAGCGACGATGGATGCCGCCGCCATTTGACCCCAGTTGATCGACGTATACCCGCGAAATGAAGCCACCGCCACCGTAATAGTCTGCGCATCGCCGAAGGTCAACGAGAGGGCGATGGTCAATTCGTTCCAGATCCAAATGGCGGTGAGAATGGCGGTGGCCGAGATACCCGGCGCCGCCAGCGGAATATAGACATAACGCAGCGTCTTCAAATGTCCGCTGCCATCAATGCGCGCCGCATCGTCCAATTCAGCCGGCACCTCTTTGAAGAAGCTGCGGATCAGCCAGACGGCGAAGGGCAGCGCATGCACCTGATACACCAGCGCCAAACCGATATGACTGTCGTACCAACCGATGCGCTGATAGAGCACATACATCGGGATGATGAAAAGAAACTCTGGCAGCATATAGGCAAGCAGCAGCCAAATGCCGAAGAGCTTCTTGCCGCGGAATCGGAAACGGTGGATGCCGTAGGAGGCGAAGACGGCGATAACGATGGCGATGAGGACGCCGAGCGCGGTGACATAGACCGAGTTCAGGAAGGCTTCGACAAAACCGGGCCGCTCCAGCAAGCCGAGAAAATGATCGGCAATCGGCTCAAAGATCAGCTTCGGCGGCATGGCAAAGGCATCGCGCTGTGTCTTCAACGAAACGCTCAGCAGCCAGACGATGGGGAATAGCGTGAGCAAGATCGCCGCCAGCGAAATTAGATAAGCCAGCAGCCGCTCCATTTGGTCGCGCCGGGCATGCATGACCATCGCGGCTAATCCCGCTCCATGCGTTCTTCAAGGCGCATATAGACAAGACTGATCGCCAAGACGATGACAGAGAAAATGACCATCACCGTCATGGCTTCGCTCATTTGCAGGAAGCTGAATGCTTTGCGATAAGCCAGCGTCTGCATGACTTCGGTGGCGATCTGGGGTCCGCCGCCGGTTGTACCGAAGATGATATCGAAGACCTTTAGCGTATCGATGGTGCGGAAAATCAGGATGGTGAATAGCACCGGGCGCAGCATCGGCAGCTTGACGCGGAACAAGGTCTGCAGGCTGCCAGCGCCATCCACGCGCGCCGCCTCAATCGGCTCTTGCGGCAGGCTTTGCAATCCGGCCAGCACAATGATGAAGACAAAGGCGGTCTGCCACCAGGCATCGACCATGATCACCGTGCCCATGGCGGTAGCGGTCGTGCCGAAGAATGGGGAAGGCGGGAAGCCCAGCGAAATCAGCACGTAATTGACGATCCCGAGCATTGGATCAAGCACAATCTTGGACATCAGCGCCACGATAATGCCGGAGACCATCAGCGGCGTCAGCAACAGCGTGCGAATAATGCTCGCGCCGAATCTGAGGCGGTCGACAACGACGGCGAGACCGATGCCGAGAACAAGTTCTAATATGGTCGCGACGACAGCAAAGACAAAAGTCTGATACAGCACCTGCCAAAACTCGGCGCTGCGAAATAGATCAAGATAATTGCGGGCGCCAACGAAGTCGAACTGGAGGCCCCAATTCCAGTTGAAGAAGCTGAGCGCAAAGGAGAAAATCGCCGGATACAGCGAGGTGGCCGCGAGGATGAGAATGGCCGGCGCGATCAGGAAATACGCGGCTCGGTTGCTGCGGGCTGAGGGCATGAAAGTCTCAAACCATTATGAAAGCGGGTCAGCCAATGGCTGACCCCTACAAACCTGATTCGAATTGTAGGGGCGACCCAGTGGGTCGCCCGCAATCCATATAACGGAAGGCTGGGGTTGGATTACCCATCCATATCCAGGATGCGCTGCCGAGCTTTCGCAGTGGCGTCGGCCGGCGCCATGCCGCCATACATATCCTGAATCGCATCCACGATAACGAGGGCGTATTCGCTCCAGCCTTCGCGGAATACGACCGTCGTGCGCGACGTTTGCATCGCTTCCAGCACCGTGTCGACATAAAGCGGATTCAGCGCGTCGACATACTCGGCTTTGTCCCAGGTCGAAACACGCGCCGCGCCGCCGTGATAGGCGCCGATGACTGGCTCGACATCCTTGCTGGTCATCCATTGGATGAAATACCAGGCCGCTTCTGGATTTTGGGCGTTGGCCGGTATGCCGATGCCCCACATCCAGTGGCCCGTCCAGGAAGCGCCGCTCGCTTCAACTGGCGGCATAACCGCGTAACCGGTCTTGCCGGCCACCGCCGAGGCTTCCGGATCTTCAAATCCAGGGCCGAAGAGGCTGGCGTCGATGAAGAAGCCAGCCCGTCCCTGCTGGAAGAGCAGGCTGGCATCGGGCCAGTCAAGCGACTGCACGTTTATGGGACCAGCCGACATCATGCCGGCGTAATGCGACAAGCCGGCCGTGACCCGCTCATCAGTCAGAATGGGGTTGGACCAGTCGCCATCGAACCAAACGTTATAAGGCAGCGACATCACGGCTTCGCCCCAATTGTTCAAGACCATGCCGGTGACGGTATCCATGATGGTATGCGAACGGATGCCGCGCATGACCGCCCCTGCAACCGTTCCGCCGCTCGCGTCCGTGATGCTCTGCGCCGCTTCGATCAAGCCGCCCATGGTATCGGGAATGGCGCCATCAAGATACTCATCGACGATGTCCTGGTTCCAGAAGAGCGTATAGGCCTCGAAGGACACCGGTACGGCATAATCCTGCGCGTCCATGTCGCCGGGCGGGTATTGCGTCGCCTGGGTGAAGCCGGCAGGGAAGTCGCCAAAGTCATAATCGGCCGCCGTCATGTGATCATCTTCGAGGAAGGGCGTCAGCGGATGAATCAAGCCGTTGGACCACTGCGTGAAAGCGGTCGAATCCATCGGCACCATGTAGACATCCATCACGCCTTCATCGGCTCGCAATGCGACTTCCATACGGTCAAAATAGAGATTTTCCGCGAGTGCCTCCACATTGACGGTGATGCCTGTCGCCGCTTCAAAGTCGTCCATGACGCTGCGCAAGCCATCGAGGACGGGATGCTCCGGCATGAGAATCGTGATTTCGCTGCTGGCAAACTGCATCCAGTCCAGATCGCCGTTTGCCTGCACTGCAGGCACGATACAGATTACCAGCAGCAGGACCAATACAAGTGCTTTCTTAAACATGTTCTTCTCCTCAGATTGATTGAACATTATCACTGACGGTCGTCAGAGTGATGCCTACTCTTGGGCTAGAGCGTCGCGCCGTCGTACGCCGCTTCAACGTCTGCCCGCACGCGCGCGGCAAATGCTTCGTCGATCTCGGCCTCATGGAAGATGCCATACCACAAGCCCGCCTGGCGCACGAATTCACGCATGTTGACCAGCGCGTGCGTCACATCGTCCCAAGTGATGCCCATCGCCGCGGGCCGAATGTCGACGCCGGCCCGCACGATGGCGTCGAGCATCTCAGCCGGCTTGTCATTGTGCAGCAGCGAGCCGACATAAATGCCCAGACAAACCGGCTGCCCGTGAATGAATTTTACCCCCGTGTAATATTCCAGCGCGTAGAAGAGGAAGTGATCGGCGCCTTCGATATGACGGGGATTCCAGCCGGCGTTATGAAAGGCCGCCCCGCCCCAGCGGTTGGCTGTCATCAGCGTGCGGATGCCCTGCTCGTTGACCTCGCGGATATCGTCCAGCGCGTCCAAGACCGTCGCCATCACCGCGGCCGCTTCATCGACCAGCGCCTGGTCGTAGGGCCATTTGTCTTCTGTTTTGCCGCGCGCGTGCGCCAGCCGCCAATCCGCGTGTCCAGTGTGGTAACAAAGTATCTCGCAGATGCCGCTGCGGTTGACGGCCGGCGGCGCGTTCTGAATCACATCGAAATCGACATAAACCGCTTCCGGCACCGCCCAGCCCACATAGCGCACATTGCCGCTGAAGCGCAAACCGGTGCGATGACCAAAAGCGGCGTTGACCGACATTGATGTCGGCGCCTGAAACAGCGGCAGCCGCAGCGACCAGGCGAAATACTTGGCGACATCCAGCGCCTGCCCGCCCCCCAGCCCAATGATGCAATTGCAAGGCGGCAGCTTGCCAACTTCTTCCTTCAACTCGTCCCCGTCAATCGTGCTGACGAGATACGGTCCCGCCAGATTGTCGTCAAAATGACGCGCGAACAGCTCCCAGAGGTCGGGCATGGTGACGACCAGGTAAGGCTGATGCGCGAAGTTCGGCAGCTCGCCGAGGAGGTTGCGTCCAAAGATGGTGGTGAAGCCAGCGCTGTCTCGCATGTCTTGTCCTTGTCATCCCGCCCACCCTGATCGGGAGCGCGAACACTTGAATGTACGGTTAAGACAGATACGATAGCAGAAAGAGCAACAGTTCGCCATAAGGCCAGACAGCGGGAGCGGCTGCATGACCCTGAAAATCGCCTTCAGCGGCACTGGACATATCTCGCAGGTCCATGCGCGAGCGGCGCAGAGCATCGAAGGCGTCGAGTTGGTCGCCGTGGTCAATCACAAGCCCGAGTCGATGGCGACCTACGCGGCGCAGTTCGGCATCGCGCGGCAGTACGCGACCGTAGAAGACTTGCTGAGCGCCGGCGAGGTCGATGTCCTGGTCGTCAGCACGCCCAATTATCTGCACGCGCCCCAGGCGATCGCCGCATTGGAAGCGGGCCTGCACGTCATGGTGGAAAAGCCGATGGCGATGAACAGCGCCGATGCGGAGCGGATGCGGCGCGCAAGCGAAAAGTCGGGCGCTAGACTGATGGTGGCGCATTGCTGGCGCTTTGACGAAGAAGTCAACTGGATTAAGACAAAGATTGATGAGGGGATGCTGGGCAAGATTCTGCGCACAAAAGGTTACGGCGTGCACGTCAATTGGGGACCGGACGGTTGGTTCGTTGAGGCGCGCTATGCCGGCGGCGGCGCCCTGGCCGACATGGGCATCCATGCGATTG
Source organism: Chloroflexota bacterium (assembly GCA_026707225.1). Classification (GTDB taxonomy): domain Bacteria; phylum Chloroflexota; class Anaerolineae; order Aggregatilineales; family Phototrophicaceae; genus UBA6055. Next base: position 17,420 of record JAPOXG010000093.1, read on the forward strand.
ATGTCGCGCGCTATTTTCTGGGCGATCCGCAGCCGCTCAGCGTATACGCCAAGATCTCGACCGATTACACCGATTATGATGTCGATGACAGCGGGACGATCTGGATAAACTGGGAGGGCGGCGCGGCGTCCGTCGTCGAATCGGGTTGGTGGTGGCCCCATGCGGACGGTCCCGAAGCCTGCACCCAACTCTATGGGAGCAAAGCCTTCGCCCAGCTTTTCCCTACGCGACTGGAAATACCCGATCGGGCGGCGCAGACGGTCGAGAAAGTCGATCCCGGCTATCCGCCCGCCCGCGAGGAGCAGTGCCCGCAAATCATGTACGATCGGCAGATGGGGCATTTCATCGAAAGCATTCGCGCGGGCAAGACGCCGAATCCGGGCGGCGCTGAAGGCTTGGTCAACATGCGAATCATCGACGCCGCGCTGGAAAGCAGCCGCGCCGGTCAGGTCATTCATCTGTAAGGCTTGTCCGATACTGGGTGGTTGAGCCGCAGTTCTACCCCCTGTAATGGACCCCAAAAGCTGGACACCAAGTTAAGAGAGTATAATGGTGTTCAATCAAGGGGAAAAGGTGATGGGCAAGCGAC
>JAPOXG010000017.1 GCA_026707225.1 Chloroflexota bacterium
ATCGTGCTGGCGATCTGGGCGACGCCAACGCTCTCGCGCATCGTTCGCGGCAATGTGCTGTCGCTCAAGGAGCAGGATTATGTGCAAGCGGCGCAGGCTCTCGGGGCGGGCCGGTTGCGGATCATGGTTCAGCACCTGCTGCCCAATACGCTGGCGCCCATCATCGTCTACGCCACCCTCGGCGTCGCCGGCGCCATCTTGACCACGGCTGCGCTTGGCTTTCTGGGCTTGGGCGTGCAGCCGCCGCAGGCTGAATGGGGCAATATGCTCAGCAATGGGCGGCAATATCTGCGCAAGGCGCCGCTGTTGATGATCTTCCCCGGCGCTCTGATCTCCATGACCGTGATCTCGATCAATCTGATAGGCGATGCCCTGCGCGACGCTCTCGATCCTTACATCCAAAGTTGAATCGGCGAACGTAATACGAATCATGCAGACCGACCGGCAGCGCTACGCAGTGAGCTCGGTCAGCTCTGGGATTCACTGACTGAAATAGTTCCTTATTGTGAGGCATATCTATGGAAAACAAGATGAACTTGGCGCGCGGGCATGTGCCCTCAACGGAGGCGGACATCTGGCAGCGCTACGTCCGCGCTGAACGGCTGCTGGCGGCCAATGCGGCGAAACTGACCTCCGATTTGCTGATCCATCCGCATTGGATCGGCGATTCCTCGCGCTTCTGGTATCGCTGGAAATCGCTTGCTGGCGTCAAGTTTGTGTTGGTCGACCCGGCGACGGGCGAAAGAAAGCCCGCTTTCGATCACAGCCGGTTGGCGGCCGCGCTCAGCCAAGCGACCGGATCGCCTTGCAACGCGGCGCAGCTGCCCTTCAGCGAAATCGACTTTGCTGATGACGGCGGCGCCATCGTCTTCGCGCTTGAGGTGGATGGCAAGGGTGAGCGCTGGTCCTGCGATCTGGATTCCTACGAATGTGCGCGGATCGGCGATCCGCCAAGGACCGCGGGCGATGTCATTCGCTCTCCCGACGGACAGTGGGAAGCCTTCACGCGCGACCATAACATTTGGCTGCGTTCCCTTTCCTCCGGCGAAGAGCGCGCCATCACGACCGATGGAGCCGAGAAGAATGACTACGGCGAGAATCTGCCCTCGCCATTGGCCGGCGGGGGCATCGACGATCCGCCGCCGCCCTTCATCAAATGGTCGCCCGATAGCGGCAAGCTGCTGTTTTGCCGCATTGACCAACGCGACGCGCCGCAGTTTCACCTGGTGCAGTCCGTGCCCAAAGACGGAAGCCTTCGCCCTCATTTGCATTCATTCGCCTATCCTTTGCCCGGCGATGAAGCGCTCCCGCTCGCTTACTTGTACTGCGCAGATCTGAATTCGGGCGCTGTCATCGCCGTGGATATCGAACCCATCGAGGTTCAGTATCACGGTCCACCCGTCTATGGCGATGGTCTTTGGTGGTCCGATGATTCGCAGGAGATCTATTTTGTACGGCAAGGGCGCGGCTATTTCCGCATTGATCTATCCATCATTGACGCCGAATCGGGCGCCGCCCGCAATGCGATATCGGAAGAGAGCAGCACCGGCATTGATCCGTCTGTCTGGCGCGGCACGTCCAACGTTCGCGTTTTCGCCGATGGATCGCGCGTCATCTGGTATTCGCAGCGCGATGGCTGGGGACACCTGTATCTATACGATGCGGAAAATGGTTCCCTGATCCGACAACTGACCGCGGGCGACTACGAAGTGAGCAATGTTGAGCACATCGACGAAGCTGCCGGATTGGTCTATTTCACAGCGATGGGTCGCGAAGCGAATCGTGATCCCTATTTTGGTCATCTTTACCGCGTCAGTTTAGAAGGCGGCGAGCCAGAACTGCTTACCCCGGAAGACGCCGATCATACTATCACCTTTGCGCCCGCTGGCGGCTGCTTCATCGACAATTATTCGCGGGTCGACCAGGCGCCGGTGATTCTGCTTCGCGCGGCCGATGGGTCGACCATCTGCGAACTGGCGCGCGCCGATATCAGCGCCTTGGAAGAGACAGGCTGGCGCAAGCCGGAACGCTTCAAAGCGAAGGCGCGCGATGGCAGCACGGATGTCTACGGCGTACTCTTCCGTCCGTCGGATTTAGATCCCGAAGCGCAGTACCCGGTGATCGATTACATCTACGGCGGTCCCCAGGCGATACAGGCGCCAGCTGCCTTCACCGATGCCGCGCGCGAACGCGACAAGAATTTCTGGGAGGCGCAATCGCTGGCGGAGCTGGGATTCCTGGTGGTGATGATCGATGGCTTGGGCATGCCGGGAAGATCCAAAGCGCAGCATGACCACAGCTATCGCAACCTGCCGGACAACGGCTTGCCCGATCATATCGCCGCCATGCGTCAGCTGGCCGACCGCTACGCCTATCTTGATGTTTCCCGCGTCGGCATTTTCGGGCATTCGGCCGGCGGATACGCCTCCTGCCGGGCGATGTTCGCCTATCCCGATTTCTTTAAGGTCGCCGTGTCATCGGCGGGCAATCACGATCATCGGCTCGACAAAGCCACCTGGGTCGAGCGCTATATGGGGCTGCCGGTCGGCGAACACTATGTCTTTTCCGCTAATCAAAATCACGCGGAAAACCTGAAAGGCAAGCTGCTGCTGATCCATGGCGACATGGACGAGAATGTGCACGTCGCGTCGACGATGGTTGTGGTGGACGAACTAATCAAAGCGAATAAGGATTTCGACCTGCTCATCATGCCGAACCAGCCGCATTCCTGCACCGCGCACCCCTACTTCGTGCGCCGCCGCTGGGATTACTTAGTGCAGCATCTGCTCGGCGTCGATCCGCCTGCGGACTATCAGATTCAATAGCCACGAGGCTTCTCTCTTCGACGGTGAATTACTTCCCGCGTTTTGCCGCGACGGCATGAAGATCGAAAGGGGAAAACACGATGTTTGAAAAAATGACTTATCCGCCTACGCGCCGGGATGATGTTGTTGATGACTTCTTTGGCAGTCCGGTGGCCGACCCCTATCGCTGGCTGGAAGACGCTGACGATCCCAAGGTACGAGAATGGACGCGGGCGCAGCACGAAATAGCAATGGAAGCGCTGAACAGCCTGGCCGGGCGCGATACTTTCGAGCGGCGTCTGCGCGAAGTATGGGACTTCCCGAAATACGAGATTCCGCGCAAACGCGGCGACAAGCTCTTCTACATGCGCAATGATGGCTTGCAGGCGCAGCCCGTCCTCTATCTGAAAGAGGGAGACGGTCCGGAACGCGCATTAATCGATGCAAACGAATTCAGCGAAGATGGCACAGTTGCGATCTTTGATTGGCAGCCGACTTCAGACGGCCGGCTCGTGATGTACGCCCTGTCGGATGGCGGGCTGGATTGGGTCCACTTTCGCTTTCGAGATGTGGAAAGCGGCGAAGATCTGGACGACCGGCTGGCCAAGCTCAAATTCTCGTCGGTGGCTTGGCGCAAGGACGGCTCCGGCTTCTATTACAGCCGATACACCGATGGCGCGCCCGACGAAGGACCCGACAATCCCGAGGTGTCTTACCAGGTCTATTACCACAAGCTCGGCACGCAACAAGCAGACGACAAATTGATTTATGATGATCCCGCAAGCAGGGGCATTCAGTTGTCGGCTTCGGTCAGCTCGGATGATCGTTTTCTCATTCTCGATATCACTTGGGAGTCGCGGATCGCCAATCGCCTCTATTACCGACCGATTGACGATGAGGGAGACTTCGTCCGACTCTTCGACGATTTGGATGACGCATACCGCTTCGTCGGCAATGATGGCGATATCTTCTACATCTTGACAACCAACGGCGCCTTGAATTGGCGCGTGGTCGCGGTGGATATTAATGATCCGGCGCGCGAAAACTGGGTGGATGTGGCGCCGGAAAGTGAAGAAGCCATAGAAGGCGTCGCCATCGTCAATCAACAGTTTGTGGTCACCGCGATGCGCCTTAGCCGGCACGTGATCAAGATCTACAACAAAGACGGCTCGCTCGAGCGCGAACTGTTGCCGCCCGGCCTGGGCGCCGTGGCTCTGCGCGAGTGCGCCGGCGCCTACGCTGGAGCCAAAGACGACAGCATGTTCATCGCCTGGACCTCGTTCTTGCAGCCGACGCAAATCCTCAAGTATGACTTTGAGACTGGTGACCTGGAACCGTTTTTCGCCGCGACCGCGCCAACGTTTGATCCCGAGCGATTCGAAACGAGACAGGCATTCTGCCCCTCAACAGATGGCGTGAAGGTTCCCATCTTCATCACCTGCAGAAAGGGATTGGACCTGAATGGCGATAATCCAGCCATCATGTATGCCTATGGCGGCTACAGCTTCAGCCAAACGCCGAGTTACCGCGAATGGCTGCCGGTCTGGTTGGAAAACGGCGGGATCTTCGTCGTGGCCAATATCCGCGGCGGGGGCGAATACGGCGAGTCCTGGCATCGCGCCGGCATGTTTGCCGGCCGGCAAAAGACCTATGATGACATTCATGCCGCGGCCGAATGGCTGATTGAGAACGACTATACCTCGAACCGGAAACTGGCGATTGAGGGCAGGAGCAATGGCGGACTGCTGGTGGCCGTCTGCATGCTGCAGCGCCCGGACCTGTACGGCGCGATTCTCTGTCACGTGCCGACCATCGACATGCTCCGTTTCAAATACTTCACCTCGGGACGCTATTGGACCACCGAATATGGCGATGCCGAAGCCAGCCAGGAAGCATTCGAGTTTCTAACCGCCTACGGTCCCCTGCACAACATCAAGACCGGGCAAGCCTATCCGCCCATCCTGATTCTCACCGCCGACCACGATGATCGCGTCGTGCCGATGCACTCCAAGAAGCTCGCCGCCGCCCTGCAGCAAGCCAATGAAACTGACAACGTCATTCTCTTGCGCGTCACGACCAGAGCCGGGCATGCCCTGGGTAAAGCGACCTATAAGTTGATCGAAGAGCAAGTGGATATCTTCGCCTTTCTCAATCACGTTTTTGAGATGGGCGTGGAGTAGACGGGGCGGACGCTGAGTGCTAATACAGTTTAGTTTCCGTTGCGCCAATGCCAATACTCGCGTAGATTTCTGTATGGTACTTTAGAATCAATTGCGCGAGCCATTTCATTATCTAGATAATTCATCCAGTAGTGATCAAAAACTTGCTCGCCTTCATTGGCAAACGGACCATTGCCATTAACAAGATCTTCGATAATTTTGATAGAGCCCAGGTTTTTCGTGTTTCCACTTCCGGTACTGTCCAATGCTATCTTCCATTTCTCTTGCAGCAGTAAGACAAAGTCGTGAGCTATGGATCTGATATTTTGAAGGTCTTTGAGTTCGAATATCTCCCTCTCATCAAGATCTTCTGAACTGCGCGAATATATTACACCCAACACATAATGGCTGCTATATTCGCCGTATGGAAACGTCGTATTCTTCTTATGTTCCCGATCTCGAAAGTATCCTGTGTACGTGCCAAGGGTAAAACCGTTGACACGCGTTGCGCTTCTTCGATACGTTGACTTTATATCGAATGCGATCTTGATTCCACTCGGAGCTATGAATGAAATGTCGGGATAGTGGTTCTGGTGCTCAGCTAAAATGAGTTGATAGCTGTAGTTCCGGGCAAAGTCATCTAACAGTGGAAACAGCATTAATTCAATGAGTTTGGAGATAACTTTAGTGTCAGCGGAGATTGTATAGATATTCTGATAAGTATCGATGAATCCCTTAACGACCCAATCTCCTATGTCGTCTGCCAATGCTGACTTAAACCTTGGCAGGTATTCCAACATCTCAGGTCTGAATTGCGTCATCGGCTACTGACCTATCAAGAGGATCTCATTAGAGATCTTGTTCTTTGAAAGCGCATACTGGTAGTTGCGAAATCTCTCAACCCGTACATCAGATTTGAATCGCGCAAGGAGTCTTATCAATTCTGATTCGGACGGGATTCCGTCGCTCCTGTACGATACAACAAGAATGCTGTCCGCGTGTATTGCAAACACTTTCTCAAATGCCCTGTAAATCCGACGCTTGTCAATCCAGTCATTTGCTATTCGGATTAGCCTCCGGTGTTTTGATGACATGTCTATCATTTCCAGCCATCTGTCATAATTTGCTAGACCTTCCAGAAAGTGATAAAAGTCTCGAAAATCTACGCCAACGCCCTTAGCTGATATATACGGCGGATCAAAATACACTAGGTCATAATTGCCTTCAATACCGTACACATCTACATTTGTCGCTAAGCACGATTTTCCGCTAGAAAAAACTGCCTGATTTGCTTCCGCGACAAAGTGTCGGAGCCACGATTCGAAGGGTCGATCCCAACTGGTTTTGTTGCCAAAGGAACGCTTTACATCGGCAGTACGGACATACAGATTCTTTCTATGAAAGAGATTGTAAGGCCTCTTAATGATGCAGGATTGGGCTAGGGCGAAAAATGCAAGCGTTCTCTTATACTTGTTCTCAAGTCTATGGATGTTTGTGACTACCTTGTCGAGCCACTTGTTTTCCTCTTCCAGAAAGTAGATGTCTGCAAACGTATCGGCGATTAGCGTCGGATAAGACGCATCGTGCGAGTTGAGAATCCAATCTACGTCGTTTTCCTGCAACACGACATCTGAATTCTCAATAAGCGCTTGTCCAAACCAATAATTGAATTTGAGAGAATCGTTATAAGTTACTTGCTTGAATTCCCGCTTGAGACGATGTGAGATAGTCCCAGTACCACCGAACGCATCAAGACAGGTTTCGAATTCCAGATTTGACATTTTCTCCCAAATCCAATTGCTTAGTTTCGCCTTGCTACCCTGATACCTAGTCGTAGGGAACTTGATCTGTACCTGCGGAAAGAGCGCGAGTTGGTCAGCCATAAGTCGGGTATTCCAAATTGCTTGAGAACGATACAAGTATAGCAATAAGTCGCAGTTTCGCGCAGTCGTATGTGAGTTTCTCGACCTCGCCTCCACGTTGTCAGGACGGGGCATATCTTCTATACTCTGTTCCAAATTCACTTGTGGGATAGCGAGCCATGCTGACTTCTGAACAGATCGCCTTTTATCACGAGAACGGCTATATCGTCGTTGAAGACGTGCTCAGCGATGACGAAGTGGCGGACTTGCGGCGGGTGACGGACGAATTCGTCGAGCGCTCGCGCGGCGTCAGTGAAAGCGACGAGATCTTTGATCTTGAGCCGAATCACAGCGCTGATCGTCCGCGGCTGCGGCGCATCAAGAATCCGATCGCGCAGCATGAAGTCTATGATCGAACGATGCGTCATCAAGACATCCTGGACATCGTCGAGCAACTGGTCGGTCCCGGCCTGAGACGGCATAACACCAAGCTGAATATGAAAGAGCCGGACCACGGCAGCGCGGTCGAATGGCATCAGGACTGGGCATTTTATCCGCATACCAATGACGATGTGTTGGCGGTCGGCGTCTGCATGGATGACATGACCGAAGAAAACGGCTGCATGTTGATGGCGCCCGGTTCGCACAAGGGCGCGCTCTACAGTCATCATGAAAACGGCGTCTTCGTCGGCGCGGTGAGCGACCCGGACTTTCAGGCGCCAGAAACGGTCAAATGCCTGGTCAAGGCGGGCGGCATCACGGTTCATCACGCCCGCACGCTGCATGCCTCCACGCCAAATCACTCGGCCAATCCACGCCGCCTGCTGCTTTTTGAATACTGCTCGCTCGATTCCTGGCCCCTGCTGGGCGCCACTTATGAAGATTACTGCGCTTCGGTCGTCCGCGGCCAGCCGAGCGTCAGCCCGCGGCAAGAGGCGGTGCCGGTGAGCATCCCCTTGCCCAAGCCGGAAAATGCCGGCTCCATTTTTGAAATACAGGAATCATTGCGCAACCGGGAAATGGCGAGGCAATAGTCCCGCCGGACCACGCGCAAATGCCGGCGGCGCATGTCAACTGAGTCAGTCTCAATATCGCCGTCCCGCCGTGCCATGCTGAGAAGCGCTTGGCGCGCAGTCGTATTCCTGGCGGGCATGACCTGCCTCTGCCCGGGTGCGCTTCAGCCGTTCACCTTGAATCAGATGCCGCATCCGGCCGACGGGCTGCTGCAGTTGCATCGAACCCTGGCGCCTGCTGGGGCTGGCCAGTCTGATTCTCGCGCTGATGAGCGCCTTGGGCGCGCGACTGCTATGGCTCAGCCTGGGTCGCCGGCGGGTTCGGCTCGCGACTGTTTCCTTCATCTTGCTGGCGCTCATCATCTACGCCATGCCCTGGACGTATTCAATCTTCCGCAATGATGTGGAAGTGGATGACATCCGCCAGGCGTAGCGCTTCGAGCGGCAAAGCGGTCAGCTGGCTTTGTCGTCCTACGCCGAGTATCTGCCGGTCAGCGCCGACGCGGGCAAACTGGACGCCACACGCTTATCGAGCGCTCTGCAGGGAGCGATGTCATCCCGCGCCTGCTTCCTTCGGCGACTTTGGACATCCTTGCGCAGGAGTGGCGCGGCACATTGGCGGCGCTGCGTTTGCTCGCAACTGAAGAGCAGACGCTGGTCGTCGATTGGCTATACGCGCCGGGCTGGGCTGCCGCCATTAACGGCGATCCGGTCGCCGTATTCCCGTCGACGCCGGCCGGTTTGCTCGCGCTGGAGGCGCCCGCCGGCGAGTTCGACTTGCAGCTGTCGCTGTCGACGACGATTGCGCAATCGGTGGCGAGCGCTCTGAGCGGAATCGGCTCGGCCGCGGCCGTCCTCACGTTGCTATTCTGGTCCCGTCTTACCACTGAAAGGGCGCAACGGCGCTTGAGCTCGGCTGGCCAAGGGCTGTGGCTGCTGATCTTCGCGGCGATTGGCATCGCGGTGTTTCTGCTGAAAGCGCTTGCGCTGGATGTGGCTGATACGCCGATAAGGCGCAGCCAATTTGGCGATCCGCGCGATGTGAATGCCCTGGCCAACTTCGGCAACCGCATCGATTTGCTTGCTGTTGAAGCGCCGGCGGAAGCATTCGCGGGTCCGACCCTGACATTCAAGCTCTACTGACGCCTGCATGGCGCGCCCTTGGAGCGCGATTATTCCAGTATCATTCGCATGCGCGATTCACAGGGCTTTGTCGTGGCAGAAGCGAGCGCGTTCACCCCCGGCGGATTGGCCACGAGCAACTGGCTGGCGGGCGCCTATAGTGAAGATGTGATTGCGCTGGAGCCGCCGCCGTTCACGCCGCCAATGCCCGAACCTTATTCATTCGACTTGAGCTTGTACGACAGGGAATCGCTGCGGGCTTTGAGCGTGATCAACGAAGCGGGCGATCCGCAGGACGTGGAATTCATGATCGGCGCGCTGCGCTTTCGGCCCACCCAAGCGGACTTTGAAACGCGGAATGTCTTGCCGCTGCCGACGGATGTTGGCGGCGAATTGGCTTTGCTCGTTGCTGCGCCCGTTTTGCCAAACTTGGCGACCGCAGGCGACTCCCTGAGCTTTAGTTGGGTCTGGCAGAAGTTGCAGAGGAGCCAGACGGACGCGCTGGCGCAGCTGCTGTGGCTGGATGAGGATGGCGCTGTCGCCGCAGCCAGCGCCGCGTTGCCGCTGGGAATGGCTATGACTTTGCCGATTGGCGCGTCGGTGAAGCCAACCGTGGACATCACCAAGCAATCGTGCCCGCGAATCTGGGCGGCGGGCGCTACGACTTGGCCCTACGTCCGCTAGACGCATCGAGCCAGCCGCTGGCGGGCATCCTTCCGCTTGACCGCGTCATGACCGTAACGTCGCCACAGCGCGTGTTCCAGGCGCCGGGATTCGACTTCCCTTCAGGTATGGAATGGTCGAACGGCATCGTGCTCTACGGATTCAGCATCAGCGCCAATGGCGAGGTCGAATTGATCTGGGGCAGCAATCGAACCCTCAGCGAAAACCTCCGACTGTTTGTGCACGCCCTGGACGCGGCCCATGCGTTGGAACTCGAGCAGCTTCTTGTGATCGAGTAATGCTGAGTTGACGCATTGACTGTTGCGCTACATTGCAGTAGGATGGGCATCCATGAACAAACATTCTATGGAGTTTTCCCATGTACAAAGTCACCAAATACCCGCAGGGCGCCTTTTCATGGGCCGATAACACCTCGACCGATCCGGAGAAGGCCAAAGCCTTCTATATGGACTTGTTCGGCTGGGGCGCCCTGGACCTGCCGATTGGCGAAGACATGTTCTACACCATGTTTCAGAATCAGGGCGAGCATGCGGCCGGCTTCGCCGGGATGATGCCCGATATGCAGGCGGGTGGAATGCCGTCGCATTGGACGAACTACGTGTCAGTCGATGATGTGGATGCGCTCTCCGATGTCGTCACAGCAAATGGCGGGACCATCGTGTTTGGTCCTATGGACATTTTCGAAAGTGGGCGGATGCTGCAATTCATCGACCCGACGGGCGCGGCGCTCGGCTTGTGGCAGCCGAAGGATCATATCGGCGCCGGCATTGTCAACACGGTCGGCGCCATGTGCTGGAATGAATTGCTCACCAAGGACGCGGAAGCGGCGAAAGCCTTCTACAGCGCGCTGTTTGGATGGGAATACCACACGGATGAGAACGGCTACATCATGATCCAGAATCGTGGTCGCAACAACGGCGCCATGATGCAAATGGACGATAGCTTCGGTGATATGCCATCGATGTGGCAACCCTACTTCACTGTTGCCGACATCGACGCGTCTATCAATCGCGCGGGTGAATTGGGCGCTACGATCATCATCCCCAAGACCGAAGCGCCCGGCGCCGGGCATTTCGCCTATATGTCCGACCCAGCCGGCGCTCACTTCTATATCATTCAGTTGATCCAAGCCGAGCCTTGGGAAGAATAGGCAGGATCTCCGTAGAGCTAAAGCATTGTAGGGGCGAACCTTGGGTCGCCCTCAGTGAAAGGAGAAGCTTCATGTATACAGTCACAAAGTACCCTAACGGGACATTCAACTGGGCCGATACCAGCTCGACCAACTCGGCCGCGGCCAAGCAATTCTATATGGATCTGTTCGGCTGGGACAAATTCGATATCCCCATCGGCGAAGGCATGACCTATACCATGTTCCAGCACCAGGGACAGAATGTTGCCGCGCTCAGCGATGCGACTCCTGAGGCGCTCGAACAGAATATCCCGTCACACTGGTCATGTTATGTTTCCGTTGACGATGTCGATGCGCTGTTGCCAGTCGTCACGGCGAATGGCGGCCAGATCATCTTTGGACCGATGGATGTCTTTGACAGCGGTCGCATGGCTTTCTTGATGGACCCGACCGGCGCGGCTCTGGGCTTGTGGCAGGCGCGCAACCACATCGGCGCGGGCATCGTCAACACGGAAGGCGCCATGTGCTGGAATGAGCTGCTCACGCGCGACGCGGCGACGGCGAAAGCCTTCTACAGCAAGCTGCTGGGCTGGGAATTCTATGGCGATGCGCATTACATCCACATCAGCAATCGGGGCCGCAACAACGGTGGCATGATCGAAATGGACGAGAGCTTTGGCGATACGCCGCCTTGCTGGATGCCCTACTTCAACATTGGCGAGATCAACGCCGGCATCGCGCGCGTCAAGGAGCTGGGCGGGGCTGTGCACATGGGACCGAACGAGGCGCCGGATACTGGCTATTGGGCGCTGGCGACCGATCCAGCCGGCGCGCATTTCTATATCATGCAACTGCTCAACGCCGATCCCTGGATCGAACAGTCTTAAGTTTAGCTCCGAACTTCACCACTCTGTGTCAGCGCCGCTTTTGCCCCCCTCCATGATGCTTCAGGGAGGGGGTTCGGGGTGGGGTAGACCTAACCCTGGTGCAAACAACTGAGACGCCAGATATGCTCCTCGCGTTCGAGCAGTTCATCGGCGGCTGCCGGGCCCCATGAGCCCTTGGCGTAGCGTTGCATCGGCGGCGCGCTTGGGTCGCTCGCCCAGCCCTCAATGATTGGATCGACAATTTTCCAAGCGCTCTCGATCTCATCGCCGCGGATGAAAAGCGCCGCGTCGCCATTGATGGCGTCCAGGATTAAGCGCTCGTAAGCATCCGGCAAATCTTCGGCTTTGAAGGCGTTGTCGTAGTGTAGCTCCATATCGACTGACTTGGCGATTTGCCGGTCGGGGATTTTGGCTTCAATCGTCAGGTGTATGCCTTCATCCGGCTGAATGCAAATTGAAAGCATGTTGCGCGAATGATCGCCGGTCTCGGTCAGCTCGAAGATGCTGTTGGGCGGCCGCTTGAATTGGATATTGACTTGGGTCGTTTTCTGGCGCATCGCCTTGCCGGAACGCAAATAGAAGGGGATGTCTTTCCAGCGCCAGTTGTCGATGAAGAGCTTGAGGGCGGAGAAGGTCGGGGTGATGGAGTCGGGCGCGACGCCGTCGGCGCGGCGATAGCCATCGTATTGCCCGCGCACTGTGTTTTCCAGCCTGACGGCGCGAGCGGCTTGCAAGACTTTGACCTTTTCGTTGCGCAGGGCGTCGGCGTCAAAAGCAGAGGGCGGCTCCATGGCGATTAGCGAGAGCAGCTGCAGCAGGTGGTTCTGCACCATATCGCGCATCACGCCGGATCTGTCGTAGTAACCGGCGCGCGTGCCGACATCGACCGTCTCGGCGACCGTCACCTGTACGTTGCTGATATGGCTGCGGTTCCAGACCGGTTCAAATATGGTGTTGGCGAAACGCATGAAAAGGATATTCTGCGCCGTCTCCTTGCCCAGGTAATGATCAATGCGATAGACCTGCGACTCCTTGAAGACGGAATGAACCACTTGATTAAGCGACTGCGCCGTCTCCATGTTGTAGCCAAATGGTTTCTCGATGACGATGCGGCGCCAGGACGGGTTAGCAGCCCCGCCGTTTTCGCGCGCCATTCCTAGGGCGCCCAGGTTGCAGATGACATCCTGGTAGAACTCGGGCGCAATGGACAAATAATAGAGTCGATTGCTGCAGCCATTGTCCAGCGCGTCAAGATCGCCCTTTAGCGTCCGGTAGGTCTCGGGTTGGGGCAGGTTCACCTTGCTGTAGGAGAGCATGGGGCGGAAGCGATCCCAGGCGCGTTCGGCGTAAATGGCGGCCGCGTGATTGCGCAGCGACTGATGGGCATGGTCAATGAGCGTCGCGTCAGTCCATTCCCGCCGGCCAACGCCAACGATCCGCAGGCGCTCGGGGGTGCGCCCTTTGATGAAATTGCTATAGAGCGACGGGATCAGCTTGCGGCGGGCGAGGTCCCCCGTCACGCCGAAAATCGCTATCACAGTGGGTCGATCGCTCATCGTCCCTCCTGGGCGGGGCTGTGCCTAAGCGCCCCTTGTTCAAGAATTGGCGCGTATTGTAGCGTAAATTGGCGATTGCAACGAATTTACCGAGGCTCGCGCGGGAGAAATGGAATCGACGTCCTCGAAGATGGTAGAATAGTGGCATCGGCAGACGGAGAATGAGATCATGTCGATCTACGAAGTCTTACAGCAGGCGAAAGCGCTGAAGCCGAGCGAACGTAAAGAATTGCTCAGATTGTTGAAGCGGATCGTTGAGGTGGATGAGGGTCAAAGGCCAGCGCCAAGTCTGCGCGACTTGGCTGGATTGGACAAGGAATCTTGGAAAGGTGTAGATGTGGACGCCTACATCAATGAATTGCGCGACGAATGGGATGACGACCGTTGAAGCTCGACGCCGCATTTCGAAATGTACAGCATATCTACATTGATACGGCGCCGCTGATATACTTGGTCGAAAGAAATCCGCATTACATCGCGAGGATGCTTGGTATTGTCGACTTTATTGAAGCGGCGCGGCTGCTGGGGTTTACCTCCGTAGTTACCTTGACAGAAATCCTGGTACAGCCGCTGCGACTGGGCAACACCGATCGCGCCCAGCAGTATTATGACATTATTGTCGGCAGATATGACTTCACGCTGGTTTCCTTCACATCTGAAATCGCTATATCAGCCGCCGCGATTCGAGCGCGTTATGGCTTGCGGATTCCGGACGCCATGCAGGCCGCCACCGCAGTAATATCAGACTGCGACGCGCTCCTCACTAATGACAACCACTTCCTGCGGGTGGAGGACCTTAATGTTCTGTTGTTAGACGATCTTGAGCTCTGAGTAACCAAAGCGCTCCCACAATCACTCGCGCGCTTGACTGCCCCAGCGCTCCGGAATCCTGACGACTTCACGCTCACATTCCTGATAGGAATCCATATCTGCCGTCTGGTAAATGTAGCCGGCGCCAGCACGTGAAGACATGCCAACGTGCTCGCCGTTTCGGTCCAGCGCGATCAGATTCATGCCGCCGATGAAGTCGCCGCCCAAGTCACGCAGATCCATCATCGCCTGCCACGCCGCCGCTCCCAGCGACATGCCCATCTTGAGGTATACGACTAAACTGCGCGCGGTCCCGGCGCGTATCGCCAGTTCGCCCATGCCGGTGCAGGCACAAGCGCCGTAGCGGCTGTCAGCGTAGTTGCCAGCGCCGATGATGGGCGAATCACCGATGCGCCCAGGGTACTTCCAAGCCCAGCCGCTGGTGCTGACACCAGAAGCGATTTCGCCATTGGCGTCAATGGCGATGAAGTTGACCGTGCCTACGACGCGCTCGGAGTCAGTCGCCATGGTGACCAGGCCGAGCAGCGGCGCGTCTTCCGGCAGGTCCCGCAAGTCCAGCGCCAAGCGCTTTTGCGCCAGGCGAGTTGGCGCCAATCTTTTGCGCCAAGCCTCCCGAACCGCCTCTGTGAGCATCTCGTCCCAAGCTTCCGCGCCGATCTCGCGGGCAAAACGTTCCGCCCCTTCGCCGGCGAGAAAGACATGGGGCAGTTCCCGCTCCATGACCTGGCGGGCGACGGAAATGGCGTAGGGGAAGCCGCGCAGCAAGGCGACGGCGCCCGAATCGAGCGTCCGCCCGTCCATAATGCTGGCGTCCAGTTCGAGCTCGCCCAGAATATTGGGATAGCCGTTGTAACCGACGCTGTGCTCTTCGGGATTGGCTTCGACCAGGCGGATGCCGATTTCGACCGCGTCGAGCGCGCTTCCGCCCGATTTCAGCGCGCGCATGGCATGTTCCATGCCAATGGCGCCGTTGCTGCTGGCGATGATGAGCATGGGCAGCGGACTCCCAGTCCGTTTACTTCGCCACCGAGAACACCCAGTTTACCGTGGTCTCAGAGAGTTGGTCGTCCGCTATGCGACCACTTGAAATTGAAGCGAGTCGCCCTTCTTCAAGCTTTGCTCCACCGCAAAAGTGACGTCGCCCAGCCCAGTCAAGGCGAATTCGCTGAAAGTGATCTCGCCGCGGCGAACGCTGAATTCGACATCGCAGGCGCCGTCACCCGCCGGGTTAAGCGCGCAGCTGCCCCAGGCGTAGCCGCTTGACCAAACGGTTTGGCGATCGGCCTCGGGCGCGGCGAAGCGGATGTGCTGATCCACCGCCGAGTATTGGAATCCGGTAAGCGCCAGGATCGCCGCCCAGCTAACCATCGCCCGCGCGTAATGATGACCGCATTCGGCTTCATCGAAGGGATTGCGCTTTTGGCCGTCGTATCGGTCGCGGATGGCGGCGATGCACTTCAAGCCATTTTCGATATCGCCTTCGTAGAGCATGCCGATGGCGGCGGTATATTCAAAGCCGGTCATCACTTCGTTGTAATAAGGGAAGGGCCGCGCCGGACGATCGCCGCGCGGGTAGGTCGCCATCAGCAGCGCCGATTCGTCATTGAGCACGTAGGAGCGCATGTGGTTGAAGTGGCCGTACATGGTTTCCTTGAAGTTGAAGCGCATAATGCTGTCTAACGTCCGCTTGACGTGGTCTGCATCCACCAGGTAACCCAATCCGCTGACATGGGCGAGGAGCTGCCCGACCAATTGATCAACCAGGCAGCCGGCGCCCAGTTGCAAAACCGGCTGGGTGGGATCGGCCGCGCCCATGTCGCTCATCAACATGCCAAGCACGGCGTCGGCGCCCGTCGCCGGGCGTATCTCGTGCTCATAGTAATCGCCGTTGAAGAGGTTGGCGTCAATCCAGGCGCTGCCGTTTTGAAAGAGCCGCCGGCAATCATCGGCGAATGCAGTTTCTTCCAAGTGGCGCGCCATCTCTTCCATTGCGCGCAGGGCGCCCAGATACCAAATGCCCATTTGCGGATTTGGACCGTAGTATTCGACATCCATCGTATTGTGTTGGCAGCCTTCCATAATGCCGTCTCTATCCGCGTCCCAGCCGCCCGGCAGCCAACAGAATTCGAGCGCCTTGCGCGCCTTGAGCCACAGCTTCCTAAGACGCTCGTCGTCCCCCGAGAGCTGCCAATCGCGGTAGAGCTTCATGATGCAGCCCATCTGACCATCGGCGGCCGCCAGCGACCAGGCCTGCGCCTGCTCCAGCGGCAGGTCGACGCGGAAGCTCATGCCGCCATCGTTGCGGGTGGCGTAGTTGAATTCGACTTCGCGCATCCCCAGCGCCAAGCCGCCAAAGAGGAAGGCGGTCGCTTGCTCATAATTCCAGACATGAGTGCAGGAGCCGAAGCAGCAGCCGGCGGTATCATCGCAACCTTCCCAGCCGAACATGAAGCCGTCTGGCGTGCGGAATACGGTCTGCGAGCGCAGCGTGCTCAAGTTGAAGAGGGCGGTTTCTTTGACCACGTCCGGCAGGTCGCTCTCGCACACGGCATCAACGAAAGCCCGGCTTTCCGCTTCCAGCCAATCGAGATTCTTCCTTGTATAAGCGGCCGCGTCCCAGGCGTCGGCGTACTGGGTTGTGTAGTAATTGCCGATGATCGTGCCCGTTTGGTTGTGGCTGTGCGGGTGATTGGAGCCGGTTTCCTTCCAGGTCGTGCGGTTGGGGAAGTGCCAGGTCAGGAAGAAGGTTACTTCGGCCGCGCCATTGGCGGGGACGACCAGCGAGACGCAGAGCGACCCGGTCGGGTCGGCTTTGCCCGCCCGCTCGCGCTCTTCCAGGCGGCCATCATCGCTGAAATCGTCCCAGAAGTCGAGCAGGGAATCGCCCCAGCTGTAATTCGCCCAGGCGCTCCGGTGTGTAATTCCCGCACGCTGTGGCGTAGAAAGCGCCAGCGTGCCCCATTGCGGCGCGTCGCGGTCGACGCCGCCTGACGCCATAAATATGCCGGCCAAGCCATCCGCCTCGCGATACGTATTTTGGTTGTCTTGAGGCGCGCCGCTCGTGCCATCGGCGCCAATGAAATTATTCAAGCTGCCGCAGACAGCCGCTTCGATATCGGCGTCGCTCTCGTTCGACAAAGTGAATCGCAAGATGGCGACCGGAATGCCGCTGTTGTCGCTGTCGGTCGGGATCAGAGGGTTGAAGGCCTGCAGCTGCGCCATGAGCGGCACACTCTGGTCGCTGAGCGTCACAGTGCCAAAGGGGTAAGCCGCTTCAAAGCTGCACTCGCGGAAGCGCGGCAAGCCGTGATTGGGAATGCTGGCGCCGCGCGCGCCCTCATAATCGGCCCGCGGGATGACGCCCTCAAGCGCAGTCGCCGTCCGGCTGCCATCGGCGGATTTTGTATACAAGCTGAAGAAGCTCTGCTGCAAATCGAAGCCTTTAGCCGGCCGGTTGACGATCTCCCAATCGTGCAGATTGCCGCGCCCGCCCAGAGACACGACGCCGGTGCCGATGCCGCCCAGCGGCAGCCCGATCTGCCGCAGGTGATCCTGGTCGTAGCTGACTAATGAAGGATAGCCGGAGCCGTTCAGTTCTGTCATGTCGTCTCAACCTCTATCCATTTGGCAGTGAATCTACTAGCCCTTCAGTCCCGACCGCGTCAGCGCCTCGATGATCCAGCGCTGCGCCGCGATGAACACGATCAGCACCGGGATGATCGCCATCGTCACGGCCGCCATCACAACCGACGGATTGCCCGCGCCCAT
>JAPOXG010000008.1 GCA_026707225.1 Chloroflexota bacterium
GGCCGGCAGAATTTGAGGCAGCGTGGCTAAAGCGCAATTCCCTCAAATTTCTTGAGATTTTGTGTCCAATAAATTAGGACCACTACAAACCGATCTCACTCTGCTCTGTGGTAAAATAGGCTCTGCTGGCACATACACCAATTTAATGAGACCGAACCGTAAAATAAGCCGCAACTACAGCAAGCCCTTCTTCAGCAACCGCCGGCCTGGCTTATCCGGCATTCCGCTCTTGCTCTTTACACTCGCCATTGTCTCCGCGACGGCCGGCTTGCTGGCGCTGGCTTATGCATCAATCGACGATATCGACTACGCCGCTCGCGGGCTCATCGGCTTGCCGCGCGCCACGCCAACGCTCTTTCCCAGCCAGCACGCCCAGCAGGGCATCACGCTCTATACGGAGGGCAAGGTCGAGGAAGCCCTTGCCGAATTCGACACTGCGGTCGCGCAGCGCCCCCGTGACATTGATTATCTCTACGAGTACGGCCGCATCCTGATCGAGTTGGACAACTTTAGCAAGGCGGAAGAAATCGGCGATCGCGCCATCGCCGCCGCGCCCGACGACCCGCGCGGCTTCGCCTTGAAAGCGCGCGCCCTCATGTGGAGCGACCCCGGCGCCGCCATCCCCCTTGCCGTTTCCGGCTTGGAAAAAGACGCCGAGTTCGCCCCCCTGCACGCCGCCCTCGCCATCGCCTATACCAATATCGGGCGCTACAGCGAAGGTTATCAGCGAGGCTTGCTGGCCACCCAGCTCGATCCCCTCGACGCCTTCAGCCATCGCGCTTTCGCCATTCCCCTCATCTATACCGACCGCCGCAACGAAGCGATCGCCGCCCTCGAAAAAGCCGTCGCCATCAACCCCGATCTGACCGCGCCCTATTTTGAACTCGCCCTCCAATACCGCCAAGGCGATTATCAGGAGATGGCTGTCGGCATTTATCGGCGCATCCTGGAGCTGGAGCCCGGCAGCGCCAAAGCCTATCTGCGCATCTGCCAGACCTACGCCGAAGTGGGCGAATTCCTGGCGGCGACGCCCTTCTGCGAGACCGCGACCGAGCTCGACGAAAATTACGCCGACGCCTGGCAGTGGCTGGGACAAATGCGCTACACCCGCCGCAACTACGAAGGCACGCTCGAGGCGATGGAGAAATGCGTCGCCCTGGGCTCCACCGCCGTCGAGTGCTATTACATGCGCGGCTGGTCCTACTACGTGCTTGACCAGTGTCCAACGGCCTGGGACGTGCTTCAGGAAGCGCTGCGCTACACCCGCGAGCCGCATATCATCGGCATCATTAACGAAGGCTTGGCGAGCATACGCGCCAACTGCCCCGGCTTCGAAGACGCCCGCCTGCCTACCCCCATACCACCGACCCCCATACCGCCCACGCCTATCGGAGGCATCTAGGCGATGAAGATCAGGCGTGACTACACGCAGCCTTTCTTCCGCCAGCCCAAGCGCCATCCAATTCGCAACATGTTCATCGCTGCCTGCCTCGGGCTGCTGCTGGGCTTGGCCATCTGGCAGGGTGACGCGGTCGAACGCTTTATTGAGGCCGTCGCCGGGTTGTCCGCCACGCCGACGCCACCGCCGCGCGAGTTGGCGGCGCGCGCCTCAGCCATCTTCCATGCCGGCGAATTCGCCGACGCGGAGGCGCTGCTTGCGAAGGCAGCCGCCGAACGGCCCCGCGACATCGCCTTCCTCTATGCCCACGGGCGCGCCCTGATCGAGCTGGACCGCGCTGACGAAGCCCATGATCTCGGCGCCGAAATCATCAACATCGACGCGCGCGCCGTCCAAGGCTACGCGCTGAAGGCAGCCGCGTTGACGTGGAGCGACCAGCCCGGCGAAGCCATCCCGATTGCGCTCGCGGGCTTGGAGCTGAACCCGCGCTTCGTCCCCCTTTACGCGACTTTGGCTCGCGCCTATGTCAACGCCCAGCGCTGGGCTGACGGCTTGGAAGCGGGCGAGCGCGGCCTATCTATAAGCGGCGACGACGCCGACCTGAACCGCGCCTACGCTTACGCCCTTTCCTCCGTCGGCTCTTACAGCGACGCCATCACCTACCTTCAACACGCCATCGAGCTGCGTCCGGCTTACCTGCCGACCCACTTCGAGCTGGCCGGGCTCCACCTGGCGCAAGATGAAGACCAGAGCGCGATCGATCTCTACGACCACATCCTCGCCATTGACCCGCGCAACGCCGGCGCCATGCTGCGGCTCTGCCTGGCCTATCGCAAGATCGGCGAGTTCGCCCGCGCGCTCGGCTTCTGCGAAGACTCGGTCACCAACGACCCCACCGCCCCCGATGCCCAATTCCAGCTGGGCATGCTCTATTACCGCGAGCGCCGCTTCGAGCGTTCCCGCGCCGCCTTTCAGCAATGCCTGGAGCACGATGACGGCACATACAACCTGTCCTGCCGCTATCGCCTGGGGCTTTCCCATTACTACACCAGCAACTGCGCAATCGGCTGGACGCTGCTGCGCGATTCGCTGGATCTGGCGCGGGCCGAAGCCGCCGATGAGACCACCCTGAGCAATATCCTGCAGGGACTGGACGCGATTGAATCCGACCCCAAGTGCATCGACGAAGCCGCCCAGCCTGTCTCGTTTCAGGATTGACCGCCGCGTCGCGCTCGATTAGCCTACTCGCGTTTGACCACCCCAAGCGATAACCATGCGCGCACTCGACGCCAGCCTCAGGCTCTACCGCAAGACGCTGAAACGGATCCGCCCCGCCCATCTGGCCATACACCAACTGATGGCGGGCTTGTTCCTGCCCGGGCTGGAGCGCGCGCGCGACTTCAAGACCATCGCCGAAGACCCCTTCTGGTTCCGCCTGGAACTGCTGACCGGGCAGCACGAGACCGAGACGCGGCGCGCCCTCGAGCGCCTTGCCCGCCCAGGCATGGTCGCTCTCGATGTCGGCGCCCACATCGGCTTTCACACGCGGCTGCTCGCCCGGCGGGTCGGCTCCGCTGGGCGCGTCATCGCGCTGGAGCCGCATCCGCGCACCTTTGAAGCCTTGCGCCAGAACACGCGCAAGCTGCCCAATGTCACCACGCTGCGAGCGGCCGCCGCCGAGGACGAAGGCAGCGCCGAGCTGCACGACTACCTGATGATGTCGGCCAGCGGCTCGCTGCAATATGACCAGGCGCTGGCGCATCAGCAGCGGGCGCGGATGGGCGCGGGCGATGTGACGCCGCGGGGCGCTGGAAGATTCGAGCCGCAGCGTTATCGCGTGCAGACGGTGACCATCGACGACTGCTTGGACCAGCTCGGCATCGCGCGCGTCGACATCGTGAAGATGGACATCGAAGGGGCCGAGCTGGCCGCCTTGCGCGGGATGCGCCGCACAATTGCGGCATCGCCCGGGCTGGCGCTGGTGATGGAGTACAATCCCGCCGCGCTGAAAGCTTTCGGGCATGAGCCGGTCGCGGCGCTGGCAGAAGCGCGCGGGCTGGGCTTCGCGAGCGTCGAAGCCATCGAAGCCGACGGCTCGCTGACCGACTGGAGCGATCCCGCCATGGTCGCTGGCGAGACGGCGCGCCTGCTGGGTGACTTGGGCGTGGTGAACTTGCTGCTGCGGAAGTAGGATTAAACCATAGCCGATCCGCGCAAATGGGAATCTGTAGGAGCGACCTATCAACTCGCCCGCCGAAGCGAAAACTGTAGGGGCGACACTTGTGTCGCCCGCTTGCGCCATCCATTGCAGATCATTTTTCCATGACTAACTTGGAATTACTGAGGACGCAACAAACATGAGCGCCGTTCGCGATTATCTCACAAGAATTCAGGCTGAATACAAGACCGGTGTCGCTGGCGAACATGCCTACCGTCCGGCTTTGAAAACACTGCTTGAGTCCGCCGACATAAACTTGAACGCCGTCAACGATCCCGCGCGCACGGAGATCGGCATGCCCGATTTCGTCGTCCTGCGTCAGCCGGGCAATATCCCCATCGGCATCGTCGAGGCGAAGGACATCGGCAACCAGTTGAATCGAACCGAAAACTCACAGCAAATCAAACGCTATCAGGCGCAGGGCAATCTGATTCTGACGAATTACCTCGAATTCCGCTGGTACGTGAACGGCGAAAAGCTGGAAACCGTCCGAATAGCGCGCGTGAAGAATGGCAAGATAACGCGCGTCCCTGCCGCCTACGGCGACTTGACCGATATGCTGCATCGATTCGCCCGGCAAACGACCCAATCGGTTAACAGCGCCCAGGAATTAGCCGAGCGTCTCGCGCGCAGCGCCCAATTCATCGCCCACTTTATCGAAAAGGATCTCAAAAGCGATACGCCGAGCGCAAACCTGCGAAACCAAATGGCCGCCTTCCAGAAGACCTTGCTGCCCGGCCTCGATATCCCCCGTTTCGCCGATATGTACGCCCAAACCCTGGCGTACGGGCTCTTCGCCAGCCGCGTGAATTTTCAAGGCTATTGCGCAAAATTCACCTTACGCGGCGCGGCCGAAGATATACCCCAAACCAATCCCTTCTTGCGCGACCTCTTCTATCACAGCCGCTTCGATATCGGCGCGCGACTGACCTGGATGGCTGAGAGCCTGGTCGAGACCCTGCGCCACACTGACATGGATAGCATCCTTGCCCACTTCGGCCAGCGCACCCAGCAGACCGACCCAGTCGTCCACTTCTACGAGACCTTCCTCAGCGCCTACAATCCGAGCCTGCGCGAAGCCCGCGGCGTCTACTACACGCCCGAACCCGTCGTCAAATACATCGTCCGCAGCGTCGACCACATCCTCAAAACCCGCTTTGACCGACCGCGCGGATTGGCCGACGAGCACGCCCTCATTCTCGATCCCGCCGCCGGCACCGGCACATTCCTCTACTTCGTCATCGAGCAAATAAAAGCGGCATTCGCCGGCCAGCAAGGCTTGTGGAAGAGCTATGTCGAGAAGCACTTGCTGCCCCGCATCTTCGGTTTTGAACTGCTGATGGCCCCCTACACCGTCGCCCACATGAACCTGAGCTTGCAGCTCAAGGAAGCCGGCTACAAATTCAAGGAAGGCGAACGCCTGGGCATCTACCTGACCAATTCGCTGGAAGAAGCGGTCGAAGCGCCGCCCCTGCCCTTCGCCAATTTCATCGCCGAAGAAGCCAACACCGCCGCCGAAATCAAACGCGACAAGCCCATCATGGTCGTGCTCGGCAATCCGCCCTACAGCGGCCACAGCGCCAACAAAGGCGAATGGATCGGCAAGCTCGTCCGCGATTACTACTTCGTCGACGGCGAGCCACTGGGGGAGCGGCTTTCGAAATGGCTGCAAGATGATTATGTAAAGTTCATCCGCTTCGGACAGTGGCGGATTGAGCAATCAGGTGAAGGAGTCCTGGCATTCATTACAAATCATGGCTATCTCGACAATCCAACGTTTCGGGGAATGCGCCAGCAACTGCTACAGACTTTCAATGAGATTTACATATCGAATTTGCACGGAAACTCGATTAAACGAGAAGAAACGCCTGATGGAAATGTTGATGAGAATGTGTTTGATATTCGTCCAGGTGTTGCGATAGCTATATTTGTAAAGGTTCTGCACCAAAGGTCAAATGTAGCGCGAGTGATGTACCAAGATCTTTGGGGAAAGAGGGTCAGTAAGTATGCAACTTTGGACGGATCCAAGATCGAAACCTCCGAGTGGAGCGAGCTGTCAGTAAGACGGCCATATTACTCCTTCGTACCGATGGATATGAACACGAATAATGAATATGGTTCTCTTATTTCGCTAAAGGAATTGATACCAATTAATTCTTTAGGCATATTTACTGCCCGGGATTCCTTGACAATTCATAACTCACCAGAATCTTTGTGGAAGACAGTTTCGCAATTTGTAAGTATGGACTCAGAACTCGCGCGAGAACATTACGAACTCGGGAAAGACGGCTCTGGATGGAGCGTCCAATGGGCACAATCTGACATCAAGTCAAACGACGGTCCAAACAGGGGCAATATCGAGAAAATCGCTTATCGACCCTTTGACAGTCGGTACACATACTATACAGGCAAGACAAACGGATTTATGTGTAGACCGCGTAGACAAATAATGAGCCACTTCTTGGGACTGACGAGGGATCGAAATATTGGATTTGTCGTTGGACGTTCAGGACAAGCGGCAGATTTCAACAACTGGAATGTCATCTATTGTTCCGACAGTTTGCTGGACCAAAACGTCTTCCGTCGAGGTGGTGGCGCTCTATTCCCACTCTATCTCTATCCCGGCCAACAGAAAGAACTCACAGATCCCGACGAATTCCCCCTAAGCCACAAGGGCCGCCGACCCAACCTGTCCAAAGCCTTCGTCAGCGAATTCGAAGCCAAACTCGGCCTGCGCTTTGTCACCGAAGGGGGCGCTTTTGCAACCCCAGCGCCAACTGTAGGGGCGACATATTATGTCGCCCGCTCTGCGGACACGGGCGGCGACGGGCGATTTGATAAATCGCCCCTACATGCTCCCGCAGCGGGGGCATCCTGGTTCGGTCCCGAAGACGTCTTCTGCTACGCCTACGCCATCTTCCACAGCCCGACCTACCGCCAGCGCTACGCCGAATTCCTCAAAATCGATTTTCCCCGCCTGCCGCTAACATCAGACGTCGAGCTCTTCGCCGCGCTCGTCCAACTCGGCGCCGAACTGGTGGACCTGCACCTGATGAAATCGGCGCAGCTTTCAGAATTCATCACGACATTTGATATTGAAGACGGCAATGAAGTCGCTCGTGGCTTTCCCAAATACAACGAAGTCAATCAGCGCGTCTACATCAACAAGACGCAGTTCTTCGGCGGCGTCTCGCCCGAGATCTGGGACTTCCATATTGGCGGCTATCGGGTGGCGGAGAAATGGCTGAAAGACCGGCGCGGCCGCTTACTATCTTATGACGACTTGACCCACTATCAGAAGATCATTGTCGCTCTCTCGGAAACCAGGCGCCTCATGTCCGCAATCGACGACGCCATCCCCGGCATTCCAATCGAGTAGTTTCCTCAGTAAATGCAAGTAAGTAATCGAAAGCTTTACCACCGAGAACACCGAGTTAATGAGAGTGCGCCGAGAACAAAGGCACAGATTTTTCTCTGTGCCCTCTGTGCCTCTTATTTGATAAACCCCCTTGCGCGCGCGAGGAGTGGGCTTGTCATTTTGTGTGAGCGCGGTTGATTCTATTCGCTGCCGCCGAGCGGCTGTGGTGAATTGTAGTTTAACGACTTACTTGCGCTTACTTCTGCGCCTCTGAGGTGAATCAAACGCGACCATCCACTCACCACCCCCGCCACATCCCCTGCTACCCTCTCCACATGACCGCCATCTCGTTCCCTCAATTCCGCGCTTCCGCGGCCCGTCAACCTGCCGCCCTTCCCTCCACCCAAACGACGCCGCTCCCCACAATACCGGCTATATGCATACTGTATCGATATACAGTATGCATTTACTAGCATGTTCTGGCGCTCTTGTGGCCGTTTGCGGCAATCAGTGGCGGCTTGTGGCGCAACGTGTCGCTAGTTGTCCCGGTTGGATATCATTCCTTCACGAAACCGGCCGGCGGCTTGTATGGCACATCGAGATGCCTGATGATTGCGTCAAGTTTCTCGTTGATCTCAGAGACGCGCTCATTCAAACCCAGAAGCGCCTCTTCAAACGTATCGACCTTCTCAAACAACTCATCCTGCGCATTCCGCACACTTTGGTATTCATCATTGACGCGCTTAAAGCGGATATCGGTCGTGGCCATGTTGATCGGATTCCTGTCTTGAGCAATGTTACAAACATTATACCCCAAGTTCAGACTTGCCGCAAAACTATATTCCCTCCGCGGTGAAGAAATCACAGCACCGCCCGCCGCTCCACTTCGCCATACTCATCCACCAGCGCCTTCCAAGCCGCCCCGATCCGCCGGAAGCCCTCCTCAATGACCTCCGGCTGGTGAATGCCGAAGTTCAGGCGCATCGCCTGCCCCCCGCCCTTGCCCGTATAAAAGAGCCCGCCAATCGCAAATGCCACATCCCGGCCGATGCCGGCGATGAAGGTCTCGGCCGCGCTCGGTCCCGCGGTCGGCAACTCCACCCAGAGGAAGAGCCCGCCGCCCGGCGCGGTCCAGCGGCTGCCCGCGGGAAGATAGCGCTGCGCCGCCGCCAAAGCGGCCACCCGCCGCCGCCGCAATTCCAGCCGGTTGCGCTCCAGCTGCTTGGCCAGCACGCCCCGCTCCAAAAGCAGATGGATCGCTCGCTGGTTCAAGCCGGGCGTGGAGATATCGGCCGCCTGCTTCACCCGCGCCAGCCGCTCCTGATACGGTCCAGCCGCCACCAGGTAACCGATGCGGATGCCGGGCAGCAGCACCTTGGTAAAGGCGTTGGTATGGATGACGACGCCGCTCTCGTCCAGCGCTTTCAGCGGCGGCAGCTCGTCGCCGTCATAGCGGAATTCGCGGTAGACTTCGTCTTCCAGGACGGGGATGCGATGCCGGGCGGCCAGGCGCGCCAATTGCCGGCGCCGATGCAGCGGCATCAAGTGACCTGTCGGATTTTGATAGCTGGGCATGACGTAGATCAGCCGCGGCCGCAGATGATTGAGCGCGTTCTCCAGCGCGTCGATGCGGATGCCGTCTTCGTCTATGGGCACGCCCTGGATTTGGACGCGGCGCGCCTCGGCGATGTCAATAATGCCGAGATAGGTCGGGTCCGCGGTGACCAAGGTCTCGCCCGCGCGCATCAGCGATTGCAGCACCAGATCGATCGCTTGCTGGGCGCCGCCGGTGATCAGCACATCTTCGACGCGGCAATCAATGCCGATGGCGCGCACGTAATCGCGCACCGCCCGCCGCAGCGGTCCGTAACCCTCGGGCGCCTCATAAGCGAGCGCCTCGGCGCCGTCCCGCTCGATAACCTGGTTGATCGCGTCCTGCAGGTAACGCACCGGAAAGAACTCGCTGGGTGGCGCCCCGCCGCTGAAATCGATCACGCCCGGCCGACGCGCGAGCCGCATCATCTCTCGGATGGACGAGGCGCGCTGTCGCATCCCGGGCGCTGGTTGCTGGGGCTGGGCGACTTCGGGATTTGCGCGATCGTGAGCGACGAAGGTGCCGCGGCCCGCCTGGGCGCTGAGGTAGCCAGCGGCGCGCAGCTCGCTATAAGCGTTGACCACACTGATGCGGCTGAGGTTCAGCTGACGAGCGAGATTGCGGCTGGCGGGCAGGCGCGCGCCCGCGGGCAAGTCGCCGCTGTCAATTTGGGCGCGGATCTGCTGGATGAGCTGGCGGTAGAGCGGTTCTTCGCCCTCGCGCTCTAGCGTGACGTTGAGCGAGGCATCTGGCATGGCGCGCCTTCAGCGTATGATTGCGTGTGGCATTATCCAATATTAGCGCCAAATGAATCCAATGGCAATGTCAGGAGTCTGGATTGAGCAAAAGTTTGACATGCGAGACACGAACCGACTACGATAAAGATAATTCAAGAAATTGCATACTATGGTCAACATGAATTCAATTGTCAAACTGCAGTCAATTACGAAACGCTTGCCGATTTCGCTTGCCCTTGGGCTGGCGCTGATTGCTTCTAGCATGTTAACGCAGCTTGAGGCGCAGGATATTGAAGTCGAGGCGATGTGCGGCGGCCGATTGTCGATTACCTGGAAACCTCCACCCGGGGCCGGTGGTTATCAATTCACTCCTGCCGGAGAGGGTGGCGGGCGGGTCAAATGCAGCAAATCAGACAACAAATGCGTCATTGAGGGATTAAAGCCCGGAAAAGACTATGACTATTGGTTGGATCGGGTGACCCGAACCGGCATTGAACCTGGCCCCGGGATCCGCTTGAGGGGACCAGGCACAGGAGAATGCCCGGAATACGTAGACGCGACGCCAACCCCGCGCCCACCGGCTGACACCTGCGCGCATTTGCCAGCTCACATCACCGTCCGAGGATTCCAACCGTTTTCCACCCAGTGCCAACAAGTTGGCGCCGCCAGCGTGGGCAACGCCAAGCTGATGGCTGAAGGCATTATTGATGCTGTTGATATTTGGGGCAATGTCGGTGGTGAGATGCAAGTCTGTTTTCAGCGGCAAGGGAGGCTGTATTTTCTCGACGCCTCGACATCGCCCCGTTTGGTATCGGACTTGCCGGAGGAACGTTTTGACGGCATGACCTGCGGCCGGATCAACCGCGCAGGCACGGTGGCGCTCCTCCCAGGCGGTGGCACTGCCGTTGAAACAACCGTCGTAGCGACCGAAAGGGAAGGCGCCCCTGAGCAGGCAGGACCCAGCTCGACAACGAGCTGCCAGTTGGTAACCACCGGTCATCTGAGCCTCCGGGCTGGTCCCAGCATCCAATACGCGCGCATACTCTCCATGCCCCGCGGCCGCCGTCTCATCGCACGGGCGAGGATCGGCGATTGGTTCATGGTCAATTACCAATCGCAGTTGGGCTGGGCGCACCAAGAGTATTTGGCCGCCAGCCCCGGCTGCGATGCCCTTGGCGAAGAGGGCGCTATCATTTTGCCGCCCATGGTCGAGACGCCGGCGCCTCAGGCGGAAGCGGCGATGGCGGATGCAGAGCAGAGCGCGCCGGATTCGGACGCAACTGAAATGGAGGAGACAGCCGATGAAGCGCAGGTAGGCTGCCAGGTGACCACCGTAGACATCGTCAACCTGCGCGCGGGACCGGGGCTTGAATACGAAGTTTACGCCGAGATCCCTTATGAGACCGTCTTGAGCGCATCGGCAATCGCGCGGGATTGGTTCGTGGTGGAATATGAGGGCATCGCCGGCTGGATCAGCCGCCAATACGTATTCCGCTGGGGGAACTGCGATGTCACCGTAGAGGCGGGCGCCATGATGCCGCCGCCTGCGATGGAAGCGGAAGCCGACGAGACGGAAATGACAATGCCTGGCGCCAGGCCGCTGACCCATTGCAACCTCAGGACCGGCGACATTATCAACCTCCGGCAGGGACCGGGACTCGAATACAGCGTCCTTGCCGAAATCCCCTATCAGAGGAACCTGAGCCCTACCGCGAGGTCGGGCGAATGGTTCAAGGTCGAGTATCAAGCGGATACCGGCTGGGTCCATATCGACTATGTCTTCCGAAACGGCGCCTGCGGTTAGGCCTTAGATCAAACGCCAATGGCGATTCGAAGCGACGCGGCGGGCAACGAGTGTAGCTACCTGCTGGACATGCTGGCGGACGAGGTCGGCTGCGTTTTGGAGATCGGCTGCGGCGATGGGCGACTGACGCGGAAGTACGCCGATCGGACGGCACGAGTTTTTGGGGTTGATCTGCCAGCGACTATGCCGCGGGCTGGTTCCAAGCCGATGCCCGATTCTGTTCACCTGGCGGCCGCGAGCGGCGTCCACCTGCCCTTCCCGGCTTGCCGCTTTGATCATGTGATATTCGCGCTCTCATTTTGATGAATTGAACCCGAGGGCATGGTCCATGCCCTGTCCGAAGCGCGGCGCGCCCTCAAGGCCGGCGGACGCTTGATTGACCTGCGCCCGTCCATGCGCAATCGCAGCGTCGAATTAGCGCTCTCTTCCGCGACCCTCTGCGTCGGCGAGATCGATTCCGCAAGCACCTTCCCCGATCATGTGGCGGCTGATGCCGCGCTGGAAGTGGCGCTGGCGGCCCGCGAGTTTCGCCTGGAACACCAAACGACTTTCCACTACCTGAGCGATCTCGATTCGCTGGCGGACTTGCGGGAATTCCAGAGAGGCTTGCGGCGCAGCGTGATGCCCGAGTCGATCTTCGAGCGGATCGACGCGTTGACCGCCGATGAAACCCCCAACTTCCTGATTCGCATCCGTCGGGAGATGCGGATTGCGCGATATCGCAAGCTTTAGGGCTGGTCCGCTAGTCTGGCGCGGGCGACCTGATAAGCCGTCCCTACAGGATTCTGGGATTGCCAGGCGCGCGACGCCATGGCCGCCCCAACAGGTTCTAGGGGGAGGCGGGCTTAGCGGACGCGAATGATTATTGGCCAAGGATTGATCGCGCCGAAATGTCAGAGCCTGTCTCAGTCAAATCGAAAGTTTGCCGGCGGTCAAGAATTTGTTACACTCTTGGCTGCGATATCACTCGCATTCTGAAACGGTGGAAAGCATACTTTGGAGGAATCTATGTTTCGCAGAATGTCATTATTGTTCATGGTTCTTGCGCTGATTGTCTTCGCGGGTTTACCTGCGCTGGCGCAAGACGAATTCGTTTTTGGCGTTGTGCTGGTCGGCCCCAACGATGACCGCGGCTGGAGCACATCGCATCATGAAGCCGGCGAGTATGTGGAAGCGAATTTCCCGGGCGCCAGGATGCTCGAATTCGAGAGCCTGAATCCGGCCGATTCGCCCGAGACCACGTTGATGGATGTGGTCGAGCTCATGGTCGACGAAGGCGCGTCGGTCATCTTCACCACTTCCGACAGCTTTGAAGAAGACACCAATGTGGTGGCGGCCGCCTTTCCCGATGTCACCTTCATCAATATCACCGGCAGCAACGCCATCCAAGCCAACGATATCGTCATGGGCGACCATGCGATCATGCATGAGCTGCCCGAGCTGCCGCCGGCCAATGTGGGCAACTTCAACACCTATATGGAGCTGCCGCGCATGATCGCGGGCTGCGCCGCCGCCCTCGCCAGCGAATCGGGGCACATTGGCTATTTGGGCGCTTTGATCAATCCGGAGACGCGCCGTCTGGTCGCCTCCAGCTACCTGGGCGCGCGCTACTGCGCCGACAATTACCGTGATGACATCTCGGCCGACGACATCACCTTCGAGGTCAAATGGATCGGCTTCTGGTTCCACATTCCGGGCGTGACGCTGGACCCGGTCGAGGTCGCCCAGCAGATGCTTGATGGCGGCGCCGATGTCATCATCTCAGGCATTGACACCACCGAGGCGATCACCGTGACGGGCCGCTACATGGCCGAGGGCGATACCAGCTACGGCGTGCCCTACGGCAACATCAACGGCTGCTCGGAAGCGCCGGAAGCCTGCCTCGGCTCCGCCTATTACAACTGGGGACCAGCCTACCTCAGCGTGGTCGAGCGCGTTAGCGATGGCAGTTGGTCGCAAGAATGGCTGTGGTGGGAGCCGAAATGGGATGAGATCGGCGAAGACGGCTTCTACACCGATGCCGATTACAGCGTCAGCGGTTATGTCTTCGGCGATGGTTTAGCGATGGATCACCGCGAGACGCTGACCGATTTCGCGCAGAAGGTCCACGATTTCCAGACCGATCCCATGCACGCGGGCGAGATCTTCTTGTGGGCGGGTCCGCTGAATTTGCAGGATGGCACGCCGCTGGCCGGTGACATGGAGCCGGTGAGCCTGCTGGATATCTGGTTCATCCCGCAGCTGCTCGAGGGCATGATCGGCGCGAGCGAATAAATCTCTCCCCTTACCCCCCTTCCCGCAGGTCAATGTCTACGTGACCCAATGCATGGGAGAGGCGGCAGATGTTGATGCTGGGAGATGAATTGAGAGCGGGCGACCTGATGATGGGTCGTCCGCTACCATCTGGATTCATGTACCAATGCGCCAAGCTGAAATCCTCTACAACTTGAATATTACATCTGATTTCAATTGCTTCTTGGAATTATCAAAACCTAATGGTATGCTATAAGCAGATTAGTCTAGGTCAGATCATGAATTCCACCACAACATTGAGCGAGGCAGTTGAGGCGAGGGGGATTGGTCCCAAGTTCATCCTGTTTATCTCAATTCTCGCGGTATTTTTTGCTGTCTTATGCGCGCAGAACGGGCATTCCGCCCGGGACATCCTGGCATATTTGACATTCGTATTTATCGTGGTGTATTCGGTGCGCCGCGCGTAAATGCGCTTTACCCCCTACCAAATCATCATTCTTGTCGCAGTCATCTGCGGATTTCTGTTGATGTATACTGGCCGCGCGGGAATCGATGTACTCCTGTTCTTGTGCGGCGTGGCGCTTCTTCTTGCCGCAGGTGTTTCCAATCGGGGAGTGGTCGTAAGATTCGCTGCGCGTGGCTTCAAATTCGGCATGAATCTGCTTCCTTCTCGCAAGAATGAATCTTCCACTGCCCACAATGAATTGGAGCCACCAGATGATTCGCAACTGCAGTTGCCGAATCGCGAAGAATAGAATTGCACAGGGTAATGACTTAGCGGCGCCAGCTTCCTATAATCCTGGGGGCGATCTAGCGATTGAAGAGACAAATGACGCGATTGTCGCTGGTCATACTGGCGCTGCTGATCGGGCTGGCAGCCACTGCAACCGGGCAAGAGGCGTCTCAACTGATACTGACTGACACAAAGACCAGTTCGCAGCCGGACGGTTTCGGCGGCGAAAGGCCGGTCGTCAGCGGCGAGGTCTTCAACCACGGTGCGGAGGCCTACCGCCATATCAGCATCACCGTAGAAGCATACAGCGCTGACGAGACGCTGATCGGCGAGGGCTTCGGCTTTCTGGTGGACGCTTGCGGCACAGCGCTGCTCAATCACGTTCTTCTGCCGGGCGCGGTTCAGGCATTCAGCGCGCCCTATGAATTGTTCGAAGACGACGCCGTAGCGAGCGTCGTCGTGAACGTCGATGGACAGCCGGAAGCGCCGATCTGGACCGCGTCGGTCGACGCGCCGGCCGTCCGGCTCATCGAGCGCGGCGAGATCGCCATGCTCAAGTGGCTGGATGAGCAGACGCTCATCTACGGCATTGGCTGCGACGGGGCGGTCTTCACCGAGCTGGACTGGCGGCGCTATGACATCGCCGACCATGCGGTGTCGCCGATTAAACATCCTGATGCGGACAAAGTGACCGAGGAGATGATCGAACGGACCGGCGCGGCGATGGTCACGCAATCTGGCGAACAGAACGCGGATCTGTTTTATGGCTCGCGGCTGACCTTCCCGCCGGGCGCGCGGCGCGTCGTTTACCAGAATGACCTGCACACGATATTCTCGGCCGAGCCCGACGGCAGCTTCAAGCGGCTGATCCACGACAAACTCCATCAACACAGCCTGCGCGGCTTTACCTGGGCGCGGCAGCCCGGCGTCTTCCTCGCCTACTATTTTGGGTCGCGCGGCGAGCCCGTGCATTACTTCACCGCTAATGTCGAAGGGCAAGTGTTGATGGGGCGGCTGGAAGAGCTGGCGCCGTCGCTGACCGCCCCAGGTCCCACCGCTGACGGGCTGGCGGCGGTAGTCGGCTGGCGGCGGGGCAATGTGAGCGGTTACTTCATCGACTATGCCTTTGGCGGCGATGAGCTGCTCTTTGAGGCGGAGCTGCCCGGCAACAACTATCCGGCGCCGATTGTCGCCGGGGATATCATCTATGTGATTCGCTCCCTGGAGGGGTCCCCGACGCTGCAATGCTTCAATCGGCGGACGCGGGAGCTGCATACGGTGACGCCCCTGCCGCTGCAATTGTCGCCGGCGGCGCGCGCCTGGAGTTGGCTGTCGCCGAACGGGACGCGGCTGGCAGTCGCGCTGAATGGGACGGAGGGCGGCCTCTGGTGGCTGGATTTGGCGGGGGGATGCCGCTAAGAGAAAACTCAATATTGACTGGCTACACGGCGGATTTCGCTGTCCGGGATGTCCACAGTCCTAGACTTTGCCCAAATAAGTAGCAAGAGAATGATCGTCCCGTCCTTGACGCGGTATATGGCTCTAAAGCCGCCGCGCGACCCGACTCTCGCGGAGCTGTTGGGCAGGCGCGCCTTGTAGACTTGCATTCCTCCCATATTCTGTAATCTTCTGTCTTGGGGGCGGGGACCCTGTTCCAACACGCTCATTAGCGCGATGTCTTTGTCGATTTGACGATATGTCCTTCGGAGCTGCTTTACCTGCGCCTCAAACTCAGGTGTGTGAATTATCCGCATTTTCTTCGGCTTCGCGCTCCAGGCGTAATTCCCGCAAGAATTCGCGAAACGGTCTCGTTTCGCCACGTTCCGCCTGCTGGAAGCTTTTGTGCAGGCTGAGCAGCAACGCTCGCTGTTCCTCGTTCAGGTCCGGCTCACCGGATAAGGTGTCGACGGACGGGTCTTGGGCTCTCGCGTCCTTGACTGGCTCTTCCATCCGCTTGAATCCTTTTCCGCTTTGCTTGAATGCTATATGATTGCTCTGCGATTTGCAAACCTGCCTTCGCGTTGGTGGGGGTTGCGAAGGGCAATGGTGGCTGGATGTGGGGGGATGTTCGCCTTAATTCGCAGTGATCGAATAACGGGCAAATCTTGACACTCCTTACCACCGAGGACACCGAGGAAAATTCTGAGAGAGGGCGGGCATCGGCGCAAGGAGGCAGCTATGGATGAGACATACGACGCCATCGTCATCGGCCTAGGCGGCATGGGCAGCGCGGCGCTCTACCACCTGGCGAAGCGCGGGCTGAAGGCGCTGGGCATCGAGCAATTCGAAATCCCGCACAACCTGGGCTCGTCGCATGGCTTGACCCGCATCATCCGCCTCGCCTATTACGAAGACCTGTCTTATGTGCCCCTGCTGCGGCGGGCTTATGAACTCTGGGCCGACCTGGAAGCCGCGTTTGGCGAGCAGCTCTTCTTCCAGACCGGCAGCATCGATATGGGACCGGAGGACAGCGACGTCTTCAGCGGCAGCCTCCGTAGCTGCATTGAGCACGGTTTCGAGCACGATGTGCTGGACAATGTCGAACTCCGCAAGCGCTTCCCCGGTTATCGCATGCCGGCCGAGACGATGGCGGTTTTTCAGCCACAGGGCGGCTTGCTGACGCCGGAGCGCTGCATCAGCGCCTGCGCACAACTGGCGCAGAGTCACGGCGCGCACATCCACTGCGGCGAGCGTGTGCTCGGCTGGGATATCCTGGCTGATGAACGCGTGGCTGTGAGGACGGACGCGGGGCGCTATGTCGCGGAGAAGCTGGTGATCTGCGGCGGCGCCTGGGCATACAAGCTGGCGCCGAGTCTGGCGGGGCTGGCTCTGCCGGAGCGGCAAGCGCTGATCTGGCTGGCGCCCAAGCGCGCTGACTGGTTTCAGCTGGATCGCTTCCCCGTCTGGAACGGGCAGGTGGAGGAGGGGCGCTATTATGGCTTGCCCGAGTTCAATCCGACCGGGGCGACGCCCGGGATGAAGCTGGGCCGCTATCATCACCTGGATGAGGCCTGTGATCCCGACACGGTGAATCGCGAATTGCATGGCGCCGATGAAGCGATCCTGCGCCAATTCGCCGAGCGCTACTTCCCCGATGGCGCGGGCAGAACGGTCGATATGGTCGTCTGCATGTTCACGAATACGCCGGACGAACACTTTCTGCTGGATACGCTGCCGGAGGCGCCGCAGATTTCGGTCGCTGCCGGCTTCAGCGGGCACGGCTTCAAAATGGCCAGTGTCATCGGCGAGGTGATGGCGGACCTGGCGCAAACCGGCGAGACGCGCCATGATATCGCCCTGCACCGGCTGTCGCGATTTTCGCATCACGGGGCAGACGCGGCGCCAGACGAGTGATGTGGACAGCGATTAGGAAACAATAGCGAAAGTGGGCGAGACAAGTCTCGCCCCTACAAGGCTTGTCCGCTACTGTTTCGATATAGCCAAACGAGAATTGAAAGAAGGTGCTAATTTAGAGTAAGAGCCAGACTCTCACATAAGGAGCTTACT
>JAPOXG010000063.1 GCA_026707225.1 Chloroflexota bacterium
CCCCATCCCCGCTGATGGTAAAGCCCGCGCCATCAATGGTGATGTCGGAGATGACGCGCGGCAGTTCTCCGTCCAGGGTGATGTCGGCGCTGAGCGTGATGAGGTCGGCGCCGTCGCCGGCTGGGCAGGCGTTGCGCTCTAAGTCGGCGTTGGCCGCTCTAAGGGCGTCGCCAAGCGTGCAGTCCTCGTCCAGCGTGTAGTCGGTCGCCAGCGTTGGCGCGACGCAGAGGAACAGAATAAGGGTTACTAAGAAGTACCGCATGAGTTTGCCTCCAAAGTTTTAGTTGTCAGATATTGTAGCATATTATTGGCGGTCATCGGCGCAATGATTCCCACCCGGTCCCTCGGCAAGGCACAAGCAAAGCCCCAACGCTGTAAGGGCTAGCCACCGGCTCGGAGGGGTCAGCGCCCCTGGGCATCCATCGCTGCCGCCGCCGCGATCTTGGCGAGGATGTTGCAGCCATGGTAATGATGGTGGCCACCATCGTCGCAATGGTGATGGTGGCCCTGCTCGTGAGGTTGCGCCATTAGCGCCGGTCTGCGTCGGTTTCTAAAACAGCTTGGCGAAATTTAGGCTAGGCAGCGCGCTGATCAACAGCCGGCGCAGTCACCGCCTTCGTTGTCGCTGAAGCTGTTGCCGCTCTGTTCCACCGTGCCGGCAAAGACGTTAATCACGCCTCCGTCTTCAGCCGCCGTATTGCCGCTGAAATTCGAATCACTGACATTCGCCGTGCCGTTAAAGACCTGCAGCGCGCCGCCGGTTGCCGCTGCCGCGTTGCCGTCGAAGCTGCTGTTGCTGATGGTGACCACGCTGAAAGCCGAGCCGATCGCGCCGCCATCCCCGGCCATATTGCCGCTGAATTCGCTGTCGACCACATTGATTTCGCTGTCCCAGCTATCCAGTACGCCGCCGTAGGCTTCGGCCACACTATTGGTGAAACGACTGTTCACCAGGTCGAGCCGGCTGCCGCGGTTTGCGATTATGGCGCCGCCGCTCTTGCTCCGGCCGGTCACGCCATCGACGAAGGTGAAGCTGACCTCATTGTGCGCCAGGCCCGCCGTCAGATGGATATTCTGCAGAGTGAGCGCGCCGCCCCTATCGACATAGAAGATGCGGAACTGCTCGGCCCCGCTGATGGAAAAGCCCGCGCCATCAATGGTGAGTTCAGACAGAACGCGCGGCAGTTCGCCTTCCAGGGTGATGTCGGCGCTGAGGGTGATGAGGTCGGCGCCGTCGCCGGCCGGGCATTCGCCACGCGCTTCGTCGGCGTTGGCCGCTCGGATGGCGTCGGATAGCGCGCAAGTTTCATCGAGCGTGTAGTCGGTCGCCAGGGCTGGCGCGAGGCAAAGGAACAGAATAAGGGTTAGCAAGAAGTACCGCATGAGAAAACCTCCATATACATATTTTCAGATATTGTAGCACATTGTTGGCGGGCATTCACGTTTGTCCACGAGAGCGGCTGCGCACTAAAGTTTGTTCACCACCGAGGACACCAAGGGCACAGAGGGTGGCAACAGAAAACACCCCGCGCAGAGGCGGGGCCGTAAGTGTTAGCGGATATGCCGCTCAATCTGCGGGGGTCTGACCTTCGGTCTCCACCGGCGGCGACTCGTCTGCTTGTGATGGCGGCGCGTATTCGTCGCTGCTGTCCTTTGCGTTGAAGGCTTTAATCTTGAGGAGGTGACGGGTCGGGTCCTTGAGCCAGGTGATGGGGGTGCGCTTGCTATAGCCTCTCATTTCGATAATGCATTGCGTTTCATTCATGCTGTGCCTCCTATTCTCTGTGCCCTCAGTGGCTTTTGGGCGGTTCCACCCCCCACGCCCGTGCGCGTCCATCGCCACGATATCCTCGAAATCGTCGCCGGTCCGTGTGTCGGTTGAAAGTGAAGAATTTGGTGTTATACTAGGAAACGAAAGAGAGGTTTCATGGCCGCAGAGAGTTTACAAAATCGCCTTCCTGCAGTTGAGCAGTCGGTAGCGCGTCTTGGAGGCGCTTATGAACACGTCGCGACAAAATCCGACGTAGCTGACGTAAGAAGCGAGATCACGACGTTGGCCGCGAAAGTTCAGCTTTTACAGTGGATAACCGGCATCGGCTTCACCATTATCGCCGGTCTGCTCATCCACATGCTAGGAATAATTGCCTCGTAATTTTGATTTAGGCGCGGTGGCGTATCCCCCTACCCCCCGCGCCCGTGCGCATCCATGGCGGCCACCGCCGCAATCGCCACGATATCCTCGACATCATCGCCCGCTTGCAGCACGTGCACCGGCGCGCCCATGCCCAGCAGAATCGGACCAATGGCTTCCGCTTCCGTCAAGCGCGAGAGCAGCTTGTAGGAGATATTGGCCGCGTCCAGGTTGGGGAAAACCAGCACATTGGCATCGCGCACGCTGCTGAAGGGATAGCGCTCGTCGATGATGTCGACGACGACGGCGGTATCGGCTTGCATCTCGCCGTCAACTGTGATGTCGGGGCGCTTCGACCGAACCAGCTGGACTGCCCGCCCCACCTTGTCGCTATGCGGATGCGGCGTGGAACCGAAGTTGGAGAATGAGAGCATGGCCACGCGCGGGTCCAAGCCCAGGGTGCGCGCGAAGTCGTTGGCGAGGATGGCGATCTCCGCCAGCGTATCGGCATCGGGATCGATGTTGACGGTGGCGTCGCTGAAGAGATAAGTGCGTCCGTCCACGATCATCAAGTAGACCCCGGCGGCACGGGTGGCGCCTGCGCGCGTGCCGAAGACTTGCAGCGCCGGGCGGATGACATCCGGGTATTCGTAAGTGAGGCCGCTGACCATGGCGTCGGCGTCGCCTTTGCTGACCATAAGCGAGGCGTAATAATTGCGCTGGCGGGCCAGCGAGCGCGCCTTGCCCAGGGTGAAGCCCTTGCGGTGGCGCAGGTCATAGAGCAGGTCGCCGTATTCGTCCAGGTTTTCCGCTTGGTAGTGATCGAAGCCCTTGGGCGCGTAGTTTAAGCCGAGACTATCGATAGTCCGCTGGATGCGCTCGGGGCGCCCCAGCAGGATCGGCTCGCCGATGCCCTCATCGCGGATTTGCATGGCGGCGCGGATGATCTTCGGTTCTTCGCCTTCGGGGAAGACAATGCGCTGCAATGCTCCCGCGCGCGCCCGATTGACGATATTCTGGCGCACCTGGCGGCCGCGGCCTTGACGGCTGATCAGCTCCTGTCGGTATTCGTCGAGGTCGATCTGCCGGCGGGCGACGCCGGATGCCATCGCCGCTTCCGCCACCGCCGGCGCCACCCAGAGCATCACCCGCGGATCCAGCGGTTTGGGGATTAAGTAATTTTTGCCGAACTTAATCGATTCTTGCCCATAAGCCATAAGTACGCTGTCGGGCACGTCTTCGTGCGTCAGCGCCGCCAGCGCGCGCGCGGCCGCCATCTTCATCTCTTCGTTGATGCCGGTGGCGTAGACATCGAGCGCGCCGCGGAAGATGAAGGGGAAACCCAGCACATTGTTGACCTGATTGACGTAGTCGCTGCGGCCCGTGCCGATGATGGCGTCAGGGCGGACTTCCAAAGCCAGCTCCGGCATGATCTCGGGCGTGGGATTGGCCAGCACGAAGAGCAAGGGATCTGGCGCCATGCCCTTGATCATCTCTTGCGTGACCGAGCCGGCGATGGACAAGCCGATGAGCGCGTCCGCCCCTTGCAAGGCGTCGTGCAGACTGCGCGCGTGCGTCGGGATGGCGAATTCGGTCTTGTAGATATTCATGTTGTCTTCGCGCTGATGGTGGATGACGCCGCGGGAATCGAGCATGAGGATGTTATCGCGGGCGACGCCGAGCGATTTGAAGAATTTGCCGGTGGCGATCGCGCTGGCGCCGGCGCCGTTGATCACCACCTGAATGTCTTCCATGCGCTTGCCGGTGATTTCCAGCGCGTTGAGCAGAGCGGCGCCCGAGATGATGGCGGTGCCGTGCTGGTCGTCATGGAAGACCGGGATGTCCAACTCGTCCTTGAGGCGCTGCTCAATCTCGAAGCATTCGGGCGCTTTGATGTCTTCCAGGTTGATGCCGCCGAAGGTGGGCGCCAGCGCCTTGCAGACCTCGATGATCTCGTCGGCGCTCTGCGAGGTGATCTCGATATCGAAGACATCGACATCGGCGAATTTCTTGAAGAGCACGCCCTTGCCTTCCATCACCGGTTTTGAAGCCAGCGGTCCGCGGTCGCCCAAGCCCAGGATGGCGCTGCCGTTGGAGATGACGGCGACCAGGTTGGCGCGCGCGGTCATCTCGAAGACGGCCAGCGGGTCTTTGTCGATCTCCAGAACGGCTTCGGCGACGCCCGGGGAATAAGCCAGCGACAGGTGCAGCTGGCTGTCCAGCGGTTTGGTCGGCGCGATCTGGATTTTGCCGGGCCGGCCGCGGCGATGATAGTCAAGCGCTTCTTGTCGAGTGAAACTGACCATGGCGGTTGCCTCCTTAGGAGAGGTCTGAAAGCTGCCACTATTTTAGCGCAAGTGCGGCATGCGGAGAGACAAGGGGCGCCCCTATGGTTGTCTATTCTGCGAAGCGGGATATAGGGACGACCATTGGGTCAGCCGCGAGCACGAGTAGCACCATGTCAGCGCTGCTAATGAAGTGTGTGGGAACTATCCGTCTCGTCGGATCGTATTCAAGAATGGTTGATCAAGATCAACCCATACGTCATTATTCTTGGCGACCTTCTCCAAATACGCTCCATCAACAAAGATTGACAAGCGAAACATTATCGACCCTTAACATTGGCTACAAAAGACAGGGAGGCTAGGAATTTTCTAGCCTCCCGTAAATTGCCTGACGAACTATCGTGAGGTCGCCAGGGGGTATTGTGATCCCACGGTACCCCAATTGACGGCATATGTCAAGCAAATAAGTCAGGCCGTGTTACTCAATCGGATAGCGCGGCCCGACCTTGCAAAAGCGCGCGCTTCAGGGCGGGACGAGTCTCGTCCCTACAACTGTCGTCTGATCCGGAGGGGCGGCTTACGGTATGCGGTTTCAGCCCAACTGCTCGCAGATGACGTCGGCGAATTGATCCGTGCTCATGCCATTCGCGCCCAGGATATCGGCGGTGTAATCGCCTTTGCTGAGGGCGGCGTTGACGGCGGCGTCGATGCGGTCGGCGATTTCGGGCAGATTCCAGTGATGGCGCACCAGCATGGCGGCGCTGAGGATGACAGCGGTCGGGTTGGCAATGCCCTGGCCCGCGATATCGGGCGCCGAGCCATGAATCGGTTCCGCAATGGCGACTTCGGCGCCGATGTTGAGCGCGGGCGCCAGCCCCAAGCCGCCGCCCCAAGCAGCCGCCATATCCGAAAGAATGTCGCCGTAGAGATTGGGCGTCAGCACGACATCGAAGCGCGCCGGCTCCTTGACCATCCAGTAGGCAGCCGTATCCACCAGCAGCTCGTCGGTTTCAATATCGCGGTAGGCGCTTGCGACTTCATAGGCGACGCGGCGGAACAAGCCGTCGGTCTGGGGCAGGACGTTGCCTTTGTGCACAATGGTGACGAGGCGGCGC
Organism: Chloroflexota bacterium; assembly: GCA_026707225.1. Lineage (GTDB taxonomy): Bacteria > Chloroflexota > Anaerolineae > Aggregatilineales > Phototrophicaceae > UBA6055. The sequence goes on from JAPOXG010000063.1 coordinate 5,532, forward strand.
TTTTCGTTGCGCGCCAGGCGGAAGGCGGTGTGGGCGATGCGCTCGGTGGCTCGGCGGGTGATGCGTTTGGTCGCGGTGCCGGTATCGCCAGCGTCAGCCGTCTGTTCGTCGCCGACGTAAAGGTCTTCGGTATTTTCGCGCACGACAACGAGGTTCACGCCCTCGCGGGCTGTTGGCACCGGCAGGAAGCGCGTGGGGCGGAGGTTGGCGAAAGTCTCCATCCGCTTGCGCAAACTGACAATCGGCGAGGCATAACCTTCGACTTGATAAGATGGGGAACTGCACGCGCCAAACAAGACGGCGCCCGCGTCTTTGGCGCGCGCCACCGTTTCTTCGGGCAAGGCTTCGCCGGTGAGCTGGAATCGGTCCCAACCCGCCTCGGCGCTGACGAACTCCAGGTCCGGGATCACCTGACGCAAGACGCGCACCGCCGCCGGAACCACCTCGCGCCCGATGCCGTCGCCCTCAATGACACATAACTTCACAGCGGTTTCTCCTCGCCACGGTAGGCGCATCCGCCCGAAAATGAGCGTCAGCGCTGGTTTTGGAAACAAGTACTATCAAACAGCCGTGGTGAGAAGAACCTGAGAAACTACTACATTATCTTGCCGCCGCGTATTGTGACACATCGATTTCAGTTTGTCGAATTTTGCCAGCGGCGCATCTGGTGGAATCGACCATGGCCGAGCACCGCGTCGATTTCTTCACCACAGCGGAAAAGAGGCAACACAGAGGACACAGCGAATTGCGGCTGACACATCAAAAGCCAAGGAAAGCAAGCATGTGTAGGGGCGCCCCTTGGGTCGCCCGCCGTAGCGCGCCGCAAACAGATCCGCATCAAGCGCGCCCGCCCGCCGAAATCATATTCCATTCGATAGCGGATGCGCGTACAATCACCTGTTAGCCGAAAGGAATGCGCCCCGTTGACGGAACTCAAGCCCTGCGTCCGCTGCGAGCAGGAACTGCCGCCATCGGCTTTTGCCGATCCGGAGAATGTCTTCTGCAAGAATTGCACCGAGGAGATCGTCAGCATCGTGCGCCGCAAGTACAGCGCGATTGAGGCGGCGCATTTCCGCGCCAAGCTGCGGCGGCGTTCGCGCGATGCGATGGAAGAGCTGCGGCGGAAGATGGGTTAGGTGTATGGTCTTGGATTATAATGGCACTGTTTCCAAAGAGCAAAAGGACGAATTGTGGGACAGATACTTCACCCTCGCGCCACAACGACAGAGGCAACCCGCCGAGCAATACAAAATAGTCAAGAGAGCATAAGGAAGCTGGCCAAGCGCTATGGCATCAATCCGAAGACAGTCGCGAAGTGGAAGAAGCGCGATTCCGTCAACGATCTGGCGGCCGGCTGATCCATTTGGCGCGATTGCATCGGGCGGCGCGGATTGGGGCCATCGCTGTCGAGGACATGAGCGTCGATTGCCGCACGGAATCCCGCCATCTCAGCCGGGCTCATGGCGGCGTAGGGTCCCAGGTAGCCGTTTTCGACGAAGAAATCGACTTCGGCGCGGGTCAGGCGGTTGGTGTCGTTTGAGGGCATGAGATTTCCTTGCGTTCTGACGGGCGACCTGATAGGTCGCCCCTACGATTCTGATTTGGCGGTCACTTTTGGGCGGGCGACACAAACGTCGCCCCTACAGTTCCGATTTGGCGGGTACTTTAGGGCGGGCGGCGTAACGGTTGAAGCCCATGACGTCCTTGCCTTTGGCGAGGATGGCGCTGTGGCCCGGGTGAAGGGGCGCGCTGTCCTGGAAGATATGCACGATGGGCAGGGTCACGCGAATCGAAATGCCTAGGCGGCGTTTGTCGGATGTATTGACGCTGGAGCGATGCAGCGTACGCTCGCTAAAGATGAAGAACTCGCCCGGTTCTAACTCCATGTTAATCGCGTCCCCCGCGTCAAATGCAGCGTTATCAGCCATTTCGGCAAATGCCACGCCTTCTTCGGCTTTGACATGGGGCAGCGAAACACGATGCGAGCCGGGGATGACCTGCACGCAAGAATTCTCGACCGTGACCTTGTCGATGGCGAGCCAGGCGGAGGTGTTCAGCGGCGGCTCGAGAGGCCAGAAATGGATATCCTGGTGCCAGGGAATCTCGGCGCCGCCCGGTGGCTTGAGCCAGAAGTTGGTCGCCCAGACGACCAGATCGGGACCCAGCAAGCCGGCGATACGTTCGATGATGGAGGGATGGGTGGCCAGGTCGTAGACGACCGGTTGGTCCATGTGCCGCGATTGCGCGCGGGAGCGTGGATTGGGTCCGTCGGTGGTCAGGACATTGGCCTCAATCTCGCGGCGGATGGATGCCATTTCGTCCGGGGACATGGCGGCGTAGGGTCCCAGGTAGCCGTTTTCGACGAAGAAGTCGACTTCGGCGCGGGTCAGGCAGCGGTTCAAATCGAATGACGGCATGTGATTTCCTCGCGGGCGACACAAGTGTCGCCCCTACATTTGTGAATTGGTGGCGGGTGGCGCAAATGCCGCCCTTTCAGCGTTGATTGGAGTCTAGCGTATCGTGACTTGGCTGCCAGCGTCGGTTTTTTCCACCAGCAGGTGCGCCGGAAAGGCATCGCGCAATTCGTCGATATGCGTGATGACCAGGATGAGGTCGAAGTCCTCCCGAATCTTGTTGATGGCGTCGACCAGTTTGTCGCGGCCATCTTCATCTTGCGAGCCGAAGCCTTCGTCGATGAAAAGCGCGCGCAGCTGGGCGCCGGCCCGCCGCGCCAGCAGCTTCGAGAGGGCGATGCGCAAGGCGAAATTGATGCGGAAAGCTTCGCCGCCGCTGTAGAGCTCGTAGCCGCGCGTGCCCAGTTCGTCGGCGATTTCGATATCCAGCGTCTCGGCGCTGCCGCCGCCCACTTTTTCACGCTGCGAACTGAGGCGCAGGCTCATGCGGCCATCGGTCATTCGCGCGAGCAAGTCGCCGGCTTCCGCTTCCAGCTCGGGCAGGGCGGTCTCGATAATCAGCGCGGGCAGGCCATTCTTTCCGAAGGCGGCGCGCAATTCATGGTAGAGCGACCGCTGCCGCTGCGCCGCTTCGAGGCGGGCGCCAAGCCGTTTCATCGTTTCGCGACCAGCGGCAATCGCATTCAGTTCTTGCTCGAGGATGGTCTTGCGCTCGTTGAGGCTTTGCACTTCAGCGCGGACGCTTTCGACGCCCTCGCGAAGTTCCTGTTCCTGCCGCGCTTGCGCTTCCAGCTCCACGATCGCTCGTGAGAGCCGCTCGAGCCGCTCTTCGTCCCGACCTTGCGCCGCAAGCATGTTCGCGAGCCGAGCAGCCGTGTCATCGCGGATCTTCTGCGCTTCTGGCAAGCTGATCCGAGCGAACTCCAATTGCGTATGCTGTCGCTCGTAGGCGGCGTAGGTATCCAGCTGCGAGCAGATATCGGCGTGCGAAGCGGGGTCGTAGCCGATGCGGGCGCGCTGCCGCCCGAGCTGTTCCAGCTGCCGCCGCCATTCCGCGCCGTAGTCTTCAGCCGCCAGGCGCGTTTCGATCTTCCGCAATTGCCGCCGCTCGCCGGGCAGCGCCGCTTCCGCTGTTTCCGAGGCGCGCGCCGCTTCGTCGAGGGCGCCGAGCCGCTGCTGCAGCGCCGGCAGATCTTTCAGTTGACGCGCCCAGCCATCAATCTCAGCCTGCCGCCGCGCCTTCGCGTCATTGATGCCATCTATTTCGGCGCTGCACTGGCGGTATTGTTCGCGCTTTTCGTCGCGCTCGGTGGTCAATTGAGCCAGCATATCGGCTCGGTGCTCAAGGGTCAGCGCCTGACCACAAAGCGGACAGACCGCGCCATCAGCAATGCTCAGCCGTTCCAGCCGGTCGTTCAGCGCTTTGCCTTCGGCGATCAGCGATTTCTGCCGCGCGCCCAGAGCGGACCGGCGCTCCTTCATCCGCTGGACTTCATTGGTCGCGTCGTCGCGCTGTTTTTGCCGGGCTTGCAGGTCGCGCAGTTCCCCTCGCAGCGCGTCGATATCGGCGGCGTCGACGGCGGCCGCCTGCGCTTCCAGCCCGCGGATGCGCTCTCGCATGACATCGACCTCGCTTGCCAAAGCGGCGCGTTTCTGTGCCAGCGCATTTTCCAGTTGATGCGCCCGGCGGTCGAATTCCGCCTTTCGCGCCAATTGGTCGGCGACAGCGCTCTGGTTATCGCGCGCTTCCCGCAATTGGGAGTAACCGGCTTCTATCGCGCTGCTCTGCGCGATAGTCTTCTCGCATTCGGCGATCTTGTCGTCTTGCCGCTGAATCTCGGCTTGAGCGGCCGCCATGTCGTCATTGCGGTTGGCGATCAGCCTCTCCAGCTCGCGCAGATTCTCGCGTTCTCGGCGCAAGTCGCCGGCCGCATTGGCGACCCGGCTATATTCCTCTTCCGCCTGGCTCATGCGATCGCCCGCCGCCGCCAGCCCTGCTAGAAGCTCGTCCCGGTCAGTGGCAAGCTGGGGCTCGCGCGCGGTTTCTTCACGAATGCGGCTGATGTCATGCTCGATGATTTCGATCCGCGAGGCGACTTCAGTCAGGCGCATTTTGGCGACGTCTTCGTATTCGGTCCATTGATCGAGGCGCAGGATATCGGCGAGGACGCGTTTGCGCTCGGCAGCGGTTTTCAGGGTGAAAGCATCGGCGCGCCCCTGCTGCAGGAAGGCTGAATGTACAAAGGTTTCGTAATCGAGGCGCAGGATTTCGTTGATTTTATCCTGGGTGCGGCGCGTACCCGTTTCATTGATGAGGCGGGGGAAGCCAGCGGCGTCGAAAACCATCAGATCGAGCGCCCCCCGGCGGCCCCGTCCGGCGCGCGATCGCCGGCGAATAACGCGATAGCGCAGTCCCTCCTGCTCAAAATCAATGCTCACCTGCATGTCGATCTGCCCGAGGTGGATCAGCTCCTCATCACGCCGCGCCCGCGCCCGGCCCCAAAGCGCCCAGGTGATGGCGTCCAATATCGACGACTTGCCGACCCCGTTCGCGCCGGTCAGGCAAGCCAGCTCAATGCCGGCGAAAAGAATGGGCTCAGGCGCGCGATAGGCGAGGAAGTTGCGCAGTTCCAGTCGTGTCGGGAGCATGCAAGGGCTTAAGAATTGACGAATGTCGCCACCATTTTAACCAGAGAGGGCAAGGAGGGTATAGAGAACAGCGAGCGCTTTAGCGAGTTCAGCTTGCTACGCTTAACAGATCCATCGGCGGCGATTACAATTGCCATCATCGAGAGTGAGAAGGCGAACATGCTAACAGCGCTTTATGACGGCAATTGCCTCATTTGCCAGTCGACCTGCGAGACGATGCGGGCGCTGGATTGGCTGCGGCGGATTGAGTTTGTCGATCTGCATCAGGCGGAGGTCGAGAACGAGCGCTTTGCCAAGCTGAATCCGCAGCGGCTGATGAGCGAGATTCACGTGCTGGATGCGGATGGCAGACTGTACGCCGGATTCGCCGGTATGCGGCGCATGCTGCGGGAAGTGCCGCTCGGTTTGCCATTGTGGCTGCTGCTGAAAATGCCCGGCAGCGATGCCCTGGGGAAGCGCGTCTATCGTTCCGTCGCGCGGCGCCGTTATCGCATCAATGCGCTACTGGGCAACGAGACGCCGGCCTGCGCTGATGAGAGCTGCGAGATGCTGCGTTGAGGTACACGTGATCTCAGGCGCGGACCCAGTATCGGCGGGTCAAGACGCCGCGCTGGTTGTCGATGCGGTCTTGCAGTACGCCGCCGTTGGCTTCGATGATTTTGGCTGAGCCAAGGTTGTCGTCATCGCAGGTGATGAGGATATCGCCGATGCCGAGCCGACGCGCTTGCTCAATCCCCAGGCGGCAGATAAGCGTCCCATATCCGCGCCGGCGGCATGAGGGGCGAACCTTGTAGCCAATGTGCCCGCCATAGCGTTGCAAGTTTTTGTTGAGACGGTGGCGCACATCGACATCGCCGATGTAGCCATAGCCGGCGGCGACTAGCCAAAGCTGGGTGGCTGGCGCCATGCCGGCCAGCGGATCCGTCTCCGCCTGCCGCAGGACGCGCAGATATTCGTCAAAGCGCTCGCGCAGGATTTCTGGATGCCAGTTAACCGTGCGCTTTTCGCCGATATATTCATAGACGGCTTCAATGAAGCTGTCTTTATGGCGCTCGTGTGGGCGCGTCAGGAATGCGTTCGAAGGGGTCATCGCGTCTAATCAGCAGTTGACATGGTCGCGCGGAACGCCAGAGATGAGCGAGCCGGTGGGAGCCAGCGCTGCATTTGAGAATTGGCGGCGGGCGACCAACGGGCCGCCTCCACGGATGTCATTTCGCGGATGAGGCTGTCAGTCCGCGCCTTCGGACTCTTGCGCTATGTCTTCCGCGGCGCTGATTTCAGCTTCGTCTTCGGGGTTGTCCTTATCTTCCCAGCTGATGATCCAGACGCAGGCGCCGGCGACCAGGACCGTCGCCACGATCAGCGCGACCCATTGCGACGGGAGCAAGCCTACGGTGCGCGCTTCATTGACCAGCAGGGCGACCATGCCCACAGCCAAGACGACCCAGGCGCTGAAGCGCGGGTGCTGCGTCACCCATTTCACGGCGGGGTTGTTCTGCATATTACAAGATCCCTCGCATTCGATTAGCCACTTTAGTATAGCTCGACGTATTCTCTTGCGACAGACTGCTATTCCCTTAGCCGATGACCAATGAACAGATCGATGCGGCGGAGAGCGCATTATTCTGATGTTAATACATTTCTAGCAAACTCCCTTTCATCAACGCGCGTAATGAAAGGTGAAGGCAACCGAGGAGCAACTTTCAATGAACAAGCAGAAGCGCAAGGTCGAATGGTCATTTGATTTTGAAAATATGGGAGATCGATTTCGCCAGTTCTTCAGCGACATCGTGGGGGATGAAGTCGAGGTGAAGAGCGCTGAACTCTTTGCCCCGCGCGATGGCGCCAGCTCCGCCCGCATCGAAATCGGTTTTTCCGTTGGCAAAGCCAGCTTGACCGCGCTAGCCTCCGATAGCGACAACCTGTTCGAGGCGCGGATAAACTATATCGGCGAATACGAGTTTGATGTCAGCGGCGGGGCTGAACGGGTCGTCTCATTGCGGCAGAAGGGACCTTTGCCGCGCGGCATTGGGCGGATCATCGGCGAGGACAAGGAGCTGCATTGGGATATCGCCCTGGCGCCGAATACGCCTTATCAACTGAGCGTGACGGGCGGCATCGGCGAGACCGACATCGACTTGAGCAATCTGCTCGTGGATGCCATCAAGTTGGATACCGGCGTCGGCAAGGTTGCCTTGACCTTGCCCGCCCAGGACAAAGCCTTCGCAGCCAGCATTGATGGCGGGGTAGGCAAAACTGATGTGGTCATTCCGGCCGGCAGTGGCGGCAAGCTTGATATCAATGGCGGCGTCGGCGAAGTAACCGTTACCGTGGCCGCGGACGCGGCGCTGCGCCTCAAGGCAGACGCGGGCATCGCCAAGGTCAACCTGCCAAAGTCATTGACGCGCGTCAAGGGGGAAGAGCGCTTCGTCGGCATCTCGGGAGTTTGGGAGAGCGCCAATTTTGCCGAAGCCGAAACACAGATCATCATTGATTTTGATGGAGGCGTCGGCAGTTTCAGCCTGGAACACTTCGACATCCACTAAATGCGAAGCGGCGCCAAGCTGCGGGAGTTAGAGAGACTCGGTACCTTCCTCGGGAGGCGCGTCATTGGGTTCCTGCACCGTGCGGTAGAGCATCTCCGTGAGATGGCTGTTGGCCTGCTCCACCGTCATATCAGCGCAGATGACGGCAATTTCGTGGCTGAGCATCTTCATCAAGCTGCTTTTCATTTTGAGCTCCACCGAGGTGAGCTTGTCGGTTTGTTCACGCCAGAAGAGATCGCGCAGCGCCATGGCCATCGCTTCCGGCTCGCGGGTTTGAATCTGCTTCTGAATCGTCGCCTGGCGCGAGCGATAATCATCCGACAGTTCCAGGGGCGGCATGGCGAATACCTCTTCAATCACGGACAGGTCTTCGATGGCGGGCCGGATATTCATATCGGTCGCTACTTCAACCGGGATCATCACCTCGCCGCGATCGCCCACCAACTCCACGATATGGTAGTTGCGCAGCTTGCCCATGTAGGTCATCTTTTTCTTGCCGACGATCGTTCCGGCGCCGTAGCGGGGATGAATGATCTGGTCGCCTCTTGAATACATTAGCGTTCTCCGGTCTGTTTATCATCAATCTATACCTAGCGGCGGTCGCCTCTGTTCCTTATACAGCGCCAAGCCGCCCATTTCTGAAGCCATAAGCGAAAGCGGCGTCCGCGCGCGAAAGCGAGCCTTGGGCGGCAAGCGCCCGCTGCAAACTCACATCGATTGAATTGTTGATGAACCGAGGGGATTCTGCTCTGTCGCGGAACCAGGAAGCGCTTTTGACCGCCGAATTCGCATTCACGAGGCGAGTATAACAGATCGTCGCCAGCATTTCAAGCTTTGCGGTGGCGCTGATTAACCCCATCCTCAAGCCGCCCGTGTCTACGCGGCGCGGCCCCTGTTCCCCCCTCGGTCCATCCCGCTCAACGGGGGGCGGACTTCCAGCGAGCTAAGGAAGGGGAGAACTTCACAGCGCTGGCAAATGAGCGGTTATCGCATACTCTACCAGGTTAACTTTCACGCTGTCAGCGCGTCAAATAGGCGTCGGGGCGGCGATCTTCAAAAACGGGAATGGCGCGCCGTACGCGGTCCACTTCGTCCAGGTCAATCTCCGCCGTGACCAGGCCTTCGTCTTCGTCCGCCTCAGCGATCACCGCGCCCCAGGGATCGACGATCATGGAATGCCCGGCAAAGACCGTGCCGCCAGTATCCCCGCAGGAATTGGTCGCGGCGACAAAACATTGATTCTCGATTGCGCGGGCGATCAACAGGGCGCGCCAGTGTTCGACGCGGACGAGGGGCCACTCGGCGCAGATCAGGATCAGCTTGGCGCTCTGCTCGACGGCATAGCGGCGGAAGAGCTCGGGGAAGCGCAGATCGTAGCAGATGCTCAAGCCGGCGGGTCCCCAGGGCAAGTCCACCATTGTTGGCGCTTCGCCTTCGCCCAGCCACTTGTGCTCGTCAAAGAGGCGGAATAGGTGGATCTTGCGATAGACGCCGGCGAGGCCGCCCGCCGCGTCGTAGTAGGCGGCGCAATTCATGAATTGATCGCCGCGCCGCTCCAGAATCGAGCCGAAGACCGCGATCGATTGATCGCGCGCGATATTGGATAGTTGAGCGAACATGCCAGCGCCCAGCTCGTGCGCGTAATCGCCGGCGTTTTCGAGGTCATAGCCGGTCGACCATAGCTCGGGCAGCATGATGAGCTGCGAATCGCGCGCCGCTGCTTGGCTGATCATGCGCTCGGCAGATTCGAGGTTGTCTTCGACGCGGGCGAGCTTGATCTGCAATTGGCCGAGAGAGATGGTCAGTTTTGTCATGCGTTCCGCCGCTGACATGCTTTTTCCTTCAAGCGTCGCAGAGTTTATAGCATGCGCGAGCGCACCGCAATGCTCCTTCGCTCAGCCATCCAGCCCGATCGACACGAACTTGGGATCCATGTATTCGCTCAAGCCCTCTTGCCCCGCTTCGCGCCCGAAGCCGCTGGTCTTGACGCCGCCGAAGGGCGCTTCCGCCGTCGCCGGCGCCAGGTCGTTGACGCCGACGATGCCGAATTCCAGCCCCTCATAGACGCGCGTTGCCGTGCTCAGGTCCTTGGTCAAGACGTAGCCGGCCAAGCCGTAAGGCGTATCATTGGCCAGTTGCAAGGCTTCGTCAATCGTGGAAAAGGTACTGACCGCCATCACCGGACCGAAGACTTCGTCGCAGCCGATCTGCATGTCCGCTGTGACATCGGTCAGGACGGTCGGCTGGTAGAAGTAGCCCTGCCCGATAGGGGGGCGCCCGCCGCCGGCGACGAGTGAAGCGCGTTTCCCCAGGGCGTCTTCGACAAACTGCTCGACTTTGTCGCGTCCGGCGCCGGTGACCATCGGTCCGTTGGTGACATGCTCAAGCATGCCATCGCCGACGACGAGCTTTTCGGTTTCGGCCTTGACCGCGTCGAGGAAGTCTTCCAGCGCTGGCTGCTCGACGTAGAAGCGGGTTGGCGAAATGCAGACCTGGCCATTGTTGCGAAACTTGGCCATGACGCCTTGCTGCGCCGCCCAGTTCAGGTCGGCATCGGCGAAGACGAGCACGGGCGCGCTGCCGCCCAGCTCCAGGCTGAGCTTCTTGATGCCGTCAGCGGCGCCGCGCATGAGGATTCGGCCGACGCGCTGCGAGCCAGTGAAGCTGAGTTTGCGCACGCGCGGATCCCGCAAGATGGTTTCGCCCATGATCTGCGGCTCGCCGTTGATGAGATTGACGACGCCGGCTGGCAGTCCCGCTTCGACCATCACATTGACCAGCGCCATCGCGCTCAGCGGGGTCAGCTCGCTGGGGCGGCCCACGATGGCGCAGCCGGCGGCCAGGGCGCCCGCCCACTTGCGCGCCAGCAGATAGGCCGGGAAGTTCCAGGCGGTGATCGTGGCGACGACGCCGACGGGCTGCGGGATCACCAGCAGGCGTTTGCCGGCTTTGCGCGCGGGGATGGTACGTCCATAGGCGCGTTTGCCTTCTTCGGCGAACCAATCGAAGAGATCGGCGCAGGCGCCCCATTCACCCGCCGCCTCACCCAGTGGTTTGCCACACTCGGCTGTCACGATCGGCGCCAGGACGTCGACGCGCGCGCGCAAGGCGTCGGCGATATCGCGCAGGATGCGGCCGCGGTCATAGGCGGTCAGGCTCTGCCAGCGCGGGAGCGAGTCGTGCGCCGCCGCGATCGCCCGCGTCGTATCTTCGGCGCCAGCGAAGGGCACATCGGCGATGGGCTGTTCGGTCGCCGGGTTGATCACCTTCCAGGTCGCGCCGTCAGCCGCGTCCGTCCATTCACCGTTTATCAGCATCTTGTTCATCATCAGCGCCGCTCCCGCTAAACCTTGTGTCTCGATTCTACCGCATTTCAGGCGGGACGACGTTGCGCGCAAAGTGCGAGGAAATTGGCAGTGTCTACCAGTCTCGGAAATGATAAAACAGCGTTTGGCCTTTAGGCAATATGTACAAATATTTTCCTGTTTTCCTATGCTTGTAGGATGAATTGTATGTATTTACTGGTTAGACGCCGTATGTGCATAAGTATTTTATAATGTGCGAAGGATGGCCGCGCTGAATGCGCTAAGAAAAGGATGGTGGGCAATGTCTGCGGCGAACCAGCATCCGAATGATTTCGAGAACATGCCATACTTTGATGAAGCGATGGCGATATTGACACCGATCGCTGAACGTGTCTGTGAATTGCTGGAGCAGGCAGCGCCCGAGCTGTATGATGCCGGCCGACGTGCAAGCTTCAACAAAAGTGCGCATTCAGCCATGAAGGTCTTGCAAAGTAGGATGGATGTAGATGCTTTCGCTGCCAAATTGGACTTGCCCGCCATCACTGATAGCTTGCCTCTCTTGGTGGATGGCTTCGAGCGGTGTCGTCCCTTCTGGAAAGGGGCGACCCGCTCCGACTGGCCCGATGAAATGCCGCCAGTCGAACTAATGAACTCGATGACCTTGTTGTTGCTCATCGGCGAGCGGATGTATCCCGCGCAAAATAGCGAAGAGCTCTTTTTTGAAATCGTTGAACTGGACGATCTGGTCCCCCCAGACGAGTAGAGAAAGACAACCTCGACGTGGTTTGCATCGCCGTCACCAGTCCCCCCCCCCCCCCCCGCAGACCCTGAGGAGCGGACACGTTTTCAGCACAGACGTCTATCCGCAACAAATTGGAGTTT
>JAPOXG010000023.1 GCA_026707225.1 Chloroflexota bacterium
AGTAAGCTCCTTATGTGAGAGTCTGGCTCTTACTCTAAATTAGCACCTTCTTTCAATTCTCGTTTGGCTATATCGAAACAGTAGCGGACAAGCCTTACAAATACACGACCGCTGCCGCCAGGTTCAGGCGTCGGCCTGCTCTTCTTCCGTCGGCGTTCTCAGCTCATTCAACAGCCGGGCGATCGCCACCAGCAGGTCATCCAGGCGGCTTTCGGTCCGCTGGCTGACCTCGCCCAGGCGCTGGATGAGCTTGGCGGTTTCCCCGGGTGGGAAGCTGCGATAAGCCCACCAGTAAACCAGCACGACCACCGCCAGCGTCAGCATTTGAAACACTTGCTCGAAATCCATGATCTGTCCTTTGCTCCCTGGGTTCTCAGTTGCAGGCTTGGCTAGTCGCTGTCAACGCGAATATCCAGCGCCCCGCTGGCGAAATTGCCGCGAAGTCGGTAAAAGAAGACCGTGTACTCAGCGGCGGTCGGCTGCGATATCGTCAGCGAGCAGGCGCCATGCGTCACATCGAGCGCGCCGCGCAGCAGCGCTTCATCGGCGCGCAGCACCAGGTAACCGATCTGCGCATCGGCGGCAATTTGATCATCGCGACAACTGATGACCGGATCGGCCGCGCCCGCGGTCAGCCGGTTCGCCGACGTCGTCAAAGCCAGCGCGCCGAAGTTGTTGAGCACATCGCTGGCTCGCTGCTGCTCGGGCAAGTTATGCGCGAGCAGATGAATCCGTGAATCGGAGCCGGATGAGACGCCGCAGGTCGCGTCGCCTAGGGCCGCCCGCGCCACCACATCCAGCAGGCGCGCGTCGAGAATCTTGGGATTGACAATATCCATTGGCTATATCTCCTTCGCCCAGAATTGCGGATGCAAGTCGACGATATCCATGTGCGCGGTACTGTTCCTTGACGTTTTCCAGCGCAGCTTGAAGCCGTGACTGCCAGCGCTGAGCCCGGTGATCAACATGACAAAGGAGACGGGTTTGTTCCGCGAACTGTCTCCATCGGTCGCGATACGCACTCCGATGAGACCGTCATCAGCGACGTAATCCACCCCGTCCACCGCCACGTTGATGTTGGTCGTCCCGGCGCGGGCGTTATTGCGCACCGTCCCGGTAAAGCCCAACAGCACATCGCCGCCGTGGGTCGTCAATGTCAGCGACAGCTTGGCCGCGTCGACATCGACGAAGTCATTTGCCGTCGTGCTCAAGAGCGTCGCGCCGCTGATGACGCGGCTGGCGCTGGCATCCAGGCGGTCCTTCAAGTGATTCTGATTGTCTCGCACGTGGGTATTCAGGTCGATCGAGGTCAGCGGCTCGCTCGACCAGGTCTTGGGCGTCGTCCAAGCCATGGCATATCCTCTCGCTAAGATGAGTATGCCCTGAAGGATAGAACGTATATTCTATTGATGGGCGACCAAATTGTCGCGCGGGGCTAAGCTGCCGACGACGGAAAGCGATCTCGGCATGAAGAGAGCCGCCGGGGAGGGGCGCGCCTATGCGTCATCGCGTCTTGCTTGAGGCGCAGCCAGGTTCTCAGCTACTAGGAAGCCTTAGTCGGCGATTGACGCGAGGTATTCGTCCAGGCGTTCCAAGGTTTGGCTCAAGCCCGCCTCCACACCCATCTCAATGACTTTGTCGCGCGCGTCCTCTGAATGGTAGCGGGAGATATTGGTCAGGACGGTTTCGCCACTGATCTCATCAAACTGGAATTCGGAATGGGATTCAGGCAGGTCTTCGATTCGGTTGCCCGCTTCATCGGTGAAAGCGTCCCTGGCGGTAAATCGTCGGGGCGCGTCAATCTCGTCATAGATCATTTTGCCGCAGTATCGCTGGCCCGCCGGATCTTGCATGCAGTAAAACCAGGATCCGCCCGGGCGGAAATCCACTTCGCAGATCGGCGTGGTAAAGCCATCAGGACCCCACCAGTTTCGCAAGTGCTCCGCCCGCGTCCACATCGCCCAGAGGGTGTCGCGGTCGGCGGCGAAGCGCCTGATGCATCTGATTTCCGTTGCTGAAGGCTTGCTGAATTCTGTTTGGGATGTCATCGCACGTCGCTCCCATGAATTGAATGGTCGGCCGAGGCATTGACAAGACTAACCCGCGCCCGCCCGAATCTGTCCGTTCTGAACTTGATAGACAGTCGCCCGCTCCAGAAAAGCCGGGCTGAAGATCTCGAGTTCGGTGGTTGTCACCAGTGTCTGCGCGGCGCCGTCAAGCCGCTCCAGCAAGTGGGCGCGCCGGCGGCTGTCCAATTCCGCGACCACTTCGTCGAGCAGAAAGAGGGGATATTGCCCAGATTGATCGCGCATCCATTCCAGCTCGGCGAATTTCAGCGCCATCACGACGGTGCGCGCCTGCCCGCGGCTGCCATATAAGCCGCAATCGCGCTCATTGATGAACAGGCGGAGCTCGTCGCGATGCGGTCCGGCGATAGTGAGGCCCCGAGCAATCGATTCGCGCCGCTGCTGCTGCAAGCGCTCCAGAAACTGCGGCTCGATTGCCGCCGGACTCAGTTGTCGATGAAGATCCAGCCCGCTGACATCGAAGGCGAGCTGCCGTCCCTCGCCCTGAGTGGCGGGGAGCATGCTGGGCAGATACTTCAAGCTGAGGGATTCGCGCCCGCCGCTCAAGCGATGATGCGTCGCGCGCGCCTTGGTTTCCAGCTCGCGCAGGAAGCGCTGTCGCCCGGCGATGATGACGGCGCCGTTTGCCGCCAACTGCTCATCCCAGAATTCCAGCTCGACCGCGTCGGCGCGCTTGTCAGCGATGCGCTTCAGCAGGGCGTTGCGCTGGGGCAGGATCTTCTCGTATTCCTGCTGAGCCAGAAAATACTCGGCGTCGACCTGCCGCAGCGTCCCATCCATGAAGCGGCGGCGGTCGCTGGGCGCGCCTTCCACCAGTGACAGATCGCGGGGCAGAAAGAGCACGACATTGAGCAGGCTGGCCACATCCATCACCCGTTTGTCGACATTGTTGAGCTTGACGGCTTTCTTGAAGCGGGACGCGCCGGTGGTCATATCCAGCATAAGAGTGATATCCAGCTTGTGGTAGCCGCCGTCCGCCCCGCTGATTTCGGCGGAAAGCCGCGCAAAGGGAATCGGATCATTTTCGGTGCGCCAATGAATCAGTTGACGGTCGCTGGTGGTATAGGGCGAAGTCGATGTCGCCAGGTAGTAGATCGCCTCCAGGGCGCTGGTTTTACCTTGGGCGTTTTCGCCCACGAGCACGATCGGGCGGTCCGCCGGCGGGCTGAATTCGAGGCGCGCAAAATTGCGGAAGTTCGTCAATGAGAGATGTTCAATTTTCATGGCTCGCTTGCTTGAATCCGCCATTCCCTGCTAAAGTCAAATAGGGCAGACAAGTCTCGCCCCTACAGTCTCGCTAAAGCCATGCTTTCGGTTTTAGGCGCGCGCGCCCCGGCCGTCGCTTAAGCGCCCGCCCATTGCGGCAAGAAGGCGTCTTCGGCGATCTTGCGGCTTTCATCGCTGCCGAGATCGTATACCCAGATTTCAGGAAGCGCCGGTCCTGCGCCGCTCGCTTCGTCGCGCAGCAACGGAAAACGCTGCATCACCAACTGATCACCGGCGCCATTCCAGCGGAAATAAGATGTCGTTAGTCGCGGTTCATGGACAATTGGTTTCAGCGCATCGTCGTCGGCCGATACTTGCTTCAGATAGAGCTGATGGCCCGGCGTCCAGCGCTCATCGGTGTAGCGCCGGGCGAAAGCGACCGTCTCGCCGTCCGGGCTCCATTGAGCGGCGACGTCATCAGTCGGTCCCTGCGGGTCGGTGAAGGCGGCGAAGGTCTTGGCGCCTAAATCAGCGATGCGCAGATGGGTGAAGAACTGCTCGCCGCGGCGGCTGAGCTCGGGGAAGATCAGCTGCAAGCCATTGGGCGCGAGCGTGCCCATGGTGCCGTGCGATGAGGGGATGAAGCGCAGTTGAACATCGTCATCGCCCCGCGGGACAAAGTCATAGATCAGGATGCCCGGCTGCGTCACATCGGCGCTGTAGAAAGCCACGGTCATGCTGTCAGCCGACCAGATTGGGCTATGCCCGACCACTTGCTTATCGGCGATCAGCGCGGCGCTGTCATAGGCGGCGCTGTTCAGATTGACCAGCCAGATTCGCGGCAGCCCGTAGCGCCCGCCAATCGATTCCGCCCGCTGATAGACCAGCCACTTGCCGTTGGGACTGAAGACCGGCGTTGTGCAATTCGCTTTGAGCGCGACGCAATCGACCAGGACGGAGAGGCCGCCGCTGGCAAGATCAAGCAGCCGCAAAGTGACAGCGCCCACGCCGCTCCGCTCGGCAAAGGCCAGCCAGCGGCCATCAGCGCTGAAGTCGAAGTCAAAGACGCCATGCTCGCTGAAGGTCAATTGCTGCTGCGAGGCCGGGTCGTCAATATCCGCCATCCACACATTCTGCGTCCCGCCAGTCGCCGGGTGCAGGAAGGCGACGCGCGTGGGCTGGCGCGCCGGATCCATCACCCAGGCGGCCGCGGCTACGCCCAGCAGACAGACGCAGACGATAATTAAAACTGCGAGGTCGAGCTTGTCCGGTTTCATTGCCTCAATTACCGCTCAAGGATACAGATAGGGTTGACGCGGTTCATCGACGACTTCGATGGCATCGGCGAGTACCACTGGCAGGAAGTCGCCGCCGAAAGCCGACGCCTTCAATTGTCCTTGCACCCGCAGCCAATCGCCGGCGTAATATTCCTCCCCGGCAGCCGCGATAATCGGCATGCCGATGGGGAAGGCATCGGCAACGCAGCAGCTCATCGTGAAGCGCGCCAGCATGAAGCCGTCTTCGGGATGAATCGGCTCGCGATAGACAAAACCGACCACATCGACGGCTGTGCCATTGAATTGAGCGGGCGTGGAAGCGCGGTCGAATTCCCGCAGCCAATCCAGGATATTGCGGTCCAGCGGGCTGCGGCTCACCCCCGCGACGCCGACCGGATTCAAGCTCACGCCGCCACTCACGGCCTCGATGCCCAGCGAGCGCGAGGGAATCAAGATCGCCAGCAGCAGCGGAAAGGCGACCACCAGGATGATATCCCAGGTGATGTGATAATGATGATGATCGTGCATATGCTTTCGCGGATTCAGGCTCTGGAACAGACTGGTCAGGCCGAGCGCGAAGAAGAGCAGCGCGCCGACGCCGGCGAGCCAGGCGAAGCGCTGATTGATGTAGTTGTCGAGATTGCCGGTGAGGATGAGCAGGGTCAGATAGATGCCCATGCCGAAGAGGATGAGCGACTTGGCCCAGGCGATTCTGTCCACCTGTTCTTCCCGCTTGTGCTGCACCGCTGTCATTGCTCCAATCCCTGGCTTTCTTTCATAAAGTCAAGCGCCCAATCACGCATAAGCCAAGATCACATTCATCAGCGTCCCCGCCAACAGGTTCATCACGAATGGCAGCAGGACCAAATACAGCACGATGCGCCGGCGGAAGACGCCGGTGAACATCAGCGTGCTCTTGATATCGACCATCGGGCCAAAACTGAGGAAACTGACGATGGCGCCGGTGGTGAAGGTGTTTACGAATGCCAGCGCCAGGAAGCTATCCACGGTTGAGCAGACGCTGAGCACGTAGGCGAGAATCTGCATGAAGACGACCGAGAGAACGGGACCCGTGCCCAGCGCCAGCAGGCTTTCCTGGGGCGCCAGCGTTTGCATCAGCGCCGCCAAAACCGAGCCAAAGATGAGAAAACGCCCCATCTCGAAGAATTCGTCGCCGGCGATCCCGAACGCGGCCAGCAGCTTGACGCGCGTAGACGGCGCTTCGTGATCGCAATGCGCATGATCGTCGTGAGCGCCGCCCAGAGCAATCGGCTTGAGCGTCGCGGAGCGCTTGGCGAAGCTCCCGATCACGACGCCGACGATGACGGCGACCAGCAGGGTAATGACGATGCGCCCGATGAATACGGGACCGACGCCGAAGGCGATGTAAGTGCTGGCGAAGACGATGGGATTCATGAATGGCGCCGCCAGCAGGAAAGCCACGCCGAGCGAAACCGGTGTGCCCTTGCTGAATAGCCGGCGCGCCACCGGCACGACGCCGCACTCACAGACGGGGAAGACCAGACCGAGAAAAGCGCCGCCGACAGCCGCGCCCAGCCGATTCCGCGGCAGGAAGCGCATGATATCGTCCGATCTGATGAAAGTCTCGATCAAGCCGGATGTGACCGAACCCAGCAGCAGAAAGGGAACCGCCTCGACGAAGATGCCCAGGAAACGCGTGGCGAAGACGTTCAAGACCAGCGCGAAATCGCGACCGGCGATTTGAGCCTGCCAAGCGATAGTGGCCAGCAAAAGCCCGGCCAGAAGCGCCAAGCCGATCAGCTTGACTCGGTCCGTAGAGCCTATCGAGCGAAAGCTACTCAGGATCATTGCCCGCCTTGTTCATGATCGCGCCGATGATTAAGCCGAGCAGCGCGCCCGTTGGCATGCCGAAGACAAACAGAGGGCCGGGACGCATGGGTTCACCGCGCGCAATTTCCGCCGTTGTCGGAAGCGCTGCGAAGCAGGACGCGATAAACCGTGTCGAATCGCTCGAAACCCGCTTTTGGCTTTCTGATGGCCATCGGCACTGCCTGGACCTGATCTTTGACCAATTCGTAAGTCTCGGCGCTAATGATTATCTCGCCCGGTTCGGCGTTCTCTTGCAAGAACTTGCCGACATCGGGCGCCTCGCCCAGCGCGGCGAATTCGATGCGGTTGGCGCCGCCGACCATGCCCAGCACGGAGTGCCCGGTGTGGATGCCAATGCAGAAGTCCAGCGCATGATCCTTGTCAACCACTTCGTGCAGCGCCTCCACCTCTTGCAGAATCGCCTGCGCCGCCCGCACCGCGCGGGTGGCATGATCGTCCTGCTGGTTCAATTGCGAATTCCAGAGCGCTTTGATCGCATCGCCCAGGTATTGATCGACGATGCCGTCATGCTCGTTGATGGCGGCGCTGGCGGCGCCCAGATAGCGATTGATAACCCGCATCAAATCTTCCGGCTGCAAGTATTCGCTGAAGGCGGTGAAGCCATCTACATCCGCAAACATCGCCGAGATGGTGCGCTCGGCTGGGCTGGTGTCCAATTCGCTGATTGAGCCGATATTCTCCAGCAGCGCCTCCGGAACGAATGTGCCCAGCAGCCGGCGCTGTTCTTCTTGT
Source organism: Chloroflexota bacterium (assembly GCA_026707225.1). Taxonomy (GTDB): domain Bacteria; phylum Chloroflexota; class Anaerolineae; order Aggregatilineales; family Phototrophicaceae; genus UBA6055. The sequence continues at coordinate 7,175 of JAPOXG010000023.1, forward strand.
TCCTTGCGCTCGGTCAAGTCATCGATCACCAGGGCGACGCCATGATTGACCTGATCATCGCCGCGCAGGGGACTGGCGACCACCTGCCAATAGCGCTGCCGGCCCTGATGTTCAAAGCGTTCCGCCCAGATTTGCTGCATCCGTTCCTGGCGCACGCGCTCGACCGAATCGTAGAAGTTTTCGGTGACATGCGGCAGCACCGCGTTTAGGGGCATGCCGCAGGCTTTCGCGTTGGTCGTGCCGGTGATGTCTTCGGCCGCCTCGTTGCAGACGAGCACGCAGTTCTCGCCGTTGACGGTGATGACGCCGGAACCGATCGAGGCGAAGATATTCGACAGGCGCACCTGCATTTCTTCGATCAGCGCCAGTTGGGCGCGAATATCTTCAAAGAGGCGCGCGTTTTCAATGGCGACCGCCGCCTGCTGCCCAAAGCTCGTCAGCAAGCCCAGTTCGTTTTCTTTGAACAAGCCGGCCATGATGCGATTATCACAATAAGCGACGCCGATGACTTCGTCGCGCGCGATCAAGGGCACCGCCAAGATGCTCAGAAGACTGAAGCCAGCGATACTCTCGCTATGACTGAATTGCTCGTCGGCGCCCGCGTCAACGGTGAGCAGGGGTTCGCCGCTGTCCGCTACTTTGTTGATGACGGACCAACTGACGATGCGGCCGCCGGCCGCGGTTTCTTCGGCGCTCAAGCCACGCGCGACCGTGAATTCGAGCTGGCCGGTTTCGCGGTTCCGCAGCACGATATAGCCGCGTTCCGCCTGTGTCAGTTGAATGACGGTCTCCATCACCTCGTTCAGCACTGCGTCGGTTTCCTGCGCCGAATTGACCAGGGCGGTGGTATCAGCCAGGCGCCGCAATTGCTGCAGCTGCATGTGCGTATCGACCAAGGCGAAGGAGAGCTTGTCGACGCTGGAGCGAACCGTCCACAAGCGATCGATGGCGCTGGCGGGGAGGCTGATGCCGCGGCGGCGCAGCAACTCCTGCTGCTGCTCCAGCAATGTCTTCACTTCATCGGCGCGCGTCTTCAGGCCCGTTAGCTGGGTTTGAATCGCGCCGAAGCCGCTTGCGCTCGCCGCCTCGCTCATTCGCGTTTGTAAACCTCGTAGGCCCTCATGCCAGCCGAGAGTCCTTTGCCGTAAATGGGATCGCGCGGACGGAAGTCATAGGGCTGACCGCCGTCATTATTTGCCAGGATATGATCCAGCGTCTGCTGCACAATCGTGATCGTTCCTCGCGCCGCATTCTCCTGGATGCGTTTGGCTGTGTTGATGCTGTTGCCCAGCGCGGTGAACTCGCGCCGCTGGAAGCTGCCAACGTTGCCCAAGGTCGCCACGCCGGTGAACATGCCGATGATATAATAATGCGGATCCGGCTGGATGCCCATTTCACGATAGAGTTCGACGAAGCGTTCGCGCATAAGCAGGCCGCATTCCAGCGCCATTTGGGCGTGATTATGTTCGGGATTGAGCTGGGTGTTGAAAAGCGCCATCACCTCGTTGCCCATGTATTTGTCGATGATCCCGCCGCATTCATGAATGCAGGCTGTCGCCATCGCCTGATACTGGTTCAGAATTCTAAGTTTTTCGCTGGCCGCGACATCGGGCAGCGTCGACCAGGGCCGCACGTCAGCGAAAACGCAAGTGACCTCACGCCGCAAGCCGCCCATCTCGATATTGGCGATTTCGTTGATCTGATCGACCATACCCTCCGGCAGGATCCGCTTCATCGCGTTTATTGTGGTTTCATGCTCGTACAAATGCGTGACGTCATCCACCACCATGGTGACGCCCTGCGTCATGTGGTTTCTGTCTTTCAGCGGGGAGAGCGAAAACGCCAGCGCGACCTGGCCGCGCCCGGGCAGCTCCGCGCTTAGTTCCAGCGAATGGTCCATGTCATGCTCTTTGACGTGGTCCAAATGATCTTCGACTTGCAGGGCGGCAGTCTTCATCACCTGCGCGACATCGTAGCCGACCGCGGCATTAGGCGGCAGATCGAGGATCTCGCCCGCGGCGCGATTAAAGGTGTGGACCAGGTCATTCGAGTCGATGGCGATGATGCCGCTGCCGACGGAGGAAAAGATGTTGTCCATTAATTCCTTGACCTGAGTGATCTCCGTCAGGATTTGCTCGGCGCGCATGTACATGCGGGCATTGGCGACGGCGACGGCGGCGGTATTGGCGAAAGCCATCATCAGGTTTAGTTCGCGCTCGGTGAAGACGCCGGCGACCAGGCGATTATCAACATAGACGACGCCGATGACGCGTTCCTTGTAACGCAGCGGCACGCATAGCACCGACCGCAGCGTGAAATTGATGATGCTCTGATTCTCCGACAGCCGCTCGTCTTTGAAGGCGTTATCCGCCAGCAGCGGCTCGCCAGTGGACATCACTTCGTTGACGACGGACATGCTGATCTGCGGCTGATCACTGCTTTCCATGCGGGGTCCCATGAGACCGCCTTCGCTGCTGACGCGGAATTCCAACTCGCCGGTGTCGTCGTTGGCGAGCACAATGCAACCGCGTTCGGCCTTGGTGAGCACGATGACAAGCTCCATCGTCTCGCCCAGGACGGTTTCAATATTCAGCGAATTGGTGATCCGCGTGGACATCTCTGACAGCGCCCGCAGCTGCCGCAGCTCCGTTTGCTCTTCCAGTACGCTGTTTTCCAGGCGCTTGAAATCCCGCTGTAGCAATTCGAGGTTGTTGATAATGGCGGCCGGCATGGCGAGCCGGCGGCGGCGCAGCAATTCCCGCTGCGCTTCCAGCGTTTTGCTCACCTCATCCAACTGGTTTTCCAGCTGTCTCAGTTCAGCTATCAGATTGGTCGCGGCGCTTTGCGCTTCAGACATGCGATGAATTGACCTCGCGCCAAAATTGCCTGCCCAGCGGCGGTCACCCTGCTCGCCCGCGATTCGTTTCATTCGGAAAGAGCGAACTGCCGCATTCATGTTCCGCTACACCGAGTATACAGGAAAACCCTGTCGAAAACACGACAACGATTGCCCCCAGCCTGGTCTTCAATGTGCCTATTCTGTCCGAACAGGATGCGAAATGGGCGCATTGATCTCGCTGATTTTGTGGATGGCCAGTCCGGCAGGCGACGTTATCAGGCGTCTTCGCTCAGTGCGATGCGGGCCGCCCGCCGGCCAATCTCGACGGCGTAATTAGTGCCGCGATCCCAAGGATAGACTTGCGACATGCTGGCCCAATAGAGCCCGGGCAGCGGCGTCTTGATAGCGGGAATATGGCGGCTGTGATTGAGCGCCGGCACCGGCTGGGCGTAGGGCGCGCGCCAGACCCACCACTTGCGAATCCAATCACGCTGGAAAGCCGGATTCACCTTCGTAAGCGCTGGAATGAAGCGCTCGACCAGCGCCGCCTCGCTCAGCTGAAAATACTCGTGGCTCGGCTTGACGTAATCGCCGCAGTAGATTATATGGTCGCCGCCATAATATTCGCGGGAGAGGTAGTTGGTATGCTCGACCAGCGCCAGGAAGGGAAAAGCCGATTTCGACTTGTCGGCCGTTGTCGCCGGCAGATTCAGCCAATAGGTGTCGTCGGGCATCAGAGGTCGCTTCAAGGCGAAGACGACGCAGAGCCCGCCAATGCTCTTCAGCGCCGCCACCTGCCGGCCATAATCCGTATCCGCCAAACCATCAGCCATTTGCAGCAGCAGGCGCGGCGATGTGGTGCTGAGGACGCGGTCGAATGCGACTTGCTCGCCGTCGACAGCTAACGCGAGCCCGGCATCCGCCTGCCGAAGTCCTTCGACGCGCGTGTTCAGGCGAATCGTCACGCCCTTGGCCCGCAATTGAGCCGCCAGTTCATCGAGAAAGGCTTGAAAGCCGCCGACATAAGCGCCGAGCTTGAGGCTGCGCTTGACGATCCGCGCCCACATGAAAGACATTGGCACCTGATCATATTGTTCGGCGAATTTGCCGATCAGCAGCGGCATGAAGAATTTCTCGTAGGCTTCGCGCCCCATCCAGCGGCGCATCCATTCATCGGCGGTTACGCGCTCGAGGGAGCGCCAGGAGGGCGTCAGTTTGAGGTACATGCCGGCCAGCCCCATCCGCGCAATGGATGGGAGCGATAGCGGCAGAAAAAGCGCCGAGGGCGAGATCTCGCTGCGCAGCGGCGCCCCGTCAATCCAGTAGCTCGTCTTCGGACGGGGGAAGATGATGCGGTCGCGCGCGCCCATCTCGTCAGCGAGGGCGAAGATATCGTGATCGCTGGCGAACCAGTGATGATAGAACTTCTCCAGCGTCCAGTCCCAGGCATCGTCTTTGAAGCCGGCGGCAAGCCCGCCGACCTGCGCAGCCGCTTCGTAGATCGTGACCTGGCACCCGGCAGCAACGAAGTCCCAAGCCGCTGCCAGCCCGGCCGCGCCGGCGCCGATGATGGCGATTTTCATTCTGTTCATTCAGTTGCTCGGCTGCTTCACAGGACAATCGTTGACTATTTTACAGCCGCCCGCTGCAGAATGCGCGGCTGCCACATCGAAGCAGGATGGAAAACGGCAAAGAGATGGTCAATTGGCGTAGACATGCTCGCTCAAGCGCCAGTTAGCGCGCGCTTCGAAATCGAGCGGGCTGCGGTGACCGGCCCGATAACGGAAGTGAGCGGCCGCCCCGATCATGGCGGCGTTGTCGGTGCAGAGGGAAACCGGCGGAAAACAGACTGGCAGGTTGAGCTTCGCCTGCAGCTTCTCACGCAGCATTTGATTGGCGCTGACGCCGCCGCTGAGGTAAACCGCGTTCACCTGGAAGTCACGCGCCGCCCGACAGGCGCTGGTCACCAAGGCGTCCGTCACCGCATTCTGGAAGGCGGCGGCAACATCGTTGATATTGACGTCGTCACGTAGTGGCGCCCGCTTTTCCGCGCGGCCTTCGAGTTTGCCCCGTCTACGCCCGCTCGGCTTGATGGTCGCTGCGCGCATCACCGCCGTCTTCAAGCCACTGAAGCTCAAATCATAGGCGCCGTCGGTCTTGGCGCGCGGGAAATCAAAAGCCTCGATCGCGCCCGTTCGCGCCGCGCCTTCAATAGCGGGTCCGCCGGGAAAGGGCAAGCCGAGGGTACGCCCGACCTTGTCGAAGGCCTCGCCGGCCGCATCGTCAATCGTACCGCCGATGCGCTGATAAAGGCCGTGAGCGCACATGATCAGCAGCTCGCTGTGCCCCCCCGATACAATGAGGACTAAGACCGGGAATTCGACTTCGACAAAGTCGGGCGCCAGCCATAAAGAATACACATGCCCTTCCAGATGGTTGATGCCGAGCAGGGGCAGCCCGGTCGCCAGCGCCAGCCCTTTTGCGAAATTGATGCCGACCAGCAGCGAGCCAACGAGCCCGGGTCCCTGCGTGACGGCGATGGCGTCGAGGTCGGCGTAGGTCAGCTCCGCTTCCGTCATCGCCTGCTCCGCCACCGCGCTGATGGATTCGGCATGGGCGCGCGAGGCGAGCTCGGGGAAGACGCCCCCGAATTGGGCGTGCAGGTCAATCTGAGAGGCGACGATATTGGATTTGATCGTGAGGCCGTCAATGATGACGGCGGCGGCGGTCTCGTCGCAAGAGGTTTCGATGGCGAGGATGGCGGTCATGCTCGCATTGTAGCACTGGAATAGCCGGTTGCGGATGTATAATGATGTGCAGGTTGAGCGCTTTGGACGAGGAGGCGCGCGATGTACCAGTCGTTTCGGGTCAAGAATTTCCGCTGCTTCAAGGACTTGCAGATCAACGATCTGGGTCGGGTGAATCTGATCGCGGGGAAGAATAACACGGGCAAGACGGCTCTGATGGAGGCGATGTATGCTTTTTCAAGGCCTTTGTCGCCATGGACTCTGTTTCAGACGCAGAGTGCACGTGGAATTGATGTTCCAGAACGCGACTATCCGCAGTATTGGAAGCAATTGTTTTTTGGTATGGAATCCAACCGCCCCATTTACATGCAGGCATCTGGCCCAGAATTCGCAGAGGGAATAAGACTTACTATCGCGGAACTGGTAAACGATGGTTCCAATGATAACGATTTCGCTGATTATTTCCAGCGAAGACGTCGGCCGCCAACCGTCGGCGAAATGTTAAGAGAAACGGAAGAAAGAGAAAGGGTATTGCAATATCGCCTTACATGGGAAAACACAACTTTGCCGTTGGTTGTATATTTTGCCAGCGATCTGCTTACTGACTCTGTCAAGGAATTTCAAACAGAGTCTCGATTTATTCCTGTATCCTATCGTGTTAAGGATGAATGGATAGCTGACCGATACAGTCAACTCGAGGTAGCTGAAAAAAACGACCTCTTGCTACATGATCTTTCAAACATAGAACCACGTCTTACCCAATTAAAGGTATTGTCGCCTTGGGGTACTCAAATGCTATGGGCAGAGACCGGCGGTTCCAGCATGCCGTTGCGTACTTTAGGCGAAGGCACGAATCGATTCTGCCATTTTTTGATGACCATGATGGCGGTAAACCCACCGTACCTTTTCATCGACGAAATTGAAAACGGCATCCACCACTCGGTGCAATGCAAAGTATGGCAAGCAATCGGCAAGCTGGCGCGCGAGCTAGACATCCAAGTTTTCGCCACCACGCACAGCCTCGAAATGATTCGCGCGGCTTACGAAGCGTTCTCTGAAGACGATAAGCTAGAAGAGTTCCGCTATCATCGGTTGAGCAGAAGTCGCAAGACGGGTGAATTGAGAGCCACAACCTACAACGAGTTGGATATGAAAGCGGTGGCAGCTTTTGACTTTGAACATGAGGTCCGCTGATGGACGAGTTGATCCCAGATGGCATAACCCGGCTGCTGCTAGTAGAAGGATATGACGATGAAATCTTCTTCAGAAACTTTGTAGATCATCTAGCGACTTCATCGGATACACGACTTCACGAATCAGAGCTTGCGATCATCCAATACGGAGGCAGAACTCAACTGACACTGCGGCTCCGAGAACTGAAGAAGGCTGATAACTTTGAGTACATAACCCATTTAGGAATCGTGCGGGACAGTGACTTCAATACTGATGCTCTCCGCAGCGTTCAAGACAGAATCAGAACCGTGAACAGAGAAGGTCCGCCAATTATTGACATTCCGGACCACCCATTTATGCCAACGATCGGTGATCCCAGAGTATCCGTGTTGATCGTTCCCTCAGCGGAGCGCGAAGGAATGTTGGATGATCTTGTCATGGACGCGCTGACGGTCGACCCAATAGCGAACTGTGTACATAACTACTTCGACTGTTTAGAAGAGACACAAGTAGCGATTGTTCCAGAAAAGAGATCCAAGGCGCAAATACGGGTATTTCTCATCGGTAAGAATGTTGGATTGGACACAGAAGTCAGCGGGATTACCGATAGATTGTTTCTCTCAGATGCCTACGAAACGCAAGTTTGGCAACAAATGGATCTGTGGAATAGTCCGAAGTTAGCAGAAGCCAAAACCTTCCTCCATCAACTCCTCGCCGACTAGACCCGCCCCGTCAACTGTGCTAACCTAAAATCAACCAACATCATTCCCTGCGGAGCGCGCATGAGCAGGCCAAATCACCGCCTCGGCTGGACGCTGACCGCGATCGCGGGCGTAGTCGTATTTGTCGCCTTCACCATCTGGGGCGGCATCCCGACGGAAAGCAAGGTAGGTTTATTCTGGCTGCAAGCTGGCCTGTTTTTCCTCGTCATCTGCGCCTTTGTCCTGGCTTTCTGGCATCTACTCGTCCGCCCCTTGGCGCCAAACTTGCGCCAACCGCAAAACACGACATTATCGATCCGAGAACGGGAAGTTCTGGCGCTGATACTGGCGAGCGGCGGCATCGCCATTTTCATCGGCGGCGTCTGGGATGAAATCTGGCACCGCAGTTACGGCATTCCCTTTGGCGAGGACCTGTTCTGGCGGCCCCATTTGCTGATGTATTTTGGCTTCGCCACGGCGATTGTGTCTGGCTTCTGGGCGCTGCTCTATCTCAACCGCCATCTGCGCGGCAACTTTCAGCAGCGGTTCCGTTCCAATGCGCTGGTCGGGTTGCTGATATTAAATGGCGCCTTTCTGCTCTACGCCTTGCCGGTCGACCCCCTCTGGCACTGGATTCTCGGCGAAGATATCACCCCCTGGAGCATACCGCATCTGATCCTGCTGACGAGTTTCGTCATGACACAATCGCTGGCGCTGGCGCTTCATGCATCGACCTGGCGGCGGCAGGAATGGCATGTCATATTCCGGCTGCGGCTCGGCGAGGGTTTGTCGCTTGTGATCCTGGCTTCAATCCAATTGCTGTGGCTGCAGCTTATGCTCATCGATTGGGACGCGACCCGGTTGGGCCTTCGGTTGGAATGGATGGGGCAGTATCGCCCGGAATGGCTGTTGGCGGCGAATCTGCTGGCTTGCGCCACGTTTACCGGCGTACTCGCCACGCGCTTGCTGCGTTCCGCCGGCGCGGCGACTGCGGCGGGGCTGCTCGCCTTGGCGCTTCGCGTCGGCGCGATTGAACAGTTTGACACGGACCTGCTGCAGCATGTCGCCTGGCTGGCGGCGCTGCTGCCTTTGCTCGCCATCGATATATGGGCATATTACTGCAGCGCCATCCGGGGGCGCGAACCGGACTGGCGCGGGACGGCCGCCGCCGTGATTGCCGCTATGGCGTTGAATGTCTTCGTCATCCGTCATCTATACAATCTTGGCGATCAGGACAATCTGGCCTACGCCGCCGCGATCATCGTCACCGGCATTGGCATGAGCTGGCTTGCCAATCAAGTGGCCGAAGCCATGCTGCGCCAGCGCAAGGCGACCGCCCCCGCCGCCAGCGAGCGCAAGGGCATCAAGCCGGCGCTTTCCTTCGGCATTCTGGCCGCCTTTCTCGTCTTCATCTTATTCTTCGTGGCGACCGCAACTCCACCCGTTTGACGCCGCCGTTTCAAGGTATACTTTAGCGCGTGAATCTGAACGAACCGGCGCCGGAGCCAGCGCTTATGGCCGTCGCCGTCCTGGCGCTAGTTTTGCTGACCACGGCCGGCTGCAGCGCGATAGCGCTTTACCAAGACCAGTCCAGCGCGGCAACAGGCTCGGCGGCTGCGACTGCGGATCCGACGGTCTCGGCTCTGGAAGGCGCATTGGCTGAAATTCGCGCGAGCGAGCAGTCGCTCTCCGCTGGCGCGACGCAGGCGGCCGCCACCATCGCCGCGCTAGAGTCGACGCCGACGAACGCGCCGACAGCCGCTGCAATACCAGCGCCCGCTTCCGCCGAGACCACCCTCTTTGGCAGCGTGCCGATCGACAGCGACCGCCTGAATATCATCGCCGCCCTTGGGTTTGACGCCGACGGACAATTGCTTGCCGCCACGCGCGCCGGTGAGATTTACGTCCTGCCCGACCGCGATGGCGATGGTGTCGCCGATGAGACGCGCCTGATCTTCGCCGACGAGGCGCAGCAACTGAGCCAGGTCGCCGGTTTGATCGCGCGCGGCGAGGCGCTCATTCTGCTCAATGGCCCGCGGCTAAGTCTGCTGCGCGACCGTGACGGCGATGGCGTTTATGATGGCGTGGCGCAGCTCGCTGGGAAGCTGCCGGCTGATCAAAGTCCGCTGCAGGCGAGCAACGGCTTGGTCGAGTCGCCGGATGGGCGGCTCTTCAGCGTCAACATCACGACGGGCGAAATAATGCAAATCCTATTGCGCGAGTAGGCGATGCCCCTCTTCTTTTGTGAACCTGCCAAGCTCCAACTGCAACAATAGCGAAATCTGTAGACACACGCCCGGCACAGCCGCCGCCCACGCAAAAGGCTTTGCCTGTTTCACTTGTGGCTTTGTTCGG
>JAPOXG010000098.1 GCA_026707225.1 Chloroflexota bacterium
AAACTCCAATTTGTTGCGGATAGACGTCTGTGCTGAAAACGTGTCCGCTCCTCAGCCCACAAGCGGAGAGGGGGAGAGTGCCTGATGGGGAATGACGGTTTAGCCGTCTTGATCGAAGAAGAACTGTTCTGGGTCGGCGGTGCCGGGAAATGCCAGGTCCCAGCCGGCGACCAAGCCGAAGTCTTGTACGTTGCGGAAGTTGTTCTTGACGATGACCGGGCTGGGATGTTCGCCTATGGTGCCGATGGTAATGGGACCTTCGTCGATGTGGATTTGATAGGCTTCCAGCAGTCTGGCTTGGCGCTCGTCGGGATCGACGATGCTGATCAATTCCGTATAGGCATCCTGGAGTTGCTCGAGCATGGAGCCGGGCCGCGGCGCCACCCCGCGTTCGCCGCCGGAGTTGTAATAGTCGCCGATTCTGGCACCACCGACTGAATAGGTTACCCCTTCAATCGGCGTCCAAACGGTCGCGGCGGAGACCAAGCCCCAGGCGGCGGCGCTGCCCCAGGCGCGGATCATGATCTCGCCCGCCAGGTGACGCGCGCTGACGAGTTCCCAGGCGATGATGTTGAGCACGGTCTTCAAGCCGACGGCTTCCCAATCTTCCTTGACCAGGTCCATGCGGTCGATAGAGCCGGTATCGGCGGCGGGGATATCGACGATGAGTTCCAGCGCCGAGCCATCAGGCCGATCGCGCCAGCCATCGCCGTCGGCATCAACCACGCCGATGCCATCAAGCAGAGAGCCAGCCAATTCAGGATCGTAACTGGCGTAGGAGGCGGCCCATTTCTGATAGAATTCCTGGCCCTCCGGCGTCTGGAATTCGGGACTTTCGGCGCTCAGGGAGAATTGGCGCGCGGTCGCCAAGCCTAGCGATGTGATCTCATTGATGCGATCGCGGTTGATGGCATGGGACATGGCTTGGCGGAATTCTTTCATATACATTAGATCGAGAATGCCCTCGTCCGGATAGTCATACATGGGGATGATCCAGGGCCAGGCGTAGTCGCCGCGGCTCCACATGATGACGCGGTAGTCGCCCGCTTCTTGATTTTCCAGCACGAGCGGCACATCCAGCAGGTTCACATCGCGCACTTGCATATCCAGTTCTCCGGCGATGCCCTTCAGCGCGACCAGTTCGGTGGCGCTGCCTTGGGGAATCTCGACATCCAGCCGGTCAATATAAGGCAGTTGATTGCCTTCGGTATCGACCTTCCAGTAGTAGGGATTCCGTTCCAGCACCAGCCGCTGGCTAGGAACATAATCGACGGTCATCCAGGCGGAGAGCGTCGGCCGGTCCGGATAGTGCATGCGACTGCCGAAGTTGTAGCGGTTGACCAGTTCGGTGGCGTCCTCGGCGTCGCTGTATGCCGGATGCAATCCCCGCATATAGTGCTCGGGCACGATATGAATCGACGAGTGGTAGGCGCCGCGTGATTTGTATTCGAGGAAGAGCGGGTTGGCGTGCGGGAAGCTGAAATGCAGCGTGTAGTCGTCGACCTTTTCCACTGACATCAACTCGCCGCGGACGGTGGTGCCGAAGGGCGCGTTCACGGGCACATTTTCGTCCAGCACCATATCATTCCACCAGAAGAGATAATCGTCGACAGTCATGGGATCGCCATCAGACCACTTGATGCCCTGACGGAAGTTGACGGTCAATTCGGTGGCTTCGTCGTTCCATTCCCAACTGGTTACGATATTGGGGCGGAAGCCATTGACATCACGATTCCACTTCAGAAAACCTTCGACGTTGACGGTCATCTGCGTCCAGCCATTGCTGTCGTTGTTATCGACCAGGCGCCAGGTGCCGCCGTATTGGCCGATTTCTTCGACTGGTTCAATGACCAGAGGCTCGGCGGGCAGGCGTTCATCGACCGGCGGCAGCTCGCCCGCGTCGACCATCTCCGCCAGTGACGGCGCTTCGTTGTACATGCTCTGGCTTGAGACGAGGCCCAAGGCGCTGATGGCGATGAGCAGGACGGTGAGAAGGGTTAGTTTCTTAAACATTGGTAAGTTTCTCCTGTCGGTACTATTTGGATTAGAGATTGGAAATGCTGTATGAGCAATTGATCGCATCACACCTCCAAGAGACAGAGCTTCTACAAATGGAAAGCCGTATTCTGATGATAACACTTTTGACGGGGGGGCAAAACTATCTGCTCGCTTCTGTAGGCGATGTGCTTCCCCTCACCCCCGGCCCCGCTCCCACAAGGGGAGAAGGGAGCGGACACCGTGTAGTGGTAGGATGTGGTCACAGAACCTGCAGTTTCTGCGGCGAATACGGGCGACCCAAGGGTCGCCCCTACAGTTTCTCTAGGCTTGAAAACTGTGGGTCTCATGGCGAAGGGATTCTGCAATGGGTAAACTTCGGTGACGAGTTAAATTAGGAAACAGTCGGATGGGCGATGAAATGAGGGACGAAATTAGAAGGCAGTTACTGGACAAGCTGGAATGGCGCTGCATTGGGCCTCATCGCGGCGGGCGGGTGGTGGCTGTGGCCGGCGATGTTTCGCAGAAGATGACCTTTTATATGGGCGCCTGCGCTGGCGGTGTGTGGAAGACGACCGACGGCGGACAGTATTGGCACTGCGTCTCGGACGGCTATTTCAACACGGCGGCGATTGGCGCTTTGGCGGTTTCGGAATCCGACCCCAACGTGATTTACGCTGGTACGGGCGAGAGCACTATTCGCGGCAACGTATCGCATGGAGACGGCGTTTACCAGTCTGTGGACGCGGGCATGACCTGGCGGCATGTAGGGCTGAGTGATTCGCGTCATATCGGCAAAATCGTGATTCATCCCAATAATCCTGACCATGTTTATGTCGCGGCTTTCGGTCACGCTTTTGGTCCCAATGAGGAGCGGGGCGTATTCCGGTCGCTGAATGGCGGCGGCAGCTGGGAGAAAGTGCTCTACAAGAGCGAGCGGGCTGGATCGCATGATGTAGCGCTGGACGTCAGTAATCCGCGGATTGTGTTCGCGGCGATTTGGCAGGCGCAGCGCTATCCGCACAAGCTGGAGAATGGCGGACCCGACTGCGGCTTGTGGCGCAGCTTTGATGGCGGCGACAGCTGGTTTGACATCACGCGCAATAAGGGCCTGCCGACGGGACTGCTGGGCAAGATCGGCGTGGCGGTGTCGCCAGTGCAAGCGGGGCGCGTCTGGACTTGCATCGAAGCGGAGGACGGCGCGGTCTTCCGTTCAGATGATTATGGCGAGAGCTGGATACGGCTGAGCGAAGAGTCGCTATTGAGGACGCGGCCCTGGTATTACATGCACGTCACCGCTGACACGCAGGATCCGGACACGGTTTACATTCAGAATTACGATCTGTGGAAATCGGTCGATGCCGGCGCGACCTTTGAAACGATGCCGACGCCGCATGGCGATGAGCACGCGCTCTGGATTGATCCGGCTGATAATCAACGCATGGCGCGCGGCAACGATGGCGGCGCTTGCATCTCCTTCAATGGCGGCAAGAGTTGGTCTTCGATCTACAATCAGCCGACGGCGCAGCTTTATCATGTCTGCACCGATGACCGCTTTCCTTACCGCGTCTACGGCTCACAGCAGGATAATACCGCGATTACGGTGCCGAGCGCGTCGGTGGATGGGGCGATCCATGAGCGGGACTGGCATTCGCCGGGCGGCGGCGAGAGCGGCTATATCGCCATCAAGCCGGATGATCCGGATATTGTGGTCGCTTCGGGGCCGACCGGGCAGCGCGCTTACAACGACCACATGACGCTCTATAATCATCGCACCGGGCAGCGCTGGATCATCACTGCCTGGCCCGAACTGTATGGCTGGGGCGTTGGCGCCGAGCGCTTGAAGTATCGCTTTCAGTGGACGTTTCCCATCATGTTTTCGCGGCATGATCCGGATGTGCTTTATGTTTGCAGCCAGCATCTGCATCGTTCGACCAATCTGGGCGCCAGCTTTGAGGTGATCAGCCCGGATTTGACGCGCAACGATCCGGAAAAGCTCAAGGCGTCTGGCGGGCCAATCACGCGGGACAATACGGGCGCGGAAGTGTATTGCAATATCTTCGCGCTGGCGGAGTGCCCGCATGAGGCCGGTGTGCTTTGGGCGGGGACCGATGACGGCTTGATTCACATATCGCGTGATACCGGCCAGACCTGGCGCGAGATCACGCCGCCCGACCTGCCGGAGTGGGCGCTGATCAGCATCATAGATGTGTCGGCGCATGAGGCGGGCGCGGCTTATGTCGCGGCGACGCGCTACAAGCTGGATGACTGCAAGCCTTACCTGTACAAGACGACCGATTATGGGGAGAGCTGGACGGCGATCACCAATGGCATACCCGACCATGAATTCACGCGCGTCATCCGCGAGGATCCGAATCGGCGCGGGCTGCTCTATGCGGGCACGGAGACGGGCATCTATGTTTCTTTCGATGATGGCGCGGATTGGCAGCCGATGCGCGGCAACTTGCCTGTCTGCCCAATTCACGACTTGGTCATCAAAGATTGCGATCTGGTGGTGGCCACGCACGGGCGTTCATTCTGGATTCTGGATGATCTGTCGCCATTGCATCAGGCGCAAGCTGAGCTTGATGGCGGGAATGCCCGTTTGTTCGCGCCAGCGCCAAAAGTGCGACTGCGCGTCTATTACACCTTCGGCGGCTGGGATTCGAGCTATCCGCCGGACACAGTTGATTTCGGCCGCATTGATACGAGCTTGGTCGCCTTCGTCAATCACGCTGATGAGGATCGTCCAAAATTGCTGAACGCCGGCGCCAACCCGCGTGAGGGCATCGTGTTTTGGTATCACGTGGCACAGGAGACCGATGAAGCGGTCACGCTCAATTTCCGTGATGCCGCTGGCGAATTGATACGCGGCTATAGCAGCGCAGACGGTCATCTGTCGGCGGCCGCCGGCATCAATCGCTTTGAGTGGAATATGCGTTTTCCGGGCGCGGTCGAAGTCGATGGCGTGGATGGCTGGTGGGAGCGTCCCGCTGGGCCGCTGGTTGTGCCGGGCGAGTATGTCGCCGAGTTGGTAGTGGCTGGCGAGAGCCACAGTCAGCGCTTTGAAGTGCGGGCAGACCCGCGGGTTGAGGCGCCCCCCGAAGATTTCGAGCGGCAGTTTGAGATGCTGCTGGCGATTCGCGACAGGCTGTCGCAGAACAACGCGTTGATCAACAAGCTGGTCCGGCTCAAGCGGCAGGTGGAGGCATGGGCGGCGCGCAGCGATGATGCCGGGTTGAAGGCAGCCGCGGCCGATATTGCCTCCGAGGTCGAGGAGCGCTTGCCGGAGTTGATCAACGTGGGCTTCACCGAGTCGCAGTTGTATGCCAGCGGACTGCATGAGAAATTCAACGCGCTGTTCGAATCGGTGGACAGCGCCGATTTCGCGCCGCCGCAGCAAGCGCGCGAGGTCTTTGCGCAGTTGAGCGACGAGCTCGACGGGCAATTGGCTTACGTGCGAACGGATTTGGGCGAGACGGTATCGGACTTCAACGCGCGGGTGCGCGAGCTGGGGCTGGAGGCGCTGGATTTGTTGTAGCGATAGGGAGCGGATTGCGGCAGCTTTACCACAGCGGGTCGCGTAGACACGGACCTTCGAAATGAGGCGCCTCAGAGGAGCGCAGAGGGATCGAAAGCTAGCCCCGAGCCGCCAACCCCCTGGGTCCCCCCATAGCAATGGGAGAGGCTAAAATCACCCGCGTCTGCGTTGTTCGTTCCCCATCCTGCCTTACCTGCATAGGATGCAAGGGCAGAATCAGGGCGACCAGTTGAAGTCGCGGTCGAAGGGGAACATAGGGCGCTGGATCTTGTGGAAGGGCAGGGTCTCGGGCTGGGCGTTGATGGCGCCGGGGCTGAGCGCCATGATCGCCTCGGGCGCGATGCGCTGAAAATCCGGGAAGAGATATCCCAGCTTCAAGCAGACGATGCGATAACTCAGCGGGTCGATGCCCAGGTCGCTGAATTGCGCCAGCGTCGTGAAAGCCAGGCGCCGCTCGTTGAGGATGACATCGACACGATCGACGCGGAAAATGACTTGGCGGCCGCTGGCTTTGCTCTCGTGGAGTTGCATGACAGCGCCATAGACGGATAATGGACGGCCGTGGACGGGGTCCAGCTTGCCGCCGAGTGACAAGCTGAGGCGCGCGCCGGTTCCAGCGGCAAAGCAGGTGTCGACGGCCGCGGTATCGGTCAGCCCGGCGTAAAGCGTCTTGGGCACGCGATGCGCCAGCAGGCGCTCCAAGACGTAGGGCACATCGCCGGCCGCGCCGCCGGTCACATTATCGCCCGAGTCGCTGAGGAAGACGGTCGATGCCGTCGAAGCCAGCGCCATTTTGATGCACTCGTCGGTGTTGCCGGTGGGGACGCAGAAGCCGAATTGGTGACGCGCCTCCCAATAGGCGGCGGCCAGTACCCGCGCGGCTGCCCAGGTCGCGGCTGTATCCATGCCGAGGGCGACGGCTGAAGCCTGGCTGCGCGCTTGATCAGCCCAAGTGAAACCGACCAGCAGCGAGGCATCCAGCACCGCCTCGCCGTCGGTGAGATCTTCAATCTTGGCGTAGACGCTCCTGCCGGGCTCGACAATGGTCATGGCGCGTTCGCCGGAGAGCAGCAAGGGAATCGGGATGAATGCTTTTTCTGGGCGGATTCCCGCGCGCAGGCAGTGAATCAGCAGGTCAAGAGCGCGGGCGCGGGTTGCCAGCGCGTCTTCATGGGGCGCCGTGCGATAGGCAGTGATGAGATCGAGTTGATTCATGATGGCGGCGGAGAGATTGCCATGCAGGTCGTAGCTGGCGCTGATGAGAGGGGCGGGTCCGACAAGATCACGGACGGCGCCGATGAAATCCGCTTCGGCGTCTTCGAGCCCGTCGACCGACATGGCGCCATGCATATCGAGATAGACGCCATCCCAGGGACCGCCGGCGCGCAGTTCCGCGAGGATCTCCGCTTTGAGCGCATCGTAGACGGAGCGGCGCAGTACCCCGCCGGGCACAGCGTGCGCCTGCATGATGGGCGCGAAGTCGATATCGGGGTGGGTGGCGGCGAATGGGTAGCGCGAAAGCAAGGCGTCGCCGCGCAGTATGTCAAAGTCGGACAATTCCGCTGGCAGAGGCGAGAAGGTGGCGCATTCAATGGCGATGCCGGCGGCGGCCATTCGGAAAGTGGATTTGCATGTCATAGATTACCT
Source organism: Chloroflexota bacterium (assembly GCA_026707225.1). Lineage (GTDB taxonomy): Bacteria > Chloroflexota > Anaerolineae > Aggregatilineales > Phototrophicaceae > UBA6055. The sequence goes on from JAPOXG010000098.1 coordinate 7,184, forward strand.
TTATCGCTATTGGCGCGGCCAATCGTATCGAGACGGGCGACCTGATAGGTCGCCCCTACATCGTCGCCGCACGCGGGTTTGGATTCAGCGCAAATCTGCATATCAAGCGAAGGGATTGTCTACCCAGGGATACTTGAGCAAGTCGGCGCGTCCGTAGGGGATCTCTGTGAAGATGGGCGGGATGGCGCCGGGACCGGCCATGTAAATAATCTCGTCGGCGATTGGCGCGAAGCCGGCGTAGAAATGCTGGGTCGATTTGACGACGAGCAGTCGCTTCGATCTTGGGTTGATACCGAAATTAGAGAAGACCGTAGGGCTGAAGACTTGCCCGCGCTGGCTGTTAACGATGATGTCGATGTCCTGGCAGCGCAGGGACACCGAGTCGCCGCAATCGATGGCGACGGTCCCTTCGCTCTGCGTCCATTGCTGCTTCATATCGGGGATGATGCCGCTGACTGCCACACGCAGGTCGAGCGGATCGCCGGACATCGGTCCCATCTTGCCGCCCAGCCGCAGGTCGAGCATTGCGCCTTCGCCGGCCGACATGGCGACCCCCACGGCGACTGGGTCCCAGATCATGCCGATTGCCGCATCGGCAACGCCGCGTTCGAGCAGCGCCCGCAGCGCGAAGGTGGAATCGCTGGGCGCGCCGCCGCCGGCGTTATCGGCTTGATCGGCGACGACAGCCAAGCCCGACTCCCGCGCCAAAGCTTTATCCAGCGCTTCATCCAGAGGCAGGGACGGTGGGTCGGTGTCTTGACGGATGGCGAAGAATCGCTGGCCGAACTCGCGCGCGATATTTGCCGCCAATGCGGGGTCGTCATCGGTGACGGCCAGCATGTAGGCGCCGCAAGTGGGCACATCGGCCCAGGGGAAGCTATGCGCCAGCGAAAGCGAGAGGACGCCGGGCTCTTTCTCGCGGGCGATCATGGCGTCGACGAAGCTGCGCATGGGTTCGAAGGGCGTCAGGTAAAGGCCGATCATGCGGCAGTCGTAAAGCGCCATGGTCGGGTTCGTTTTGCCTTCAGCGGCATCGGCGATGATGGTGAATAGCTCCTCGGCGCGCTCGTTGATATCGATGTGCGGGTACTCTTTGAAGATGACGACGGTGTCAGCGGCGTCGATGGTCTCCTGGGTGAGGTCGCAGTGCAGGTCGAGTTCGACGCCGATTTTGGCTTTAGGACCTACGATATCGCGCACGCGCTTGACGATATCAGTTTCGCAGTCGTCGTAGCCCTCTGCCACCATGGCGCCGTGCAGGGGCAGCAGGACGATATCGACTGGCAGCGCCGCTTTTAGGGCGGCGAGCAGCTCATCGCGCAGGCTTTCGTAGACGGCGCGCACGGTCGTGCCGGCAGGCTGGGCGAAGGCGTAAAGGCTGAAGATATAATCCCAGCCGCGTTCCTGGCAGCGGCGCCGGAAGATATTGAAGGGTCCGCCGAAGCCACCGAGGTCGGCCTTCGCATCCAGGTCAGCCGCGCGAATCACTTGAAAGTCCGCCATCCCGGTGGGCATAGGCGAGAAGGTATTGGTTTCCGTTTCGATGCCGCCGGCGAAGACTCTCATTGGCGCTGTTCCTTCTGTTTGGAGTATCCCAGAATATAGACCGTTCGCGGGCGTAGCGCAAGAAATCTTGCAGCGTCTTTTGCCAAGGCAAGCCGAGTTGTTATAATCTGAATTGCTGTCTCCAGAACGGCTGATACGCTGAAGCAATTCCTGGGAGGCGACATGAAAGCGATAACGATTCGATCGATTGATCTGCATACGGTGCTGTTGCCTTATCTATCGCCGTTTGAGACCAGCTTTGGTGCCGAGACGGACAAGGTGGCGGTGCTGGTGGAGTTGACGACTGATGCCGGCGTGGTTGGTTGGGGCGAATGCTCGATCGAGTTTTGGCCTGGTTATGGTCACGAGACGGCGGAGACGGCGTTGCATATGCTGTCTGAGTTCATGGCGCCGGCGGTGATCGGCGCGCGCATAAGCGATCCGCGCGCGTTTCCCGCGTTGATTCGGCGCTTCCGCGGGAATCATCACGCGCGGGCTGGCTTGGAAGCGGCGGTATGGGACGCCTTCGCAGCCACGAATGATTTGAGACTGACCGATTGTTTCGCGCACTTCGCGCCCGCTGGGCATGAATCCGCGGGGCGGGCGACGGTCGGCGTCAGCATTGGGATACAGCCATCGCTGGAAGCGACCGTGGATGCGGTGCGGCAGCGGCTGGAGCAGGGCTACGGGCGCGTCAAGCTGAAGATCAAGCGCGGTTGGGATGTGCAAGTGGCGCGGGCGGTGCGATCTTCGTTCCCCGATATTCTGCTGATGCTCGATGCCAATAGCGATTACTCAATGGACGATGCCGAGCATCTGGCGCGGCTGGATCAGTTCGATCTGCTGATGATTGAGCAGCCGCTATCGCATGACGACATTTATCAGCACGGCCGGCTGCAGAAGCGCTTGAAGACGCGCGTCTGCCTGGACGAGAGCGTCAAGTCGGCTAGTGATTTGAATATCGCGCTGCAAGTAGGGGCGCTTGGCATCCTCAATCTGAAGCCGGCGCGGGTCGGCGGATTCAGCGAATGCCTGGAAATTTACCGCATCTGCGTTGAACATGACTTGCCCTTGTGGATCGGCGGCATGCTGGAGACGGGCGTGGGGCGGGCGGCCAACGTCGCCTTCGCGGCTTTGCCGGCGGTCAATCTGCCATCCGATATTTCGGCGACCGATCGCTACTTTGCCGCGGACATCAGCGAGCCGCCTTTTGTGTTGGGCGAAGCAAGCACGCTGGCGGCGCCGGATGGTTACGGGATCGGCGTGGAACTGCAGCGAGACCGGCTGGATGAAGCGAAGCGGCGCTGGATCGAGAAGTACCCTTATGGGAAGGCGAGGGCGCCATGAACTTGGTTGAACGAATTAGGATGATAATCGAGAAGGCGGACATAGACGCCGGCGTCGCCGTTTGGCATATCGAATCGGGCGCGCGGCTGGATGTCAATGGCGATGCGCCTTACCCGATGGCGAGCACCTTCAAAATTCCGATTTTGGCGACGGCTTGCAAGCAGCTCGCTGAGGGCGCGATCAGCCTCGATGCGCGCGTTCCGCTGGCGGATGTGGACAAGAGCATGGGCAGCGGCATTTTGCCTTACTTCGAGAGTGGCTTGCAGCCGACCGTGCGCGATCTGCTGACCCTAATGATCATCATCAGCGACAATACGGCGACCGACATCATGGTCGATTATCTGGGTGGCGCGGCGGCTGTCGAGGCCTACTTGCATGAGCTAGGGCTTACTGAAATCTTCTTCAAGCTGAATTGCAAAGAGCTGCTGCGGCAAGCCTTTCCGCCGGAGGTGGCGGATTTGCCGCTTGAGGAATTGGTGAAGTGGACGACGGAGAACGACATACTGCGCGATAGCTTGCCATTCAGCAAGGGACCGGAGAACAACGTCAGCACGGCGGCGGCGATGACGGCGCTGCTGCATTTGCTCTATGGCGACCTGCTCCCGGCGGAGATTCGGCAAGTCGCGCTCGACATCTTGTACAAGCAGCAGTACACCCACCGCATCGCGCGCTTCCTGCCGCTAGGCACAAGAGTCGCGAGCAAAACCGGCACCATTGGCGGCATCCGCAACGACTGCGGTATTATTCGCATCAGCGAAACGAATCATGTGATAGTCTCGCTCTTCGTCGAATGGGACGAAGCGCCGGTATGGAACCGGCCGGCGGCGCATCATCAGCGCGTCTTTGAAGTTGAGACGGCGATGGGCGGGATCGGCCGCGCCGTTTACGATGAGTTCGCGAGCTTGGATTAGGCTGCGAAGGGAGGGCGTATCGACAAATTGCGGGATAGCTTCTTTTCGTAAAGCCGCAATCACCTTGGAGGTTTTAGACGTGTACAAATCAAGACCTGTAATCTTGCTATTGCTCATAGCGGTTCTGGTCGTTTTGGGCGGCGCCGCGCTGGCTCAAGATGACATAATGGCGGGCAAAGGCGGGCGCCTGGTCGTGGCGGACGCCAATTCGAATACCTCATTCGATCCCTTCGTTTCGTCTTGGCACAGCTGGCCGCATTACGCCATTTACCCGACCTTGTTTTCGCGCGCTTTGGACATGAGTTATGTCGGCTACCTGGCGGACAGCTGGGAAGTCTCTGAGGATTCGAAATCGCTGACGATCAACCTGATCGATTACGCCAGTTTCAGCGATGGCAGTCCTATTGACGCCGAAGCGCTGAAATGGAACCTGGAGAAGTATGCCGATCCAGAATCGACGGCTTCGACGGGCCGCGCCTTAATCACGCTGCTGGACAACATTGAGGTCCACGACGACTACAGCTTCACGATGCACATGAACTCGCCGCACGCGCCCTTGTTCTTCGTGCTGGCAGGCTTGGAAATCGTATCGCCGACCGCTTATGAGGCGATTGGACCGGACGACTTCGGCACCAACCCGGTCGGTGGCGGACCTTTCATCTTGAAAGAATTGGTCACGGACAACTACGCGCTGTTCGAGCGCAATCCTGATTTCACTTGGGCGCCGCCCGAGCTCTACGATCATCCGGGTCCGGTCTTCCTTGATGAGCTGCAGATTCTCTTCATAGGGGAGGAGCAGACGGTCTTGGCCGCTTTGGAGACGGGCGAGATATCATTGGCCGGCATCCCGACGCAGAATCTGGCGGACGCGGAAGCGAACCCGGACATTGATGTGCACGTGGCGAAATTGAGCCAGATCCGTTATGTCGGCTTCAATACATCGAAGGATCCCTGGACGAATCCGGATCTGCGGAAGGCATTCGCCTACGCCACTGACCGGCAAGAATTTGTCACGCTGGCTTGGGACGACCTGGCGGACCCGCTATATCAGCCGCTGCCGCCGACTATCTGGGGGCACAATCCGGAACTGAACGCGATTGCCCCGAGCTTCGACCCCGAGAAGGCGGGCGCGATGCTGGATGAGCTGGGTTATGTCGATGTGAATGGCGATGGCTTGCGCGAGGATCCGGATGGCAATGAATGGGTCGTGCCGTTGGCGACCGCGTCGCCGGATGAGTGGCTGCGGCAGGCGGAAGTGCTGGAGGCGCAGTGGCGCGCGGTCGGCATTCCGCTGCAGATTGACGTGCTGGAATTCTCGGCATTGGTCGACCTGACGACCACGGGCGAGCACGATCTCTTCCTGCTGCTTTATGGCTATCAGGATCCCAGCATCTTGACTTACTTCTTTGATCCGGAGCGCAAGGGCGGCAGCAACCGCGCCTGGTTCTCGACCGATGAACTGACTGAGCTGTTGGTCGCGGCTGATTCGCAGTTGGATCCGGAATTGCGTTACGAAGCGGTGACAGCGGTGAGCAAGTACATCATCGAGGCGTCGCCCTGGGTCTATCTGGCGGTGCCGCCGGCGCTGACGGGCGTCCGCGCGGAGCTGATGGGCTGGCGCATCCATCCGGATACGAGTTTCCTGTATTGGAACGCGTACTTCGAAGTAGAATAGCAACCCATCCCCAACCCCCTCCCGCAGGGTAGTGTCTACGCTACCCGAAGCATCAGGTCGCGTAGACACCGACCGTCGGAAGGGGGAGCGCATGAATGAAACTTGGAATACTCTAAGCGGGTCAGCCAATGGCTGACCCCTACAGGGATCATTCAGATGTAAAATGTAGGGGCGAGCCATCGGCTCGCCCGTACGCACAGAATGCTTCAAGGATAGGGCGGTCTTGAGCCAGTACATCCTGCGCCGGATTGCGATTGCGTTTCCCTTGATATTGGCGGTGACGACGGTGGTGTTCGTTATGCTGCGGGTGGCGCTGCCGGGCGATCCGGCTCAGATCATGGCTGGCGACCGGGCGTCGCCGGAGCAGATCGAGATTATCCGCCGCAAACTGGGACTGGACCGGCCTGTCGTCGAGCAGTATCTGATCTTCCTGCGCAACTTTGCCGGTGGGGATTTGGGGCGCTCGGTTAAGTTTCGCGAGCCGGTAATGGGCGTGATCGCCCAAGCTTTTCCCTTCACGGCGACGCTCACCTTCCTCAGCGTTACGGTGGGCACGACGATTGGCTTGGTCATCGGCATCATCACGGCTGTCTATCAGCGCACCTGGGTCGATAATATTGGCATTGTGCTGACGGTGTTTTTCTTTTCCATCCCCACGTTTTGGCTGGGGTTGATGCTGATTCTGATATTCTCGGTGGGCTTGCGCGTTTTGCCGGTGCAGGGGACGGGCACCTGGCGCCACTTTGTCTTGCCAGTGACCACGCTGGCGGTGGGCCAGAGCGCGCTGATCGCCCGCTTGACGCGCTCGAGCATGATTGAAGTGCTGAGCACGGATTATGTGCGGACGGCGCGTGCGAAAGGCTTGGCGCAGCGGCGCGTGCTCTTGCGACATGCGCTGCGCAATACCCTGATCCCGGTGATCACAATTGTGGGCTTGTCGGTGGGCGGCTTGCTCGGCGGCGCGGTCATCACCGAGAGCATCTTTGGCTTGCCCGGCGTTGGGCGCCTGGCGATTGACGCTATCAGCAATCGCGATTATCCGATGATACAGGGCGCGGTGATCTTGGTGGCGGCCTCTTTCGTTTTTGTCAATCTGATAGTCGATATCATTTACGCCTTCGTCGATCCGCGGATACGATATGCGTAGCGCCAGACTGTTTCCTAAACAGCCCGCGCCGTCTGGCTTGTATCAGCTGGTGCTGCTGAAGTTTGTTCGCAACCGAGTGGCGCTTTTTGGGCTCTGCTGCCTGCTGCTGCTTCTGTTGGCGATTCTCTTCGCGCCGCAGGTGACGCCCTACGACCCGATCGGCAAGAACACGCCGGAGCGCAATCAGGCGCCGTCGCGGCTGCATCCCTTCGGCACCGACAAGCTGGGGCGCGATATATTGAGTCGCGTGCTTTATGGCGGTCGCGTTTCGCTGCAAGTCGGTTTCTTGTCGGTTGGGCTGGCTGTCATCGTGAGCGCGCCGCTGGGCTTGATCGCCGGATTCTTCGGCGGACTGGCCGACAATGCCATCATGCGGGTGATGGATCTGATATTGGCTTTTCCCGGCTTGATCCTGGCGATTTGGCTGGTGAGCCTGCTGGGATCCAATATCAATAACGTCATTATCGCGATCGCCTTTTTCTCGCTGCCGACATTCTCGCGCTTGATCCGCGGCATCACGCTTTCAATCCGCGAGATGGAGTATGTGATGGCGGCCCGCGGCATGGGCGCCGGTTCGCTGCGCATCATGTTTTTCCACATCCTGCCCGGAGTCTTGGGTCCGATGATCGTCTTGACGACGTTGGGCGTCTCTGGCGCGATTGTGGCGGGCGCGAGTTTGAGCTTCCTGGGCTTGGGGGTGCGGCCGCCGACGCCGGAGTGGGGCGCGATGCTGGCGGACGGGCGGAATTACTTGAGAACCCAGTGGTGGATGGCGGTCTTCCCGGGCATGACGATCACGCTGGTGGTGCTGTTGCTGAATATTATCGGCGATGCGCTGCGCGACGCGCTGGACCCGAATGTGCGGGCTTAGGCTGCGGCGGCGGGCTACCTGATAGGTCGCCCCTACATTTCCAAGATGTAGCCAGTCGCTTTTGAGCGTGAGCAGGTGAGTGCATCGAGGCCTTCGCGCGTTATCTACCCCATGCTTCGGCCCCTTGACCCTGCAAGCTAGGGTCGGGTAGGCGTTGACCGACGGAAGGGGAGCTATACCTTGCGAGCACATAATTCATCCGCTTTCATGCCCGCAGTGAGACTCAGAGTCTTATGAGTAGGCGGCGAATTCACCGCGCATGCGTCACCATTTTGTCGCGCTGTTTAGTCATCGAGCGTGAGCAGGTTGAACTGTTTGTATAGTTCTTCGAGGGTTTCGAGGCGTTCGCGCGTTTTCTCTGGATAGCGTAAGGAGAGGGCGCCGAGGATGGCGTCAAGCAGGGCGAAAAGCGCGACCGTATTGCTGTAGAGACGCAGGCGATAAGGCACGATCAGGGCGAGATCGGAGCGGATGGCGGCCGGTGAGACGTGGCTGTCGGTGACGGTGAGCACGGCGGCGCCACGCTGTCTGCCGACGTCCATCACCGTCAGCGTTTCGGGGGTGTAGCGGGCGAAGCAGAGCGAAAAGATCAGATCGCCCGCTTGGAGCGGGGCTAGCTGCGCCGCGATGGGATCGATGCCCGGCGTCAGCACCGTTGTGTCTGGGCGGATGTAGCGCAGGACGATGCCGTAATTGAGCGCGAGCGGAAATGAAGAGCCCAAGCCAATGATATAGACGTGATTGGCTCGATCGACCATATCGACGGCGCGATCGAAGATAGGGGTGGGTACGTGCTGTGGCAGGTCGAGCAGGGTCTGCACTTCGTCGCGCAGCACGGTGTTGAGCAGGTGCGCTTCTTCCTGCCTGGCTGCTGACAGATCTTCCAGCAGTTGCTGGGAGCCGATCTGCATGCGCTGTGCGATTTTCGCCTGATTGAGAAATTGACCGCGCAGAACCGATTGCAGCTCAGGGAAGCCTTCAAAGCCGAGGGCTTGGGCGGTGCGCACGACTGTGGACGGGTTGACGCCGACCGCCTCGGCGATTTCAGTGATGGTCAAGTGTATGGCGCCGATGCCCCCTTCAAGCAGGAATTGGGCGACCTTGCGCTGGCTGCGCGAGAGGGATTCATGCTGGAGACGAATCCAGCGTACGATGTCATCTTGCGGTTTCGCTTCGCTCATGTTTTAAGCCTGTCTGTATGTGTCACCTCGACCAGAGATCGGTGCTGAGGTATTTCAAGCCGGAATCGGGGAGCAGGATGGCGATGCGCTCACCTTGATGGGCGCCTTGGAGCAGCTGCAGGGCGGCGGCCAGATTCGCGCCCGATGAGTAGCCGGCGAAGATACCTTCCTCTTTAGCCAGGCGGCGCGTCATCTGGATGGCGTCGGCATCGCTGACTTGCAGGCAGCCATCGACGAGCGCGCGATCAACCAGCGCCAGATCGCTCATGGCATAACCGCCGCCCTGGATTCGGTGGTTGGGGCGCGTGACGGCTTCACCAGCGTAGGCGGCGGCTCCGGCCGGCTCGACGATGAAACATTGAATTGTCGGATCGCACGCTTTGAAATAGCGGGCGCAACCGGCGAATGAGCCGCCACTGCCGATGAAATCGCAGAAGGCGTCGATGCCGCCTGATTGCCGCATGATCTCGGGCGCGGTATGCCGGTAGTGGGCGCGGGAATTGCCCTCTAATTGGAATTGGTCGGCGCGAAAGGCGCGGCGTTGGCGCCGGATCTCCTGCGCCTTTGCTTCGACGCGCGCAAGATCAGCGCCGGAAACTTCACCGGGCGTCGATTCAGGACATTGATCGACGAGCACCACTTCCGCGCCGAGTGCCGCCATCATGCGGGCGCGCTCGCTTGAGTTGCCGCGGGACATCACGGCGACGAAGCGATAGCCTTTGACGGCGCAGACGATTGCCAGCCCGGTACCGGTGTTGCCGCTGGTGAGCTCGACGATGGTATCGCCCGGGCGGAGCGCGCCTTCCGCTTCGGCGTCCTCAATCATTTGCCGGGCGATGCGGTCTTTCTTGGAGCAGCCGGGATTGAGGAATTCGAGTTTGGCGAAGATGCGTCCATTGATGCCGTGCGTAATACGTGAAAGCTCAACCAAGGGTGTGTTGCCGATGGTGTCCAGCACAGAGGGGCAGAGTGCTTCATGTAACAAATGTTCGCTCCTCAAGCGATCTGCGAACGGCGGAGGAAAAATTAGACTCCAAGCGCGGAGCTGTTGATTTTAGCATGAAGCGCGGTTGCTTTGCCATTTGACATCGCGCTTGCTATGATTGCAAGCGTTAAGCGGCTCAGTCGATATCTGGAATGACTGAAAGAATAGTGATTCGCGAATTAAGGACGATGGCCGAGCTTGAGGCGACGGTCGAATTGCAGCGGGCTGTTTGGGGCATGCGCGAAGTTGAGGTCTCCTCGCCTCATACGCTGCGGGCGATCGTGCATAGCGGCGGCGCTGTTATGGGGGCGCTGGCAGGCGGGCGCCTCGTCGGTTTCTGTTTTGGCTTCGCGGCGCCACGAGCGGGCGAGCTGTGGCTTTGGTCGCACATGGCGGCGGTGCATCCCGATTTTCAGGGGCGGGGCCTCGGTTTTCGGCTCAAGCAGGCGCAGCGGAAATGGGCGCTGAAGCAGGGCTTTCGCTGGATGGCTTGGACTTTCGACCCGATGCAGGCCGGCAACGCCAATTTCAACTTCAACCGGCTGGGTGTGACGGCGCGAACATACTCCGCGGATCACTACGGCGAGATGCAGGATGGCCTCAACGCGGGCTTGGCCAGCGACCGATTGGAGGCGCAGTGGGATTTGAAGGCGCCGCGTGTCGTTGAACTGGCGCAGGGTCGGCTGCGCGGAGCGGGACCGGGATTGGCTGAGGCGCGGCCGCTGGTATGGGTTGATGCGGCAGGCGCTCTCCAAAGCGATGCAGGAACGGTGTTTGACCAAGCGCGCGTCGCCATCGAGATACCAGTGGACATTGCCGCGCTGAAGCAACGTGATATTGAACGCGCCAAGACTTGGCAGTTGCTGGTACGGCAGGCGATGACGACGCTATTCGCCGCGAATTACGCTGTGACCGGTTTCCAGCGCAGCGCTGGCAAAGCCTGGTATATTGTCACCCGTGAAAGCTAGGCGGTGACGGGTTCGGCGGCGGCGCAGAGACGGGTCAGCTCGCCAATGTCGTCCACTGATTCCAATTCGTTACAGACGGCATAGATCGCATCGGCGCGCTCCTGCGGGAATAGATCACGGGTGAGGACGCTGAATTTCTCGCGAAGTTCGGCGTCGGTCATGCGGAACTCGGGTTCGCCCTTCATATTGGGCAGGAAGGCGGAGCGCACTTCTCCATTCGCCAAGGTGACGCTCAAGCGGCAGCCGTTCGAGTCGGGATAGCGTCCTTCAATTTCCGGGTCGACCTGAACATCGATCAGATTGCGCAGGCGGCGGACTTCCGGTTCATCCCAGTCAGAGAAGTTATGGGGCCAGGCGCTGCCATGCTTGAGGGCGACGGCGGTTGACGTGCGGATGCTCAATCCAGCGACTTCGCGGGAAACCGGATTGGGATCGACGCGGAAGATGGGACGGGTAGCGTAGCCATAGGTGCCGAGGTCGATGCGATTGATCTCGGTCGTATCAAGCGCGCCCTGGCTCAGGATTGAGTGGACGGCGTCGATGGCTTGATGGGTGTGGCGGCAGCCGCCATGCGGCTTGAAGGCGGTGCCGAGAATGGCGAATTCTTCGCCCAGATCTTCGAACATCTCGGGGTCGAAGCCGTCGCCGTAGGCGCTGAAATAGCCGTAGCTGCCGTCTAGGGCGCTGCGCGGACCGTAAAAGTCGGCTTCAGCGAGGCGCATGGCGAAGACCGCGTTGCGAGCGGCAAAGCCGGATATCAAGTCTTTGGTATCGCAGCGTCCGCCGTCGTATACATACTGCTCGGTGCCGGAGGCCATATCGGCGGCGAGGGCGATGGTATTGAGCATGCGCTCGCGGTCGAAGCCGGCGCAGCGGGCGACCGCCAACGCGGTGGATAGCGCGCCGACCGTGCCTTTCATGTCAAAGCCGCGCTCGCGATGGGTAGCGCGCACTTGTCGGCCAAGACGCACGGCGAAGTCGTAGGAGGCGACGGTGGCGACCAGGATGTCTTCACCGGTGGCGCCATAGACTTCGGCGACAGCCAGCAGCGCAGGAACGACTTGGGAGGCGATATGACCGGCTTGACGATGCGAGTCGTCCATACCGAGGATCTTGACCATGACGGCATTGGCGAAGGCAGCGCCTTCAAGGGAGGCCCGCTCGCCGTTGCCCAGGAGCGTCGCCTCGTCGCCGACCATCACGGTCGTGGCGTAGCGCGCGGCGTTTTGTCCCAGGGCGCGCTGATAGCCGCCCAAGCCGGTGCCGATGGAGTCGTAGATGATGGTTTTCGCGAGTTCGCGGGCGTCTTGCGGGATGTCCTCCAATTGCAGGTTGAAGGCGTATTCGGTGATTTGTTCGAGTAAATTCATTTTGTTCTCCTTTTTTGCTGGGCGGGTCAGGTTCGCACCTACATTGTCAGGTGGACGGGCGGCGCTCAGAGTCGCGTGGATTCAGACCGCCAGTCGCCCCTACGGCTTAATCGCATGATTCAACAATACTTCGCGTTGTGTCTATCATAAAGTCGATATCTTCTTTGGTGAATTCAGGCGAGACGGGAAGATTGACGATCTCGCGCCCCAGGCGCTCGGTGACGGGGAGCTGGTCTTTATTGGGAAAGAGACCGGCATAAATCGAGTAATGGGTGATGGGCGGGGCGTAGTGAATCACGGCTTCAATGCCGGCGTCGCGCAGCGCCTGATGGACATCCAGCTGGCGGTCGACGCAGATGGTATAGGAGCGGAAGGTGGGCGCGGATTCGGGGCGAAGCTGAGGCCTGCGCGCTGCTGTGCCAGCCAGTCCGGCTGCAAGCGCTTCGCCAATGGCGCGGCGTTTGGCGGTCCACTCTTTGAGGTATGGCAGCTTGACCAGCAATATGGCGGCTTGCAAGGCGTCCAAAGGAACGTTGTAGCCCTCGGCGATGTAATTCTGGTAGGCGGCGGGTTGATTGGGACCGCGGGGCGCATGGCCGTAATCGGCCAGCAAGCACAGTTTCCGGTAGATCTCTTCATCGCTGGTGACGACCATGCCGCCGTTGCCAGCGCTGCCGAAGGGCTTGAAAGGCGCCAGGCTAAAGGCGGCCGCATCGGCGAAGGCGCCAACTGGACGGCCATAATCGTAGGCGCCGGTGGCGAGCGCGGCGTCTTCGATGATCTTGAGACCGTAACGGTCCGCCAATGGTCGCAGCGCTTTCACGTTCGCCGGATGACCGTGCAAGTCCACCGGCAGGATCGCGCGGGTGTTGGGGGTGATCAACGCTTCGACCTGATCGGGATCGATCGTATAGTCTGCTGCCAAGACATCACAAACGACGGGTCGGGCGCCACAGTTCGTGACAGCGGCCGTGGTGGAGATATCGGAATTCGCAATCGTGATGACTTCGTCGCCGCTGCCGATGCCGCAGGCGCGCATGGCGAGGAAGAGCGCGATAGTACCGGAGCCGACGGCGACGGCGTACTTCGCATCCATCTCGGCGGCGAATTCGGTTTCCAGCTGCGACCGTACTTGGGCCGAGTGACTATAGGTATTGAGGACGAGCGGCTCGATGGCGGCCATGAATTCGTCGCGTAGCGCTTGATGCGTTTCGAATGTACGAGACCGCGGGATACGGAATCCCCTGCTATTGTTGTCGTCCACGTTGGCTCCTCGCATTCTGACGCTGGGCGCGGGTTAGGCGCGGGCGCGAATATTGGGATCGAGAAAATCACGCAGCCAATCGCCTAGGAATACGACGCCAAGTACGGTAACGGTGATGGCGATGCCGGGATAAAAGGTCATCCACCAGGCGCTGTTGATGTAGGCTTTGCCGTCGGCCAGCATCAGCCCCCAGGTGACGGTTGGGGTTTTCACGCCCAGGCCGAGGAAGCTCAAAGAAGATTCCGCGAGGATGGTCACGGCGACCTGAACGGCCGCCAAGACGATGGCGGAGGAGATTACATTGGGCAGGATGTGGCGCAGCATGACCATCGGCCGATTTTGACCGACCGCGTAGGCGGCGACGACATATTCCATTTCGCGCACTTTGAGCACCTCGCCGCGGATGACGCGGGCGTAGGTCACCCAGCCAGTGCAGCCGAGGATGAGAATGAGCGTGCCCAATCCAGCGCCGACGACGCCAGAGATGGCGACTACCAAGACAATGAAAGGAATGCTCAGAAGGGCATCGACAATGCGCATCAAAACCGTATCGACATATCCGCCAAGAAAACCGCTGACCAAACCGTAAGTTACCCCGATGGTGCCCGCGATTAGCACAGAGACGATGCCGACCAGCACGGAAACGCGGCTGCCGGCGATGATGCGGCTGAGGATATCGCGGCCCAGCTGATCGGTGCCAAGGACATAGGCGCCGGCGCTGTCGCTGTATCCAGGTGGTTGGAAGCGGGCGCGCAGATTGTGACCAACCGCCTCATGGGGGGAAATCTGCGGGCCGATTAGGGCGAGCAGAAGGACAAAGCCGACGATGGCAGTGCCCGCAACGCCAATGGGACTGCGGAAGAGCGCTGCAGTGACCCGGGTAAACAAGCTGCGCTGCGGCGGCAGGGTTGATACGTACTCAGGCGAGACTTTGCCGACTTCCATGGTTTCCATGTGCTTGCTCTAGCCGATGCGGATACGCGGGTCAATAAGCATATAAAAGGCGTCAAGCGCGTAATTTATCAGTATGAATGAGAGAGAGAACCAGAATAATCCTGCTTGAACCACAGTGATATCGCGGACGTTAATGGATTCAACCATCAGCCTTCCCAGACCGGGCCAGGCGAAGACGCTTTCCACGACGACGGAGCCGCCCAGGAGCCAGCCGAGCTGCAAGCCAAACACGGTCACGACCGGTATCAGGGCGTTGCGCAGGGCATGCCGCAGCACGACATGTTTGCCTTGCAAGCCTTTGCTGCGGGCGGTGCGGACGTAGTCTTGATTCAGCACTTCCAGCATTGCTGAGCGGGTGAGCCGAGACAAGCGCGCCGCCATACCGACGCCGAGCGTTAGGGAGGGCATAATGATCGCTTTCGGCTCCAAAGCGCCGAACGACGGCAGGATACGGAGGTATACCGAGAATACGATAATGAGCATGAGACCGAGCCAGAAGCTGGGCATGGCGGTGCCCAGAGAGGCCAGGGCGGTGCTGGCGAAGTCGAGCAGGCTGTTGCGTTTCAAAGCTGAGAGGATGCCCAAGGGCAGTGCGATCGTCAATCCGATGAGAGATGCTACCGCCGCCAGCAGCCAGGAATTACCCAAGCGGGCAATGACCACTTCCATAGCGGGGAGCCGTTGGAAAAACGAGATGCCGAAATCACCCGTGACGGCTTTGCGCAAGAAAATGGCGTATTGTTCCAGAACCGGTTTGTCAAAGCCCCAGGCGGCCCGCAAAGCTTCGATTTGTTCTTGATTAAAGATAGGCGGCGCCATGATGGAAATGGGATCGCCACGCAGGCGCACCATCAAAAAGACCAGGAGCGAGACGATGAACATGGTCACGACTAGTTGAAAGATTCGTGTGACGATGAATTCGCGCATGGATGCTCCGAAGCCCCCGGCCCCCGCTCCCACAAGGGGAGAGGGGGTGGTTGCTAGTGCCAATAGCTATCGGGGTTGGATTACATGCCGTCCGCGGGTTTGAGATCGCGGAAGGTCATCCAGCCGTCTTTGCGCAGCGTGAAGTCGAATTCGGCCGTGTTCAGCGCTGCAATCGTGGTCATCTCGTAGAGCGTGACGGTGCCTTGATATTCCATGTAGTGTTCCCACCACTGGCCCCAGAGCGCCAGGCGCTCGTCATAATCGTGGGTGGTCAAGATGGCTTGGGCGACCGCGTCCCATTCTTCAACGCAGGCGGCGTAGCGGGGCGCGTCCCAGGAGCACTGATAGAATAGCGGCAGCAAGCCAACCGAGCAGCCAAGCGACGTCATCATGATGTCGCGATTGTTGCCGGGGGTGGAAATCTCGCTGTAATGGGCGGCGGTGTCACGGACGGTCAAGTCCACGTTGAAGCCGACTTCTTCCAGCATAATCTTGACGACTTCGGCGACTTCTTTTTCATTGCCGTCTCTGTTGTTCATGGTGTCGAAGTAGACGGTGGGTCCTTCGCCTTCCGCATAGCCGGCTTTCGCCAGGTATTCACGCGCCAGGTCCGGGTTGTACCATTCGGTAATCACGTCGGGATCGGCGTATCTTTCAGCGTAGCCTTCCGGATGGTACGAGCAGACGCGGGTCAAACGGCCTTCGGCAGCGCCTTGCACATCCGCCAGCAAGTGACGGTCGAGCGCATGGGTGATCGCCCAGCGCACGTTGACGTCCAGGGTAGCCGGCTGATAGCCGTCGTGCGTTTCCGACATGGCGCCGGTTTCGGCCTGAGTGCGAACGCGGAGGTGGTGCATGCGGTTGCGCGTCTCAGTCAGCAGGCTGATGCCTTCCGTCGCCTCGAGGCGTTCACGGTCCGGAACCGGTACGGATGCGATCAAATCCACTTGACCAGCCAACAGGGCGGCCACCTGCGCCGAAGCTTCCGGGATTACCTGGTAGATAACGCGGTCCACCGCGGGGCGGCCACTGTGATAGTCGTCCCAGGCTTCAAAGACATAGCGGTCGTTTTCGGTGAATTCAGCCAGCTTGTAGGGGCCGGAACCGACCGGGTTGCGGATGAATTCTTCCTGACCGACTTCCTGGAAGTACTGGGGCGGCAGCAGCTCGCAGCCGTTGAAGCTGACATCGTTTTCGAAGTAGGCGTGGGGCTCTTCGGTGGTAATATCGATGGTAAGGTCATCAACGACGATGGTGTCCTTGACGAAGCGCCATTGCAGCCACAGCGGAATTTGCGGGTCGATTTCCACGCGCACGCGGTCGATATTCCATTTTACAGCGTGGGCATCGAGCGGTTCGCCATTGTGGAAGGTTGCGCCTTCGCGGAGGTGGAAGCGCCAGGTGGTGTCGTCGACCAGCTCCCAGCTGTGGGCGGCTTGCGGCACATAGCCACCGCCTTCCGGGGCGCGCCAGATCAGACAGTCGTAGAGCAGGTTGGTCAGCCAGTGGCTCGAGATGAACCAGTGGGAGTGCGCATCCATGGAGCGGATGGGCCCGGAGTGGGCGAAGACGAATTCGGACATATCGTCTTGCGCCGTCGCGGGCACGACAGCCAATGATCCTACGAGAAGGCAGAGGCCCAGCAGGATTAGTACTCGCTTTGCTAACATGGGTTTCTCCTTATGTGAAACACTTCATCGATAACGAACGTTGCGTGTGAGATACGTGCGATAGTCACCTCCTGCAACAGTTTTCGGCAAAACATGGTCCAATGCCCGCATGCGCTTAGGTGGAAGCTGCGAAATAAGCGAGCTTGTCCTCATCAATTTGTACGCCGAGCCCCGGTCCGTCGGGCGCCTTCAAGATGATTCCATCGGGCTCGTAGGGCTCGGCAAGGATCGTATCAGTCATGTCGGAAAAGCCGGCGGGCCATTTGGCGACCGGGGTAGCGGTGGCGAGATGCGCTGCCGCAGCGGCGATGACATCGAAATAGGGCGCGATCGAGATTTCCAAGCCGGCAGCCTCGGCGATTGCCGCCATGCGCGCTGAGGGCAGCAGCCCGCCATATCGATGAATCTTGAAATGCAAGACATGGGCCGCGCGTTCCCGCGCGATTTCGAAGACGCCGCGCGGACCGCCGCCTGTCGATTCGTCAGCTTGCAGCGGCGTCGCCAGCCGTGTCGCCAAGTGCGCCATTTCGTCCAAATGCTCCACTGGTTGTTCAAAGAGCGCGACCCCGCCCAGACGCTCCAACTGCGTCAGCGCGTGTACGGCATCGCCGAGAGTATACCCCGTATTGCCGTCAAGTTGAAATCTGATGTTGTCGCCGACCAAATCGAGCAGTTGACTATACCACATCACGTCCTCGTCGACAGTGAATCCGATCTTGGTCTTGAACCAGGTCCAGCCTTCAGCGTTTAATGCCTCGATGCGGGCCGCCATCGCTTGCGGTTCGTCGCGCTCGACGAAGCCATGGCAGACGGCGCCGGGCATACAAGCCCCGCCCAGCAATTGGTAGACCGGTACGCCCAGCGCCTTCCCTTTGATATCCCAGAGCGCGAAATCGAGCGCGGTGCGGGCGTTGACCGCTGGGCGCAGCGCCTGAAACATGGTGATGTGCAGGCGCTCGATATTAAACGGGTCTTCACCTGTCAGCGCAGGAGCAAGGTATTGGTCAATCTGGTGTTTAACGACCTCAACCGCGTCACCGCCCCAAGGCGCGGGCGCGACCGTCTGGCCGATACCGGTGATGCCATCGTCAGTGCGCACTTGCACGACGACGGTGTTGGTCCCAGTCGAGACGCCGTAAGCCGTTGCCAGATCGCGACTGCGCGAGATATTGACGATGGTGGAGGTGACGTCCGCGATTTTCATTGGTCTTTACACAGCTACTTTCTGCGGCACGCTGAGTCGCACGAGTTCGCCGACATCATCGAGCTGCTCCAGGCGGCTGATGCCATCCAGCAGTTCGGCAACTTGCCCGTCTGGCAGAATGTCGCCGGCCATGTGGCGGAACTTGGCTTCGAATTCCGCATCGGTAAGCATATTCTCCGGCTCGCCCTTCGCGTGTTCGACGCGCCCGCGATAGTTTTGGCCATCATCGGTTATGATTCGGACTTCGCATCCATTCTTCGCGGGATGTTCAGCCTGAATCGCTTCGTCCAAACCGACCTTTGCCAGATGACGCAGCCGCCGCTGAAGCGGCTCGTCGTAGGTGGCGATGTCATCCGAGAACCAACGCCCGCGGGTCAAGATGACGGCGGCCGTCACCGGCAGGCTGAATGAGGCTTGCCCGACAGTTTCCGGCTCATAGTTGACGCGGAAAGAGGGCGTGATCGCTTCGTGATAGGCATCGATTTCGATGGATGTGATTCTATCGAGGTCGGGCTGTCCGGATTGCAGAAGCGCCTGCGTGGCGTCGACGCAGGAATGCACGTGGCGGCAGCCGGCGTGGGGCTTGAAGCCGGTGCGCGCCAGGGCTTCGCCATCGAGCTGCTCGAGAAATGCCGGATCATAGCCGGGGCCGAAGGCGTGAAAATAGCCGTATTCGCCATCGAGCGCGCCAGGCGGGCCACGGAAGCCAAACTCCGCCATTTTGGCGCTGGCGATACCGTTTTGCGCGCCGTAGGCAGCCAGCAGATCTTTCGTATCGCAGGCGCCCGCATCGTAGACATATTGCTCGGTGCCACATGCCATGTCCATGGACAATGCGATCGCATGCGAGATTTTCTCAGCGGGCAATCCCATGGCGACGGCCGCTGTCACAGCGCTGGCCATCGTCCCGGCCTGACCTTTGTGGTCATGCCCGCGCTCGCGCTGCCAGACATCGACAGCGACCTGAATCATCTCCATCACGTCATAGCCAACCGCCAGCGCGGTAATGATTTGCTCGCCACTGAGTCGGTAGGCTTCGCCGAGCGCAAGGGCAACGGGAACCAGTTCCGAGGCGACATGACCGGCGCCGCGGTGGCTGTCGTCCATGCCCATGGCTTTGCCGGTGACGGCGTTCGCCCAGGCCGCGCCTTCAAGCGAACTGCTGCGTCCATCGCCGATGATGGTAGCATCGTCGCCGGGATGCGTCTGCGCCGCGTAATCGGCTGCCCGCCGTCCCAGCTCCGTCTGGATGCCGCCAAGCGTCACGCCAAAGTGATCGAGCATGACTTGGCGGGCTCGCGTTAGCGTGAGCTCGCTCAACTGGTGATAGTGTCGGTTCGCGGCGTATTCTCCTATGAATTGAACTGCTGTTTGTTCTTTCATAACACGGCTCCTTTTTCTGATGCGGTCTTACTTTGGCCGATTCCCTCCTCAAGGGTTTAGAAAGGGTTCGGCATTCTGCGCAGCCCCGGGCTGAATCGAATCATGCATCCAGCTGTAGGTAATAGCGATCGGCATGATGCGGCGAGAGGCGGACGGCTCCACCTGGCGTGATCAGAAAGTTATCGGAGATGAGAAAACCGCGATCGTTCTCCAGCACGGTGCCCGGATGGAACGAGAGCACCATATTCGGTTTCAGCACGAAGCCGGGCGCGGCCGGTGAACTGGGTCCGTCGCTGCCGTCCAGCCCGGTGCTGTGACAGTCCGGCGTATGCTTGCCATCGACGGGGAAGCCGAGATCCCGCAAGGTTTTGTCGTTTGCCTCGGAAATGTCGTGAAAGGTATTGCCCGCTTTGGCGGCTGCCGAAGAGGCTTCTACCGCCGCCAGATAGCCATCCAAGAGCGCTTGCACATCGTCGGGCAGAGGATCAAAGGAGAAGACGGTGGTCATCTCGAGCCAGTAGCCGTAAGGCGATTCGTAGACAATTTCGAAGTTGATGATGTCTTCTTGCTTCATGCGCTGATCTTTCGGCGTTGGCACGGTGTAGGGTGTGCCATCGGTAGAGAGCTTCGTCCTTCCCCAGAAAGCGCCGAAGGATTTGATATAACCTTCGACGGCGGCGCAAACATCCCAATAGCGGACGCCGACTCCAGCCACATCCTTG
The DNA here is from genome assembly GCA_026707225.1 of Chloroflexota bacterium. GTDB lineage: Bacteria > Chloroflexota > Anaerolineae > Aggregatilineales > Phototrophicaceae > UBA6055. The sequence goes on from JAPOXG010000098.1 coordinate 27,308, forward strand.
AAGATATCCATAGCCGAATCGAGGATGGCGCCGTTCTGCTGGATTGCTTCCAGCTCAAAGGGGGATTTGATTTGACGAATGACGTTGAAGGCGTCGGTGACTTCGACCATTTCGTAGCCCTCGAGCTGCTTGACGAAAGCCTGATAGGTGCCGAGGCCCATCAGCTTGCTCATATTGACCATGCCGATGCGTTTGCTGCCGGTTGCGTAGTCCTTGGCTTTGTCGCAGGTGGCGACCACGATATCGCCCTCCGGCGTGAAGACGCGCTCAGGCAAGGTGGAGGTTTCGTTGCGGCTCCAGACAGCTTGGTAAGAACTCCAGACATGTAGCCAGGGATGGGGGTCATCGGCGCCCAGAATGGCATAAGCGACCCCACCCCAGAGATGCGCGTTGGTGATGTAGCGAATCCCGCCCATGCCACCCGGCATTGCCTGGCCGGTGATGATGAGAACGTCGAGGTCTTGCTCCTTCATCATCGCTTGCAGTTTTTCCACGCGGCGCGCGGTATCCCGTTTCAGTGCGTCATGAGTCAACATGTAAATCTGCTCCTTATAGCTCATATTCGTAGGGTTGATTAAATGAGAACTCGGTACCGATGCCTCTTGCCTTTGCTTTTTCAACTAAACGGGCGGCGACGGCGACGTCTTCGATCGCGGTGCCGCCGGAGAGAAAGAGCGTCCATTTGCTGTCGTCCGCGCGTCCCTCAATCGTACCAGCGACCAAGCCGCCTAAGTCGCCGATGACATGCGATTCATCAATGATACCCGCTTTGAGCGGGATGATGATCTCGCCGTTTTCTTTGAAACCCTGCTTCCATTCATCGACGAAGACGCGGCTGTTGACCACAGTATATTCGTCAACTTCGCGAACCCAGGGATAGTGGGCGCCCAAAGCGTTGATGTGCAGCGGCTTGTCGGGCAGGTCAGCTCCGTCAAAGACGGGCGATGGCGAGGTCGTGATGGTAATGACGATGTCAGCGTCCTGCAGGGCAGCGGCCGGTGTGGCGGCCGGCGTGACGTCGATGCCCAATTCGGCGGTCATTTTCTCGCAGAATTCATGACGTTGCGGCGCCCGGCGGCTGTAGGCTTTGACCGATTGGATCTGGCAGACTTTCATTACGGCGTGGAGTTGTGACCGGGCGTGGCGGCCAGTGCCGAAGAGCGCCAATTGCGCGCTGCCGGCGGGCGCCAAATGACGTATTGCCAGAGCGGACAGCGCAGCAGTCTTGAGCCAGTCGTAGTAAAGAACCTCCATGACGCAAGTCAAGGCGCCGCTGTTGGTATCGAAGAGGAACATAAATGTTTCGAGCCCGGTGGGCAAGCCGGCAGTATATGGCTGTATGCCAGCGCCTCCCAGACCCGGCAACAGAGCCGCTTTGAATTGGAACGAGGCTTTGGAGCCGGCTGGCAGATGTCCAGCGCGGAAGGACTCGTTGCGGTCGCCCTCGATATATAGGCTTTCACGGGGAAAGCCGATTCCCGCGCCCAAGCCGATTTCTCGATAGCCGGCTTCGACGGCGTCGATGTATTCGGGCAGGTCCATTAGTCCCCTGATTTCGTGATTGCGCAGTAAGAGCACCATGATTCGTTATAACTCAAATTCATAGGGTTGGCTGAATTGGAATTCCGTGCCTATCCCGCGTTCGCGCGCGCGCTCGTAAAGACGGGTCGCCACAGCGATATCATCAATGCCGGTTCCGCCGGATAGGAACAGCGTCCAGTTGGTGTCTTCGAGACGCGCGGGAACTTGCCCGGACACGAGCGCGCCCAGATCGCCTTTGACGTGCGACTGATCGATGACGCCCGCTTCCAACGGAATGACGATTTCGCCATTTTCGCTGATGCCCTGCTGCATGACATCTACGAAGACACGGCTGTGAAGCACGGTATATTCATCAATTTCGCGCACCCAGGGATAATGCGCGCCGAGACCGTTGATATGCAAGGGTCTGTTTGGCAGATCGCGCCCGTCAAAGACCGGCGTTGCGGAGGTGGTGATGGCGGTTACGATATCTGCTTCGCGCAAGGCGTCCTGCGGCGAATCGGCAGGGAGCACGTCGATGCCCAGTTCCGCGCTCATCTTTTCGCAGAAAGCGCGGCGCTTTAGGGCGTTGCGGCTATAAGCTTGCACCCGCTGAATGTCGGCGACTTTCGTGAGGGCGTAGAGCTGCGAGCGGGCGTGGCGTCCGGTGCTGAAGAGCGCCAGGACCGAACTGCCGGGCGGCGCGAGATGACGGGTCGCCAAAGCGGAGACGGCGGCGGTCTTGAGCCAGCTGAGATACATGACTTCCATAATTGCAGCCAGGGCGCCGCTTTCCGTGTCGAAAAGGAACAGGAAAGTTTCGAGACCTTGCGGCAAGCCGGCGGTGTAAGCGTTGACGCCAGCGCCGCCCAGATTGGGCAGCAGCCCCACTTTGAACTTGAACGAAGCTTTGCTGCCGGCGGGCAGATGGCCGCCGCCGTGGCTTTTGTTTCTGTCGCCCTTGATCCAAAGGTTTTCACGCGGGTAGACGGCGCCAGCGCCCGCGCCAAGCTCGCGATAGCCGTCTTCGACCGCGTCCATGTAGTCCGACACATCCATCAGTCCGCGGATTTCGTGATTGTGCAGCAGCAATACCATTCTGTTGACCTTGTCTCTCGCAGCTAGAGATCGAGCAATGGCGAGCGCGTTGCGATCATAAGAATGCAGGTGAAGGCGACGCAGGCGCCCGCAGCCGCCATGACGATCGAGATGCCAAAAAACTCGGCGACCGTACCGCCGATTAAGGCCGAAATCGGAATCAGCCCCCAGACCATGCCCCAGACGCTCATCATGCGGCCACGCAGTTCATCTTTGATGTGAATCAACAGGAGCGCATTGATAAGGGTCAAGAATATGCCGGAGAAAATGCCGATGACAAAAATCAGACCGAGCGCGATGAGCGATTCGCTCATAAAGGCGAATACGACCATGCCGAGGCCGAAGAGCGCCGAGAATACGAGAATCGCCCAGCCTTTGGGATAGACATCGCCGATAAGGGCGACGGCAAAGCCTGACAGAGCAGAACCCATGCTGGCGCTGCCCACCAGCAGCCCGAGTAGCGCCGGCCCCTCATTCAGCACACGGTCGACGAAGAGCGGCATCAGTTTTTGGTAGGGCATACCCACCGGCACGAAGACGAGCGCCATCAGCACAAGGGCGAACAGCGCGCGGTCCTGGCGCAGATAGGCAATGACCTGCCACATGCCTCGCAGGATATTGTAAGCGTCTCGCCGCTTCTGCTTTGGCGGAGGCAAGAAATGCGCGGCTTTATGGTAGAGAAAAGCGCCCAAGGCGAATATCGCCGCCTGCACGGTCAGCGTGAAGGCGATATTGGTCAAGTCCAGCAGGAAACCGGCCAGCACTGGCCCAAAGAAGCCCATCAAACGCGTGCCGGAGTAACTCAATGTGCTGGCGTTGAAGATCATATCTTCCGGCACCAGGTTCGGCAGTATCGCCATGCGCGCCGGGGCGTAAATGGCGAAGGTCGCGCCCAGCGCCAGCGACGTTAAGAGGATGAACTCCGGCCGCGCGTGATCGGTCGCAGCCAACAGCGCCAAGAACGCCGAGCTAAGGACGGCTATCGTCAATGAGAACTGGACGATCAATTGGCGCTTGAGGCGGTCGGCAACCAAGCCCGACAATGGCGACACCATCAGCAGCGGCAAACCATAGGCGAAGGCGACCATCCCGACCATGACGGCCGAATCAGTGATAACCAGCATGTACCAGCCGAGAGCGACCGCTTGCAGCAAGTAAGCGATATGAACGAGCACATTGCCAAACCAATACCAACGGTAGGCATGCACTCGGAAGCTGCTACGGTTGACCAGGCTGAGGATCATGCAACTCCCATTCGTTGATTGCTTCTCCCTGCATAGGGGAAGCGGGGAGTCCGAGCTTGATTCAGACGATTGCAGCGCTCGCTTCCAATTGAAGGAGGGGTACTGAGCAGCGATTCACGCAATGGCGATCTCCTCGACCAAATCACCGAGGATTGCCAGCACGGCGCCTTGCTCTGGCACAGGCCAAGCGGCGCCGCCACGCGCCATGATGCCAGCCCGCGGCGCCAGGATGTCTGCAAGACGCTTCCCGGAAAACGGATGGCGGACGTAGCCGATTTTGTCGCCGGCTTGCACCTGGGTCCCTCGTTTATCCTTGTTTATAAAGGTAAAACCGCGAACATCGGATGAGGTCAGGACCGTGTGCTGCCGGATGACGCTCACATTATCAACGTCGGATTCGATGGCGCCGCCCAGCATGCCGAGGCAGCGCATGGCGTTGCGAACGGCGTTGCGCATGCGGCCGAGATTCTGATCGCGATAATCGCGCAAGCCGGGACCGCCACCGATATAGGCGGCGACGCTCGCCTTTCCATCGCTGGCGGCTTGATGCGCCATCGAGCCATCGTCGCCGCGGTCCAGCAAAACATGCGGCAAACCCAGCGCAACTGCCAAATCCCTGGACTTGTCAACAGCGCCCTCGCTGTAAACGCCGACAAACTCGTGGTAGCTGGAGAGGGCGCCGGTGCGAATGTCCAGCAGCGCGTCCGCGTTGGCAATAGCGGCGTTGTAGTAGCTGTGCACGAGTCGTTCGCTGACGCTTCCGGCGGGATCGCCGCGACCGACTCGGTTGTAGTGTTTCCCGTCCCAAGCGCTGTTGACCTGTTCGAACTCAAAGGCGGAGGTATTCATCAAGGGGGCGACGATCAAGGCGCCTTTCATCCGGGCGGGATCGAGCTCGTTGGCCACATGCGGGAGGATAAGAGCCGGCTCGATTTCCAAGCCGCTGGCGCCAGCTTGCACGACAAGCGTGGGACCGTTCTGCGCGCCGACGAGCAGATGCAGGGGAATATGGATGGGAAAGCGCCCGTGCGTCAGCCCGATACTGAAGAAACCGAAGGCGCGCTCGCCTTGATTCGCTTGAATTGTGCCGATCTTCATCTGTCGAATCTCCAGTCTTTCTAGTCGAAGTCGAGGTATAGGTCCATCATGCGGCGATCTTCGATGCGGTCGATTGAGCCGAGAATGCCGATGGAGGTGGCGCCGACAGTCGGCCATTCTTGCCCGCTGGGGATGACAATGCCATCGTCGGGCGTCGGCATGGCCGCCAAGAGCGCGCCGGTGTAGGGATCGACAAGCCGGCCATAGACATCGCCCGCTTTGAGTTCGTCGCGGAATTTGCGATCGCGGATGAAGAGGCCGTCGACTGGTGGTTTCCAGATGACGATGCCGGCGTTGTAGACAGTACAAAGCGGACCGTCAGACTCGAATTCGCCGTCGATGATGCGCATGGCTTTCAAGATATTCCAAATGCCGCGCTCGGCGTCGCGGACGTTGTCATCGCCATTCTTGTACCAGCCGGCGCCGCCGCCGAACTCGATGGTGATCATCGTCGTGCCGACTTCTTCGAGCGCTACTTTGGCGAAGCTTGGCGAAAAGGTGCCGGCTGGGAAGAAGGCCGCCTGATCAAGCCCGTAAGCCACCACAAGCTTCCGGCGGCGCTCTTCATGAATGGTGAGATTGTCGGGGTCGTCTTCGGCGTCAAACAGGACGTAGCGTTCGTAGGCGGTTCGGCCGCCGGCATGAAAGTCGATGAATACATCGGACTGGATGAAGGCTTCCTGGAAATAGACGTAAGCCATCAGGTCGGAGGCGCTGCCGTTCTTGTTACCGGGAAAGAGTTGGCTAATGTCTTTGTTGTCGACGCGTGACATGCGTTCGCCGAGTTCGAAGCCGGCGCGGTTGACAACCGGCACGACGATGACGTTGCCTCGCATTATGGTCGGATCCGCTTTTTCGACGAAGTTGAGCAAAGCGAGGGAGCCGATGATTTCGCCACCGTGCACGGCGCCCTGCATCAAAAGTGTAGGACCCGGCTCCGCCCCAGCCAAGAGGTGTACGGGTATGTCCAGCTTCAGACCGGAGCGCGTCGTCGTCGTTTCAAGATACCCGAACGTCTTTTCTCCGGCCTTTGCCGAAACATTGCCGACTCGTAACATGCAATTCCTCCTCTAGTGTTCGGCTGACCCAAGGGTCGCTCCCGATTTCGACTTGCGAGCGCGTCTCGATTAACCAATCGCGATCTCTTCGACCAGGTCGCCGATGATGGCGAGGATCTCGTCTTCTGGCGGGACGGGCCAGGAGGCGCCGGCGTGGACCATGACGCCGCCGCGGGGCGCCTTGATCTGCTCGATCGTCTCACCCGAGAAGGGATGGCGCACATAGCCGAGCACATCGCCGGCGTTGACCTGCTGGCCACGCAGGCTCTTGTCCATGAAAGTAAAACCGCGTTCGCCGGTTGGGGTGATGACCGTGTGCTCCTGGATGACGGCGACGCTTGCGACATCGGATTCGGGGTTGCCGGCGAGCATGCCCAGATGGCGCATGGCGTTGAGCACGGCAGCGCGCACTCGACCCAGATCCTGATCGCGATAGTCGCGTAAGCCTGGTCCGCCGCCGATAAAGGCGACCACGGAGGCTTTGCCAGCGCGCGCGGCTTCCAGCGCCATCGAGTTGAATTCGTCTTTGCCGAGCACAACTTGTGGCAGCCCCAGCGCTATCGCCAGCGCTTTTGAGCTTTCGACATCGCCCAGGTCATTGACGCCGGCGAAATGATGGTAGCTCCATTGCGAGCCGGTGCGGATATCGAGGAGGGCGTCGGCATTGGCGATGGCTGCTTGATAATAGGCGTCGACCAATTGCTCGCTGACGCTGCCGCCAGCATCGCCGCGGCCGAGTTGGTTGAAGTGCTTGTCATCGTAGACGCTGGTGCCCCGCGCGAATTCAAAGCCGGAAGTGTTCATCAGCGGCGCCACGATCAATGTGCCGCTTAGATCGGCCGGGTCGAGTTCTTTGACGACGTGCGGCAGAATCAGCGAAGGTTCGATTTCGAGCCCGCTGGCGCCGGCTTGCACGACCAAAGTGGGACCGTCTTGAGCGCCGTTGACGATATGCAGCGGAATATGGACGGGGAAGCGCCCGTGCGTTTCGCCAGATTTGAAGAAGCCGTAAGCTTTTTCGCCGGGCGCCGCTTCTATGTTTCCGAGTTTCATGGGATTGATTTCTCCTTTGCGGGCGACCCAAGGGTTGCCCTTACAGTTGTCAGGTTGGCGGTCGTCCCAAATTGCTAATCGAAGCTGACGGACTGGTCCATCGTGCGGCGGTCTTCGATGCGATCGATGACCCCGAGGATGCCGATGGAGGTGGCGCCGACGGTGGGCCATTCCTGGCCGCTGGGTATGACGATGCCGTCTTTCGGCGTCGGCATTTCCGCCAGCAGATCGCCGGTATAGGGATCGACCAGGCGACCGTAGACATCGCCTTCTTTGAGTTCGTCCTTAAATTTGGCGTCACGGATGAAGAGGCCGTCGACAGCTGGTTTCCAAATGACGACGCCGGCTTCGTAGACGGTGCAGAGGGGACCGTCGGCTTCGAGCTCGCCGTCGGCCATGCCCATGGCTTTCAAGATGTTCCAGATGCCGCGATTGGCGTCGCGCACATTATCCTCGCCATTCAGGTGCCAGCCGGTGCCGCCGCCGAATTCGAGCGTAATTTGCAGGGTGTTCGCTTCTTCAATGGCGACTTTGGAGGCGCCGCTGCCGAAGGTGCCGGGCGGGAAGAAAGCCGCTTGATCGAGCCCAAAGGCGACGACCAGTTTGCGCCGCCGCTTTTCCATCAGAGTGAGATTGTTCGGATCATCTTCGTTTGTGAACAGAACATAGCGCTCGTAAGCGGTGCGGGCGCCGGCGTGAAAGTCGATGAGCACATCGGCTTGGGCGATGCATTCGTTGAAGTAGACATAGGCGGTCTGGTCGGAGACGCTGCCGTCTTTGTTGCCGGGGAAGAGGCGGCTGATGTCCTTTTCATCAACCAGGGAGCCGCGCGTTCCCATTTCGAAGCCGGCGCGGTTGACGACTGGCACGGCAATCACGTTGCCGCGGATGGCGCTGGGGTCGGCTTTGGCCACAAAGTCGAGGATGGCGATGGAGCCGATGATCTCGGCGCCGTGGATCGCGCCTTGCAGCATGAGCGTGGGACCGGGCTGGGCGCCGGCGATGAGGTGGACGGGAATGTCCAACCGCAAGCCGGAGCGTGATTGCGCCGTCTCCAAATAGCCGAAGGTCTTTTCTCCGGGTTTGGCCGATAGGTTGCCTACTTGTAACATCGCGTTTCTCCTTCGTTTGGTGGGCGAGTCACCGCCTCGCCCCTACGGTTTGTCTTCTCTGCGGGCGAGTCACCGTCTCGCCCCTACAGCATTCGTTTTGTGTTTGCGGGCGACATGATAGTGCGCGTAGACACCGCACATCTGTCGCTCCTACAGTTATGATTGATGCGCGGGCGACCCAATGGCTCGCCCCTACACTGACTCCAGTTTGACTGCATGGGTGCCCAGATGTTTCTTGAACCAGCCGAGAATGCGGTGTTGGCGTTCAATGCGGTTGCCGGGGCGTCCACCGCGCGAGAGGCCGTGATTTTCCCCTTCGAATATGACCAACTCGACCGGTTTGCCGCGCCAGCGCAGGGCGGCGAACATCTGCTCGGCTTGTTCGAGGGCGCAGCGGTGGTCTTCATCGGCGTGGATGATGAGCAGGGGCGTATTGACATGGTCGATGTAGGCGACGGGCGATTGCGCCCAACTGCTCTGCAAGTCGCGCCAAGGGTCGGTGCGTGTTTCGCCACCGGTGCATTCGGGGCCGATGTCCGATGTGCCGAAGAAGCTGATCTGATTGACAATCGAGCGCTGGGTGACCGCTGCGCTGAAGCGATCGGTGTGGCCCACGACCCAATTGGTCATGAAGCCGCCGCAACTGCCGCCGGTGACGCCCATGCGCGAGCCGTCGATGTATGGGCGCGCGACCAACTCGTCGACTCCGAGCATAATCTCATCGAATTCGGCGCCGCCTTGATCGCCTTCGCTGGCTTTGGTCCAGGCTTGGCCATAGCCGGCGGTGGTGCCGCGCTGATTGAAATAGGCGATGGTGTAACCCGCATTGGCGTAGACCTGGAATTCGTGATTGAAATCCCAGCCGAACATCGAACAATGCACGTATTGAATGTGCGGGTAGGCTTTTCCCTCCTCAAAGTCGATCGGTTTGATGAGCCAGGCATGGACTTTGACGCCGTCGACGCCATCGTACCAGTAGCTCTCGGGCGGCGACAGGATATGATCGCGCAGCCAGGGATTGAGATTGGTCAGTTTCTCTGATTCGCCATTCCGCCAGATGTAGAGTTCGCCGGGGTTGGCCGGATTGGATTGGCCGTAGGCGGCGATGCTCCCCGCTGCCGGGCTGTACTCGAAGGTGATGCTGTCGCCGCTGATGAGGCGCTCGTATTCGCCATCAGTATTGATGCGGAAGAGATTGGCCGCGCCCTGCTCGGTGAGCAAGAAGTAGATCCACTCATCGCCGGGCGCCCATTTCATGGTGACGTTGGACAAGCTCACGCGCTGATCGGCCACCGAATAATTGCCGACTTCTTCGTCGATATCCGCGCCCAGTTTCCAGGCTTTACGGGCGGCGACATCAGCCAGATGCGGCTGCCAGAAGTTGCGGCGATTGACCGGTGGCGGCTTGTTGTGGCCCGCGAAGGCGATGTATTGGTCGTCCGCGCCCCAGACCGGGCTGGCGGCCGTGCCTTGCCAGTCGGGGATGAGCAGCTCGGGTTCGCCGGCGGGATAATCGCAGGTGAGAATCTGCCCGTAACCGAGCGGCGTATTCTGCTCGCGCGCCATGCCGATGAAGGCGATCCGCGCGCCGCTGTTGCTCCAGCTGGGCTCGGAATAATCGCATTCGCTGTGGGTGACTTGGGCGAAGTCGCCGGTTTCCAGCTCCAGCACCCAGATCTGCTTGAACTTATCATGCACCCAGCCGACGCCGTCTTGCTTGTAGCGGAGGCGGCGGACGACTTTGATGGTGGGATTGGGGATGCCGGGCGCCGGGCCGCGGTCGTCGGCGGCGCGCATCGGCGTCCAGCGAACGCCAACGAGTTTCGAGCCGTCGGCAGACCAGTCGAGACCGGACATGGGCATGCCGTTCGTGGGGAAGATCGCTTCGAAATCGTCATCGATCTCGATGACTCGCAGTGAATCGCCATCGGCATCGCTGTGCGCATAGGCGATGCGACTGCTGTCGCGGCTCCAGGCGATGGACGAAACTTGACAATCGCCGTCGGTCAAGCGGCTGGCGGAATCGGCGCGCAGATCGTGCAAGTAGAGGTGGGTGACGTAACCGTTGGAGGGGCTGTGTGGGCGGCGGATGGTGTAGGCGATTTGCGATGCGTCGGGGGCGATGGCGATTTCGGCAAGCCAACTGAACTTCATCAAGTCTTCGGGGATGAGCCCGCGGCGGCGGTTGACGGGTGTGCTGGGGAAATTGTCCATATTTTACATCCTGTAAAATCTGTTTTCGGTTATGGGATCAGGTTCGTGACCCTCTCCTCGACGACGCCGAAGAAGCAGCACCAGTGCCCCTCAATGACCGAGGGGCGGGCGCGCATGCCAAAGACGAGGCCAGCCTGTGGCGCGCGCACTTCGCCGATGACATCGCCATAGAGATCATGGATTTGACCGATGAGAGTACCGGCCGGGAGTTCGGTTTCAAAGGGCAGATCGGCGGCGCCCACGTACATGCCGGTGGCCGGCGCCAGCAGCGGTATCTGATAGCCCATACGCCAGGCGCTTTCGTATTGCGCCTCGCCACTGATCATGTTGTAGTGGCGCATGACGTTGAGGTAGCCGGCCGCGAGATCATCGGCGATGGCGTGGAAGTCGCTGGTGAGCGTGCGGCAATTCCCGCCGAGCTCGACGGTGATGCCGCCTTTGCCCAACGCGCCCATTTGGGAGCTGGGGTTGTTGCCGCCGGTGCCGCTGCGGAAGACCAGACTCCAGCCAGGACCCATGGCGGCCGCCAGCTCGAGACTTGGCGGGTTGTCGGAGGCGAAAATCATGTGCGCCAGATAGGAGTGTTCGCCGCCCGAGTGAATGTTGATCTGTAGATCGCAGTTATCCTTCATAGCCAGCCAGTGAGACCAGGCGACGCGATCGGTGGGGTAGCCATCGGGCTTGCCCGGATAAAGGCGGTTCATGTCGTAAGCGAAGCTGTCGAGCGGGTCGCCCCGCGTGCCGGCGATGAAGGCGCTGACGTTCATCACGGGTACGGCGACGACCGTGCCGCGCAATTCGCTGACGTCTAGCTGCGCCAGCGCTTTGAAGATGGAGAAGGGGCCTTCCGGTTCGTCGCCGTGGGTGGCGCCATTGAGCCATAGGACCGGTCCCTCTTCGACGCCGCGATAAACGATGATGGGGATCTCGCGCGGACGCCCGTACATATCGCCCATGATGGGGATGCCGCCGCGGACGACTTCGCCGGGCTTCGCCATTGCTGTGCCGATGGTGATGGATTCAGGCATATGTATTCTCTTCATTTATGACCGGCCGATGCGACCAGGCTGACATCGCGTAAAGGTACTGCGGGATTTTACCCTATCCCCGCGCCACTTTTCCAATAAATCCGGGAATGGAAGCGGAAATGCCCTGTACCCGCATGAAATCGGCTGCTTTTCAGTGGATCAAGCCCAGGCTACTCTTCGCCTTTACGCAGCTTTGGCTGATACTAGGTATCAATTGCAGGAGAATGCATGCCTCACAAGGTGAAGGCGACGCCGATATCGGCAGCCAACTCTCTCAATTGAGCGACGGTTTCGCGCGAGACGGGGATGCCACGTTCTTGGCGTTCGCTCATGCGGCGGAATTCGACCTCGCCCGGCAGCATGACGGGGCGCGCGGCATCGATAGGCTCAGCGCCTTTGACCTGCGCGACCAATTCAGCTAGCCGCCGGTCGAAATCGTCTGCGGGCATCAGCGCGGCCGGATCGATCGCGATCATCATGTGGCCGACATCGAAGTTTTGATCATCTTGAAAGACATCGAGCCCGAAGAGCGCGCCGGTCATCACACCGGCGATCACATCGGTGAAGAGGCTCAAGCCATAACCCTTGTATTCGCCGATGGGCAAAAGCGGCCCGGTCATTGCCGCTGCCGGATCGGTGGTGGTTTCGCCCGCCGGCGTCAGCGCCCAGTTATCGGGCATGGGGCGGTTCTCGCGTTCATACCAGCGCATCATGCCTTTGCCGGACATGGTCAGCGCCATATCCAGGACGATTGCGTGGTTGTCGCTGCGGGGTATGGCGATGCCCCAGGGGTTGGTGCCGAGCACGACTTTCGCCGAACCCCAGGGCGCCATTTCGGCGGCGGCGTTGGTGCATGACCAGCCGATGAGTCCTTGCTTGGCGGCGGTCAAGGCGTGGTAGCCGGCAATGCCGAAGTGGTTGCTATGGCGGACGCCGACCATGGCAATGCCTGAGGTCTTGGCTTTTTCGACGGCGCGGGTCATGGCGCGGTGGGCGGCGACATAGCCAAAGCCCTTGGCCGCGTCGAGCAGGGCGTAGGCGGGCGCGTCGACGAGCCAGTTCATGGGCGCGTCGGGCAGGATGCCGCCATTCTTGACGCGCCGCGTATAACGGAAGAGCTTTTCCAAGCCTTGACCCTGACCGGGATGCCACCACTGCGAGGCCGTCATCAAGCCGTCGCTGATGATTTCGGCTTCGTCCGCGGTCGCGCCTAAGCCGCGCATGTAAGCGACAGCGAAGGACCTCAGCGCCTCCAGAGAATAAAGATTGACCAGCGATGCGTCTTGCACTTCGTATGCCATAGGACCTGACCTTACATAAAGGGATAAGCCAGCGGGTTGAGCACCGCTTCGTTGACCACAAACTCGGGCGGGCTCGTCACCAGATGCGCGATCAGGTCCGCGACAACGTCGGGGTCCATGCTTTCGCTGCGAGGCAACTCGCCGATGGGCGCGCCGCGCCAACCGGTGTCCATGCCGCCCGGATAGAGAATTGTGGAGCGGATATTGTGTTCGACGCCCGCTTGAGCGATGGCGTAATTCAAACCGGTCAAGCCGAACTTTGAGCTGCCGTAGGCTGGGCTGCCGCCGCCGCGCAAACCAGCGCCGCCGGAGATATTGATGACGCAGGCTGATTCGGCGCTGATCAGACAATTCCACAAGGCGCGGGTCAAGTAGAAGACGCCGGAGAGGTTGACGCCGATAACCGCGTCCCAGTCGGCAAAGTCGGTTTCTTCGAAACGGCGTGGAGCGGGTATGCCAGCGTTGTTGATGAGAATGTCGACTGCGCCGAAGGTTTCCTGGATCTTGGCGGCGGTGGCTTTCACACTTTCCGCGTTGGAGACATCGCATGGATACGAGGTCGCTTCGCCACCGCTGGCGCGAATGGTATCGGCCGCCTTCGCGAGTGGACCGGGCCGGCGCGCGATCAAGGCTGTTTGGGCGCCGAGAGCGGCGAGCTTGATCGCCACGGACCGCCCCAAGCCGTGGCTGGCGCCGGTGATGACGGCGACTTTACTGTTCAGGTTCTTGTCCATCGTTCAACTCGTCTTTCTTAAAGCGTCGTCATTTCAAGGTAATAGTCGTTATCGTTAATTCGCGTTCAAATCTTTCGCCGGTTTTGCTCACCATACCGGATACACTTCGCCTAGTCTCATAATTGTATACAATAAGTTTGACCGCGTATTCACCTGGCTCCAAGTCAGAAACATCAACAAGGTAGCGCTCAAGCGACGCGTCGCCGATAGTTGCGTCGTGCCCCAGGACCTTGGCGCCGGCAGCGTCAAATATCTGCAGCGAGACCGAATGTGGCTCGCTAGGCAAGCTGCTCCACATGAGCTGAATCTCCAGGAAGTCTCGCGTTATTTTAACCAAGGCGTTAGCAAGGCTGGCGCCGTTATCATAGTCCACATGAAGCGCTTGACCAGAGTCAACCAGGGCGCAAGAGAAATCACGACTGAGATAAACCTCAATGACGTCGCCGTCTTGATGCTCTTCCCGCAGGCAGAGATTGAATTGTTCGAAAGTCAATTGGCTGGGCAGCGTTGCGGATTCCAAGTCGCGAAGACTGTAGATTAGGTAAATCACTTGATTGTCTCGCGCGAAAGACTCCAAATCCGGGGTGCTCATTCCAGCGTTTTGAATCCTCAACTCGCCGCCATCCAGGTAGAGATGAACCAGGCTCCGCCAATCGGAGAATAGCGACGCGAGGTAGGCAAAGAGGTCTTCGTCGATGCTTTCGCTTGGGTGAAAACTTATGATTGAAGACCGGCGGCCGGGAAAAGCCGACGGCGACTCGGCGAAGTGTCTAAACGGGGCAAGTTCGATGTGGCTGGATTCGCAACTCAGGCGAAGATCGGGCAGTCTAAAGACGCTGACCAATCCATTGTCAAAGGATACTGGCACGTTTCTGAAGCTATGGTTAATGAATTGATCGCCATAGAGCCAGTTATGCACGACGACATGGGTGAAGCCGGCATCCAGCAGTCTGTCGAGCGCGGTCAGGAAGGTCCGCTCATTGTGGGGCAGGCAATGGACGCTGCGGCTGTTATTCCAGCGACTAAGCAACAGGTTGCGGCGAATGTATGGCGTAGCGAATCTTGGTCGGCGATTGGCGAATCCGAAGGCATGCGGCCGATCTGTCAGAGTTTGCAGGTAGAGGAAATAGCGGGGATTCTCGATGTCTAGCGGCAAGTTTATTAGATTAATTGGGCTTTCCGCTTCGGTCCCTAACCAGTCGATATATGCTGTTTTGCTATCCTCAAGAATTTGACCGTAACGAGGCACGTAGAATTCGCAGGCTACGATGAAGGCGGATGCCAGCGCGAGCGCGGCGCGCAGCCGAGCTGGTTGCGGCCCCAGAAGCCGCGCCAGCCCGAAGGAGGACAGCAGCGCCAGCGGCAGAACCGCGCCGACTTGGTAATACTCCTGAATGCCTATGTGCGCGAACAGTGAGGGAAACCATTCGCTCAAAACGCGCTCGGGCATAACGACGTCGGTATAGGCGGCGCCGTTAATCGTTAGATAATCTCCGAGCCTCATCAAGGCAAAAAACACCAGGGTCACGACCCATGGCGCCAGCCGCCGCCTGTAGGGCTTGTGCAAGATGGCGCAGCCGATGAAGAACAGGTTGATGTATCCCAGGTACGCTCTCTTGTGCGTTGAGTCGGGCGGGACATTGAACAGGGCATGCAAGAATTCACCGGAAAAGGGATTGGGTGAAAGGACGAAGAAGTCCAGAACATCGTTGCTTCGTAGACGGTCTTGATAATATTCCGATCCCGCCTGGAAGCCTGGCGCATCGGCGACGATGGGATAGATGCGCAGTACGCTTATCGAAGCGCAAATGACGACCATGAGCAGCAGATGACGCCAAAAGGCGGGCTGCCGCCAACGAGACAGTGCCAGATAGACGGCAACTATGCTGGCGGTGAAGAAGATGAATACAAAGACGTACAGGCTGATGAAGGCGGTCATGCCAGCGAAAAAGCCTGCCAGCGCCGTGAATCGCCAGCGGCTTTCCTTAATTGCGCGGCAAAGAAAATAGACTGTTAATGGCAGTGTCCCAACCAGTATGAGGTCAGGCGAAGTACTTCCGTGGGGAAAGGGCACACTGACGGCCGCAACGACAGCGCCGAACAGCGCTATCCATTTGTCATCTATGAAATGATTAATCAATGCGTATGTGCAAAAGGCGTTAAAACAGAGTATCAGGAGAAAGAGCAGATTGTAGGCGCTATCGGCCGGCATCACCTTTTCCAGCATGAGCAAGAGCGCAGCGTGGGGATACACAATTTGCTGCCATGCAAGCGAAACGCCATCGGGATGAAATAGGGAATCGGTGTAATAAAGTTCGACTTGCCCGGCGAGTACCCGCTCGAGATGCCAAGCATCCCAGAATCTTAGCCACTTGTCCCGTTGTTCGACATGCAGCCAGAACTCGTCTCCGTCAAAGATTCGGGCGAAGGTTGGCCAAGTCATGGCGATGACGACCAGCGGCACAATCAGCAAGATATGCGCATGATTGCGTAGCGATTTGGCGATAAGAGCGCGCATCCGACGCCTGTTTATCCTCTCAAGAATCTCAAGACCGATCTATTGTCGCGATTTCCAGTTCGCGTTCAAATCTTGCGCCTGAATCTGAAACCACTCCAGGTACGCTGATACGCGTATTGAAATTGTACACAATCAGCTTGACCACATAATTGCCCGCCGGCAAGGATGAAATGTCCACGCGATGACGGCCAAGCGATCCGTAGCCGATGGTCGAGTCTTGACCAAGCACCTTGACGCCGGCGTCATCAAACACTTGCAGCGAGATCGAGTGAGGTTCGCTGGGCAAGTTGCTCCACATGAGTTGAACGTCCAGGAAGTCTGGCGTGACCTCCAGCAAGGCGTTTACAAGGCGGGCGCCGTTATCATAGTCCACTTGAAGCGGCTCACTGCCTGCAACCAGCTCGCAAGAGAACTCTCGAAGGAGATAATGCTCAATCACGGAGCCGTCTTCGCGCGCATCGCGATGGCAGAGCTCGAATCCATCAAATGGCAGATGAGAGCGCAAAGATTCGGCGTCATTTTCGCGATTATTGTACAAGAGGAAGATCACCTGATTGTCCTGCGCGAATTCGCTCATATTGTCATAGCTCGTTCCGGCGCTCTGAATCACTGGTTCATCGTCTTCCATGTGCAGATGCAGCAGGCTCCGCCAATCGGAGAAGAGCGAGGCGAGGTAGGTGAAGAGGTCTTCGTCAATGCTTTCGCTGGGGTGAAAACTAAGGATTGAAGATCGGAGGCCGGGAATGGCCGATTGCGATGTCGCGAAGTGCCTAAACGGGGTAAGCTCGATGTGGCTGGTATCGCAACTCCTGCGAAGATCGCGCAGTCGGTAGACGCTGACCGAGCCATTATCATAAGCCGCAATCACATTTCTGAAGCTATGAATGATGAACTGATCGCCATAGTGCCAATTGTGTACGACGACATGGGTGAAGCCATCAGCTAAAAGCTGCTCCAACGCCGACGCGTAGTCGCGCTCATTATGCGGCAAGCAATGGGGACTTCGGCTGCTGTTCCAGGCTGTGAGAATCGCGTTGTTCCTAATGTAGGCGCGCGGTCCGTCTGGAAGACGATTGCTATTTCCGAATGCCGTTGGATAGTCGTTTAATGTTTGCAAATACCGATAGGTTAGGTTGGAGTTCCACCATGCCCTGGGCAGATTGATGAGCTTGATCTCGCTATCGGACTCCGTTGACAACCAGTCGTTATAAGCTGTTTTTTCACGTTCGAGAATCATGCCGGAGGAGGGGGGCTTATAAAACTCTATCACAACGATTGTCACAGACAGAATCACGACGGCCACGCGCGCGGGAACTGGCGTCGACCGGACGAGCCGAGACAGACCGAAACATGCAAGAACAGCGAGCGGCAGGATCACACCGTATTGATAGTATTCCTGAATGTAAATACTCCCGAAGAGCGCCGGGAACCATTCGCTTAGAAAGTGTTCCGGCAGGAGGAAACTTCTATATTCTTGTCCGTTAATCGTGAGAAAATGACCCAGCCTCAGAATCGCAAAAATTATCAGAACCGCCAGCCAGGGAGCCAGCCTGCGCCTATGCGGTTTATGGAAAACTGCGCAGAGCAGGAAGAACAGATTGATGTAACCCAGGTAGGCCTCATTGGATTTGAAGGGCGATCTGCCATTTATTGAATCAGGCAGGAAGGTGAAGGCTTTGCGAAAAAGATCCCCAATGAACGGATTTCCTGTGAGCACGCAACAATCCAATACATCGTTACTTCTTTCGCGGCCACGAGGCATTTCCAAACCTTCCTGCAGAACAGTCGCGTCTATAAACATTGGAAAGAAACGAACCGAACTTACCAATATGCAAACGACAAAACAAAGCAGGAGACCGCGCCAGAAAGCCCGCTGTTTCCAATGCGAAAAAGCCAGGAATATCGCGAATACGCTGAGTGTCATGAGGTTGAAGACAAAGTTATATACGCCGATAAGCGCTGTGACGCCCGCGCATAAGCCGGCCAGCGCCGCAATAATCCTGCGGTTTTCCGCAAAATGACGGTGAAAGAAATAGATCGACAAGGGAATGGTCCCGATAATGATGAGATCGGGCACGGTCGATCCAAAGAGAAATGGCACGCTTACCGAGACTACAACCGCGCCAAACAGGGCTATCCATTTGTTGCCAATCAGATGCAGAATTAGCGGGTAGGTACAATAGCCGTTGATACACAAGATCATTAAGAATAGTAGATTATAGGCGCTATCGGCCGGCAAGAACTTATTGAATACTATGAAGAGGAGCGCATGAGGAAGCGAGTAATGCTCGAAGGCCAGAGATAGACCCTGGGGATGAAACATTGAGTCCGTGTAGAAGAGTTCGGCTTTCCCCGCGAGAACTTTTTCAATGTGCCAAGCGTCCCATATCCTTCGCGCAAAATCTGCGTGGCCGGTATGCAGCCAGAATACGTCTCCGTCAAAGATTCTGGCGAAGGTTGGCCAAGTCGTGACGATGACGACCAGCGGCACAATCAGCAAGACATGCGCATGATTATGTAATCCAGATTTCAAGCGCGCTTGCACGGGTTGACCCTCCTTGGACTATGAGTTGATTGCGCCAATCGGGTTTCTGTTTGTTCCAATTGCAACCGCAATTCTAGAGCGTAAAGAGGAATTATGTTGAGCAATATTTGGCATTCAGGCGAAGTGAGTTACCATTGCCACAAGTGGCGCATTTCCAAGTAGCCGACGCTGCGCGACGGGGGAAATGTTCCAGCAGGGGAATAGCACGCAAGTTCGGATTGCTTTGGCAGAACCGGTCGTCCGAATATCTTTACCTGTCCGCCATGATGTTGTGCATCGCGACTTTCATCCGCTCCAAGCCTTCAATCAGTTGATCTTCGGGCTGGAGGAAAGTCATGCGGAGGTAATTCTTGCGGTCTTTGGAAAAGGCCGAGCCTGGATACGCCAGCACGTGCTGTTCGCTCAGGATGCGCTGGGCGACTTCACCGCTGTCCATGCCGGTGAAGCCGATATCGGCGAAGACGAATTGCCCCCCTTGAGGCAGGCCGTATTTCATGCCCATCGCGTCCAAGGCGTCCAGGACGAGGCGGCGGCGGCGGCGATAGGCATCCGCCATCATTTCGACCGCGTCTTGCGGGCCGGTCAAGGCCGCGATGCCGGCGTGCTGGGAGATGATAGACGTGCCGCCGCTGATAGCGGCTTTGAGTTCTCTCACGCGCGCCATCAGGTCAGCCGGTCCCACGATCCAGCCGAGGCGCCAGCCGGTCATGGAATAAGCTTTGGAAAAGGCGTTCAGCGTCAACGTACGTTCCAGCCCGCCGGGCAGAGAGGCTGGGCTGAGGTGTGTGAAATCGTCATAGACAAAGAGATCGTAAATGTCGTCAGCGATGATCATCAGATCGTTCGATATGGCGATATCCAGCATCTCGCGCATATCGGGCGGCGAGATGACGCTGGCGGCGGGATTATTGGGCGAGACGAGCAGCAGCGCGCGGGATTTGTCGCTGATGGCGGCGCGGACATCGGCCGGGTCAGCGCGGAAGTCGTTCTGGACGTAGGTCTCTACTTCGACTTTGACGCCGCCGGCGAAAGCCAGTGAATCGGCGTAAGTATTGTAATTGGGCTCGGGCACGATCATTTCGTCGCCGGGTGAGAGGACGGCGAGCACCATCAAGAAGAGCGCTTCTTGCCCGCCGTTGGTGACGACGACTTCGGTCGCGGGATCGACGTCGATATTGTTGACGCGTTTGACGCGATCGGCGATCGCTTCGCGCAGGGCGAGCAAGCCCTCCGGTGGACTATAGTCCGCATGGTGGTTGACCATAGCGTCTTTGGCGGCGGCGACGATATGCGCCGGTGTATCGAAGTCGGGGTCGCCGCGCCCCATGACGATGACATCATCATAGGTACGCGCTTCGCTCATCAATTGGTAGAGCAGATTGGTGCCTTCGGCTTTCTTTTTGCTCATCGTTTTTCCTCGCATCCGGTCAGCTGAGCGCTTGCAGCGCGTCGGCTGTGGCGGCGTTTACATTCAGGCGAATGACAGCGGGCGCGCCAAATGAGGCGCCTTCGGCGAAGTCGAAGCCGGCGTCGCGCAAACTGGCGGCTCCCGCCTCGGATGCCCGAAGCGCAATGATGTTCTTGGCGTCGCCAGTGACGACATCGAGACCGCGGTCGGCGGCAACTTCGATAAGTCTGCTTTTGAGCTGCGACAACTGCGACATCCTGAGACCGCGCGCTTCCACGAATAAGTTGCTCGCTTCGAGAGCGGCATATTGAGCGGCGGTGCTGGTACAGATGGCCATGATTTGCTTTTGCGATTGCATGGCCGGAATCTGATCTTCGGGCGCGGCGATGTAACCGATGTGCCAACTCGCCAAGCCCATGCCGGGAAAGGCTTCGCCAATGGTTGTGAAAAGCGCGGGCCTGTCTTCATCGGCGGCGAGCGAAGGGCAGTCCCCATCCACCCAAGGGGCGAGGCCCTGGTCCCAGATTGCTGACGCGCCGCTATCCCGCAGGGCTTGACCAATCGCCGCGACCTCATCGGCCGTATAAGCAGCGCCACTCAGGCGAGACGGCGACTCGAGGTAAAGCAGGCGACAGCCGCCAGCCACAACTTCTGAAATCGCCGCTATGGGGGGGAGATAGCCGCGTTCCGCATCAACGGACAGCGGAATCACGTTGCGCGCTCTGACGCCGAGGGCCTTCCGCGCGCCGGGGTGGGCGACCGCGGGTACAGCGATGCTCTCGAAGTTTTCACCGATCTTCTGAATCGTGAGAAAGCGCGATTCCTGGACGCCCGCGGTGACGATGATGTTGCCGGGCTCGCAGCGCGCGCCGGTCGCGTCATTGAGGCTTTCGGCGATGGCGGCGCGCAGGGGCGCAATGCCGGGGACATCGACATAATGCGTATGCCCGGCTTCCAGCGCTTCCGACGACGCGGCGATGATGCGCTCGTCCAGCGGGCTGCGCAAGCCATCGGCGCTCAAGTCCATGTTGTGTCGCGCGACTGGCGCCAGCGCGGGCTTGTTCAGCGCCGAATTAGCCGCATGCTCCGCCAAGATTTCTGATTTGTTTTCTGATGCCAAATTTATTTCTCCTCAATACTCGTCCAAGCGACTTGTCATTGATCAAGCAGATCTGAGCGAATCGGCCACAGGCATCGCATATATCATTGTGGCTGCGCTGTTTGTTGCAGCCACGCTTAAGCGCGCCAACAACTGACTTGGCACTCACTCACAAGCGGCATAATTTGAAGTCGACGGCGATTCTGTTACTATTCAGGGCTGTCGACAATGGTCGCGCGCATGCGGCGGATTATAGACCTGCGGTTGTGAGCCTGTCAAGCATAGCGTTTTGAGCGGGCACAGGCGTGATTTGACCAAATCAGCTCGCCGGCGCGGCAACATAAATCATCGAGTTCGGTCACACAAAAGGGCGCATGAGCGTCATATTGCCGAGATGCAATTCTATTTGACATACCCCCTTGCTCGCGCTGGGACAGGGCTTGCTATTTTGTGTGAGCGCGGTGGATTCCATTCGCTGCCGCCGGGCGGCTGTGGTTGAGATGCGGCGCCGCGCTGGACGCATCAGCCGCTTGCCTGGCTTGAACGGGCAAGTGCTGCTGTTCCTGTGCCATAGCTTGCTTTTTCATATTGGCTTGCTGGGCGTCGCCGATATTTTGCTGAACTTTTATCTGGTCAGCATCGGTTATGATACGGCGGCGATCAGCCTTTTGCAGTCGCTGCCGCGGCTCAGCGGATTTCTTATCGGCTTGCCGATCGGTCTGGTCGCCAACCGCGTTGGCAATCGCCGGCTCATTTTGCTGTCGACGGCCGGTATTGCCATTGCGGTGGCGACGACGGCGCTGACCCAGAGTTTGCCGATTATAGCCCTCAGTCGATTTCTTTGGGGCGCCTGCTTCGGCGCCAACCAAGTGGCGAAGCCGCCGTTTATGGTCACGCTGACCGACCGCAGCGAGCATACGGCAATGTTCTCGTATCACAACCTGGTTGCCATGCTTGCCGTGGCTATTGGCAGCGTGCTTGGCGGGGCGCTGCCGCTTATCGCCAGCCAGACGCTGTCGATTGCCGGCGTCGATGGGCTGCCTCCGGTAGAGATGCCCCTGGCTTACCGCGCTGCCATCCTGAGCGCCGCGATCTTGCTGCTGCTGAGCGCTGTGCCGATTCTGTCCTTGCGCTCTGAGGCGGCAAAGCCCAAGCGCGATGGGACAGCGGGCTTCGCGAGTTGGCGCTCGGCGCCTTGGCGTCGCCTGATTCGATTGACATTTCCGCTATTCGTCTTCGGCATCTCGGGCGGATTGACATTTCCCTTCTTCAATCTCATCTTCCGCGAGTTGTTCGGGATTACCGATAGCGCGGTCGGGGGCGTGATTGGCTTGGGCTGGCTGGCGATGGGATTGATGCCGCTGCTGAACCCGGCGGTGGAGGCGCGATTGGGACGGGCGGGCGGTCTGACGGCGCTGATGTTTGCCAGCGCGGTCGCCTTTGTGGGCTTGAGCGCGGCGCCGGGGCTGGCTATGGCGATTGTGTTTTTTGTGCTTGCGATCGGTATCCGCAATACAATGCAGCCGCTCTTTCAACCGCTGCTGATGGATTCGCTCGACGCTGGCTTGCACAATATCGCCAGTAGCATGGGTCTGGTGATGTGGAATATCGGTTGGTTCGTCTCAACCTTCAGCTACGGATTTTTGCAACTGGCGATCGGCACGCGAAGCATCATGCTGGTGGTGGCTTTCTTCGTCGTTCTAAACGGGTTAAGCATAGTTGTCACAGCCGAGCGGCGTTGAGCAAATTGGCAAGATTGAAAAAGGAGAGAGCAGACGTGGCGACGGACAAGCAATTGAAATTTGAACGTATCGCCGAGCAGGTTGAACGCTGGCGCGAGGAATTGGGCGTCCCCGGCGCGACCTTTGGCCTGCGCGTCGCTGGCGAGACCTACGCCGGCGGCGTTGGCCTAACCCATGTGGAGCATCCGCTGCCGGTCACCGACGAGACTATTTTTCAGATCGGCTCGATCACGAAAACAGTCACGGCGACGGCGATGATGCGCCTGGTCGAACGGGGACAGTTGGACTTGCAGGCGCCGGTGCGAACGTATCTGCCGGACTTCCGAGTGCGGGACGAGGAGGTCTCGGAGCGTGTTAGCGTGTGGCATTTGCTGACGCACCGGGCGGGTTGGACGGGGGATGTCTTCACGGATACCGGCGGCGGTGATGACGCTGCTGCAAGATATGTGGATGGCATGGCGGACTTCGAGCAGCTGGCGCCATTGGGCCAGCATTTTTCTTACAACAATGCCTCGTTTTGCGTCGCCGGCCGGATCGTTGAAGTGCTGACAGACGCGACCTATGAGGAAGCGCTGCGGGAATTGATCTTCGAGCCGCTGGGCATGGAGCGCAGTTTCTTGATTCCCGATCAGGTGATGCCGCATCGCTTTGCGGTGGGGCATGAATCGGCTAAGGATGGGGACCGAGTATTAAGCCCCTGGGCGATTCCGCGCGGGATGAATGCCGCGGGTGGCATCTGCTGCCACATTCACGACCTGCTGCGTTATGGCGCCTGTCACCTGGGCGATGGGTCGCCGCTGCTGCGCCCGGAGAGCTTGGCGGAGATGCATAAGCGCCAGACGCCCAGCCTGCCTTATATGGGGTGGTGCGGCCTGGCCTGGATGATCAGCGGGGAGTCCGGAGAGACGCGCCTCTGGCATACGGGCGGCACCAATGGACAGAACGCCGTTTTAACCCTAGTGCCGGATCAACAGCTGGCGCTGGGCATGATGACGAACGGGGACAAAGGGACGGCGCTGTATGATCGCTTCAACAAGGCGGTTTTGCGGGAGTTTTGTGACATCGCGATAGCGGAACCGCGGGCTGTTGAGTCGTCGGCTGAGGAGCTGGCGCAATATGTCGGGCGTTACCGGGGCACGATGTGGGAAATCGATTTGCGGATGGATGAGGGGCGATTGCTCGCCGATTTTCGATACCACGGCGGATTTCCGAGCGACAAGGAATTGACCGATATGCCGCCAGTTGAAGTGGCTCGATGCGGGCCGGATCAATTGCTGGTTCTCGCTGGTCACTTCGAGGGAACACGCGCCGACTTTCTGCGCGACGAGGCTGGCGAGATCTGTTACCTGCGCTTCGGATCGCGCCTGAACCCGCGGCAGGATTAAGTCAGCATCTCGCCGAGCAGCACCCAGCAGAGCCAGAGCGCGCGCGGACTGTGAAAGAAGCCCTTCCACATGCCGCCCTTGAGCGGGGTGGACAGCCCTCCGTCGCGATGCAGGTAGCCAAACCAGCCGCCGAATTCCCGGTCGGGAAAATGGTCGAATGTCCAGTCGTGCATTTGCTCGAAAGAGCGCGCGTACTTTTCGTCGCCGCTTAAGCGGTAAGCCAGCAGCAAGGCATAAAGCGCTTCGGCGTGGGGCCACCAGAGTTTCATATCCCATTCCAGGCGGGTTGGTGGTTTTCCGTCGACATCGACAAAGTAGAGCAAACCGCCGTATCGCTCGTCCCAGCCGCGCTCAAACGAATAATCGATCATCTTCAGCGCCGGCGGAATCAGGGAAGCGTCGTCTCGCTGGATTGCTTCGTGCATGACGAAGGCGGCCGATTCCATGGCGTGTCCCGGTGTGAGGCGCCTGCCATCGACGGTGTCGAGGCGCTCGCCATCAGCGCCGAGCACTTCAAAGACGGCACCCGCGTTATGGTCCAGAAACTGATTAAGTATCTGATCGAGCGCGTCATTGACGACTTCGGCATAGAGCGGGTCGGGCGGGGCGGCCAAGCGCAGCTCTTGCGTTGTCGACAGCATGATCATGGATACGTTGTGGGCTTTGGCGCGGCGTGTCTCGGGGTAGACTTTCGGCTCCAGTCTTCCGGGCTGCCGTAGATGATCGACCACGAGCCGGTAGGTGTCGATGGCGCGGTTGAGGGCGATGGCGTCCCCGGTGGCGCGGGCGTATTCCGCCAAGCCGATGATGGCGAAGGTCTCGGTGAAGAGATAACGGCGCTTTCGGAGCGGAGCGCCGTCGGCGGTGACGGCGAAGAACATGCGCCCGTCAACATCAAAGCCGAAGCGCATGATGAAGTCGTAGTTGTGGCGGGCGGCGGCCAGCCATTCGGGACGCCGCTCGACTTCGTTATAGAGCTTGGCGAACATCCAGAGAGCGCGGCCCTGCAGCCACATCGACTTGTCGGTGTCGAAGACTGAGCCGTCGCGATCGAGCGAGTTGAACTGCCCGCCGTTTTGATGATCGAGCGAATGATTCAGCCAGAAGGGGACGACGCTGTCAAAGAGTTCGCGGCGATAGATTTCGCGCAGTTCCAGCAGGCGCGCGCGATTCATCCCTTGATGCCGGAGACCATCATGCCCTCGATGAAGTAGCGCTGGAAGAAGACGAAGAGCAGAATAACGGGGATGGTCGCCATAGTGGAAACGGCCATGGCGACCGCCCACAAGGGCTCCCGGTCGAGCGACTGCGAGAAGTAGGTTAGCCCGACCGGCAAAGTGACCAGGTCCCGATCCTGTGCGATCACCAGGGGCCAAAGGAAACTGTTCCAACTGAAGAGGAAAGTGATGATGGCCAGGCTGGCGGCGGCGGGCTTCAGCATTGGCAAGGCGATACGCCGAAAAATGGAGAATTCGCTGGCGCCGTCGATGCGAGCGGCATCCAGCAATTCATCGGGGACGCTATAGGCAAACTGGCGCATCATGAATACACCGAAGGCGCTGATGAGCCCGGGCATGATGAGCCCCTGGTAGGAATTGTGCCAGCCCAATTGATGGACCAGCACAAACATGGGAATCACCAGGATCTGGAAAGGCACCGTCATGATGCTCAGGATGAAGAGGAATAAAATGTTGCGCCCGGGGAAGCGAAACTTGGCGAAACCGTAACCGGCCAGCGCGCCGAAGAAAACCGTCGCGATGGTCTGGACAGCGGCGATGACCAGGCTGTTTATGTACCAGCGCTCGAGCCGCGTATTCTCGAAGGCGAACTCATACTGCCGCAAGCCCTGAAACTCGTGTGGTATCCAGTGCATGGGAATGGCGAATATCTCGCCCTCGGACTTAAAACTGGAACTGACCATCAAGTAGACCGGGAAGAAGAAGAGCAGCGAGATCAACAGGCCGACCGAGATGAGGATCAGGTGTCGGATGCGCCGGCGCAGGCGCGCCTCGAATTCCCAATCGCTTTCGTATGGTTTAACAGACGCCATGCTGTCGTCCGCACTCGGTGGCAATACCAGTCGAATCAACTGAGAGAGAAATCATCGCTGCGTCCCAGGCGCAATTGGAACAAGGTGAAGATAAGAATAAAGGCGAAGAGCACGACGGAAATCGCGGCGGCGTCGCCCATGCGGAAGAATTGAAAGCCATATTTCCAGATGACGATGCCCAGCGTCGTGTTGACATCGAGGGGGCCGCCTTGAGACGGCGAAAGCACAAACTGAATGGAAAAGCCCTGAAAGGCGCGGATGGTGGAAATAGCAGCCACGAAGACGGCGGTGGGCTTCA
Source organism: Chloroflexota bacterium (assembly GCA_026707225.1). GTDB lineage: Bacteria > Chloroflexota > Anaerolineae > Aggregatilineales > Phototrophicaceae > UBA6055. The sequence goes on from JAPOXG010000098.1 coordinate 53,814, forward strand.
GCAAAGGAAGCTCTACGCGCAGGAAGGATTGCAGGGCGTTGGCGCCGTCCACCCGCGCCGCGTCGCGCAATTCGGGCGGGATGGACGTCAAGCCGGAGAGCCAGATAATCATGTAGAAGGGCGCGATGTGCCAGTCATGCACGACGACAGACATGATTGGCGACAGCTGCAGATCGAAAAGCCATTTGATCGGCATCTGCCCCACTATTGGGCCGATCACGCTGGAAAGGATGCCAGACGGGTGCAGCAGCAGCTTCCATATCACCGAAACGACAACGACCGAAGGAAGCAGGGGCGTGAAGAAGAGCACTTTCATCAATTCGCGCCCGGGGAAACGCTGGAAAAAGAGTACTGCCATAGCCAGCGAGATGAACCAGACGGGCACGGTGCTGCCCAGTACAAAACCAATTGTCACATTCAGCGATTTTAGAAAGAGACGGTCGTTCAGCAGGTCCTGGTAATTCTGCAAGCCGACCCAGACCGGCGGTTTCAGCAACGTAAAATCCGTCAGGCTGAGGCCGAAGCCGATGACGATGGGATAGAGAAAGAAGATCGCGAAAAAGATGACGGCGGGAGCGACAAAAAGAAGCCCGTAGTATTGACGCTTCTGCACCAGACCCATCGTTCGCCGAGCGCCGAAAAGCCCTGAATTACGCATGTTCTTCACCAAGATGGTTTACGATACGCCACCGCCCCGGCAGTCTTATGCCAGGGCGGGAGATTCATGATTCGACGGAAGCGGGAGACTTAGAATTCGGTCTTAACCCGCTGCAGGATTGCGTTGACTTCTTCTTCGGCTTCCGCCAGCACGGTATCGATATCTTCGCCGGCGATGACGACGCGATCGCGCATGCGCATGATGGCCTCAATCACCTCGTTGTATCCGGCGAAACGCGGATGGAAGTAGCTGGACGTGATTTCGTCGAGGAAGACCGGCATGATCTCGTTGTTCTTGAATTCTTCGGTCTCCAGGTAGGCGGCTTTCGGCTGGAACAAGCCCCCTTCGTTGAGGTAGCGATCGGGCCGACTGGTCAGCCAGGCGATCAGCTTCCAAGCCGCGGCTTGTTTCGCCTCGGAAGAAGTGGCGTTGGCCATCAAGTTGAAGCCGTAGTTGGCGAAGCCGTTGGGGTTGACCGCGTCTTCCCAGCGCAACTGCGGATAGATGCCGTAGTTGGGCGCGAAGCTGTCTTCGGCTTCAAGCAGCGGCACCGCCCAATTGCCCATGGTGCACTCGGTCGCCATCCTCTCCGCGGAGCGGAAACCAGTGCGCGAGACGACATATTCGGGACCGCCCAGGTTCCATTCGTTCGCCCAGTTGTTCCAGTATTCAAGCACGCGCTTCACCTCGGGCGTGTTGATGTCCGCGGTGTAGTTGACCTCGTCGAACATGTCGCCGCCGAGCTGCTGCACCATCGGGTTGAAGTGCAGCATCATGTAGACAGGCGCCGACCAATTGAAATCGAATCCGCGCCGGGTGATGACGCCGTTTTCATCGCGGATAGTCAACTTCTCGGCGACCTCGACCATGCCTTCAAAGGTGTAGGGGAAGTCCTCGGCCGGGTCCAGGCCGGCATCAGCCCAGGAGTCAAGGTTGACATAACAGGCGTAGGCGCTCATTTCAGTGGGAATGCCGTAGAGCGTGCCATCGTAGGTGGCGCCGGCGAGCATGCCCTCAGCCATGTCGCCGCTGCCGTAAAGGGCCTTTATATCATCAACGGACTCCAAGCCCCAGCCGGCTGGATCCACCGGAGCGAGGATACCCTGCAGGTAGAACTCCGCGCTGCGACCCGTGGCCAGGTTGAAGAGGTCGGGGCCCGCGCCGGATGCCATCGCAGTATTCAGCGTGGCGAAAAAGTCCGCCGACGGTATCGTCTCGTACTCAACGGTGATGTGCGGATTGGCTTCCATGAAGGCGGCGATCATCTCTTCATCGAGGGCGACGCGCGGCAAATAAGCGTGTCCCCAGTAGGTAATCGTCACCGGTTCGTCCTGCGCCAGGGCAACGGGCGCAAGCAGACCTACAATCAAGAGAATGAGCAGTACTTTGACTTTCATGATCAGCCCTCTTTTTTTACCTATTTCGTTTGAAGGTCTATTCTCAAGCACTCTTGTAACACAAAACACATCAGCGGGTCAAGAGCAAACAAGGCGCCATTCGGCGGACGCTTAGGTGACTGAGTTCGGTTTCTCGCAGAAGCTGTCGCCTATGATGAGCAAATCCATGTGCGTGCGCAGGAAACAGTCGATGGCTTCTTCGGGCGAGCAGACGATGGGATAGAGAAAGAATATCAGGAAGAAGATGGTGGCTGGGTGACGAAAAGCAGCCCGTAGTATTGACGCCTCTGCACCAGACCCACCGTCCGCCAAGCGCTGAAAAGCCCTGTATTACGCATGTTCTTCGTCAAGATGGTTTACGATACGCCCCCGCCCCGGCAGTCTTGCGCCAGGACGGGGATACATGATTCGTCGAAAGCGGGCGCCTTAGAATTCGGTCTTGGCCCGCTGCAAAATGGCGTTGACTTCTTCCTCGGTCTCCGCCAGCACGGTATCGATGTCCTCGCCGGCGATGACGACGCGATCGCGCATGCGTATGAGGGCGTCAATCACCTCGCTGAAGCCGGCGAAACGCGGATGGAAGTAGTTGACCGCTATCTCGTCAAGGAAGACCTTCATGACCTCATTGTTCTTGAATTCTTCGCTCTCAATGTATTCGATTTTCGGCTGGAACAAGCCCCCTTCGTTGAGGTAGCGATCGGGCCGGCTGGACAGCCAGGCGATCAGCTTCCAAGCCGCGGCCTGTTTCGCCTCGGAAGAACTGGCGTTGACCATCCAGTAGAAGCCATAATTGGCGAAGCCGTTGGGGTTGACCGCGTCTTCCCAGCGCAACTGCGGATAGAGGGCCCAGTTGGGTATAAAGCTCTCTGCGCGTTCAAGCAGCGGCACCGCCCAATTGCCCATTGAGCACTCCATGCCCATCCGCTCCTCGCTGCGGATACCAGTGCGCGAGGTGACATATTCGGGACCGCCCAGGTTCCATTCGTTGGCCCAGTTGTTCCAGTATTCAAGCACGCGTCGTACCTCGGGCGTGTTGATGTGGGCGACGTAGTTGACCTCGTCGATCATATCGCCGCCGAGCTGCTGCACCATCGGGTTGAAGTGCAGCATCATGAAGATAGCCGCCGACCAGTTGAAATCAAATCCGCGCCGGGTGATGACGCCGTTTTCATCGCGGATGGTCATCTTCTCGGCGACAGCGGGCAAGGCTTCATAGGTATAGGGGAAGTCTTCTGCCGGGTCGAGGCCCGCCTCGGCCCAGACGTCAAGGTTGAGATAACAGGCGTAGGCGCTCATTTCCGTGGGGATGCCATAGAGCGTGCCATCGTAGGTGGCGCCGGTGAGCATGCCCTCAGCCATGTCGCCGCTGCCGTAGAGCGCCCTCACTTCGTCAATGGTCCCAAAGCCCCAGGCGGTCGGGTCCACCGGAGCAAGCATGCCCTGGAGGTAGTACTCGACGTGATGAGACGTGGCCTGGTTGAACATGTCGGGTCCAGCGCCGGATGCCATCGCGGTATTCAGCGTTGCGTAGAAGTCCGACGGCACGGGATTGTACTCAACCGTGATATGCGGATTGGCCTCCATGAAGGCGGCGATCATTTCTTGATCGAGGGCGACGCGCGGCAGATAATTGTGACCCCAGGCTGTGATCGTCACCGGTTCGTCCTGCGCCTGCGCGAATGGCACAAGCAGGCCCACAATCAAGAGAATAAGCAGTACTTTGACTTTCATGGTAAATCCTTTCTTTAATCTATTTCGTTTAAGGGTATTTTTCTCAAGAGCTAATCTAACACATCAGCGCGTAATCTGCAAACAACGCGCCATTCGGCGGACATTTAGGTGACTGAGCTCGGTTTCTCGCAGAAGCTGTCGCCTATGATGAGCAAATCCATGTGCGTGCGCAGGAAACAGTCGATGGCTTCTTCGGGCGAGCAGACGATGGGTTAGTGAAAGAATATCAGGAAGAAGATGGTGGCTGGGGCGACGAAAAGCAGCCCAGAGTATTGGCGCTTCTGCACCAGCCCCATGGCCCGCCAAGCGGTGGCTAGCCGACCAATACCCATATTTTCCTCTTGGACGCTTCGCGTTAGACCCCGGTCGCGACAGTCTTGGCCGAGACCGGGGACGCAGGATACGTTTCCAAATACCTGCCCGCTTAGCTCGTCGAATTACTAATCCAAGCGAGCGCTCGACGAGCGCGGGCAGGCTTCGGCACAATTGGGTGACTTAGAATTCGGTCTTAACCCGCTGCAGGATTGCGTTGACTTCCTCGTCGGTCTCCGCCAGCACGGTATCGATGTCTTCGCCGGCGATGACGACGCGATCGCGCATGCGCATGATGGCGTCAATCACCTCGTTGAACCCGGCGAAACGCGGGTGGAAGTAGCTGGACGCGATCTCGTCGAGGAAGACCGGCATGATCTCATTGTTCTTGAATTCTTCGCTCTCCAGGTAGGCGGCTTTCGGCTGGAACAAGCCGGCTTCGTTGAGGTAGCGATCGGGCCGGCTGGACAGCCAGGCGATCAGCTTCCAGGCGGCTGCCTGCTCCGCCTCGGAAGCGTTGGCGTTGACCATCCAGTAGAAGCCATAGTTGGCGAAGCCGTTGGGGTTAACCGCGTCTGCAAAGCGCAGCTGCGGATAGATGGCGTAGTTAGGCGCGAAGCTGTCTTCAGCTTCGAGGCCCGGCACGGCCCAATTGCCCATGGTGCATTCGGTCGCCATCCTCTCCTCGCCGCGGAAACCCGTGCGCGAGACGACGTATTCGGGACCGCCCAGGTTCCATTCGTTCGCCCAGTTGTTCCAGTATTCAAGCACGCGCTTCACCTCGGGCGTGTTGATGTCCGCGACGTAGTTGACCTCGTCGATCATTTCGCCGCCCAGCTGCTGCACCATCGGGACGAAGTGCAGCATCATGTAGATAGCCGCCGACCAATTGAAGTCGAAACCGCGCCGGGTGATGACGCCGTTTTCATCGCGGATGGTCAGCTTCTCGGCGACCTCGACCATGCCTTCATAGGTGTAAGGGAAGTCCTCTGCCGGGTCCAGGCCCGCATCAGCCCAAGAGTCAATGTTGACATAACAGGCGTAGGCGCTCATTTCCGTGGGAATGCCGTAGAGCGTGCCATCGTAGGTGGCGCCGGCGAGCATGCCTTCAGCCATGTCGCCGCTACCGTAAAGGGCCATTATATCATCGATCGATTCCAGACCCCAGCCAGCCGGGTCAACCGGGTCAAGGATGCCCTGGAGGAAGAACTGGGCGCTGAAAGGCGTGAATTGGTTGAAGGCGGTGGGTCCAGCGCCGGATGCGAGCGCGGTGTTCAGCACGGCATAGTAGTCCGACGGCACGGGCTCGTACTCAACCGTGATATGCGGATTGGCCTCCATGAAGGCGGCGATCATTTCTTGGTCGAGTTCGACGCGCGGCAGGTGATTGTGACCCCAGGCGGTGATCGTCACCGGTTCGTCCTGCGTCCCCGCGAATGGCACAAGCAGACCAACTATCAATAAAACAAGCAAAACTCTGACTTTCATGATCAGTCCTTTCATTAACCCATTTCGTCTGAGGGTGTCTTTCGCAAGGGCCAGTGTAAACCATCAAAGTGGATAAAGCAAACAAGGCGTCAGTAGGCGGACGTTCAGGAGACTGGGCTCGGTTTCTCGCATAAGCTATCTCCGATGACCAGCAGGTCCATCCTCGTGCGCAGGAAGCAGTCGATGGCTTCTTCGGGCGAGCAGACGATGGGCTCGTTCTCGTTAAAGCTGGTGTTGACGATGACGGGCAAGCCGGTGCGCGCTTCAAACTCCCTGAGCAAGGCGTGATAGCGCGGATTGTGCTCTCGGATGACGGTTTGCAAGCGGCCCGTCTGGTCAACGTGCGACACGGCGCAAAGCCGCTCGCGCCATGCGTCGCGGATGCGGTAGACGTGCAGCATGTGCGGCGAGGGTTGGCTGTTCTCAAAGATCTCCGCTTGGGCTTCGGCCAGCACAGCCGGCGCGAAGGGACGGAACCACTCGCGGCGCTTGATGCGGTCGTTGAGCGTTTGTTTCATGTGGGGCAAGCCCGGGTGGGCGAGGATGGAGCGGTTGCCGAGCGCGCGCGGACCCCATTCCATGCGCCCCTGGAACCAGCCGACGACTTTGCCGGCTTTCAGCGCGTCCGCCGTGCGCCGCAGAAGGTCCGGCTCGGGCAGTTCATGCGCGTTGACCCGCCGGTCAATGAGCGCCTTGCGGATTTGCGCCTGGGAATATTCCGGACCCAAGCCGGCGCTGCCCATCACATAGCGCGGAGGCCGCGGGCGCGATCTTTGCGCGGCATACAGGGCGGCGCCGAGAGATAAACCATCATCGCCCGCGGCCGGATGTATCCAGGTTTCGTTGAAAGGCGTCTGCGCGCTGACCAAGCCATTGGCGACGCTGTTGAGGGCGCAGCCGCCCGCCATGACGATACGGTCGCCGCCGGTCAATTGGTGAAGGTGATGCAAGAGATGCAGCCAAACGCGCTCGAAAGTCCGTTGCAGACCGCGCGCCAGATCCATATCGCGCTGGGTGATCTCGGCGCCAGGCTGGCGAGGCGCGCCGAAGGTCGCCAGCATGTGGTCGGAGTAGTGACGCCCTATCGCCATTTCGCCGCTCTCGGTAATGCTGACGCCCATGTCGGCGCCGAATGGCTGGAACCAGCAGCTGTTCAAACGGAAGCCCTCATCGGTCAAGATGACCATATCGTCGAAGCAGGCGTGGTAGGCATCGTCGCCATAAGGCGCCAAGCCCATGACTTTGCCTTCATCGCCGTAGCGGCCGTAGCCGATGAACTGGCAGATCATCGTATAAAGCGAGCCCAGCGAGTGCGGCACGAAGACGCGCTGAAGCACGTCGATGTTATGACCCTGGCAGTTAGCGAGCATGCAGGTGACAAAGTCGCCGGAGCCGTCGGCGCTGAAGCCGGCCGTCTGATCGTAGGGCGACGTAAAATAGGCGCTGGCGATATGAGCCAGGTGATGCTCGATGTTTAACTGACGGAATCTGAGAGCGGCTGGATCGCAGTCGATAGCGGCCGCCAGTTGCGACTTCGTGTCCAATTGCCTGACCTGGCTCGCGCCTGTTTTGAGCAGCGCGGGCATGCGCCTGGGATTGCGCAACAGAAAAGCCGACTTTTGGGCGACGTTGGCGGCCGGGTTGCGCGCGATGGCGACGCAGTCAATGTCGGACGGTCGCAGGCCCGCCATGTCCAGGACGCGGCGGGCGGCCAGCTGCGGGAAGCCAGCGTAATACTTGATCCGATTCAGGCGCTCTTCTGCGATGGCGGCTATCGGTACGCCATCGACGACGAGGGCGGCCGAAGCGCCAGCGTGTTCGCTATTGATGCCGAGGATGACGGTCAAGGTCCGTATTCCCTTCCCTACGCCGCTTGGCGCGCGGCGCCAGCTTGACACGATGCTCGTGAACAGGCGATCAAGGCTACAAGAGATTGTAATCGCATTCCACTTAGAGCATGGCGACTCAACGAACGAGAACGCGGGAACATTGTGCTATAGTTCTATTGTCAGGATAGTCATGCGAGCGGCGAATGCCCAAACCCAAGATGATCATCGATACCGACTTGCACCCCGTGCCGATCCATGAGCAGGTGGCAGAATACCTTGAGGAGCCTTGGCGGACGCGCTATCTTCGCGGCGATCACGGCGCCGGGCATCCCAATCTTTACAATCCCAACGGCGTGATGAAATCGGATGCCGTGACCGAAGACGGGCGGCGCATCGAAAGATCGCCCGAGACGATGGCCAGCCACTTCCTGGATGTTTACGACATCGACTACGCCGTGCTGAATCCGATGGAGTCGATGGAGCACTGCGTCTCGCCCGACGCGCATTATTCGGCGGCGGCGCTGACGGCGGTGAATACCCATTTCGTCGAAGATTGGCTGCCGGTCGATGAGCGCTATCTGGCGTCGATCATGGTCGCTTTCAGCAATATCGAATTGGCGGCGCAAGAGATTCATCGGCTGGGCGCGCATCCGCGGGTCTGTCAGGTGCTGATGGTCAGCGGCTCGCCATTTCCCCTGGGGCACAGCTATTTTCATCCCATCTATGAAGCGGCGGTGGAATACGATCTGCCGGTGGCGATTCATCCCGGGCTGGAAGGGGTCGGCATCGCTGGCTCGGGCGGCACGGCCGGTTTCGTCGCCAACTATCTGGAGTGGCATACCTTGCTGGCGACATCTTACATGACCCAATTGGTCAGCTTGGTGGTCGAGGGCGTCTTCCAGAAGTTCCCGACGCTGAAGTATGTCTTTGTTGAAGGGGGCGTCGCCTGGCTGCCGGCGCTGATGTGGCGGCTGGACAAGAATTGGAAGGCGCTGCGCTCGACCACGCCCTGGCTGACGCGCCGCCCGAGCGAGATCATTCAGGATCATATCGCGCTGACGACGCAGCCGATCGAAGAACCGGAGGACGACCGGCATTTCCAGCAGGTCCTGGAAATGTTTGACGCGGAAAAGATGCTGATGTTTTCCAGCGATTATCCGCATTGGGATGGCGATACGCCGGACTTCGCCATGCGGCATTTGCGCCCGGAGCTGCGCGAGGCGGTGATGTATCGCAATGCGCTTGACGTGTTCAAACTGAAGGCGCCGAGCCATGTCGGTTAAGGCGGAATTTTTTGTAGCGGCGCTGGAGGATCTCCCTCCCGGCGAGCGCCGTATCGTCACCGCCGCGGACAAAACCGTCGGCGTATTCAATACCGGTTCCCAGATCGTGGCGGTGCTGAATATCTGTCCGCACGCATTTGCGCCCGTCTGCCTGGGACGGCTCGGCGGCACCACCTTGCCATCCAAGCCGGGTACATTTGTTTGGGGGCGTGACAACGAAATCTTGCGCTGCCCCTGGCATGGCTGGGAATTTGATCTGCACAGCGGGCGTTGCCTGACGGATCGGCGCCGGCTCAAGCGTTTCCCTGTCCGCATCCGCGACGGGCGGATCTATGTGGAAGTCTAGCCTCTAGCTGTTGACCTGAATATATTCGACCACTTCGCCGCTGGGTCCCTTGAAAAACGCCAGACTGATATTCAGCGGTCCCATCTGCACGGTTTTCAACTCGACGGTGATTTCCATGCCGGCGGCGCGGACGCGTTCGAGGGCGGCCTCGATGTCGGTGGTTTGCAGCGCGAAGTGGAAGACGATGTTTCCGGTCGCGTCATTTGAGGGCTGCGTCCCGGGAATGGGCTCAAACAATTCCATGTGGCTGCCATCGCCGATATCGAGCATGACGGCGCGGCGCCCGCCGGTTTCAAATCCAACGACTTCGGTCATGCCCATGACTTCGGTATAGAAGCGGACGGACGCTTCGTAGTCGGTCGTCTGGATGGCGATATGATGGCTGCCGAGCCCGGCGATCATTTTGTTCCTGGTTCCGATTGGCATGGCGGTCTCCTGTTGAGGTTAGTATGTATGGAAGGGATTATAACCATGACCGGGCATGAGCCAAATCGAAGCTCGGAATTGGCAGGCGCCGCATATTCTAAAGCGTCGTCTTGCTTGACAGATGCGCGCAATTGACCTATAGTCCTTCGGCTGTTTCACCAGACTGCTACAGTTATCTGCTCACACACAGACCGTCCGCAGTTTCGTTGGCCGGCAGAATATCTGCGCAGCTGGTTGCAAACATCTTGCATCCATATCCGTTCACGAGCTATTGGAGAGACCAAAATGCGCAAGGTTTTAGCTTTACTTGTCATCCTGACCGTGGTCGCGTCGGCCCTTCCGGCATTGACCCAAGACATGGTTGAGTTGCGGATCCGCTGGTACAACGACGGCAACGAAGGCGAAGTCCTGCGGGACTTGCTTGATCGCTTCGAGGCGGACAATCCTGACATCAGCGTCGAAATCGATACCGTTCCCTATAGCGCGATCTTGGAGAATCTGCCGCTGGACCTGGCGGCGGGCGAAGGACCCGATATGGCGCGCGTCACCGACCTGGGTGGCTTGGCGCAGTATTATCTGGATATGACGCCTTACCTGAGCGATCCGGCTTATTGGGAAGAGAACTTTGGTCCCTTCCTGAATTGGAAGCGCCTCGGAGACGACGATTCCAGCATCCCTGGTTTTATGACGCAGTTGACGATCACCGGCCCCTTCATCAACCGCACGCTCTTTGAGCAGGCGGGCGTTGAGGTTCCGAGCGATATGTCGGATTCGGTCAGCTGGGAAGAATGGGCGGCCGCTTCTGTCGCTGTTGCCGAAGCGCTGGAGATTCCTTATCCGATGGCGATGGATCGCAGTGGTCACCGTTTCGCCGGTCCCGCGATCAGCATGGGCGCGATGTACTTTGATGACATGGGGCATCCGACCGTCATGGATGAGGGCTTCCGCAACATGGCGGAGATCTTCGTCAATTGGCACCTCGATGGCACGATGCACCCGGAGATGTGGCCGCTGAGCGAAGGTTATGCCGGCGCCAATGAAGAATTCGCCAATGCCGAACTGGTCTTCTACATGTCGGGCAGTTGGCAAGTGGGGCAGTTCAGCGAGCAGATCGGCGATGCCTTTGACTGGCAGACGGTGCCGAATCCTTGCGGACCGGGTGGCTGCACCGGCATGCCCGGCGGCGCGGCGCTAGTCGGCATTGGCGCGACTGAGCACCCGGAAGAGGTGACGCGCCTCATGGAATATCTGGCGAGCCAAGAAGTTCTTGGCGAATTCGCCGCCCGTACGCTCTTCATCCCGGCGCATTCTGGGCTGTCCGCGTCTGGCGTCGATTTTGACACCGATCTGCAGCTGGCGAAGGACTCGCTGGGCGTCTTCGTTGGGCAAGTGGGCACGTTGGAGCAGACGGCATTCGACTTGCAAGCCTACGCCTACAATCGCAATGTCTTCAACGCCACGCGCGACCGCCTGACGCAAGCGATGGTCGGCGAACTGACGCTGGATGAGGCGATTGACCGGATTCAGGACGATGTTGATACCGCTCTGGCGGAAGTGTCTGGCTAGGCGGGCTTCAACTGAATCAATGATACGAACTGTAGGGGCGGCTCGCTGAGTCGCCCTTATTGCTAAATCATAGATGACTGACATAAGCAAGCAAACCACTTCTTTTCGTCTGCTGAGCGTCATTGACACGCTGGCGCGCCCCATCCTGCTCGTATTGGTCAGCGCCGTCGACCGCATCCTGACGCCGATTCAGCGCCGGGTAGGCATTGACCGCATGGGTTACTTCTTTGTCCTGCCCAACCTCATTATTTTTGGCATCTTCGTCTTGTTCCCGATGCTGCTCAATTTCTATTACGCGATGACAGGCGGCACCAAACTCTTCCCGGAAGACCGTCCCTTCGTTGGCTTGGGCAATTTCGAGACCTTGTTCGACTGCGAAGATTTCCTCTCGCCCAATAGCTGTCAGGAGGATTTGTTCTGGCGCGGCATCTTCAACACGACTCAATATGTCATCCTGCAAGTGGGCGGCATTGTACTGTTCTCGCTGGCGACCGCCTTGGTGCTCAATCGGCGCATCAGGGCGCGCGGTTTTTTCCGCAGCGTCTTCTTTTATCCGGTGCTGCTGTCGCCGGTGGTGGTGGCGCTGATTTGGAAATGGGTCTTGCAGTATGAAGGCGTGCTAAATGCGATTGTTGAGATCTTCGGCGGTGAGAGCAGACGCTGGCTGCTCGATACCAATTGGGCGATGTTTTGGGTCGTCTTCGTCAGCGTTTGGGCGTTGATGGGCTTTTACACGCTGATCTTGCTCGCGGGTCTGCAATCGATCCCGCCTGAGCTATACGAGGCGAGTTCGATAGACGGCGCCAATACCTGGCAGGACTTCCGCTTCGTCACCTTGCCTTTGCTGATGCCGACGATGTTTGTTGTGCTGGTGCTATCGCTGATTCGCGCGGTGCAGATGTTTGACCATATCTTCGTCTTGACGGGCGGGGGACCGGGCACGCGCACGCAGCTAATGGTGCAGTATATCTATACCACTGGCTTTTCCAATCAGATTCAGCTCTTTGGTTTGTCGGCGGCGGCTTCGATGGTGCTGGGCGTTTCGCTGCTGGTTTTGACGCTGCTGCAATTGCGGCTCGGCAACCAGTCGAGCCTGTCGTAGGGATCGGGCGATGACGGCGGACAGAATCACCGTATCGAGTTTTTTGCTCAAGCGCAGCGGCGGGACGCGGATCGATACCTCCGATGTCTTGACCTACCTGTATCTGACCGTAGGGACCTTTCTGATGTTTGGTCCGGTGCTCTGGCTGGTGTTTTCGTCATTCAAAACGCAAGCTGGTCTGGTGAAATATCCGCCGCCATTGCTGCCTTATCAGCAGGTGCAAGTGGAAGTAGAGGGGTACGACAAACCGCTGCCGCTGTTCATGGTCACGATGGATGATGGGGACGTGCGCGAGCTGGCGCAGGTGCGGCGCGTTGGCATTGAAGCGCAAATGGTTGACCCGGCCGACCCGAGCGGGGAAAGGGAAAGAATCAAGGTCAACATCAAGCAGCGCGAACCGGTCGAAGAAGTGCGGCTGGCATGGGAGAATTACCTCGATCCGCTGGTGGAGCTGGAAAATTTCGATTTCTTCACTTATCTCAAGAACAGTGTGGTCGTGACGACGGTGGCGACGGTGATCACGTTGATTATCAATAGCATGGCGGCATTTGCCCTGAGCAAGTACAAGTTCAAAGGGCGGGACGCGATCTTCGTGCTGTTCATCTCGACATTGATGATTCCGATAACGGTGATATTGGTACCGGTTTTTCTGGTCATCACCAGCATCGGCTGGAAGAACAATCTCTGGGGCGTGATTATTCCCGGCGCGGCAACGCCCACCGGCATATTCCTGCTGCGGCAATATATGCTGACAATCCCGGATGAGCTGCTGGATGCGGCGCGGATTGATGGCGGCAGCGAGTGGCACATTTATTGGCGCATCATTCTTCCACTGGCGCGGCCCGCCCTGGCGGTGCTGGCGATTTTTTCTGTGATGTGGCGCTGGAACGACTTCCTCTGGCCGCTGATCGTGCTCAGCCAGAACGATTATTTCACGCTGCAAGTTGGCTTAAACGCCTTTCAGGGCGAGCTGCAGATTCAGTGGCATTACGTTTTGGCGATGACCGTGGTTACGCTGCTGCCGATAACGCTGGTTTTCGCTTTTTTGCAGCGCTTCATCACGACCGGCATCGCCACCACCGGGATGAAGTGATGCGCGGGCAGCGCGCCATCGTCACCGCGCCGGGTCAAGTAGAACTGCAGTGGATGGATCCGCCGGCGCCGCAAAAGGGGCAGGTTCTGCTGCGCGCGCTGACCACGCTGATCAGCCCCGGCACCGAACGCGCTTTTTTCCTCAATCTCGCGAATACAAATTCAGCTTACCCGTATTGCCCCGGCTACAGTTTTGTCGGCGAGGTCAGCGCCCTTGGCGACGACGTGCGGACTTTGAAGAAGGGCGATCGGGTTGTCTGCCGGGCGGCGCATCAATCGCATGCCCTGGTTGACGCTGGCGACTGTCTTATCGTTCCGGCTCAATTGGCGGATGAAGAAGCGGCTTTCTTCGCGCTGCTGGCGGTCGCGATGCAGGGTGTGCGCAAGGCGCGGATTGAGCTGGGCGAATCGGTCGCTGTACTGGGCGCGGGCGTCGTCGGCATATTGGCGATGCGTCTGGCGCAGCTGTCCGGAGCTGTGCCGGTAGTCGGTATTGATTTGGACGAACGCCGCTTGGAATTGGCGAAGCGAGTGGGAGCGGACGAGGCGCTGATCGGTGATGATCGAGCGCCGGACAAGCTGCGCGCTTTGCTGGGCGCGGCGGGCGCTGAAGTCGTCATTGAGTTGACGGGCGCGCCAGCGGCAGTTGTCACGGCTTTTCAATTGGCCGCGCCTCGAGGGCGCGTCGTGCTGGCGGGAAGCACGCGCGGCGTCACCAGCGAGGTTAACTTTTATCGCGATGTGCACAAAAAAGGATTGCAGGTTATTGGCGGGCACGAGAGCGCGCGACCACAATGGGAAGACAGCCCGGGTTACTGGACGCCGATGCGCGAGTACGCGGTCTGTCTCGACTTGATGGCGCGGGATCGCGTGCAGACGGCGCCGCTCATTACGCAGCGTTATAATTGGCGTGAGTTCCCGGCGGCATACGCGCAGCTCGCCAATTGGGATAAAGAAGCGATGGGGATGATTATCGAATGGGACTGATGCTGGATCCGCAGGCGACGCGAGCGAAGATATGGAAACTGCTGGGTGATATTCCGGCGCCGGCATTGCCGCAGGCGTCGCTGATATCGACGCGCCGTGAAGAATCGTACAGCTTGGAGCATTTCACTTTCGTCAACGGCGTCGGCGACAGCGTCTACGGCTACCTCATCCTGCCGAGGGGTATTGAGTATCCGGCCCCGGCGGTGCTTTATCACCATGAGCATGGCGGCAAATATTCCTTGGGCAAAGACGCGACAATCAGGATACGGGAAAATGGCTACGCGCCGGGGCTGGCGCTGGCGGAGGCCGGCTTCATCGTCATGGCGATCGACGCCTATGGCTTCGGCCAGCGGGAACATCAGGGACCGGCGGGCGAGCGTGAGCGCGGCGGCGCCACCGAGTTGTCCTTGTTCAAGCGCTTTCTTTGGGAAGGCAAAACGCTCTGGGGCATGATGGCGCATGATGACTTGAGCGCGCTGGCTTATCTGAAAAGTCGAGCTGAGGTGGACGCCAATCGCATTGGGACGGCGGGCATGAGCTTGGGCGGGTCGCGCAGTACCTGGGTGGGGGCCTTCGACGAGTCGGTCAAGGCGGTCGTGCCGATCTCGCAGATGACCCGCTATCGCGACTTCGCCGATGCCGGCGCTCTGGCGGGGCATGGCATCTATTATTTTGTGCCGGGCGTGCTAGCGTCTGGCATCGATATGGAGCATATCGTCGCCCTCACCGCGCCTCGGCATCAGCTGATCCTGACTGGCGACCTTGATCCGCTATCGCCGATTTCGGGGATTCACAAGGTAATGGAATATGCGGGCGCGGTCTATCGTGAGCGGGGCGCCGGCGACAAGCTGGAGCTCGTGCTCTACGAAGGAGTCGCCCACGCCTATTTGCCGCAAATGGTCGAAGCCACGGTCGAGTTTTTTCGGCGGACGCTGTAGCTTTCGAGCGATTACGACGCCCAACAATGGATTGCTGCGCAAGCGTAGTTTTTCACTGGACGCGCGAGGAATTCGTCAAGGAATCTTTGTCCAATCTCCCGCCGAGTTCAGCGCCAAATCACTTGTGCGCAAGGGAGTGAATGCGGTATACTGTGGTCAGTTTCGCGCGCGGGATCGTCCGATGCCGAGCCGCGAACGAGACCTTGGTTTTGCGTCAGTGTATCGGAGAGGAATGCTGCATACACTGCGAAGAGCGTCCGGATTAGGGGTGTAATTCGGACGCTCTTTTTGTTTTGCGGCGACGCTGGCCGGCTTGCGCGGTCCCGGCTTGGATTTTGAGCTGGCGCTGTATTGTGTTAGACTGGGGTCGCCGCCGACTGTGTCTGGATCGCGGCCGGCGCCGGGATTGACCGCGCCGCGCAGCGCCTAGTGCAGGCGGCTCCGCAAAGGTAAGTTTTGGAGGATTCATCATGTTAAGTTTGCGAGTATTACGCGGTATCGCGGTGATTATGTTGCTGCTGGTCGTTGCGGCTGCCGGCTTGCAGGCGCAGGATACGACGCTCACTTTAATCTCCTGGCAGGTGGATGAGCCGGTCGGCGACTGGTGGCGCGCCGCCATTGAAGAATTTGAGAGCGCGCACGAAGGCGTCTCCATCGAATTCACCAAAGTCGCCCGTCCCGAATACGCTGACACATTCTTGACGCTATTCGCCGGTGGCACGCCGCCCGAGATCGTTCATCTCGCCTCATTTGAGTACCAGCAATTCGCCGACGCCGGCTGGATGGAAGACCTTGCGCCCTGGGTTGAGAATTCCGATCTTGATCTTGAAGGCTGGGCGGGCCAGGCCAAATGCATGTGGGCTGGCGAGATGAGCTGCGTCATGCTGCAATTCTTCGGCTTCGTCATGGTTGTGAACGACGCTATATTGGAGGAGGCTATGCTCGCCGCCCCCACCAACTGGGATGAATACATCGAAGTCCTGCGAGCGACTACCAAAGATACCGATGGCGATGGCATCGTTGATCAATGGGGCGCCTGCCACCACACGGCTGAAGGCAGCCAATATCTTTCACAGATGCTCAGCTATGTCGTCGGCGCCGGCGCCTATTGGACGACTGCCGAAGGCGAAGTGAACATCAATACGCCGGAGATGGTGGAAGGCTTCACGCGCTGGAAGACGATCCTTGACGAGCGCTTGACGCCGCTGGACCTGGCATCGGGCGATTGCCGCCAACTGATGATGGAAGGCAAATTGGCGACCAAACTCGAGGGACCGTGGATTTATGGCTTTGTGCTGCGCGCCGAGCCAGAGATTCAAGAGCAGTTGCGAGTTGTGCGCGTGCCCTTTGATGTTCCAGTGGGCGGCGGCAGCAACGTCATTGCTATGGCCAGCGAGATCAGCGACGAGAAGAAGGCGCTGGTCTGGGATTTCATCGAGCTGATTACCTCGCATGAATGGCAAGTACAATTTGGTTTGCATGTCGGCCAGCCGGCCCCGCGCCCAGGCACCTTGATTGACGCCTACTACGACGCTATTCCGCATGTCGATCTCTTGCTCGAATCGCAGAACACGGCGTCGGCAAATGGCATCGACCGCAGTCCCACCGGCTTGGAAATCGTCTTCAACGAATTCGCCAAAGTCGTCCGTGAAGAAGCGCAGCGCATGGTCGCGGATGATGTTGACCCGGCGGAAGTGGTCGCCAATTTGCACGATTTGGCGGTCGAGTTGCAGCAGGACATGTAAATGACGGGCGAGCCAAGACTCGCCCCGCGACACAGCTGCGTCGTTGGCGGGCGATTCCCAGAATCGCCCCTTACGAATCGTCATTGGAAAGGTATGTCGCAGGCGGGCGACTTGCTAAGTCGGCCCGGTATAGACCGCGTATGGTGAACGATGAGCGTGCCGCGTTGGAGCTTGTGGCAGCCTAAAAATCGCCATATCTTCGCTTATCTGTTGTTGGCGCCCGCGGTGCTATTAACCACCGCCATCATTGTTTACCCCATCATCTCCGCAATTGATCTCAGCTTTCAAAGGATCAAGATCGCCAAATTGGGGCGGTCGCGCGCGCCTTGGACCTTGGCGAATTACGAGGAGCTATTCTCGTCCGCTGAGTTTTACCAGGCGATATGGGTGACCATATCACTGGTTGCGACCGTGACCGCGCTGTCGTACGTCATCGGGCTGGCAACCGCGATTTTGGTGAATCAGCGTTTTCGCGGCCGCAAGCTGGCGCGGATCCTGGTGGCTGTGCCCTGGGCGGCGCCGTCGGTCATGGCGGCTATAATCTGGTGGTGGCTCTTTGACAGCTCCTTCGGATTAATCAACTGGGCGCTGGTGCGCACGGGATTAAGCAGCGAGATGATACCCTGGCTGTCGACGCCTGGCGCTGCTTTTTTCGTCATTGTGGTGGTCATGGTATGGAAAGGTTATCCCTTCATATCGGTGATTATGCTGGCGGGTTTGCAGTCGATACCGCTCGAGCTATACGATGCGGCGAAGGTGGACGGCGCCAATGCCTGGCAGCGCTTTCGCTTCATTTCCTTGCCGGGTCTGCGTTCAGTCCGCGGCATCGCGCTCATCCTTGTCATGCTGTGGGTGTTTCGCGATTTTCCCATCATCTATATTTTGACCGGCGGCGGACCGCAGCGTACGACGCAGACCCTAGCGATCATGACTTATCAGGAAGCCTTCAAGTTTCACGACTTTGGCTTCGCGGCGGCGATTGGCGTCGTCACGCTGGTCATCAGCGTCATCGCCAGTTGGATTATGGTACGCAGAAGCGACGAGCCCTTAATGTGATCAAAGGCTGGATTCGATGACGCGCGGCCGATGGGAGACGGTCATACTTTACGCGGTGGTAATCGCCGTCGTTATCGTATTGGTCTTCCCGCTGTATTGGATGTTTAACACATCGCTGGCGCCGGCGACGCAGTTGCGCCGCTTCCCGCCGGTGTTTGCGCAGCCCGAGCCAACTCTTGCCGCTTATGAGGCCATATTCACTGAGCGCCCAATCGGCGTTTGGCTGCGAAACTCGGCAGTTGTCGCCCTGGCCTCGACGGCGCTGTCCATGTTCGTCAGCGTGCTGGCTGGCTATAGCATCTCGCGAATACGGGCGCGCGGCTCGCAGGCGATCGGTCTGTTCTTCCTTATGAGCCGCATGCTACCCAGCACTCTGATCATCATCCCGCTGTTCGTCAGCTTCCGGCAATTTCAGCTGATCGGCGACTTACGATCGCTTGTCCTCGCCCATGCGACCTTCATCACGCCATTTGCCGTCTGGATGCTGAAAGGCTATTTCGACACCATTCCTATGGAGCTGGAAGACGCGGCGATGATTGACGGCTGCACGCCGTTGAGCGCGCTGCTGCGGGTCGTCTTGCCGCTTTCGGCGCCGGGCTTGGCGGCGACCACGCTCTACGGCTTTGTGCTCTCATGGAATGATTTTGTCTTCGCCAGGACCTTTCTGGTGGCGAATCAAAATGCCTGGACGGTAAATGTCGGCGTGGCCTCGCTGAAAGGCGAATACTTGACCGAGTGGAATGAAATCATGGCGGGCTCGCTCATCGCGATGCTGCCAATAGTCCTGGCTTATCTTTTCCTCGAGCGCTATTTGGTCAGTGGCTTGACGGCTGGTTCGTCCAAGTGAGCGGTCCTGCCGCGAGCGGATTTGACAGACGATTGCAATTCGCCTACAATTGGTAACACCACTGACCAATCCGCGCGAGGCGGAAAATGAGGGCTGCGGTGAAGAGTCAGTCGCCGAGCATGTCGGGCCTCAAGACAATTGAGAAAGCCAGCGTACGAGATCAAACGCTCGAGCAATTGAAGAATTACATCTTGTCCGGCGTCGTGCGCCTGGGCGAGCGCTTGCCATCGGAGCGGGCGCTGGCCGATGCGTTGGGGGTCGGGCGATACAGCGTGCGCGAGGCGCTCAAGGTGCTGGAAGCGGTGGGCTTGGTGGAATCGCGCGTTGGCGAGGGCACCTTCTTGACGACCAATACGGGCGCGAGCTTCGGGCGGATACTTGGGCTCAGCTTCGCGACTTGGGGCGGCACGATCATCGAGTTGCTGGACGCGCGCAAGATGATCGAGGTGGAAGCGGCGCGGGCGGCGGCCGAACGCGCTTCACCACAGGAAATCGATCTGATCGAAACAGAACTGCGGACGATGCAAGCCAACATGGACCGCGTGCAGGCTTATTTGAGAGCCGATTTCAATTTTCACCGGCGAATCGGCGAGGCGAGCCACAACGCCATCATCAGCCAATTTGTCAGCAACCTCGTCGATCTATTGGAGGAGGTGCTGCGCGAAACACAATCTGACAGTTTGCCGGCCCAAGCTGAGGGCGGCGGTACGCACCAGGCGATCTTCGACGCGATCGCCAGCGGTGACGCGCAGGCCGCCGGCGACCTCATGCGCGACCATATACAGTTCAGCAGCGAAGTCTGGCAGACAGTAATCACCCTGACCACCGAGACCGAAAGCGAGCCCACCGGCGATTCGCCAATTGAAGAGTAAGGAGGTGTCTATCGCCGCATCATCTTCCGTTCGAGAATGGGTCTAGTGATTTTCTTGAGGAGTTACGATGAACAAGAGATTCCCCTACAACACATCGGATTTGAAGCCGTCGCGGCGGGACTTCATGAGGCTGGGCGGCACAAGTTTGGCGGCGGCGATGATGATGCGCGCGGGCCTGCCGCCGGCGCTGGCGCAAGGCATGGGCGAGATCCCGGCTGACTTGCATCCGGGCAGCCCGAACAATCCGCGCGGCTGGGCGACGACCTTGCCGCCGATCCCCGAGGGCATGCCAGTCGATCCGCCGGTGACGATCACAGGCAGCCGGCGCGGTCCCTGGGAATTCGCCGATGGCGACGACATCGAGAATTCGCCCTTCACGCGCTTGAACGCCGCGGTCACCGGCATCAATTGGAAGCTGGCATTCACCTGGACGGACAATGAGGGCGAGGTCTTGCAGAAATACAATCTCGCCATCGCCAGTGATGAACTGCCCGATTTCATGGAGACGGTGCCGTTGCAGATCTATTCCGAGCTGCTGGACAATGACTTGATTGAAGACATTACCGATGTCTGGGACGAGGTCGCGCATCCGGTCTGGCTGAAGGAGGCGATGGGCTTCAGCGATGGCATCGCCTGGCGCCTGGCGGAGGTCAACGGGCGCAAGATGGGCGTGCCCTATATCGAGCAGGCGGCGCAGAACGACAAGGTGTTGTGGATTCGGCAGGATTGGCTCGACGCCGTCGGTATGAGCGCGCCGACTACGATAGAGGAATTGCACGCGGTGATGACCGCTTTTGTTGCGGCGGATATGGGCCAGGGCGGCGAAGGCACGACGCTCGGCATCGCCGCCAATCGCCAAGTCAACACCTGGTATTGCTCGCTCGATCCCATCTTTGGCGCTTGGGGCGTGATGCCGAGATTCTGGACGCCGGACGAAAATGGCGACTTGCAATATGACAGCGTCCGGCCCGAGATTAAGGAAGTGCTCGGCACTTTGCGGCAATGGTATAGCGAAGGGCTACTGGCGCCGGACTTTTTCACTTTCGCGCCCTGGCAGAATTCGGGCACGCATATCAGCGGCAATCTGGCTGGCCTCATGTATTCGCCCGCCTTTGGCGCGGTCTACGGCTTGCCGGACAGCGTCGCCAACGATCCTGACGCGCGCTGGGCATTCGGCGATATCCCCATGGGTCCGACCGGCATCAAGAAGAAAGCCTGGAGCAACCCAGTGCCCGATACGGTCTATGTCTTCCGCAAGGGCTTCGAGCATGTCGACCTGGTCTTGAAACAGATGGCTTGGTGGGCGGAATTGCTGCAGAATCCGAAGAATCGCTATCACGGCTTTGAAGGCACGGCCTATTTCTGGCGGGACGATGACGGCGAAATTGACCCGATGGGCGGTACGCTGGATCTGAATGGTTATGACGACACCAAGCACATTTGGGGTCCGCCGGGCACCAATGGCGGCAGCCGCACCGATCCCTTCTACGAAACGAACTGGATCAAGGAGCGCCGCAATGTTTGGGCGAATACGCCGGATGGCGAGCGCGACGCGCTGATGGAAGCGTTTCTGGGTGGCGATCCGCTATCGGTATTGTGGGACGAGGCGAATGTTTTCGCGGTGGACCACTGGGAAGCTGATGGCATCAAGAACCATTTCCTGACCGTGCCGACGCGCACGATGGAGCGGGCGGGCGCATCGCTGGATGGCTTGGAAGCCGAGACTTACATCAATATCATCAATGGGCAGGAGCCGCTGGACCGCTTCGACGCCTTCGCTGAAGAGTGGCGCTCGGGCGGTGGCGACCGCATCACGGATGAAGTCAACGAATGGTGGCGCGGGCAAATGTAGTCTACATACACCCCCACCGCTGTAAATGAGGAATTGTAGGGGCGAGCCGCCGGCTCGCCCGAACAGCTTGTGCTCTGCGTGAGCGATTGTCGCGAGACAGGCATTGGCAGCCGCATGACATTCAAGCAATACATGAAGCGCGCTTGGCCGCTGTACGTGATGATCGTGCCCGGGATTGTCTTCGTATTGCTGTTCCGCTACTATCCGATGTATGGCGTGGTCATCGCCTTTCAGGATTTTAGCCCGGCGAAAGGATTCGCTGGCTCGCCCTGGATCGGCTGGGCGAATTTCGAGTTTCTGTTTTTGGCGCCGGAATTCAGGCGGATCTTGGGCAATACGCTGATCATCTCGGTGTCGAAGATCGTGGCTGATCAGCTGGGGGCGATCATCCTGGCGCTGCTGCTGAATGAGGCGCGCCGCATCCTCTTTCGCCGCGCGATTCAAACGCTGATCTACCTGCCGCATTTCTTGTCCTGGATTGTGTTGGGCGGGATTTTGCTCGACATCTTGTCGTCGGGGGGCATTCTCAATCAGGCGCTGCGTAGTGTCGGTGTCGAACCGCAGCTTTGGCTCGGGAGCAACGACTGGTTCCGCGGCGCCGTAATCACGTCGGGCTTTTGGAAGAATGTCGGCTTTTCGACCATCGTCTATTTGGCGGCGCTGACGGCGATTAACCCGGTCTTGCATGAAGCGGCCGCGATTGATGGGGCCGGGCGCTTCCGCCGCGTCTGGCATATTACGCTGCCGGGCATACGGCCTACGATTGTGCTGCTGGCGGCGCTCAGCCTGGGCGATGTCTTGCAAGCCGGCTTCGAGCAGATCCTAACGCTTTACAACCCGGCGGTATACCGCACTGGCGACATCATCGATACCTACGTTTATCGCGTCGGCTTGATCAGAGCGCAGTGGAGCCTGGCGGGCGCGGTGGGGCTTTTCAAGTCCTTCATCGGTTTCTTCTTGATTGTGCTATCGTATTGGCTGGCCGATCGCTACGCCGGTTATCGAATTCTGTGAGGGCTGCGCCATGATTCATGACAGGACTTGGTTCAGCCGTCTGTTCGATGGCTTTAACTATATCTTTCTGACCGGTTTTGCCATCCTTTGCCTGCTGCCGCTGGTGCATATTCTTGCCGTGTCGCTCAGTGGGCGGGCACCGGCGACCGGTGGATTCGTGTCATTATGGCCGATCGACTTCACGCTGGAGAATTACGAGCAGGTGATGGGCTCGCGGAATTTTTTGCGCTCTTTTGTCATATCCGTCTTGCGCGTTTTGTCCGGCGCCAGCCTCAACATGCTGCTGGTGATATTGACGGCTTATCCGCTTTCGAAGACGCCGCGCGTCTTCAGGGGCCGCACGATATGCATCTGGTTCTTCGTCTTCGCCATGCTCTTCGACGGCGGCTTGATCCCGTCATTCTTCGTCGTTCGCAGTCTGGGCCTGCTGAATACGCTGGGCGCGCTCATCCTGCCGAATGCCGTGCCGATCTTCAGCGTGATTCTGATGATGAACTTCTTCCGCGATGTGCCGAAGGAGCTGGAAGAGTCGGCATTTATCGATGGCGCTTCGCATTGGCGGGTGCTGTGGCATATCTACATTCCGCTTTCGCTGCCCGCAATTGCGACCTTGACGCTGTTCTCGGCGGTGAATCACTGGAATGCCTGGTTCGATGCCTTGATTTACATGACGGATACCGCCAATTATCCGATGCAGACATTCTTGCGCACGGTCATCGTCACGCTGGATTTGACGCAGGTGGGCATCAACCCGCAGGACTTGCAGCGCTTGTCCGACCGGGCGATCCGCGGCGCGCAAATCATTGTGGCGACAGTGCCGATCCTGGTCGTCTATCCTTTCTTGCAGCGCTACTTTATCTCGGGCATCAAGCTGGGCGCGGTGAAGGAGTAGACGTGAGCGTTCAACCTATCTTTGGCGGTGGCGTGTTTCCTTGGGGCACGCATGTCTATCGCGAGCCTTGCCTCGATTTGGACGGCGTCTTGCGCGATCTGCCACTTCTGAAAGCGTACGGCTTCAACATGATCAAGATTCAGCAGCATTGGTCGGCAGACGAGCGCCGCGAGGGGCAGTACGATTTCTCGCGCGTCGAAACCGTGGTCAAGCGCGCCGACGAACTGGACCTGGGCGTCTATTTGGGGCTGACGATGGAGCAGGGGCCGGCTTGGCTTTGGCGCAAGTACCCCGACTGCCACTTCGTCTACAGCGATGGTCGGCGTCACAACCAGCCGTCACAGTACACGATTCCGATGGATGGCAAGCCGGGACCTTGCTGGGATCATCCCGGCGCGCGAGAGGCGGCGGCGCGTTTCATCGCTGAGCTGGCGCGGACCTTGGGACAATACAAGAATATCTGGGCTTGGAACACCTTTCAGGAGATCGGCTTTTGGCCGAATACGGCCGGGAAGCTGGGCTTCTGTTACTGCCCGCACACGCTGGCGCGCTTTCGCGAATGGCTGCGGGGGAAGTATGGCGCGCTGGCGGAGTTGAACGCGACCTGGCAAATCAATTACGCTGACTGGGACGAGGTCGAGCCGCCACGCCGCGAGGAGCCATTGGCGCCTTTTATTGACTGGCGCTATTTCATGGACAATGTCTACATGACACGGCAACTGGCTTTCAAGACGCGGGCGCTGCGGGAGAATGATCCTTATCAGCGGCCCGTCTTCAGCCATGTCGATACGCCGCGTATCGGCTCGGGGGCGGAATGGCGCTGGGCGCGCGTTGGCGATTTCTTCGGCACGAGCAATTATCCCAAGTGGAACAACGGTCATCCCTGGGACGATCCGGTCGAGAGCGAATGCGCCGCGCTGTATAACGAGATCTGGGAAGAGATGATGCTCTGTACCGATTTGGCGCGCGGCAATAATGGGCGCGATCGCGCGCTCTGGGGCGCCGAATTCCAAGGCGGTCCGATTTCGACGTCGCTGCACTACGGTCGAAAGCCGAGCCCAAATGATCTGCGGGTCTGGATCCTGGCCGGGCTGGCCAGTGGCATGACCGGCATCAGCTTCTGGAATCACCGCGTCGAGCGCTTTTGGAAAGAAGCGAATGGCTTCGGCTTGCTCGATCCTCTCGGCGACAGCAGCGAACGCATGGAAGCGGTCAGTCGGATCGGCGGGGCAATTCAAGCGCATGGCGAATTCTTTTCGCGGGCGCAGCCGCCGCGCGCGCAGGTGGCTTTGTTGGTAAACGAGGACAGCTATCATTTCTTTCAATCATGCAATGGCGATGCCATCCATCATTATCGCTACAACATGCGCGGCTGGTACGCGCGTCTGTGGCGCTTGGGCATCACTGTCGATTTCCTTGATGATGAAGATGTCGCGGCGGGAGAACTGGCGGGCTACCGAGCGGCGATTCTGACGATGCCTCTCAGCCTGGATGGCGACTATTTCGCGCGCTTGAGCGCCTATGTCGAGGCCGGCGGCCTGCTGATCGCGGAAGCCTGCCCGGGCCGCTGGGACAAGTATGGCTGGTCTACGCTGTCGCAGCTCGTCGACGGGGGCGAAGCGCTCTTCGGGGCAAAACATCTCGAGCTGGCGATGGTCAAGGAGCCGGCCGCCGCGCCGCGTTGGATGCCTCATGAGCGCCGTTTCGGCGAGTTCGATCCGCCGACGCTATTAGGCGGCATTGGCGAGTTTGCCGGTTTGGATCTACGCGCCAGCTATTACTTGCAGCGCCTCGAGCCGACCAGCGGCCAAGCGATCCTGAAACATGAGGACGATATCGTTGGCGTGACGAATCGGGTTGGCGATGGTCGGAGCGTTCTGATCGGCACCTTCCTTGGGTTCGGCGCGCTGGCTTACCGCGACTTTGACGGGGGAACGGATCGCTTTCTTGAAGCGTTGCTGGCGCCGGCTGGTGTCAAGGGCGATCGTTTCGGCAAGCTGCTGCGGAGGCGGCGCGTTTGGAATGACCGAGAAGCCTGGTTTTTCATCAATCCTACGGCTGGCGTTGAAACTGCATCCATACGAAAAGGCGAGCTCAGTGGGGTGATTGATCTGCTGGGAGACTGTCTGCTGGAAGAGAACCGGTGCGAAATCACAGTTCGAGTGGAGGCGGCGAACCTGGCTTGCCTGCTGCTTTCCCGCTAAGCGCGGCAAGCAGGGCTCAGAACAGCGCCGCATTGCTGAAAATAACGAGTATTGACAGGAAGTATCATGAAAATCACCCGCATAGATTGCCACGTTTTGCTGGTTCCAGAGTTTCATACGGAAGCCTGTTCATCGGCGCAAGACAATCTGGTGGTCGAAATCCACACCGATGAGGGCATCGTCGGCATCGGCGAGACCGATGTGAATCCCTGGATCGCGCGCGCCTGCATCAAGTCGATGGGCACGCACATCATGGGATTGGGCTTGGAAGAGATGTTGATGGGCGGAGACCCGCTGCAGCCGGAGGCGATTTGGCAGAAGCTCTACAGCGGCTCGAAGATGAATGGGCGGCGCGGCGCGCTGATCTGCGCGATGGGCGCGATCGATATGGCGCTCTGGGATATCAAGGGCAAAGCGCTCGAGCTACCCATCTACAAGCTCTTGGGCGGCGCGGTGAAGGAGTCGATCACGCCTTACGCTTCGCTGCTGCCAACGGGCGATACGCTGGATGAGTATCGCAAGTCGCTGAAGGAGAAGCTGCTGGACGCGCGGGATTTTGGATTCAAGGCGGCCAAGCTGGAAATCTGCATCAACGGTCCCTATACGCATAATGCGCTGCAAGAAGATGACGATCAAGTCGCTGGAATCGTTGCCGAGTGTCGGGAAGCGGTCGGCGAGGAAATGACGCTGATGGTGGATGTGGCTTATGCCTGGGACGACGCGCGCAGGGCGCTGCGCGTGATCAAGCAGCTGGAGCCATTTGACCTCTTCTTCCTGGAGACGCCCATCAATATCGACGACCTGGAGGGTTACGCCTTCATCTGTGACCATTCGCCGATCCGCATCGCCGCCGGTGAATGGCAGAATACGCATTGGGAGTTCATGGACCTGGCGCATCGCGGCAAGCTGGATGTCCTGCAGCCCGATGTCGGGCGCGTCGGCGGCTTCACGGAAGCGCGCAAGGTGGCGCAACTGGCGGCTGATTACGGACGGCTAATCGTGCCGCATTGCTGGAAGACGGGCATCGGCATCGCGGCCAGCGCTCACCTGGGTTTCGCCACTGCCTGCTGCCCCTTCATCGAGTGGCTGCCGGAACACTTGTCGGAGTCAGTGCTGCGCGATGAATTGGTCGCCGATGAGATCCAGATGATCGACGGCGAAATACCGCTGCCGCAGAAGGCGGGCTTGGGCATCGAACTCAATCGCGATGCCCTGCGGCGCTATCTGGTGGATTGAGGCCTAAGGCGCATAGGATTGCTCATCGACGGGACTTTGCTACTTTCTAAGCCCCACTAGCTCGCTGCTGACATCGTACAGCTTGATCGCCAGCGCCTCGTCCCGCGCATTTGGATTGGGCGAGCGCATGGGCCAGCCGCCCGAACGATGCTCGCGTTTGGGGTAGAGGATGCTGTTCTGGCTGAAATAGGCGCCATTGCGCATCGGCGCGTCATCGTCTAGCAGGCAGTGCAGCGTCGTCTGCGCTCCGTCATAGGGCGACATGATACCCATAATGCCGCTGAAGGGTCGCAGCGCAAGATTCATTATGCCGCGCAGCCATCCCGGCATAATCCCCGATCCAAAATTCGAGCGTATCCAGCCCGGATGGACTGAGAAGGCTGTAACATCCGTCCCGTCCAGTCGGCGGGCGAGTTCCTGCGCATGCAAAAGGTTCGCCAGCTTTGACTGCGCGTAAGCCGCCATAGCGCTATAGGACTTGCGCTCGTAATGCAGATCCTCAAAATCGATGGTGACGGCTTGGCTGCCGCGCCCGGCGTGAACAACGCTCGATAAGCAGACGACGCGCGATGGAGCGCTGGCTTTCAAGATATCGAGCAGCAGTTCCGTCAACAGAAAATGTCCCAGATGGTTGGTTCCAAATTGGATTTCAAAGCCGTCTTCCGTCCGGCCCTCCGCCGTAACCAAGCCGGCATTATTGACCAGACCATCCAGTCGCTTGTGCTTACCGAGGAAGTCGGCGGCGAACTGCCGGACCGAAGCCAGGCTGGCCAAGTCCAACTTCATGATTTCTGCGGAGCCGCGCAATCTGGCAAAGTCAGCGAAGGCTTTTTCACCCGCGCTAACCCGCCGGCAGGCGCCAACGACATGAGCGCCTTGGCGAACTAACTGCTGGCTGGTGGCCAACCCCGTGCCGGAATTTGCGCCGGTTACGATGTAAACGCGACCGCTCAGGTCCTTCCGCAGAAGCTGTGGATCACATTTAAGCGGCTTTGGCATGCTTTCCCCTCTCTTCAAGTTAGTTATTGGCTCAATTCGTTGATCGCGATAGGTGAAGGTTGAGCGCCTGAGAGCATCCCCGCGTTTAGCAATGCCCTTTCGATGGCGGCGCGCTGTTCAGCCGAGCTTTCGGGCATGGGCATTCTTGGCATGCCGGCGGGACGCCCTTGCAATGCCAGCGCGGTTTTGACATTGGCGGGCATATTGTCGCCTTCGAGGGCGTTATAGATGGGCAGCAGCTTCAGATGGGTAGCGTGGGCGGCGCTGTGATCGCCCGCCTGGACCTGATGCCAAAGCTCAAGACAAAGCTCAGGAACGGCTGTCAAGATGGCGGCGATGGCGCCGTGCGCGCCCAGGGCAAAAGACGGGTACATCAGCGCGTCCACCGCGGACATGATGAGGCCGGCGTCGGCTGAGGTCATTAAGAGATCGGCCAGCAGCTTGAGATCGCCGGCGCTCTGCTTCACGCCGATGAGCCCGTCAATCTCGCGCAGCATGCGGTCGAGCAGGGCGGGCGAACAGTAGGTCCAGGGCACGACGTTGTAAATCATAACCGGCTGAGCCGCGCTTTCCGCCAATTTCGCAAAGTGATTGAACATCATTTCGTCAGTGGGGCGGAAGAGATAGTGCACCGGCGTTACTTGCAGGGCAGCCACATCCAGATCGGCCAGGGCCTGGGCTTTCTCGATCGCTTGCCTGGTGCTGTCGACGATGATGCCGGCGATGACGGGCGCGCGCCCAGCCGCGACTTCGCAGGCAATCGCCACAACCTGGCGCAGTTCAGCCGTCGTCAGCGCATGTCCCTCGCCCGTGCTGCCGCCGACGGCGAGGCCATGCACGCCAGCGGATGATATCAAGTGCTCGACTTCCGCCCGCAGCAGCGCCTCGTCTACTGACTCGTCAGCGGCGAACGGCGTCACCATGGGTGGTACGATGCCGTGAATTTTCATTGTTGTCCTCGCTTTCTAATTGCGGCTTTTCTTCACTGAATTCGACTGCTCAGATTCGATCTTATGGTCCCTTATTAGGCTGCACTGGTCGCGACCAGATCGCGCTTGCCGAAGAATATCCAGAGCAGCCACAGCGCCGTCGGCAATACGAGGATGACAGCGCCGAGCTGGAGCACGCCGCTGACGCCTAAGGATGTGTCAATCAGACGCCCGGTCGTGCCGGAGGAAACAGCGGCGAAGAGCGTATACAGGGCGAACTCGGTGGAAAAGACGCGACCGCGCACTTCGTTCGGCACAATTTGAAGCAGCAGTTGCGTACCCAGTACCCAAACCAGTCCGCCGCCGACGCCGCGCAAAAGCGCCCCAATGAGCACGACGGGCAGCGAGATCAAGGTGGAGCAGATTAGAAAG
This sequence comes from Chloroflexota bacterium, assembly GCA_026707225.1. Lineage (GTDB taxonomy): Bacteria > Chloroflexota > Anaerolineae > Aggregatilineales > Phototrophicaceae > UBA6055. The sequence continues at coordinate 83,047 of JAPOXG010000098.1, forward strand.
CCGAAAGAGGCGCAGACATAGCCGAAGGCGATCATCAAGCGCAGGCGCCGATCGCGATCGCGCGCCCAATTGCGCCCGAGAATGGGGCTGAGGCCCGAGCCGATGCCCGCCATGACGTAGATCAATCCCATGCTGATGCTGCCGCCTTCGCCAATGGGGAAGTGCTGCTCGGCGATAGTGACCTGCGCGACTTGAAAGAAGCCGATGATGAAGAAGCCGAGAATGGCTTTTTGAATCGCGATGGAGAAGGTATCGATGTGCCGGCGCAGGTAGCTCAAGCCATCAAAGTACTGCTGGATGCCGGCGATGATCGATTGGTCGGTATCGCGCTTGAGCATTGATTGGTAGGGCATGCGAATTAGGATGAGAGCGCTGAGCAGGAAGGTGACGGCATCAATGCCGAAAGCGGGATAGACGCCGACCACGCCGGCGACCAAACCGCCCAGGGCGCTGCCGAACGCCAGCATGACGGACCAGGTTGCCGAAGAGAGGGCGTTGGCGATGCCCACTTCGCCGGGCTTGGTAATGTCCGGCAGGAGGGCGTTCCAGGCGGGGAAGTAAAAGCCCTGCGAGGCGGCCTGCACGGCGGTGAGCGCATAGATGAGCCAGACCTGCTCCGGCTCGCGCACCAGCAGGAATCCCAAAACGACGAAGCAGCGGAGCACATCGGTGCTGATCAAAATAGCTTTGCGGTTGTAGCGATCGGCGACGACGCCAGCAATGGGGCTGACCAGGAAGGGCGCCAGCATCCGCACGACGAATAGACCGCCGATCGCCGTGCCCGATTGCGTTAAGGTCGCGATCAAGGCGGCCGAGGCGATCAGATTAAACCAGTCGCCGGTTAAGCTGATGACCTGGCCCGCCCAGAGATGACGAAATGACCGGTTGCCGCGAATGAGCTGCCGGTAACCGGATGTCGGTTTATAGTTCGGTTTCAAGATGAGCTCGCAAGTAGATTAACCGCGCCGCCAGCGGGGGCATTGATGAAATCGAATGAGAAGCCTTATAGCACCGTTAGACGTAAGGGCGTTGAACAGACGTATTATATCCGCAAGCGCGACCACAAGACAGCGGCGAAAAAAGACAGGCGAAAGCTCCCGAAGTTCTTCGGGCTGAAACGCATTTCACATCTATTCAAATTTGTCTTGAATTCAGTAAGATTGTGTCAATAGGAGATACGCGTCGGCGGGTTCGTCAGCAGTTATTCGGGAGCATTGGATGAGAGTTTTCATCGCTGGTATAGATGGCTATTTGGGCTGGCCGCTGGCGGTCTATCTGCGCGCGCGCGGGCACGAAGTCGCCGGCGCCGATTTGCTGTTGCGTCGCGAATGGGTGGCGGAAGTTGGCGGCATCAGCGCATTGCCGATCGGGGGGCGCGAGGAACGCACCCGGGCTGTGAACGAGGCCGCTGGCGCCGAGCTGGACTTCCGCGTTGGCGATTTGACCGACTTTGCATTCGTCAAAGGCTTGTTTCAGGAGTTCCGGCCGGAGGCGGTCGTTCATTTGGGGCAAATGCCGTCGGCGCCATACTCCATGATTGACCAGGCGCATTGCGTCTGGACGCAGCGGAACAATGTCAGCAACAACCTCAACTTGCTCTGGGCGATCAAGGAAGTCGTGCCCGAGGCGCATCTCATCAAGCTGGGCACGATGGGCGAATACGGCACGCCCGCGGTTGATATTCCCGAGGGTTTCTTTGAGGTGGAATTTCGCGGACGGAAAGATTACCTGCCCTTTCCGCGCCAGGCGGGCAGTTGGTATCACCAGAGCAAGGTGCACGATTCACACAATACCCGCTTCGCCACGGAGATCTGGGGCACGCGGGCGACCGATATCATGCAGGGCGTGGTGTTTGGAACAGGGATCGCCGAGATGGGCGACGACCCGCGCCTGCGCACACGGCTCGATTTCGACCAGTGCTTCGGCACGGCGATCAACCGTTTCTGCTGCCAGGCGATCATCGGTCATCCCCTGACACTCTTTGGGATCGGCAAACAGCGGCGCGGGTTCTTGCCGCTTGCCGATGCGATGCAGTGCCTTGGGCTGGCGCTCGAGAACCCGCCGGCAGCGGGCGAATACCGCGTGTTCAATCAGTTTGAGAACGCCTATTCCATCGCGGAGCTGGCGTATCTGGTCAAGGATATCGCGGGGGACATCGGTTTGCCGGTCGATATAAAGCGCTACGACAATCCGCGGACGGAGATGGAAGACCATTACTACAACCCGGATCGCCAGCATCTGCTGGATCTCGGATATCAGCCGACGCGCGACATCAGATCGGTGATCAAAGCGATGCTCTTGGATCTGCTCGACAATAAAGAACGCATCGCCGCGCATGCCGATGTACTGATTCCTGATATTCGTTGGGACGGGGACCGAAGGCGGTCGGAAGTCATCGGATGATCAAGGTCGGGAAACTGTCGGCAATTTCGCTGCGAGCAATCCTCATCAGCGCGGCGCTGGCAATCTGCCTCCTGTTTTTCCTCACCGTTCAAAACAGCCCGCCGCCAGCGATTGACCTCGACATTGGCGATACGTCGATCTACATCGCGACCGACCGCGATTGGACATTGTTTCCCGGCGATTGTGTGAAGATTCGCTGGCAGCTGGAAGGGATCGCGTCGCTGCATGTGGATGGGATGGGCAGGATTGGCGCTGATGACATGCGCTTCTGCCCGGACATCAATGCGACCAGCCCGCTATTCGAGGTGCGGGCTGACAACGGAATCTATCGCAGCTTCCGGCTCAAACTGCATCACTTGCCCGATTTGCTCTTCTACCTGGTCGGCTTTGTAGTTTTCACCGGTTCGCCCATCCTCGCCCTTTACTACATAGGCCTGCGACGGCTCGAGCAGCCGTTGCCGTTCTATTGGCTGCTGCTCGGAGCGTTGGCTTTGATCGCGCTTGGCGCCCGCCTGCGCCTGACACCGCATGAACCGCCCCTGATTGACGTAGAGGATGGCCAGCTCTCCGTCCGTATTTGGTCGGATCATGATCGCGCGCTGTTTCCGCACGAGTGCGTTCGAGTCGGGTGGTCGGTGGTCGGCGCGAAATCGGTTCGGTTTCAGGGTCGCGAGATTTCGGCTGACATCAATCCGGGGTCTGGCGAGCATTGCGCGGAAGATGGCGAGTTCGCGCAACTTGAAGTGTTCGACCAGGCTGGCGAAAGCAAAACTTACGGTCTGGCTATCGCATCGCTCTTCCCAGGTCGTCTTGTCCCGCCGCCATTCTTCTATCTGTCCTTGCTGGGGATTGTTCTGGGCGCATTGATTTTTGTGCCGCTCCTGGCTCGGCAGGCGCGGGCATGTCGCAGCAAAGACATACGCGCAGACGCCATTTCCCTCATCGGCTGCTGCTTTGCGGTCTTCGTCTTGTATCTGCCCTTCGGTTTTAATAGCAGCGGCCATTGGGAAGAGTGGATCATTTATGGCTACGCGGAAGGCGGCACGCTGAGCTATTACGTCACGGAGGCGGTCTCGCGCCCCTGGGTCATGGCGCCGCACACGTTGGCCTACCTGATCAGCTCAGAGACATTCATCGGCTATCACATTGTGAACTTTCTGTTATACGCGGGCGCGATGGCGACTCTGTATGTCATCTTGCGGCAGCTTGGCTTTCCGCCGCTGTATGCTTTTTTGACGACCACGCTTTTCATGTTCTATCCGGTTAATGACGCTTTGATGACCTTGCGGCGGCTGCCGAATAACTTTAGCGTATTTTCGTTCTTACTATCCACCGCCTTGTTCCTGGATTATTGCAAGAATCCCAAGCGGCTGACGCTGCTGGGAATGTGGCTGTGCCTGCTTTACTGTGTCAATTCCAACGAGACGGGATTCGTCGTCATCCTGGTTGTTCCACTGCTGCTCTGGCTGCGTGAAAGGCGGCTGGCATGGCGCCATCTGAACCTGAGCGCGGTCTGGTATCTCGTGCCTGCGCTCAAAGTCGCCTATGTCATATTGCTCTTGGCGACGGGCCGTGACTTCTATCAGAGCGGGCTCTTGAATTCGGGCGCGGATTCGCCGCGGTCCTTCAAGACGATCTTCGAAATTTTTTTTGAAGTATCGGCGGACGTTTTATCGGAAACATTCGTCCGCGGGTGGGGGAATGCGCTGAAGACCATGGAAATGAATCAATGGTGGCTGCCAACCATCATCATTCTAGCTGGCGTGAGCGCCATCGCCTGGTATCACCTGCGGGAAGCGGAGGCTGTTAAGCCGTCGGCGCGTCAGATCGGCGCCGCGTTAGTAGGTGGACTGCTCCTGATAATTGCGGCGATAGGGTTGTTGATGTGGGTGCCGTATTATCGCGAGGATGCATGGCGCATCTATATGTTTGTTCCCATCGGGGCCGCCATCGTCGTTTTCAGCTTGCTGCTGCTGATCGCGGCGCCGATACGCGACGATCTGCGGCGACAAATTGTTGTCGTGTGCTTGTGTCTGTTGCTGCTTGCTCCGGCGGCATCGCGGTTGTTCTCGCAGCACAGTCGTTTTCGCGAGAGCGCGTACAGCAAAGCCCGCATATTGTACAAGGTCATGGAACTCGCGCCGGCTTTCGCGCCCAATGCGCAGTTGGCAATGATCACCGAACTTGACCGCAGGGCGCTTCGTGAGCGGGGCATCGGCGAATTTATTGCCAACGACATGCTGAACAGCGCGCTGCACGTTCTGTACCGGGACCTAGCGCCGGCATATGCCTACTTCTGTCATACCGTGATATATTGCGGAGAATTCAGCGGCGACGAAACGGTCTTCTCGTCCGCGGCGCCGGAGGATCTCCTCGGTACGACGGTTGTGATGATGCTGAATGAAGACTTGTCGGTTGAATGGGTCGAAGATCCCGCTGATTTCCTGGGAATGGATATGACCGCGACTTACGATGCGAGCAAGCTGTACAATGCCGACGCGCCGCTCCCGCCGCGGGCGTCGACGATGCTGGCGGCCGCTTTCGGTGGTTGAGTGGGCTGCCGTTACATCGGCGCATGACGATAACGGGCGAGTCACCGCCGCGCCCCTACGACGACATTAGTATGGATTAGGGAAAATGGCGCGCAAACCGGTATTGCTGATTGTTCTGGACGGTTGGGGCATTCGCGAAGCCGCGCATGGCAACGCGGTCGTGCAGGGCAAGACGCCTAACGTCGATCGCTGGACGCGAACCGGTGAACGCTGCATCGTGCACACGTCGGGCGAGCATGTGGGCTTGACGCCTGGCCAAATGGGCAATTCCGAAGTGGGCCACCTCAATCTGGGCGCGGGACGCGTCGTTTATCAAGATATCTCGCGCATTGCCAAAGCCATCGCGGAGGGCGCGCTCGCTGATAATCCCGTGTTGCGGGGGGCTCTGCAGGAGATTCGTCGGCGGGGCAGCAAGCTTCACTTGGTCGGTCTATTGGGCGACGGCGGCGTGCACAGCCACTCCGATCATCTCCACGCGCTGATGGAAATTGCGGCGGCCAACGAAGTCGATCCTGTCTTGCATCTGATCACTGACGGGCGTGATACGCCGACGCGGAATGGGATCGTGTATTGCGCCGAATTGCTCGACAGGATGGCTCGTGACGGGGTCGGGCGGGTGGCAACGGTGAGCGGGCGCTATTATGCGATGGACCGCGACCAGCGTTGGGAGCGCACGGGGCGCGCTTTTGATGCGATGGCTTTTCGCGCGAGTGAGGTTCGGGCGCCCGACGCTTTGACAGCGATTCAGCAATCGTACGATCAAGGCGTGACGGACGAGTTCATCGCGCCCTCGGTTGTAGGCGAAGCGACAGGCTTGGGCATATCTAAAAGCGATGCGCTGCTTTGCTACAATTTTCGCGCCGACCGCATGCGCCAGTTGGCTCAAGCTTTCGTCAAGCGAGACTTCAATGGCGCCGAGCGTTTTCGACCGATTGCCGACCTGCGACTGATCACCATGACCGAATATATGGAAGGGCTGACGGACGAGATTCTGTTTCCGGTGGAGCTGCTGCGCAACACGCTGGCTGAGACGCTGAGCGAAGCCGGCATGACGCAGTATCATAGCGCCGAGACGGAGAAATATCCTCATGTCACCTTTTTCTTCAATGGGCGCAGGGAAGAGCCATTCGCCGGCGAAACCCGGCTGATCGTGCCGTCGCCCCAGGTCGCCACTTATGATTTGCTGCCGGAGATGAGCGCCGTCGAGTTGACCGAGGCGACGCTCGGGAGGCTGTCAAAGGCTGATGACGACTTCTTGCTGGTGAACTTTGCCAATCCGGATATGGTCGGGCATACAGGCTCATTGTCGGCGGCGATCAAGGCGGTGGAAGCGGTTGACGCCTGCGCGGGCCGGCTGGTCGAAGCGGTCCTGGCGAAGGGCGGCGCCGCCATCGTCACGGCTGACCACGGCAATTGTGAACGCATGATTGATGAAGCCACGGGCGAGCCGCATACCTACCATACGGTCGGGCCCGTTTCGCTATTTGTCATTGCAGGCGCCGGCTATTATGACTTGCGGAGCTGGGGACGGCTGGCCGATGTGGCGCCGACGGTGCTGGATTTGCTGGGCGTCGAGCAGCCGCCGGAGATGACGGGCGCGAGTTTGATACGGGCCGTTCGCGCAAGAGATTGAAGTCGACGCGATTCGAGCGATGAAATGAAGCGGCAGGATTCGTTGCAAGCCATCAGGGACAAGCCTGAGGTCTCGGTCTTGGTCATCGGCGGCGGCGTCAATGGCATTGGGACCTTCCGCGATTTGGCGCTTCAGGGCGTCGACGCGCTGCTGGTGGAACGCGCAGACTTCGGAAGCGGCGCGAGCGCGGCCTCATCGCACATGCTGCACGGCGGGCTGCGCTACCTGGAAAACGGCGAGTTTCGCTTGGTGAACGAGGCGCTGCATGAGCGCGATCGGTTGCTGGCCAACGCGCCGCATTATGCCAAACCATTACGCACGACGATTCCGATCTTCCGCTGGTTCTCCGGGCTGCTGAACGCGCCTTTGAAATTCGCCGGCTTGCTGGATCGGCCGGGGGAACGAGGCGCGCTGGCCGTCAAGTTCGGTTTGACATTTTACGATTTCTTAATCCGGAAAAGGCGAGTCATGCCGGCGCATGCGTTTCGCTTGCGCGGCGCCGCCCTTCAGCAGTATCCAGCCTTGAATCCCGAGATCGTTTGCGCGGCCACCTATTACGACGCCTGGATGCCGTATCCGGAGCGCATTTGCGTGGAGATGGTCTTGGATGCCGAGGCGAGCAAGGCGAAGTGTCGCGCGTTGAATTATGTCGGCGCGGTCCACGGCGAAGGCGATACGGTGACGTTGCGCGACGAGTTGACCGGCGAGGCCTTCAGCGTCAAGCCCAAGGTAGTCGTGAACGCCGCCGGACCCTGGATTGACTTCGTCAACGAAGAACTGGGGCAGGGGCACAATCGATTCATCGGCGGCACCAAGGGCTCGCATCTGATTTTGGATCATCCGGCGCTGCTGGAAGCGACGCGCGGGAGCGAATTCTACTTCGAAAACGATGACGGGCGGTTGGCGCTGATCTTGCCTTTCTTTGACCGGGTCATGATCGGCACGACCGATACGCGCATCGATAACCCCGATGAAGCCGTCACTACCGATGCCGAGGTCGACTACTTGCTGGCCATGGTCAACAAAGTGTTTCCGACTGTCAGGCTTGAGCGCTCGCATATCGTTTTTACGTTTTCGGGCGTGCGACCCTTGCCCTACAGCGAGGGGCGCCAGACTGGACAGATCAGCCGCGACCACAGCATCCGCACGATCGCGCCCACGGCGGACCGGCACTTTCCAATTCACTCGCTCATCGGCGGCAAGTGGACGACTTTTCGCGCCTTCGCCGAGCAGATCAGCGATGTCGTGCTGAGCGATTTGGGCTTGTGTCGCCGGGTGAGCACGGCGGAAGTGCCGATTGGCGGCGGGCGGGCGTATCCGCGCGGAGACTTGGCGCGCGATAAGTGGCTGCGGGAATTGGAGTCAGACTGCGGGCTTCCGCTGGAGCGGCTGCGGCAGCTATTCGAACGATATGGCACACGGGCCGCGGCCATCGCCGGGCATATTGGCTGTGGATGTGACCGTCCGCTGGCGCATCACACGAGTTATAGCAGGCGCGAACTCGAATTCATCTTGCGCGAAGAAAAAGTGGAGCGGCTTGATGACTTGCCGCTGCGCCGCTCGCTGATTGCCATGCGAGGCGGATCAACCCGGGAGCTGCTGCGCGAATTGGCTGAGATTGCTGCCGAGACACTGGGCTGGTCTGACGCTCGCATGCAACAAGAAATCGCGCGCGCGGAAGAGATTCTGCGCCGCAGGCATCGCGTCGATTTGACGTCGCCGGGACTAGCTCAAGCGGACGGCCGTCCCGCTCGCGGTCACCATGAGCATGCTGCCGTTTGAGCCCACGGTCTCGTAATCGAGGTCGACGCTCAAAATGGCGTCGGCGCCCAGCGCGCTGGCATTTTGTGTCATCTCGCTCAAAGCGATGTCTTTCGCCCGCCGCAGTTCCTCTTCATAGGCGCCCGAACGCCCGCCGACGATATCGCGGATGCCGGCGAACATATCCTTGAACAAGTTAGCGCCCATGATGGCTTCGCCGCTGACGATGCCGAGATATTGCCCAACCGGTCGGCCTTCGACGCTGGGCGTCGTTGTCACGATCATGCGTTTCCTCTTGTCTTCCATTGTCGTCCTCGCGATTGTGATTCGCGCCGTATTTTACTGGCAGCCTTTCGCCATGTATAGCGCGATGAATGTTGAACAGTCAAGCCGCTCAGGATTGAGTTGACATTCGGGATCAACGATCTAGCGCCAGGCGCAGAAGCTCCGCCGCCGCTTGCGCCGCTGGGAGCTCACCCGCCATGACCGCCGCTTCAATCTCGGGCAATGCCGCCTGCACCGCTGGATTCCGGTAGAGGTAGTCCCGCATTTGCTGTTCAAGCGCGCTGTGCAGCCAAGCGCGGCGCTGGTCAGTCCGCCGCTTCTCGAAGCCGCCGCTGGCTTTGGTCTGCGCCGCGAATTCGCTGATAACTTGCCAAATCTCTTCGATGCCCTGGCCATTCAAGCCGGAAGCTGTGAGCGCGCGCGTCGCCCAGCCCTCCGTGGCCGGCGCGACGAATTGCAAAGCGCGTTCCATCTGGGCGCGAGCCGCCTTCGCCCGAGCGACATTGTCGCCGTCGGCTTTGTTGATGACGACCGCGTCGGCGATTTCGATCACGCCTTTTTTGATGCCTTGCAGCTCGTCGCCGGCGCCGGTGATCAAGAGCAGCAGCAGGAAATCCACCAGGGAACGCAGGGTGGTTTCGCTCTGCCCGGCGCCGACGGTCTCCACGATGATGACGTCGTAGCGAGCCGCTTCACAGATCAAGATGACTTCGCGGGTCGCGCTGGCGACGCCGCCGAGTGCGCCGCCGGTGGGCGAGGGACGGATGAAAGCGTTCGGGTCGCGCGAGAGGCCTTCCATGCGCGTCTTGTCGCCGAGGATGCTGCCGCGGTTCGAGGCGCTGCTGGGGTCGATCGCCAGGACCGCCACTTTGTGTCCGCGGTCCGTCAGCGCGCAGCCCACGGTATCGATGAAAGTGCTCTTGCCCGCGCCAGGCGGACCCGTGACGCCGACGCGAATTGACTGCCCGGTGTGGGGGAGGAGCTGGGCGAGCAGAGCCTGTGCCGATTTCTTGTGCTGGGAAGCGGCGCTTTCAACCAAGGTGATGGCGCGGGCGAGGGTGGCGCGGTCGCCCGCCAGCACGCCTTTCACCTTGGCGCCTACATCGATTGACTGCCTGTTTGCGGTTTCATTCATTGCGAATTGCTGGCGTCGACTGCCTTCCGTCCATCATACTGTATAGTGCGAATCTGTTACACTGTAGGCGAACAGTTAATGACGAGGAGGCCGATAATGGCGCAATATCTGTGGCAAACGTCGCTGACATCTCAGACATGGGAAGGCATCATGTCGAAGGACGAGTCTGTGATTTACGGTGAACTGGGCGCTACTGCCGAAAGTTTCGGCGGCAGTGTGACCCAAAGTTGGGTCGCATTCGGCGAGAATGATTTCATCGCTGTGGTGGATATGCCGGACAATGAGAGCATGGCGGCATTCGTACTGGCGATGACCGTAAAGGGCTACTATTCGCAGGGCAAGACGACTGTTCTGCTGAGCCACGAAGAAACCGACCGGGCGCTTGATCGGGCGGGCGGGATTAGTCAGGGTGCAGACGACCGCCGCATATAATGCTGGCCTTCAAGCGCTGATTCAATTCATCCAGCAGCTCTTTCGCCGCGGCCGGGATGACCGTGCCGGGGCCAAAGATGGCGGCCGCGCCCTGCTCATAGAGGTATTGATGATCCCGACTTGGGATGACGCCGCCGATCACCACCATCATATCGGCGCGTCCCTGCGCCTCCAATTCGCTGATCAATTGCGGCAAGAGCGTCTTGTGGCCCGCCGCCAGCGAGCTAATGCCGACCACGTGGACATCGTTTTCCACCGCAGCCTTCGCCACTTCGACCGGCGTCTGGAATAAGGGCGCGATATCCACATCGAAGCCCATGTCAGCGAAAGCGGTCGCGATGACTTTGGCACCGCGGTCGTGGCCGTCTTGTCCCATCTTCGCCACCATGATGCGCGGACGGCGACCTTCGTCGCTGGCGAAGTTATCGGTCATGCGCCGAACGGAGGCTACCGCCGCTGCATCGCCGAATTCGGCGCTGTAGACGCCGGACACCGAGCGAAGGACGGCTTTATGCCGCCCCCAGGCTTTTTCCAGCGCCATCGAGATTTCGCCATTGGTGGCTTTGGCCCGCGCCGCTTCGATTGACAGGGCGAGCAGGTTGCCTTCGCCGGAACGAGCGCAGTCGGTCAACACCTTCAGCGCTGATTGCAGGGCTTCGTCGTCCCGCTCGGCGCGCAGCCGCCGCAAACGCTCGACCTGCGCTGCAAGCACGGCACGGTTATCGACCTCGCGATGCTCGACCGGAGTTGGGCTGGCGCTCTGATATTTATTGACGCCGATGATCGTTTCGGCGCCGCTGTCGATAAGCGCTTGGCGGCGCGCGGCCGCTTCTTCGATGCGCATCTTGGGGGCGCCCGTTTCCAGGGCTTTGGCCATGCCACCGAGGTCTTCGATTTCCTGAATATGGGTCCAGGCGCGCCGGGCGAGGTCCTGCGTCAATTTCTCCACCAGAAAAGAGCCGCCCCAGGGATCGACGACATCGCAGATGCCAGTCTCGTGTTGCAGGAATAGCTGCGTATTGCGGGCGATGCGCGCGCTGAAGTCGGTAGGCAGGGCGATCGCCTCGTCCAGGGCGTTCGTATGCAGCGACTGTGTGCCGCCAAAAGCGGCCGCCAGCGCCTCAAGGCAAGTGCGCGCGATGTTGTTGTACGGATCCTGCTGCTGCAAGCTCCAGCCGGATGTTTGGCAGTGAACGCGAAAAGTCATGGATTTGGGATTCTGCGGGTTGAATGGCTTGACGAGCTTCGCCCAAAGCAGACGCGCCGCCCGCATCTTGGCGATCTCCATGAAGAAGTTCATGCCGATGCCCCAGAAGAAGGACAGGCGCGGGGCGAAGGCATCGATCTCCAAGCCCGCGCCCAAACCAGCGCGCAGGTATTCCAGGCCGTTTGCCAGGGTGTAAGCCAGCTCGATATCGGCGGTCGCGCCGGCTTCCTGGATATGGTAGCCGCTGATGCTGATGCTGTTGAACTTGGGCATCTCGGCGGCGGTGTACTCGAAGATATCGGCGATGATGCGCATCGACTCGGCCGGCGGATAGATATAGGTGTTGCGCACCATATACTCTTTGAGTATGTCGTTCTGGATCGTGCCTTTCAGCTGGGCGGGCGCGACGCCCTGATCTTCGGCGGCGACGATGTAGAAGGCGAGCACGGGCAAGACCGCGCCGTTCATCGTCATCGAGACCGACATCTGGTCCAGCGGTATGCCATCAAAGAGGATCTTCATATCGAGCCCGCTGTCGATGGCGACGCCGGCCATGCCGACATCGCCTTGAACGCGCGGATGGTCGGAATCGTAGCCGCGGTGGGTGGCGAGGTCAAAGGCGACTGACAATCCCTTTTGCCCGGCGGCCAGATTGCGGCGGTAAAAGGCGTTGCTCTCTTCGGCGGTCGAGTAGCCGGCGTATTGCCGAATGGTCCAGGGGCGCGCGGCATACATGGCCGGATAGGGACCGCGCAGGAAGGGCGGGAGGCCCGCGACGAAACCGAGATGCTCGGCAATTTCGAGATCGGCGGCGGTGTGCAGCGGCTTGATGTCGATCTGCTCCAGCGTCCGCCAAGCGCGCTCGCCAGCGGCTCTGCCCGTTTCCGTTTCAAAAGCGGCGCGCCAACCTTCGTTGGAGGCCTCGGCAATTGGATCGTAGTCTATCTTGCTGAAATCGGGGAAGTCCGTCATGAGCGGTTCTCCGATTCAGCTTGGCGGGCTTCAAAGGGACCAGCCAGCCGGATGGCTTGCAATGGCCGTAAGCTCGCAGACTCGGCAGCGGGTTGCGCATCGGCATCAATGGGAACGGATGTGAGCCCGGCATCAGAATTGAGGTAACGATTGACACCGACAAGCACCGCGTCCCCGCTGGCCAGGTCTCGCCGCCGGCGCGCAGCGACAGCTTCAATTTCCGCCTGTATTGCCCCCGAACGCAATGAGGCGACCAGGCCGCCCGCCACTTCGATCGCCTGAAAACGCGACCAAGCCGCGCGCGCCAATTGATCGGTCAGCTTTTCTACATGCCAGGCGCCGCCGGCCGGGTCTATCAATTCGACCAAGCGCAGTTCTTCTTGCAGGATCAGCTGCAAGTTTCGGGAAAGCCGCCGCGAGAACGCATCGGATTTGCCCCGCGACTGGTCACAAGGAGCGAGCTCGATGCTGTCGACGCCGCCCATGGCCGCAGACAGCGCTTCGGTCGTCAGACGCAGCAGATTGACCTGAGCATCCAGGCGGGACTTGTTGCGCGATCCACTGCGGGCGTGGACATGCAGGCGCTGCTTTGCATCCGCCAAGCCGAGTGCCCGCAAGACCTGCGCCCATAGCAACCTGAAGGCGCGGAATTTGGCAATTTCCAGGAAAAAATTCTCGCCGATGTTCAGGAAGAAATGAACCTTGGCTGTGATTGATTCTATGGTGAAGCCGCGCTCATTTAGCGGGCGCAGGTAGGCGAGGCCCGCCGCGATCGCCAGAGCCAGCTCCTGCACGGCATTTGCGCCGGCGTCGTGATAAACGGCAGTGCTAACGGCGATGCTGCCAAGCTGGGGCGAGACGTTCTGCACCTGGCGCGCATGCGCCGACAAACGCGAAAAGGCCGCGTCCGGCATTGTGCCAGAACGCGCCAAGGCGCTGAGCGGATCATAGCCGACGCAGCCGCGCATTGACTTCAACGCGTCTTCTGCGAAGGCCGCGCGCATCCAAGCGTGTATTTCGGGGGCACGCGTTTCGGATTGGATGAGGAACGGAAAGCGTTCCAACTCAATGTCAGCGAGCGACGCGCGCATGTCGGCAGCATCATTCAGCTTTAAGCCGCTGTTCATGGTGATTGCAGTCTGGCCCTGCGCCAGCGCCTCACGCAGCGCCTGATTGAATTCGCGGGGTTCGCGGATGTCGAGCTCCGCCGCGATCAGCCAGGGCCGGGCGTGATAACCGGCCGCTGTTGTCCCGCGCAGATAGGGAAACTGACCGGGAAGAGAATGATGATGCTGGCATTCGGCGAGGTCATCGGCGTGGGAAAGGGGATGGATCTCGATGTCTTCGTAAGTCTGCGTGAGGAGGCTATCGAAGGCTTGGCCTCTGAGCGATTGCAGCACAGCGTCAAGCCACTGATCTCGCGCCGCGGATGGAAACTCAGCGAATAATGCTTCAGCCATAGACGGATCGCCAGTAGCCCCTGTGGTCTCTGCGCGCCATTATACAAGCTGACCGCGAAGCATGGAATCGCCTTGGCCTCACCAGGTGACCCAAAGGGAGGCGGGACCGCGGAAAGAGATATTGCGCGTGTACTCAAGCGCCTGATCGGGCACGAGACGCATGTTCGGCAGCGCGTCCGTCAGCGTCTCCAGCAGGATAGCCATCTCCAGCCGGGCGAGCGGGGCGCCGACGCAATAATGAATCCCGTAGCCGAAGGCGAGATGATCCTTGAGATTGTCGCGATTGGTGATGATCAGATCGGGCTCGGGGAAGACGGCTGGGTCGCGATTGGCCGAGTGGAGCATCAGCAGCAAGTCGGCGCCGGCTGGTATGTCGACGCCTGCGATCGTGGAGGCCGCGGCAGCCCGACGCCGCCAGGTACAGACAGAGGGGTCGTAGCGCATCATCTCTTCAAGCGCCTGCGGAATGGTTTCCGGGGCGGCGCAGAGGGCTTCCCACAATTCACGCGCGGTCAGAAGATGGAGCAGGGCGTTGTTGATTTGGGCGGTGGTGGTTTCGTGCCCGGCGACCAGCAAAGTGATCATGCAACTGGCGATTTCATTGAGCGTCAGTACACTGTCGTCACCGGCGCGCAGACGGATCAGATCGCTGGTGAGGTCGTCTTGCGGTCGGCTGGCTTTTTTCTCCACCTGGTCAACCACGTAACGCCAGAAGGGCAAGAGGTTTTCTGTCATGCCAAGCTGCTCAGCGGCGCTTGGGCGCCCATAGTAGAGCTTGATGCGATTACCAGCCCAGGCTTTCACCTGCGGCACATCGGCAGCGGGCACGCCCAAAACGTGAAAGAGCACAAAAGCGGGATATTCGTAGGTAAGTTCGGCGACGATGTCGACCGGCGCGCTATCGGCGATGCGCTGAACGCCGCGCTGGGCGATATCACGGATGGCTGGCGCGAAGCTCTTCATCCGCCGGGGCGTGAAGAGACGATTGACCAGGGCGCGGATGCGGGTGTGGCTTGGCGGCACATTGTTGGAGAGGACGGGCTCGGGACTGTAGTCGCCGTCCGCGAGCATCTGTTTGACCGCGTCGGAGAAGGGCACGATCGGCGTGATGGTATTGGCGGCGGTGTAGGTCTCGTGGTCGCGGAAGACCGTCTTAATGTCTTGGTAGCGGGTGATGACCCAGTAGTCGATGTCGGGGCTGTAAAAGACGGGCTGCTGGCGGCGGGCATGGACAAGCAGGGGGAAGGGGTCGCTCAGGTCGAGCGGGTCGAAGGTGGCGCTGAAATTACTCGTTGGACAGGCTGCGGCAGGAGTCATCGTAGGCAAATTCCTCAGAAGCAAACGCGGCCTGCCCCGGACGGGCAAGGGGTCGGCGAACTCAGGAAAGATTAAATCTGGCGGGTTACTGTTCGGCTTCCAACACCAAGGTCCGTATCTCCGCAATGCTGATGTCGGTATCGTCGGTCTTGGAATAGATGGTGAGCAGCGTGACGCGGTCGCCGGAATGGACGTAATAGATGATCCGAAAGCCGCCGCTTTTTCCGCGCCGAGCCGCTCGATTGGGCAGGCGTACCTTGTAGACGGTATAGCCGACGCGAGGGACAAGCTGGCCGGGGCGTTGATCTACTTCAATTTGGTCGATAAGACCTAGGACTACATCAGTAGTCTTGGGATATTTTTGCTCAAGGCGTTCAAGCTGCTTGTCAAAGCGCGGAAGGTAACTAACTGTCGTTGGCATCGCCGTAAATTCTTTGTCGCAAAGCTGCAATTGACTCGCGCGCCGGCATCCCCTCTTCGCCAGCAAAGACATCGCGCAGTCCTTGGCGAATATTGTCCATGATTTCTTCTTTTGTTGGCTCGCGGTCGTCGTCATCGGTCGCGGCTTCAAGCGCTTCATCCGCCGGGACCGATTTCACTTTAGGCCTGTCCATGCGCGTTTCCCCCGTGCAATGCATCCAGACTATATCACAAACGAACGCGGCAGAGCAAGCGAGGGGGATGCGACGCCATATTCAATTTGGCGCGGAATCGTATACACTAGCGCCTATATCGGGCGGATTCTGCTGAGAGGCGACCATGACAATAAAATTGGGCATCATCGGCGCGGGACGCATCGGACGCCTGCATGCCAATACCTTGACGACGCGGGTGACTGGCGCCGAGCTGGTGGCGGTCGCCGATATTTTCGAAGACGCGGCGAAAGCGGCTGCGGAAGATTATCGCGTTGCCCATTTTACAGCGGACCCGAGCGAAGTGATTCACAGCAGCGACATTGACGCGGTCGTCATATGCTCGTCGACCGACACCCACTGCCGTTTCATCATCGAGGCGGCCCGGGCCGGCAAACAGATCTTCTGCGAGAAGCCCATCGCCTTTGACCTCGCCGAGATTGATGAAGCGCTGGCGGCTGCGGCTGAGGCCGGCGTTCAGCTGCAGATTGGCTTCAACCGACGTTTTGACGCTAACCACGCGCGGCTGAAGCGGGCGATCGATGGCGGCGAAATCGGCGAAGCGCATACGATGATGATCATCAGCCGCGATCCCTCGCCGCCGCCGCTAGATTATATCAAGGTCTCCGGCGGTTTGATGATGGATATGATGATCCACGATTTCGATATGGCGCGCTTCTTGCTGGGCGAGGTCGAAGAGATTTATGCCCTGGGCGATGTCAAGATCGACCCGGCGATTGGAGAAGCGGGCGATATCGACACGGCGAAGGTGATGCTGCGCTTTGCGAATGGCGTCTTCGGCACGATTGAGAACAGCCGCCAAGCGGTTTACGGTTACGATCAGCGCGTGGAAGTCTTCGGCAGCGGGGGCGCGGCGACAACGGGCAATTGGCATTCCAACGCGGTGACCATTAGCGATGCCGCGAGCGTCAGGCGTGATTTACCGCTTCATTTCTTCGTCGAGCGCTACTTTGAAAGTTATGTCACTGAGATGATCGACTTCGTCGATGCGATATCAAACGGGAAGCGAGTGCCGGTGGTCGGGAACGACGGCCGCGCGCCGGTGCTGATGGCGATGGCTGGCATGCGATCCATGCGCGAGAATCGTCCGGTGCGGCTGGACGAGATTGAAGGATAGCCCAGATGAGCAAGACCTACGATTCCCTGCACATGGGGCGCAGCTCAATCGACCTGTACTCCAATGACATCGGCGCGCCCTTCGTCGAGATCAACAGTTTCGCCGCTTATGTCGGCGGGTCGCCCACCAATATCAGCGTCGGCGGCCGGCGCCTGGGGTTGAAAACGGCGCTGCTGACCGCGGTCGGCGCTGACCCAATCGGCGATTTCATCATGCACTTTCTCAACAAGGAAGGCGTGGAGACGCGCTTCATCCCGCGCAAGCCGGCGCATCGCACGTCGGCCGCCGTGCTGGGCATCGAGCCGCCGGATAAATTCCCGCTGGTTTTCTATCGCGACAATTGCGCTGATATCAACCTGAATATTGATGATGTGCTGGCGGCGCCGCTGGGCGATTGTAAGGTGTTTCAATTCGCCGGCACTAACTTGAGCCGGGAGCCGAGCCGCAGCGCAACGATGTTCGCGGCTGAGCTGGCCTGGGACGAGGGCGCGACCGTCATCTTTGATATCGATTTCCGCCCCGATCAATGGCACGATGTGCGCGCATTCGGCGTGGTCGCGCGGAGTGTTTTGCGGCTGGTTGATGTGGTCATCGGCACCGAAGACGAAATCAACGCGGCCATGCTCAGCGATGTCTCGCAGATGAGCCTCACCCATTCCCAGGTGTCGGATACGAAAGTCGCAGGCGATACGCGCTCGGCAATCGAAGTGATGCTGCAGCTGGGTCCCGAGGCGGTCGTCGAAAAGATCGGACCGGAGGGCGCGCGCATTCATTTGAACGACGGCGAGATAATCGACGCGCCCGGCTTCCCGGTAGAGGTGACCAATATCCTGGGCGCGGGCGATGCTTTTGGCGGCGGCTTCGTCTATGGGCTGGTCAACGATTGGGGCTGGTACAAGTCGGCGCGGCTGGGCAATGCCTGCGGCGCCATCGTCGTCACCGAGCATGGCTGCGCCAATTTCATGCCGACCATGCCCGAAGTAGAGGCATTCGTCGCGCCGTATGGGGGTTTGGATTAACCCCTCACCCCGCGGCCCCCTCTCCCACAAGGAGCTGAGGAGCGGACACGTTTTCAGCACAGACGTCTATCCGCAACAAATTGGAGTTT
>JAPOXG010000110.1 GCA_026707225.1 Chloroflexota bacterium
TCTGCTACCCTCCCCGTTCACACCGACCCACACCCAACAGGAGCCCCCCATGCCCAAGCAATACGCCAGCCCGCCTGCCATGCAGATCGATGCCAAGAAGACATACCGCGCCATCATGAACACCAGCAAAGGCGCCATCGCCATCGACCTCTTCGCCGATCGGGCGCCGATCTCGGTGAACAATTTCGTCTTCCTGGCGCGCGACGGCTTCTATGACGGCGTCATCTTCCACCGCGTACTGGACGGCTTCATGGCGCAAGGTGGCGACCCCACGGGCACCGGCCGCGGCGGACCCGGCTACCGCTGGGATGATGAGCCAGCGGCGCTGAAGATTCGACACGACGCGCCCGGTACGCTCAGCATGGCCAACGCCGGTCCCAATACCAACGGCTCGCAGTTCTTCATCACCTTCGTGCCGACGCCGCATCTCGATGGCAGGCACGCTGTCTTTGGTCAGGTCGCCGACGGGCCGAGCCTGGAGGCGCTGCATTCGCTGCAGAGAATTGATCCGCAGCGTCCTAGCGCCTCTGTCGCCGCCGATAAGATTGAGACCATTTCAATCGAAGAAGTTTAGCCTCAGGGCTGGCGTCGCCGGGCGCTGGAAGTCGCTTCACTTCAGACTGAAAACAAGATTGGGCATTCTGGCCCGCCGCATGATGCCGTCGGATTGCCGAAGGCGGCGCGCAAGAGAGCAGCCGGCTTGGGCTTGGGCGCTGGATTGGCTCGCCCGTTGAAAAGAGCGTTTGCGCCGATAGAGGCCTTGGACTGCATTACGAAAGTAAGTGGAGAGTATTATACAGTAGAAATAGTCAGCATCGGAATCCGCGCAAGTATGGTTGCGAATATGTTGGCGGCAAGGACAAGTGTGGTAACATATCCTGACCTTTGCAGGCGCATAATACTTAAAATGCTAAAACTATCTGTTTCTAAAGTATTTCCGCATCCGAAGCGTACGATGCGCGTCGAAAGGTTATGAGATGTTGTCGCATGCGATCACCAGTGTCTCCTTCGAGTCCTTTCGCGCATCGTCCGCAGGCAAGAAGGTCATTCTTCTTTATCCTTGGACGAACCACCGAAATATCTTCCTCAGTTACTTTCTGAATGACCTTAGCGAGGGCCTGCTCTACTTTCGTCTGCCCGAGCGGACCAGCGGCTTAGCGAATTGGCTGCGCCGTCTGGTTGAAGAAATCCGCCATGTCGAAGCCGGCTTCGGTCAGTCGCTGGAGGCGATCTTGGCGAATGGCAGGCCGTCCGAAATCGGCGAAGCGCTGGCTAACGATCTCGCTCGGCTTGACCACCAACGAGTCGTCCTGTATTTGGATGAGTTGGATCGCATTCCGCAGGATGAGGATTTTCGCCAATTTATGAACGCGGCGATCGCCAATCTGCCCGACAAGGCGCAGTTGGCGATCAATTCGCGTTTGCTGACCTATGATCCCTGGATCAGCTGGGTGAATCGCGACGAGGTGGTCGTCCTGGGAACGGAGCATCGCAGCAGCAATCTGCTCTTCGCCAAGGCAACCAGTCTGAAGCCGCAATTGGAGGTATACGCCTTCGGCCGCGGGCACGCCCTTTCCAACGGTCGAGAGATTAGCAGTTGGGATGGCGCCTTGCCGCGCAATCTGTTCTTCTACTTTATTGACAATCCGCTGGTCACGCGTGATCAGATTTTCGAGATATTCTGGCCCAAGCTATCGGTGCGCGACGCGACCAATGTCTTCCACGTGACCAAACGCAAGATCACGGAACGAATCTCGGTATACGTTGACGATGGCGCCAATTATGAATTGACCGCTTACTCAACTGGCTTTTACGCGCCGAGCGACAAAATTGTTCGTCATTATGATGTAGCGGATTTCGAGCAGGCGATGGAAGGCGCATTGCTTTCCTACGACGCGCGCGAACGGGAGCTGCTTTACCTGCGCGCTATCGAAATCTACAAGGCGCCGTTCTTGCACCCGGTCAAATTGCCCTGGGTGGAAGCGCGCCGCAACCAACTGAAGTCCATGTACGCCGAGGCGCTGATAGGCATGGCGCGCTTGAAGACGGATCGCGGGGCTTGGGACGAAGCGCTGGGATACTATGCTCGGGCGCTGAAAGAAGTGCCGCAGCGCGAAGATATTCATCGCGGCGCCATGCAGATGTTCATCAACCTCGGGCGGAACGCCGATGCGCGGCAGCAATACAAGCTGCTTGAGCGGATGCTCAGGCGAAAGTTGGGCGTCAAACCGTCCGGTGAAACGCGGGCGCTAATCGAGCAGTTGGTTTGACCAAGATTCGCCTTCCAGCGGTCTGCTCACATTTGGCGGCTGATTTACAATACAGTTGGAGTCGGTTGTCGCGGAACCGCACAAGGCAACATCAAGGCTCTCTTAGTTCAGGCGAATTGGCATGCTCTACAGTCGAACCAGTCAAGACAATCGTGAAGGATCGTCCGCTACGTCGACGCGCGGCTCTGACGGAGAACAGCGAGGCGTATTATTGGCCTCGCTGCTAATGATTGTCATTGGCTGGGGCGGCCTGCTGTATTTGGTCATCTCCACCCGTCCGCGGATCGGCGGCGAGATCTGGCTTTTTTTCATCCTGCTGCAGATCGCGGTGACAGGCACATCAATCCCCTTCATGCGTCTGGTCAGCCAGCGCCTGAGGCCGGTCAACGATCGTGTTCCCCTCGCCGGCGTGGTCGTCAGGCGCAGCGTGTGGATCGGCATCATCGTTGTAACCTGCGCCTGGCTCATGATTCCGCGCTATATGTCGCTGCCCATCCTTCTGATTTTGATGCTCTTGATTGCTGTGATTGAAGTTTTCCTGCGCAACCGAGAATTGGCGAATGAACGATAGACAGGCTCTGCTTCGGCGCCTGCCCTCCGTCGATTCTTTGCTGGCACAGAGCGAATTACAGCACTTGGTGGAAGTCTACAGCCGGGACCTGGTGGTTGCCGCCATTCGGGCGCAATTGAATGAAGCGCGGCGAGCGATATTAGCTTCGGCGCCGGTTGACATTTGCCAAGGCGCGCTGGCGCAAGGCGTCGAGGCTATATTGAGCCGTCAGCAGAAATCGACGCTGAGGCTCGTCATCAACGCAACCGGCGTGATTATCCATACCAATCTGGGAAGAGCGCTGCTATCCAAGAGCGCGCAGGCGGCGATTGTGGCGGCGGCCGGCGCATACAACACGCTGGAATTCGATTTGGAGACGGGGAAACGCGGCAGTCGCTTGGCGCAGGCCAGCGGCATCCTGCGCGACTTGACCGGCGCTGAAGACGCGCTGGTCGTCAACAACAACGCCTCCGCGCTGATTCTTATTCTCAGCGCGCTCGCCAAAGGCAAGCAGGTCATCATTTCGCGCGGCCAATTGGTGGAAATCGGCGGCGGCTTCCGTATTCCAGCGATCATGAGCGAGAGCGGCGCTGAACTCGTCGAGGTGGGCACGACCAATCGCACGCGCATCACGGACTATGAAGAAGGGTTGAGCGAAAACTCGGCCATGCTGCTGCGCGTCCATTCCTCCAATTTCAAGCAGGTCGGTTTTGTCGAGCAGCCAACTTTGAGTGAATTGACGGCGCTGGCTCGCGGGCGCGGCTTGCTGGCTGTCGACGATCTCGGCAGCGGCGCGCTGATGGACACGGCGCGATTCGGCCTGGAGCATGAGCCGACGATTCAGGAAAGCATCGCCGCCGGGGTCGATCTGGTCTGCTTCAGCGGAGACAAGCTGCTCGGAGGACCACAAGCGGGCATCATCGTTGGCCAGGCTGATGCGCTGGCGAAACTCAAGCGCCATCCGCTGGCGCGCGCCCTGCGCGTCGACAAGTTGACCTACGCCGCGCTAATCGCCACTCTGGAGCATTATCGACGCGATGAAGCGCTGGAACAGATACCGGTCTGGCGGATGATTTCGCGCTCGCTGGACGACATCCGAACGACGGCAGAACGTTGGGCGGCGCAAGTCGGCGGGGCGGTTGTCCATGGCGAATCGACCGTTGGCGGCGGCAGTCTGCCGGGTGCGGCGCTGCCCACCGCGCTGCTCGCCCTCGAATGCGAATCGCCCGATCGCGCTATGGAGAAATTGCGCGAGGCGGATCCGCCGGTGATCGCGCGCATCGCCGATGGCCGCGTTTTGCTGGATCCGCGCACGGTTCTGCCCAAACAGGAAGTAGGCCTGCTTACGGCGCTCCAATCCGTCATTTGAAACGCGACCTGGTTTCCTGATAAACTCATGCGTTAATATTCGCTCATATTTGGGCAGCGATTTGCTGGCGTTAGGGGAGTTGACGCATGAAATCTGATGTTGATCGGCTAATGCGCGATCGCGGGCTGGACGCGATCATCGTGACCGGCGGCGAGGAATTCAATACGGCGCGTTACTACCTCAGCAATGGCGCGCGCATCACCCACGGTTCGATATTCAAAGCGCTCGACAAGCCGGCCCTGCTGGTCTGCAATCGAATGGATCTGGAAGAGGCGGCCAAATCGGGCTTGGATGTGCTGACCGATGTCGAACTCGGTTTCTATGACCGCTACAAGGAAGCGGAAGGAAACAGCATTCGGGCGTCAATGCTGCATTGGTCCGATGTCCTGCTGCGGCTCGGTTTGAGCGCCGGACGAATCGGTCTCTACGGTACCTGGCAGGTCAACCAGACAATTGCGCTATACGAAGCGTTGAAGGCAGGCTTGGCTCAATTCGACTTTCGCGCCGAAGCCGAGCATACGCTGATAGAGGAGGCGATGCTAACGAAGGACGCTGATGAGATCGCGCGAATCAAAACGGTGGCGGCGCGTACCAACGCCGTCATGGAGATCGCCTGGAATTTCATCGCTGGCTTGCGGCGCTCTGGAGATCACCTAGTTGATGAAGACGGTGGGCGCGTCACCATCGGCGATGTGAAGGACTTGGCGCGGCGGGAGTTAATGGCGCGTGGTCTGGAAGATACCAACATGATATTCGCGCAGGGCCGCGATGCCGGCTTCCCGCATAGTCGTGGCGAAGCGGATATGCCGCTGCAAGTGGGGCAGGCAATCGTCTTTGATCTCTTTCCGCGCGAGTTGGGCGGCGGTTACCACCACGATATGACGCGCACCTGGTGCATCGGCTACGCGCCGCCTGCGGTTCGCGAAACCTACGAAACAGTTTTGGAAGCCTTCGACATTTCTGTCGAGGCTTTCGGCCTCAACAAGCCGACTCATCTGATGCAAGAAGCGGTTCTCGATCATTTTGAAAAGGCGGGGCATCCGACTACGCGGTCGCATCCAAGCACGATGGAGGGATACGTCCATAGCTTGGGACACGGCGTGGGCATTGATATTCACGAGCGGCCGTCGATTAGTCACCTGCGCCAGGACGACATTTGTCAGATCGGGAATATCTTGACCATTGAACCCGGCTTGTATTATCCTGAACGCGGCTTCGGCGTAAGGATTGAAGACCTTTTTGTGGTGAATGAAAAGGGCGAGTTGCTATCGCTGACGCCTTTCCGAAAGGATTTGGTTATTCCCTTGGCGGATGACAGCGGGGCAACGCAATGATGGGAGACTGCGGCAAAACTTCGCAAGTTCGCGTGGCGATCATCGGATCCGGTCCATCGGGCTTTTATGCCGCCGACCATCTGCTGAAGCAGGGCGAACCGCAGATCTTTGTCGATATGTATGAGCGATTGCCGACGCCCTTCGGGTTGGTGCGTGGGGGAGTCGCCCCAGATCACGCCAAGATCAAGTCTGTTACCAAGCTTTACAGTCGCATCGCTTCACACGAGCGCTTTCGATTCTTCGGCAATATCGAATTCGGCGCCGATGTCACCCGCTTTGACTTGAGCGAGCATTATCATGGCATCATCTATGCGGTCGGCGCGCAGACGGACCGCAAGCTGGGAATAGCGGGCGAGGACCTGCCCAACAGTTACGCGGCGACAGAGTTCGTCGGCTGGTACAACGGACATCCTGATTATCATGACTATGACTTCGATTTGTCGGGCATCAAACGCGTGGCGGTGATCGGGGTCGGCAATGTGGCGATGGATGTCGCGCGGATCTTGGCGCGGACGCCGGAAGAATTGTATGGGACTGATATCGCCGATTACGCGCTGGAAGCGTTGAGGCGCAGTGAAGTCGAAGAGATTTATGTATTAGGGCGTCGGGGTCCTGCGCAAGCCGCCTTCACCAATCCCGAGATCAAAGAACTTGGCGAGATGGCCGATGCCGATATCATCGTCGAGTGTGAAGATGCGTCGCTGGATGAACTCAGCGCCACGCGCCTTAAGAAAGCGCGCGACCGCAGCGCGATCCGCAACGTCAAGATTTTGCAGTCTTATGTCGATCGCGGGCTCACCGGAAAGTCGCGGCGCATCATCATGCGCTTCCTGGTATCTCCCAGAGAGATCATCGGCGAGGAAAAAGTCGAGGCGATGCAGATCGTCAAGAATGAGCTCTACCTGGATCAAAACGGCAATCTCCGGCCGCGCGCGACTGATCAATTTGAGGTGTTCCCGGTTGATATGATCTTCCGC
Organism: Chloroflexota bacterium; assembly: GCA_026707225.1. Classification (GTDB taxonomy): domain Bacteria; phylum Chloroflexota; class Anaerolineae; order Aggregatilineales; family Phototrophicaceae; genus UBA6055. The sequence goes on from JAPOXG010000110.1 coordinate 6,501, forward strand.
TCGGTTGGTTATCGCGGCGTGCCGCTGCGTGATGTGCCCTTTTACGATCGCTGGGGCACGATACCCAACGATTGCGGACGTGTGCTGACCCGGCACGAAGGCAGAGAGCGCCTGACCGGCAATTACGTCGTCGGCTGGATCAAGCGGGGACCGAGCGGCATCATCGGCACCAACAAACCCGACGCGGTTGAATCGGCGAATTGTTTCCTGGAAGATCTGGCGGCGGGAGAAGCGCTGCAGCCACGGGATACGCGCGAAGAGAGCGTTCTGCAATTGGCGCGGATGCGCAAACCGAATTTCATCTCTTTCGATGAGTGGAAGATTCTGGATGAAATTGAGTTGCAGCGTGGCGTTGATAGCGGACGAAGCCGCGTCAAGTTTACCACTGTAGAAGAAATGCTGGAGGCATTGGGCAAACGGACCGAAATGGCAGGCGCGGGAAAATGAGGGTCCGCCAAGCCGAGCCGAACGCAGCTGCGCCGCAATTCAGCAATAATGTCCAAAGGAGAGCGCTCAGATTTGTGCAGATTTTCTTGACAGGCGTCTGAGAAAATGTTAGTCTGATGGTAAGTAACTAAATTTATTCTAAGCAAATTTATTCCGTCCCCGGTGCCCCGCACCCCGTGGGGCGTCTCTCATTTCTAGGTCCGCTCACCTCATCTGTTGCAGAACCGGCGTTAGGATCTTTGGGCGCGCCGCCACCGGTTCGCTCGTCTTCGGGACATCGCTCTCTTCAAAATTGCTGCGGATTGCGTTAACCTCGGCAGCCAAAGACGGGCGCGGATACGGAGAGCGGCGATGGACGCAAGCGACATCATTCTGGAGCACATCACGGCAAGCGACGAAGAATTGAGTTACATCGCCAAGGACATCTGGGATCATCCACAGGTGGCGCTGCAGGAAGCGTACGCCGCCAAGCTGCTGGCGCGAAAGCTGGAAGAGGATGGCTTTTCCATCCGCTGGGGCGCCGGCGGGATGCCGACCGCGTTCATCGCCGAATGGGGTGAAGGAGGACCGACAGTCGGCTTTCTCGGTGAATACGATGCCTTGCCGGGCTTGTCGCAGCAGCTCGCCAGCGAAAAGGCCCCGATAGAAGCCGGTGGCGCCGGGCACGGCTGCGGCCACAACTTGTTCGGCGCCGCCTGTATGGGTTCCGTCATGGCGCTGAAAGCGGCAGTGGAGCAGGGCGACATCAAAGGCACGATACGCTTTTACGGCTGCCCGGCGGAAGAGACGCTGGTGGGCAAGACCTTCATGGCCCGCGACGGGGTTTTCGATGATCTGGACGCGGCGATCAGCTGGCATCCGGGCGATACCAATATCACCTGGAACGGCTCGTCACTGGCGATGAATTCTTTCAAGGTGAACTTTCACGGCGTGGCCGCCCATGCTGGCGGATCGCCTTGGCTGGGGCGGAGCGCGCTTGACGGCGTGATGCTCATGGATGTTGGCGTCAATTACATGCGCGAGCATGTCCCGCCCGAATCGCGGATTCACAGTGTGGTCACCAGCGGGGGGCAGGCGCCGAATGTCGTGCCGGCTTTCGCCCAAGTTTGGTATTTCGTGCGGGCGCCGCAGCGGGAGCAGGTCGAGGAGATGTATCAATGGATGCAGGACATCGCCAAGGGCGCGGCGCTGATGAGCGGCACGGCGCATGAAATTGAATTCATCACCGGCTGTTACGACATCTTGCCGAACCAGGTGATATCCGATTTGCTCTACGACAAGATGGCGGCTGTGGACGACATGGCATTCACCGAGCAGGAACGCCAATTCGCTCGCCAGCTTCAAGCCACTTTTCCGGCCGGCTCGGTTCAAAATGGCTTCGACTGGATGCAGAAGTCGACCCGCGTCGAGCTGGATCCGGCGACGATGGACGATCCCCTGTGGGAAGGCGTCTTCCCGCATTCGCCGACGCCACCGCGTTTGGGTGGATCGACCGAAGTGGCGGATGTCAGTTGGATCACGCCGACGGGCCAGATTACGACCACCTGCTGGCCCCTGGGCACGCCCGGTCACAGCTGGCAGACGGTGGCGTCGTCGGGCTCGAGCATCGGCGCCAAAGGCATGATCTTCGCCGCGAAAACGATGGCGCTTGCCGGTCTCGATTTGCTGACCAAGCCCGATGTATTGGCGGCGGCAAAAGCCGACTTTGAGCGAGCGCTCGGCGGCAAGAGCTATATCACGCCGCTGCCGCCGGAAGCAAAGCCGCAATAGATGAATCCGGCTGCCACACCACAAGGCGTTGTCGCCGGCAGTATTCCGCTCTTCGCCGGTCATCCGTCTTTAGATCTTCTGCCGGTTGACGCGCTGCAGCGGGTGATTGCGGCCGCTTGGCAAGACAGCAGCGTCGCTCGTTTTCTGAATTACGGCGATGAGCAGGGAAACCCGCGGTTGATCGATTTTCTGGTTGAGCGACTCAATCGCCGCGAAAACCTCGCCATCAGCCGCGAAAATCTGATGATCATCGGCGGCTCGACTGGGGGCGTCGGTATGATTGCGCAGCGCCTGACGACCCCGGGCGATGCGATACTGGTTGACGCGCCGTCTTATCGCGATGCGCTGCATATCTTTCGCGATCATGGGCTGGAGATGCGTTCCGCGCCGATCGACGATGACGGCATCATTGTCGCCGAGCTGGAGCGCAACCTGCGGGAGCTGGCGGCGAATGGAAAGACGCCGCGCTTCTATTACGTCGTGCCCAATTTCCAGAATCCCTCCGGCATCGTTATGGCGGTGGAACGCCGGCGGGCTGTCATCGAATTGAGCCGCGAGTACGGTTTCGCCATCGTCGAGGATGATGTCTACAGCGATCTTCGCTTCAAGGGCGATCCGCTGCCGAGCTTTTATGAGCTGGCCGGCGGCGAGAATGTTTTGCGGCTGGGCACTTTTTCGAAGACGTTGGCGCCGGGCTTGAGAATTGGCTGGTTGATTGCGTCAGCGGAGCGGATCACCGGCTTCGTTGAAAGCGGTCTGCTGCGCATGGGCGGGGGCGCCAATCCGTTCAGCGCGGCGGTCGTCGCCGATTATTGCCGCAGTGGCGCATGGGAGGCGCATATTCACTGGCTGCGCGGGCAATACCGACGGCGCCGTGATATCGCGTTGGCTGCCTTGGAATCATGTATGCCAGCTGGCGTCGAATGGACGCGGCCCGCTGGCGGCTATTTCATTTGGCTGCGCCTGCCGCCTTCTGCCCATGTGGACGCGCTGGAAACAAGAGCGAAAGAGCGGGGCCTATACTTCGCCTCCGGCAAAGGGATTTTGTGAATCCGGATGACGGGAAGCATCACCTGCGGCTTTCATTCAGCTTTCTGCCAGTCGCTGCCCTTCAAGCTGGCATCGAGATTTTGGGCTCTCTCATTGCGCGGATGACAGCGTAGCGTAGCATGCCGGACATTTCGACCGCTCAAGACATAAAAGATGAAATCAGGCGGCAGGGCTACAGCCTGCTGCGAGCGAGCGACTTACGCATATCGGACGAATTGCGGCAGTCTTGGCTCAGCCTGTCGATTGATTACGCCGATTTGCCGGCTGACGAATACCTGCCCGGCGGCGCGCGCTATCGATTCCGCCGCTATGGTCGCTTCCGGTTTTCCCCGTTGACGGGTGAGTTGGCGCGCTTGCCCCACAAAGATTATTTCCAGAGCGCCGATATAAATCGCGTCACCGGCGGAATCGTTCGCAAGTTCGCTCCCCTGTTGGATAGCACCTTTGACAACCCATTTCTGCGCGAACTCATCCGTTTTGACTTCGCTCAGTTCCCGCTGGAAGAGGCCCAATGGAAGCAATATTGGGAAGTGCAGGCCCATCTGATACGCGTCACGGCAGACCTCAGCGCGCAGGGACATCCGACGCCGGAAGGCATTCATCGAGACGGCGCCGCCTTCGTGACCGTGCGCCTGGCTGAGTTAGTCAACGCCAAGGGTGGAGAGGTCTCCATATACGATGATGATCGCCAGCTCTTGACGTCATTTCGCCTTGAGCAGGTCCTCGACAGTTATCTCTTCAACGACGCGATTTTGTGGCACGCGGCCGAGCCCATCGCCCCGACGGCCGCGGCGCATGGGGCGATTCGCAGCATCCTGACTTTTGATTATCATCCGGGGATCGCTGGCGCGGGAAGCGAAAACGATTTGGCCGGTTGAAAAGGAAAGCCCGCCGCGGCGGACTTTCTCGCTTGAGTCGTGCAGGGAAGAAAGGACTCGAACCTTTAACCTTGTGCTCCAAAGGCACCTGCTCTGCCGATTGAGCTACTTCCCTGAATGGCGCAATGATTCTAACAGAAACCGACTGTCACTCAAGGTTGAACCCGGAACGATCCGGAGTATCGTCCGTCATTTTCGCAGAGTCATGCTGCCAGAAACTGGCCAGCGTACGATGAACTGGCGGCGTGGAGCGCGCGACCGATGGTTTGCTTGTTATTGGCGGTTTGACACGCGAATCTGTTAATCTTACGTACTATATGTGTTGAAAGCGAATAAGGAGACTCTTGATGCGATCCAAATACATTGCAGTGATGCTTGCATGTTTACTTCTGCTCGGCATAGCGTCTGCGCAGGAGTATTCCATTCGCGCCAATAGAGGCCTTAATCTGAGAGCCGCGCCCAGCCTCAATGCCGACATCGCTGACACTGTGAGATCGGGAACCATTCTGCAAGTGGTCGGCAGCTTCAATCGCTGGCTGAAGATCGACCGCAATGGAAGTGAAGTCTGGCTGGCGGATTGGGTCGATTACAGCCGCGTCGACAGCGGTGAGCCAAGCGGATCTCCGCAGCCGAAAGCGCCGGCGGGTCAGCCAATCGACAATTGCTGCTTTGTTGACCGGCAATGTCGGAGCGACGAAGAATGGGTCGCCGGCTACTGGGCGTATCAGAACGGGCAATGCGCCGCGCCCGCCCAGCCTGAGCCAGCGACGCCTGCGCAGCCTGTGGCCAGCGCGCCGGCAAATGTAGACAATTGCTGTTTCGTCAACCGGCAATGCCACAGCGACGAAGAATGGGTCGCCGGCTACTGGGCATTCCAAAACAATCAGTGTCCCGCGCCTGCTCAACCGTCCGCGATCCCGCCGTCGCGACCCTTGATTGAAGGTTCGAGTCGTTTTGTTCGGCATGTCAGCGCGGTATTGGATTTGTTGGAGAGAAGGGCGCCGGAATGGTACGCATACGTCATTGGCGGAATTGACAAGATTGTTGAGCTCCCAGAAGGACATGTCGACCTTCTCCCGTATTCGTGGGAGGATTGCACCGGGCTGGCGTATGCGACAGAAAGAAAAGTCGGCTTGGGAACATGCCATATCGATGTGCTTCAAGGATTCGGCGCCAGCTACATTGATGATCTGCACAATACGGCTGGCACGCTTGCCCATGAGGCTTGCCACATACATAGATATGAAGCGGGGTTTGTCTATGATTCGACTACGCGCAAGTATGAAGAATTAGAGTGCGGGAAACCCTCGGTCGGGGTGGAGGCAGCCCTTGATCCGTATGGGGCTCTTACCTATCTGGGGGAACCTGCACTCCGCGTGGTGAGACGTTTCTGCGCGGAGGGGTTTAGTCCAGAGTTGTATTGTCCAGCAATTCAAAGGTTGCAGGGTGGATAAGTCTGCCCTTCGCGGTTTTTCCACCGGCGCTTTAGCCATCCTCGCCGTCTGGCTGTCGTACGCCAATCGCCTCGTCAAGCGGCACGACGAAAGCGACGCCGTGATTCGGCTCCAGCAAGTCGCCCATGACGGTGCGCGCTTCCTCCAAAAGCGTCGGAACCAGTTCCTCCGGCACGACTGAAAGCAGGACATGATTATTGAGTTCCATCTCGCGCAGCACGTAAGCCATCATGCTGGTCATGGAGCTGGCGATGTGCAGCGGCACCTCCAAACTGTCGCCCGTCATCTTTCGCTGGAGGCTGTAGAGACCGAAGCTCTTGAGCACGGTGACGCCGGGCGCGCCCGCCTCTTGCCAGCGAACGGCAACATCCAGGCCGTTTTCTACGTTGGATGTGATGAGGATAATCAGTTTCATCATGATCAGTCTCCTGTCGCCGCGCCGGCCAGCGCGGGGTTGGGGATCTTATCTTGGTTTCTGCCCTGGAATACCCAGCGCACCATCGGCGGGGTCAAGACTGTCGTCAATAGTATGACCATGAAAAGCGACGCGTACAATTCGCTGCCCCCGTCCAGGATGCCGCTGGTCAAGCCAATTGAGATAATGATCAGACCGACTTCGCCGCGCGACACCATGCAGACGCCCACTCGCAGCGACTCGCGCAGGTTGAAGCCGCCAACGCGAGCGCCAAAGCCGGCGCCGAATACTTTGCTGATGACCGCCATCAGCAGCAGTATCAACATAAATGGCAGGGCATCAAGCGGAAAGGCGCTGAGGTCCGTTTCCAAGCCGACATCGACAAAAAATATCGGCACCAGGAAGACGTAGGCCAGGTGGCTCATCGTCTGTTCGATATCGTGTTTCATCGCGGGAGCTAATTTGCTCAAGCCAACGCCGGCGATAAAGGCGCCTGTGATCGCGGCGACGCCGCCGAAATATTCCGCTGACCAGCCGAAGAGCAGCGCGCTCACCAGGGCGAATATCGGGATGCCATAAGCCTGTGACAATTGCGGTCGGCGCTGGATCCATTGCATGATTCGCGGCAGCGCATACCATGCCAGCAGGAAGGCGACCAGGATGTATCCCGCCATTTGCAAAATGATGACCAGCAACTGGCTGAATTCCGCGTTGCCTTGGGCATTACCGGCGCCCGCCAGCACCAGCGTCAAAGACACAGCCAGGATAGCGAGCACATCGTCGATAAGCGCCGTGGCGAGCAAGGCGTTGCCCTCTTTAGTATGCAGGTAGCCCAACTCGAGCAGGACCTGCGCCGATATGCTGACGGAGGTGGCGGCAAGGGTGACGCCGGCAAAGAAGGCTGGAATCATGTCATAGCCGGCCGGCAGCAAGACCACCGCGGTCAGCGCGATCGGCACCACCACACCCAGCACGCCGGCGAAGACCGCCACCTTGCCGACTTTCGCCAATTCGCTCAAGTGCACTTCCAAGCCGATATTGAACATCAGCAGCAGCACACCGAGTTCGGCGAATTCTTTGATCGTGCCTTGCAGGTCAACACCCTGGAGAATGCCCCAGTGCAGCATATCCAGCACAGTTGGTCCGAGGATGAGGCCGACGATCAATTGCCCCAGGACGCGTGGCTGATTGAGCAGACGGGCGATCGCGCCGCCGGCCCGCGATGCCAGCAAGATGACGCCCAGCGCAAGCATCAGCGGGATGAAGGGATTCACCCCCGCTGTCCCGTCGTCTGTTGTTGCGGCGAAGACAGGCGCATGGCCATAGGCGAATATCAGAGCGAAGGGCAGTGCGAGAATGAAAAGACGCCGGGAAAACAATCCACGCAAGCGATTCAACGGTGATTGCCTTTCTCCACTTGTTCTTGCCATCTAGCATAGCATTATAATGGAATCGCGGATTCGGGCAGTTGAATGAGGAGACGCTTCATGAAAATCAAGATGCTGGAGCTTTTCACCGTCCCGCCCCGCTGGTTATTTCTAAAGGTCACAACGGACGACGGCTACGAAGGCTGGGGCGAGCCGATCGTCGAAGGGCAGGCGGGCACCGTTCGCGGCGCGGTGGAGGATATGGCGGACTTTCTCATTGGGCGTGATCCGCGCCAGATTGAGGACATCTGGCAGACGCTGTTCCGGGCGCGCTTCTATCGTGGCGGTCCGGTGATGATGAGCGCGATCGCGGGGGTGAATCAAGCGCTGTGGGATATCAAGGGGAAGTTTCACGGACTGCCCATTTATGACTTGCTCGGCGGCAAAGTGCGCGACCGCGTGCAGATTTACGCCGGCATCAGCGGTGAGACAGCAGAGGACGTCGCCGCTCAGGCGCAGCAGCGAAAGGACGAAGGCTTGGCCGCGATCAAGATGGGCGCGGTGAACACGGTGCATTATATGGATACTTTTCAGCACATTGACGAGGCGGTGGCGCGGGTGGCGGCGGTGCGTTCGCAAGTGGGGAATGACTTCAGCATCGCGGTCGATTTCCACGGCAAGGTGCATAAGCCGATGGCGAAGATGCTGATTCGCGAGCTGGAGCCCTTTCATTTGATGTTCGTGGAGGAGCCGATCTTGCCGATGCACAATGAGGCGCTGCTCGATCTCAAGCGCTCTACGTCAATCCCGATTGCCACGGGAGAACGGATGTATTCGCGCTGGGATTTTAAGACCATCCTGGCGGAAGGCAGCGTCGATATTATTCAGCCCGATGTGTCGCACGCCGGCGGCATTTCCGAGGTGCTTCGCATTGCGGCGATGGCGGAAGCTTATGATGTCGCGCTGGCGCCACATTGCCCGCTCGGACCGATCGCGCTCGCCTCCTGCATTCAAGTCGACGCGATCGCCTACAACGCCTTGATTCAAGAACAGAGCCTCGGCATTCATTACAACAAGTCTGCCGACCTGCTTGACTATCTGGCGGACCCATCAGTGTTTCGCTATGAAGACGGCTATGTCAATGTGCCGACGGCGCCGGGATTGGGCATCGCGCTGGACGAGGAGAAGATCCGCGCCGCTTCCGATCACAGTTTGCGCTGGCGAAATCCGCTTACGCGACGCCAAGACGGTTCCATCGCCGAGTGGTAATAGCTAGGCCTATTCAAAGCGCGCGACATCGACGGCGCCTGCTGAGACGCCATTGAGCAGTTTGTCCACCGCGCGCTCGGCCGAGGCGGCGGCCAGCGCCAAGCCGTGACCGGTGTAAGCAACAGCGAAGCCGACGCGCGGCATGTGCGGCAAGGTCCCGACCAAGGGCAGCCCATCACAGCTGAAGCCCATGATGCCGCTCCAGCGGTGCGCCACCGGCGCCTTCACATCGGGGAAGTACTTGGCCAGATACCGATCCAAGAAAGCATGCGCCTTTGGATTCAACCGGTCTTCCGTGGTGTCGTTCTCTTCGCTCTGATGCTGCTTGCGCCCGCCGCCGAGCAGGAAGCGCCCGTCAAAGGTTGTTCTGTAATACATGTAGCCATAATCGCTGTATCCGCAGTAGGGAACGGGAACGTGATCCAACGGCTCGGTCACCAGGCACTGCGCCCGCATCGGCCGGACCTTGCCGACGAAGTAAGGATCGATCATCGGCGAATAAGCGTTGGTGCAAAGCATGACATAACGCGCTTTGAACAAGAATTTCCGCGTGTGGACGCGCACGGCGCCCTGGTCTTCTTCCAGGCGATAGAGTTCATTGTTGGCGATCAATTCGGCGCCGCTCTGCGCCATGATCGTCTTCGCCAGCAGGTAGGGCTGCACGCCGGCATCCAGGGGCTGCTCAATGGCGGCGCAATAGCCGCGTCCCAAAGGATCACGGCTGTAATACTCGATTTCGATTTGGTCAGCCGAGAGCGCGCGGGCGGCCAGCTCCAGCTCTTTTGCTTCTTCGCGGGTTTCAGCCAGCAGCAGGGAGCCGCTGTTGTCGATGGGCACTTCAATGGCGCTGTTCGCTATAAATTCGCGCCAGTGCATGAAGCTGCGGCGCGACATATCCCAGACCTCGCGCGCGGTATCATGGCCGTATTCTTCTATCGCGCGGTGATAGTAAGTGTCGAGACCGCTGATCATGAAGCCGGCGTTGCGTCCGCTGGCGCCCAGCCCGACGTCGCGCGCATCGGTGACGACCACATCGCGGCCGTGGACTTGCTTGGCGAAGGCGGCGGCCGCGCCCCCAGCCAGACCGGCGCCAACCACCAGGAAGTCGATTTCGCGTTCTTGCTGTTCGGCGCGCTGCCAATGGGATACGGTCATAGTCTTCCTCTCGGATCACCCAGAAAGTACCCCGAAATTGCAAAAAGTTGTAGACACAGAATGTACATCGCTGGCGAGACTCGTACCCGGCGCATCTAATCTGTAACCGAACTTGGTATCCGAGGCGCTTAGAAATGGTCGGGTTTCTAGGACATCGGCTAAATCGGTGTTAGAATGATTGCGGTTGATATTCTCGACCAATAGCAAAGACGTCAAACGTGGGAGGCTATAAATGAGAGCTGTTAAGAGCTTCAGAATATTGGTGGCATTGTTGCTTCTGATGACCCCGTACGCCGCTGTATT